>JBEITT010000126.1:0-13411 GCA_040374745.1 Planctomycetaceae bacterium | reverse complement strand
GGGATATTCTCCCGGCCCCTATTCCAATCGCGAACATCTGCTGTTTGAACTGGATCGGATTATTTCTGAACAACAGAATTAAACTGATATAATTTTAATTTTATCTTAAACCTTAGTTAATCATGGTTTTCAAGTGTTGTTTTCAATATGTTTATCATTTTTTCCCAGGCTTGGCGTGTGCGGTCCAGATATTCCGCCCATTCCGGCTGCATTTCATGCTGAAGTTTAACCAGTGAACTCAGGCCTTTGTCATAGATTTCAATCGTAACAATCGAATCATTATCTAAAATCTGCTCGATACCCCATGTGAATTGCAATTTTGTTGGAATTTCAAGTATGCGATATTTCCCGACATGGTCAATTTCTATGCCGTTTCGTAAGACAAGAAATGAAAACAGGCCACCCGGGCGTGGATCAGAATTTAAATGGATGATTGATTCTTCACGCACGGATGGACCAAACATCCAGCGGGCAAGTATTTCAGGTTCAACCCAGGCCTGGAATATCTTTTCAGGCGTTGATTGAATTTCAATCTCAACAGTTGCAATCGAATTCATTTTCCTAAAAACCTGACAGCATTTTCCAGAACCTGCAAGGTCTCTGGCTGCTTGTAAACGGGATATGTTTCATGCCCGGGGCGAAAATAAAACACCTGTCCCTGCCCCACCTTCCAGATGCAACCGCTGCGGAAGAACTCACCTTTGTCCCAGCGTTCTTCGAAGATTACAGTGTCGGGCCTGGGCACATGAAATGGCTCATTATACATTTCAGTCTGTATGACATCCCACTTGGCCGGCAAGCCTTTGGCGATAGGGTGATCGGGCATTATTGTGGTAATGTGGCCCGGCGCACCATCAGCGCGCCATGATGGAAAAACACAGATCGGAGGAATAAGCGTCCAGCGGCCATTTTGCATTTCAATGCGTGGCGTCAGGGGTGATTCAGGTTTCACTGATCCACGCTTTAAAGGCAGGCTGAAATCAACTTTTCCGGCTTTTACATCGGCTTCCGGAATCTTTTTCAGGGCATCGGATTTGGCCCGTTCATGCATCAGGCTCATAAAAGGCCTGGAATAATGTGCAGAATGGAGCGAAATCAATTGCAATCTGCCTGCCAGAACCCGCTTTACGATGGCATTATTGTTGGCATCCGTCACGGAATCGTGCTTGATATGCCCCCACCAGATGATTACATCTGTCTCATCAAGTGTTTTCTCGTCCAGCCCCTGCCCTGCCAAACCAAGGTTTACCGACTTGACAATCAGTCCCGGCCTTGATTTCAAATGATTCGCTATGGCATCGCCCAGAAAGCCGCCATCATAGGCTTTTTTCTGTTCAGGCTGTTGCTCATCCCACACCAGCACGCGAATATCGCCACCACGGGCTGAACTGGCTGAAATGGCAAGAATTATGCCGATTAACAGAGCTGGCAGGTGTAACCGGTGAGACATATCATGAGACTTTCAATATTGAGAATGATTATGCCAGTCAGATTTATTGCTATCAGGATGTGGGCGACCATTTGAAGCGTCGGCCCTGACGAAAAAATGTCAGTGGATTCTGAAATACAACTTTGTCGATGTCAGTATCGGCATGTCCGCGTTTCTTCATTTCGAAAATAAATTCCGGAACGGCCAGTGGGTCGGAATGGCCCCAGTCGCCGGCCGAGTTCACCATGATCCGGTCAGTGCCGTATTTTTCCACCATGTCTGCCGCCCGCTGCGGCGTGCATTTGGTAATGGGGTAGAGCGTCATGCCCACCCAGTGCCCGGCATCAAGGGCCAGCTTTATCGTGTGCTCCTCAACATGATCAATGCAAACCCGCTCGGGTTTTAAACGGCTGTCCTGCCGCAGCATATCAAGAATCATGCGAGTTCCCTGATATTTGTCGGCCAGATGCGGTGTGTGCACCAGAATCAGCTCGTCCGTGCGGGCTGCCAGGTCAAGATGCTCAATAAATACAATCGATTCATTTCGCGTATT
Source organism: Planctomycetaceae bacterium (assembly GCA_040374745.1). Classification (GTDB taxonomy): domain Bacteria; phylum Planctomycetota; class Planctomycetia; order Isosphaerales; family Isosphaeraceae; genus QWQI01. The sequence continues at coordinate 11,429 of JBEITT010000126.1, read as the reverse complement.
TTTATTCAGGCCGATTTCACCGATACCCAGCACGGTAGGGCTGTCGAGAAATTCGGGAATCATGGCAATCACTTCTCGGGAAAGTGATACATTTTCTGCCTCTTTGGCATTAATGCAAAGCCAGGTATAGTGGCTGATACCATAAGCTGCTGAACGCCTGGCTTCAAAATCTGTCAACTGGCGAAAGTAATCGCGAAACCCTTCCACACCGGAACGATCAAAACCAGCCCAGAAAGCAGGTTCGCTGACCAGGGCACAGCCCGCCAGTGCCATGCGCTTGTAGTCGTCGGTGGTGCGTGAGACCATGTGAATGTGCGGGTCGATATAGCGTGCCATCATTACCTCAATCTACTGCAGACTATTTTATAATCGACAAATATCCTTAAAACCGCTTCTTCAGTTCAAAGCGGTCAAGCCAGTTCTGGTCATAGGGCAGCGAAAAAATCTGCTGAACGGCCTCAGCGCGGCTGCGATCGCTTAGTCCCAGGGCCTTCAGGCCTTCGCTTATCTGGGCCAGCCGGGGGTCAGTCTCCCGGCCGGGCTCTGTGTGGGCAGCGTCATAGCGGTCGAGCATGGCAGCCAGATCAAGAATTCGCTGGCGAATTTCCAGAAAGTCGGCTGAGAGCACTTCGGTTTGGGTCCGTTCACGCATTTTGAGGTGACCCCGGAATTGAATTTTCAGGCGGTTAAGGTGGGCCATGGTGGCCCGGCTGGATCAATCATTTTATTATGCGAAAATTTCGCTTCATCGGCCAGCCTGTTTTGATTCTTGATCTGATTCGATGAATTCGATCTTGACGATTTCCCGGATTCGGGTTGAATGGACAGCTGTGCGTAAAAAAAGTGCCTGCCATTCTGGCTTGGCCAGGCATGATTTTAATACCGCAAAATCGACTCCCAATAGAACGTAAGACCATGGAGGGTCAAAAGATGTTGCTGACGCGACCGGCTGACCGCCTGGTCTTGCTCGGGCTCGATGGCGGCGATCAAAGCTGGCTTGGCCCATGCCTGGCCCGGGGCCTTTTGCCGAATCTGGCTCAGGTGATGGCAACTTCAGCCCACGGTAAACTTTACACAAGCGAACCCGCAACCACCTCGGTTTCGTGGGCCAGCATGATGACAGGCCAGCCACCGGCCCGCCATGGTATTTATGACAATGAATTTGTGCGGCCGGGTTCGCGACAAATTGCTCCGGCCGATCATCGCTGCCTTTCAGCTGAGCATCTCTGGAATATCTTAAGTTTTGCTGGCAAAGAGGTTATCAGTATTCATCTGCCGCTGGCGCATGACATGTCGGGTGTATCGGGGCTGGTGTTGGGCGGTTCGGATTCGCCTAACCCGGCGGCCTCATGGCAGGGCCCGCCACGGCTGGTCAAGCGGTTGCGCCATAAAGTTCCGGGGTTTGGTGCTCGATCCATCTGGAAGAAAAGGCCGGCCGGTACCGAGGAACTGACACTGCTGGTGCGTCGGTTTTCTCAGTATTTTGATCAGATTCAAGCGGTTGTGGCCGGGGCTGAAACTGAAATTGGCTGGTCGGTTCTGGCGATACACCTTCAGGAGCTTGATGGCTTTTTGCATCGCATGTGGCCTGAACTTGAGGTAGACGATTCTGCATCGGAACTGGCCCGGCCCGAGTGGCTGGCACTGGTGCACCAGGCCCTGCGTCGGCTCGATGAATTCATCGGTTACATAGCCGGGCTTGCCCAGGCCAGGGGTGCCGGGCTGATGGTGGTTTCTGACCACGGGTTTACTCGCTGCCGGGCTGTGGTCAATGTGAACGGCATTCTGCGGATTCATGGCATTCAGCGGGGTCAGGGGCTGGCTGATGGGCTCATTTCAGGCAGCAGGCGAGCCGTATATCGGGCTGAAAACTGGGTGGGCCGAAAGCTATTGGGCTCGCATTTCGGGCGTCCATTGCACCTGGCCATGCGCTGCGACACGTCGCGATCGCTGGCTTTCGCACCTTTCGGGCGGTTATCCGGGCTTGTTTATCTGGCAGAAAAGGCGGTGGGCAACGCGTCGCAGGCCGACCGTCTGATAGATGAAATTTCAGAAATATTCCGGCTGATTGCCGACCCGGCCACAAGCGAACCAATCTTTTCCAGCGTGATTCCAGTGGCGCGGCGTTGGGGCATTGACACGAAGGCCCGAGGCTGGCCCGAGATCATCGCGGTGCCGGCTGATGGCTATCATCCGCTTTCACGATGGCCTGGTAAGGATCTGGCCCGGGTTCAGGCTTTTGATGCAAAACTGCCGGGCACTCATTCAAAGACGGGTATCGTCGCCCTGAGCGGACCCGGAATCGAGCCCGGGCAGAAAATCAGCGGCCACGTGCAGGATGTGGCCCCGACAATTCTGAAATGGCTTGATTTGCCTGAAATCAGCCTCGCCAGAGGAAGGGTCATTGGCCACGAGCCTGAAGCCAGTATTTTCCAGCCACACATTCGACCGGCACAGGGCCGCGTCGTAATCCTCCCGTCCCAGGCTGCTTCTCCAGTGGCCCGGGCCGATTCTGTTTCTCCCCCAGTTTCATCGATGGAGTCGCTGAAATCATGAGCCAGATTGCAACCGACGTCAAATCATTCGTGCTTGACAATTTCCTGCCGGGCGAAGATCCGGAAAATCTGACAAGTGACACGCCCCTGATCACCGGCGGAATTCTTGATTCCATCGGCACGCTGAAACTGGTTGTTTTTCTGGAAAACCATTTCGAAGTCACCCTGGAAGCACACGAAGCCGGCGCCGACCACCTGGATACAATCGATTCAATTGAATCGCTGATCACCGCCAAAAAAGTTGCCTGATCAGGCAATTACCACAGATTGTATTTTCCTGTTGCAATTTCAGACCCGGACTTCATTCCGGGTCTGCATTTGTTAAATTGTATTAAACGTAGTCTTTTTATCATAAAATATTTGCTTTGATTGAAGTTTAAAAAGGTTTTTTTGCCCTGATCTGTCTCGTTGTTTTGTTTCAATATATTTCATGTGTAAAATCAATTAAATTAATCTGGATTCAGCTGTTTCAGGGTTCTTTCACAAAGCTTGCCATGGAAATAGCGATCAACCACCTGCACAAAAACCGAGCCCGGGGGCGAGACAGCTGCAAAAAGTGTGCAGCATGATCTCAGCTTCATGTCGTCTGGCGTGCCAAAAATCTGGTGGGCGGAAAGATCATGTAATTTCATTAATGCCGAGGTTATTTCCATCAGTCTTGGCCCCAGCACCGGGTGGGCCAGATAGGCTGCTGCTTCATCGTAATTTTCAATGGCATATCGCATCGCCATCACGCTGCTGCCAAGCCCTTGAATCTGCGGAAAGATAAACCACATCCAGTGCGTCGTTTTCCGGCCGTTTCTGATCTCGGCCAGGGCATCAGCATAATGACCTTCCTGGGCTTCGATAAATCGGTTCAGTTCCTGCGACATGAATTCTCTCCCCGGGCAGAAATTTATTCATATTGATTTTTATCAGATTGCATTAATATCAATTCAGGCTGGAAAAATGCACCAGCTGCCCGTGCGACCACACAGGCGGGTCGATCCACCGGTGTTTCGGCACCACGCGGGGCACAAAGCCCGCCAGTTCTGACGGGCAAAAGCCACGAATCCGGTTCAGGCTCTCTCGCAGCAATAAATTACCTGATTCCTCGATCCGCCCGATCACCTCGGCATCACTGGTCAGCAAGTCTTCCTCGCTGATCACACCCTGCTCCATGGCCTGCCCCAACAGCTCGGCAAATCTGTTGTAAATGAATGATTCAGATAGACTTGCCCACCAGTGGCGATTCATCCTGTCAAAAAGCTCGACCGCTTCCTGAGTTAAACAGGTGTCTGACATTGCAATGCGCCCGTCGATCACCACAAGCTGCCGCAGAAAGGCATTCACAAAGGGCTGGCCAATCTCGCCACAGGCCAGGCCGTCACGCAAAAAATAATCAATGCGGTCGGCGCACAGCCCCGGCAATGGCTGTTCCAGCAGTGAATAGCGTGAGTCGTCTTCAAAGTCGTCTGGCTTAAAGCCCATATGGGCAAGGGCTTTGGTAATATCCGGCCGGTGCAGAAACAACCCCTTCAGGCCTTCGTGGTGGTTTTGTTCTTCTGAGGTAATTAAAAAGTCAATGGCATGCGAAAAAGCGGTGTGTGAAATGTCGTGCAGCAGGCCTGCGACGCATTCCTGAAAGCCTGCTCCAAGCCGTTCCAGGAGCAGATAAACGCCCAGGCTGTGTTCCAGGCGGCTGACGGTTTTGAAAGGAAAAACCAGGGCGGAGGGGCCCGACTGCATCACGCCGGCAAGCCTGCGGAAAGTGGGGGATTCGATCAGGGCCAGCACGTCAGGGTGATTGATCCTAGAATCGCCATAAACTCGGTCCGTCCATCGTTTCATGAAACTGGCTGGCTCCACAGGTCTCGTATCACGGTTCAGATCCGCTCAATTTAATCGTTCGTGGCAGAATCGGAAATATCAAGAGCAACGATGTGATTTGAACCATGTTGAACCCTCGCATTCGGCACTTTTTTTCGTTATGATCTTGGTCTGTCTAACAACCCCGAACGATTCGGCAAAAATCCTTACTCACATGCCGGCTTGTTCTTGGCGGCAACATCGCGTTCTCGTGGGAGACAACCAGTGGCAACTCGTCGCAGCCTTTATCGCTATTTTGGCCTCTCTTTCATTCTGCCCGCGGTCATGATCAGCGGGTGTGGCGGCGGAGCTGATAATGCCCCGGGGTCCAGCCCGGCCGCTTCCACCGGCACACCCCCTTCGGCTGCAACCAGTGCCGGTAAATCGAGCGCCCCCCGCATCATTTTCGTGACGAATTCCAATGCCGACTGGTGGAATGCCATGGAAAAAGGCATGCAGGACGGTGCAAAGGAATTTGGCGTGAATGCCGAAATGAGACGCAACGAACAGCAGAGCCAGGGCCAGATTCGACTGCTGGAAGACGCCCTGAGCCTTGACGATGTGGCCGGCGTGGCCGTCTCGGTCTTTGAAGCCGAGTCGCCGGGCATTGCTGACGCCCTGCGTCGCCTGAAAGATGCCGGCAAGGTGGTTATCACCGTTGACTCCGACATCGCCGCCAATAATGCTGATGCACGTCGGGCCTACATCGGCACCTTTAACGTCAAGGCCGGTGAATCGGCCGGCAAGGCGGCGGCTGCCATTCGTCCTGATGGCGGAAAGTCGGCTGTGTTTGTGGGCACGGCGGCTGCAGCCAATGCCCGCGAGCGTCGCGACGGTTTCTTCGCCGGTGCCGGTGCGAAGTTCTCGCAGGTCGAAATTTTTGAAGACCAGACCGACAAGAACAAGGCTGCCGTGAATGTGCAGACGGCTCTTTCGAAATATCCTGACCTGGGCGTGCTGGTGGGCCTGTGGAGCTACAACGCCCCGCGAATTGCTGAAGAAGTGAGCCGCACGGCTGAAATTCGCAAGAAGGTGAGCGTCGTCACTTTCGACCTTGACGAGCTGGCCGTGGGCCACCTGGAAAAGAAGAATATCGATGCCACAGTCTGCCAGAATCCTTACGACATGGGCTATCAAGGCGTGAAGCTGCTCAAAGCCCTCATCAGTAAGGACGAAAAGTCGGTTGCCGAAGTTCTGCCCGACGGCAAGGTGCGCGACACCGGCGTGCGCATTGTGGTGCCTGACAAGTCGAGCCCCGTGAAGGGCGACAATGTTATGACCATTGAAGAGATGAAAGCCTGGCTGGCGTCCAAGGGCCTGAAATCCACATGAGTTCGCCGACCGACGTGGCCGCCCGACGCGGCAACCTGCTGACCGACACGATCAAGGCGTTTTTCCGGGCCCCGGAAACCGGCCTGGTGATTGCCATTTTGATCGCCCTTGCCGTGATTTACGAGCTCGACCCGCAGATGGCTTTCTTCAGCCGCTACAGCCGCCAGACGCTCTATCACCAGATAGCTCTTTACGGTGTGCTGGCCATCGGGGCCGCTGTCGTCATCATCAGCGGCGGAATCGATCTCTCCATCGGCTCCGTCGCGGCATTTGCCTCGGTGCTTTCCGCCAAGCTCGTCACAAGCTGGCTGCCGGGCGCCTCAGCCGATGCCGGTAACCCGCCCGGGGCATTTACCGTCTTCCTGGCCATTGTCATCAGCATGGCTGCCGGGCTGGCGATTGGGGTTGCTCATGCGCAAGTAATTGACAGGATTGGTCTTCCGCCATTTATCACCACGCTGGCGAGCATGGCTGGCCTGCGCTCAATCTCAACGATCCTGAGCGATAATCGGTCGATCAATGTCTCGTTTAACAGCTTTCGATGGCTGGGCAAAGAATGGGAAAATTCGGTCGTGGTCTTCGCCATCACGGCCATTATCTTCAGCGTTATTCTCGGCCTAACTGTACTGGGCCGCCATCTTTACGCCATGGGTGGCAATGAAACGGCGGCCCGCCTGAGCGGCGTCAAGATTCGTCGCCTGCGGGCCTTTGCCTATGGCACCAGTTCGATGCTGGCGGCCTTGGGCGGAGTCATGTTCACGGGCAAAAGTGGCCAGGGGCAAAGCACTTTGGGCGTGGGCTACGAGCTATGGGCCATTACGGCGGCTGTCGTCGGTGGTTGTAGCCTGGCCGGTGGCGTGGGCTCGATTCGTGGCACGGTGCTGGGCCTCGGGCTGATTCAGGTCATCATCAAGGGCACGGGTCAGGTCGTTCGCGAATTTGAATTTTCTCTGCCCTGGATCAGGCTCGTTTCCGATGCCCCATGGCTGAGCCCCGGTTGGCGTACTTTCGCTTTTAAAGGCATTGACAGCACACAGATAGAAGGCTTGATCCTGGGCCTGGTGGTCGTGCTGGCGGTGGCGTTTAACCAGCGTCTGCGGGTGCGCCGAAACTGATTTCTTGAAATGCAAAACCCGTGTCAGAAGGGATTTCAGGTTTGAAATCTGACAAGTTCCGGCACAGGTTTGGCGTTCTGACATTAGTTCGTCAACCCGCTGTTTTTATTGCTGATCTGGCTAAATTCTTAAGGCGTCACTGGCCTACAATGCTCGAGCTTCAGCGGGTTGTCTGGGGTGTCGGGCTCCTGTTTGCCACAATTATTGTCGGAACGCTGGCTTATCTGCTCTACGGATGGAGCCTTTCCGACGCCCTGTTTATGGTGATAATTTCTGTCAGCACAGTAGGTTATGGCGAGATAAAGCCGGTTAACACCTCGGGTCTGCGGCTTGTCACTTCACTGGTGATACTCAGCGGCCTGGTGGGTAATGCGCTGATGGTCTCGGCCATTGCCGAAGTGCTGATCAGCCGCAGTCTTCGTAAGGCATTGGGGAGAAAGTCGTTGGATAAACTTATCGAGGAAATGAAAGATCACGTTGTGATTGTCGGCTATGGCAAAATGGGCCGGCAGACGGTCGAACGTCTTCGCAAGGGTGGCCTTGAGATGGTCGTGATCGAAAGCAATCAGGATACGGTCAACGAGCTTGAGTCGCTGAGCGTGCCGCACATTCAGGGCGACGGCATGAACGAAGCCACGCTGATGGCCGCCGGCATTGAGCGTGCCAAATATGCTCTATGCCTGCTTTCGAATGACGTTGATAACGTCTTTGTCACTCTCTCAGCCCGGCAGCTCAATAGCCGCGTTCGTATCATTTCCAAGGCCGATCAGGCCAGTTCGCTCCGAAAGCTCTATCAGGCCGGCGCAAATCATGTGGTTTCGCCTTCGGCGATGGGCTCGATGCGAGTCTCGTCGCTGGTGGTCAATCCGCTCTTTGTCGAGCTGACCGAAGCCATTTACACCGGCATTGGCGACACCCAGCTTGAGGTTCACGAACTGCCTCTGGATGAATTGCCCGAAGTGCTTGAAATGACATTTCAGCAGCTTCAGACACAGATGCTGGGCATTCGATCGGTCGTTCTCGGCATCCGCCACGCCACGGGCCGGGTCAATGTGCCACCGCCACAGGATCATCGATTCAGCCGGGGCGAAAGCCTGATCATCCTTGGCCGGTCAGAAGACATCCAGCAATGCACCGCCGAAATTCGCAGAAGACTGATTGGCCCCAGCCATACTTAAGAGGTTGCCGGGTCATCACAATCTTCAAAAGATAAAAAGTGTTCAGCAAAAAAAAACGCATGGCGGTTGCCATGCGTTTTGAAAAATCTGTTGGGAAGCGAAGATCAACGCTTCGAGAACTGGAAGCTCTTACGGGCTTTCTTGTGGCCATACTTCTTACGCTCAACCATACGGCTGTCGCGAGTCAGAAGTTCTTCGTGATGCAGGGCTGGCTTCAAATCTTCACGCATGGCAACCAGGCCGCGGGCAACACCCAGCGACACAGCACCGGCCTGTGCAGATTTGCCACTGCCTTCCACCTTCACGTAAATGTCAACGCGACCAGCCATGTCAGTCACAGCCAGGGGCTTACGAACAATAGACTGGTGAACCTCGTCAACGAAATAAGCGTCAACCGGTAAGTTGTTCACGATGAACTTGCCAGTGCCTTCCAGCACGCGTACACGTGCCACGGCTGTCTTGCGGCGACCAGTGCCCCAGTTCGGAGCCGGTTTTGCGGCGGTACTCATAAGTCTTTTTTGCTATCCCTTGATGAACTGAAGATTTAGATGACTTCCGCCGCGATTCGGCCAGCAACAGCCGGGCGACCCTTCACGGCTTCCAGTGTGGTTGGCTTCTGAGCCTGGTGACCGTGGTTCTGACCCACAACCAGCTTGAGCTTCGACAACATGTGCCGACCCAGCTTGTTCTTGGGCAGCATGCGTGCCACTGCCAGTTTCAGAATACGATCCGGGTGACGGGCAAAGAGTTTCTTCGCCTGCTCGTCACGCTGGCCACCGGGGTAGCCACTGAATCGCTGGTATGACTTCTGCTCCCACTTGTTGCCCGTAAAGACAACCTTGTCCACATTCGTGACGATCACAAAGTCGCCAGTATCAATGTGCGGGGTGTATGTCGGGCGATGCTTGCCCATCAAAATCGGTGCAATCTGTGCTGCGAGACGACCGACCACTGCGTCCGTGGCGTCAATCACATACCACTGACGTTCCAACTCGTCGGTCTTGGCCTGATAGCATTTCATGGTCTGATCGTGCGATCCTGTAACTCTTGCGATTTATTGCGACAAATTGCCGCTCGCCACATCGTTATTCGAAGAATGTGATAGATTAGCTGACGAGCCTTTTTCTGTCAAGCACGACTCGCCCGTTTTTTTCAAAAACCTGCTTCCGATCACCCGTTGTTTATCGACAGATTCATGCCGCCACTGGAGTTGAATCACCCGACTCCCGATTTCCACCCGTCAAAAGCGAAACCACCACCAGCGTCAAAAACCCCAGCGGAATTGTCACCAGCCCCGGTTGGCTCATCTGAAATGGCGCCGTCAGCGGGTCAAGCCCATACACATTCTTATAGGTTTCCGACGACAGCAGGATCCAGCCAAGCGACGAACACATGCCCACCACTATCGCCGCAATAATGCCGCTGGCCGTCGTCCGTTTCCAGAAAAGCAGCATCACCAGCGACGGCAAATTTGCCGACGCCGCCACCGAAAACGCCCAGCCCACCAGATAGCTCACATTGAGCTTCTCAAACACAATCCCCAGCACAATCGCAATGGCACCCACCGCCACGCTGGCCAGCTTCGCCACGCTCACCTGCTCTTCTTCCGAAAGCCCTACCCTGAAAACCGTCGTCATCAGGTCGTGCACCACCGCCCCACTCGCTGCAATGATCAGCCCCGACACTGTGCCCAGCACCGTGGTGAAGGCAATCGCTGAAATTATCGCAAAAAGCCAGTCGCTGAAAGCCCTGGCAAGCAGTGGTGCCGCCATGTTGCTGTTGGTCACATCCAGTGAACCCGAGGTCATCGCCCCCAGACCCAGAAATAGTGTCAGCACATAAAAAAAGCCAATTGAGCCAATGCCCACAATCGTGCTCTTCCGCGCCGCTGCCGGATCCTTCACCGTGTAATATCTGATCAGGATGTGAGGCAGCGAGGCCGTGCCGCAAAACAATGCCAGCAAAAGAGATATGAAGTTCAGCTTCTCAGTAAGCCTGCCATCTTTCAGCCCGGCGAAGGTTGGGTGGTTGCCCGGCTGCAGCAGGTCGGCCCCGCTCTGTTTTTTGGGCGTGTATGTCACCGTAACGGTGCCGTCAGCGGCTTTGGCCTGCTTCGTTGACCATGTCACAATCTCGCTGTCGGTAATGGCTTGCAGGTAGCCCCAGGGTGTCAGCGGGCCGGTCTTCTGCACCCCGCCCGGCAGGGTCACGATATGACCCACCGGCCTCAGCGACGCCTCATTCTTCGGCAGCCCGTTAATCAGCACCTGCCCATCGGGCCGGGTCACCTGCGTCTGCACTTCCAGCGGTTTGGCAGGGCTTTCCACCGGCGTGGCTTCCAGCCCCCGGCGCAAGATCAGCACCGTCAGCACCGTGCTGAAAAACACGAGCAGAAGCCCTTTCATAAACTGAACATACGTTGTGCTGACCATCCCGGCCGACATCACAATGATAATCACCACCGTGCCCACCATCACCACCCCGGCCCAGTGTGGCAGGCCCAGAAGTGGCTTGACGAGCACACCGGCACCCACCATCTGCGGAATCAGATAGAAAAGCGAGACCATCAGCGTGGAAAGACCGGCGGCGGCCGTGATGCCCCGGCTCTTGTAATTCGCGGCCAGGGCATCGGCAAAGGTGTATTTGCCAAGTCGCTTCAGCGGCTCGGCCACCACAAACAGGGCCACCACCCAGCCTGCCAGATAGCCAATGGAATAAAGAAAGCCGTCGTAGCCATAAAACGCGATCATACCGCAGATGCCGAGAAAGCTGGCGGCCGAGAGATAGTCGCCGGCGAAGGCGATGCCATTGATAAACCACGGAATATCGCCCCCTGCGGCAAAAAAGCCGCTGGCCGACTTGGCCCGGTTGCCAAGATAGAATGAAAGGGCGAGTGTCAGGCCGACAATAATCGCGAAAACGATCACAGCCAGAAGGTTAAATCCACCGTTCATAATTTGTCGGCTCCGCTTTTGCCAGGTGCCGGTCGGTCGCACAGCCGGCCATACACAATGGCCATAACGAAGGCGAGGATAATCAGCAGGAAGCCCCAGAGCACAGCCACGTTCAGGCCGGCCAGGCGGGCTTTCATGATTCCCGGCAGAAATGCCCCGACGACGACATAGGCGGCATAAATCGCGCCGTAGATACCGAATAACCTTAGGCCGAGTTTTGAGTTACGCGCCTGAACGACCGGGTCTTCCGGCTGGTCGGGGCCCGAATTCGGGCCGTGAAGTAAACCGCTCATTTTGGTGATTTCTTATCGGACTATGCTTTTGGTTCCGGAGTGATTCATCGAAAAATAGCGGATTTTCCGGCCGGTGTCGAGGGGTTGGTGAGAGATTCATCAATGACAAATACATACTAAATGAAATAATCAATCAAATTGAATTAAAAGTGGG
>JBEITT010000148.1:0-8857 GCA_040374745.1 Planctomycetaceae bacterium | reverse complement strand
CTGCGTGATAAATGCAAAGATGCAGAGTCCCGCGAACGGGCCATGGAATATGTCCGGATGATTCAGGAGAAGCTCGGCCGGCCGCTGTTCGGTGACGAGGTTCTGAAGTGTGCCAGGGTCGCCACTTTTGTGCTGCTGGTCGAGTCGCAACTGCTTGAGCCACCAGCCAGCCCGGCCCGGCATGCCCAGCCAGCCGCCGTCACAACCGGCTGACCTGCTCTAAACCCCGCAGTTTAAGCCTCTCAAAAAGGTTCTGCGGAGAAGGTCTGTCATGAGCTTTTCGCTGATCATTACAACTGTTAGATTTTAATGCAATTCTTTTGAGTTTTATTAAAGTTCTCTGTCTGAAAGTTCAATCTGCCAGCCTGTCAGTCATACTGCCAGCACCTCGGCACAAACCCTCTTTAATCAGGCGGTAATTAAGCGTTGTAAAACCTTGCTGTGTAACGGTTTGCAGTTTATTTCGAAACGGGCGGGTTTATCAATGTCTTATCTTCTGCTGGCGGCATTTTGGTTCACCCAGAATGATAGACATTACCAGGGCATCGCGAGCGGCGTCGGGTTTTTTCAGGCGACCGATCAGCTCAGCATAAGGCTGGGGGGTTGCCTTGACAGATGCCGGGGCGGCGCCCATTTGCCCGAGGTGTACGTCTGCGGCATGGTCAGAGACCAGGTGGCTGAGATTTGCGACGACCGACTGGTTGTAATTCACGCTCTGTCTGTCCGGCGATTCCTCCTCCGCACGGTTGATTGCGGCCTGAGTTGTGCTTTGACCGGCGGCATTTCTTGCAGCGGCCACCTTCTCCTCAATCAGTTGTCGAACACGTTCCATCGCCGTCAGTTCGGCGGCAATGTTCCGCTGAATGGGCCGCTCCACCGTTCGTTTCGGCGGAGGCACCTGCCGCCACTCGTCGTAAGTCTCTTCGTCCTCGTCCTCATCAATCACCAGGCTCTCCCACACTGAAGCCGGCCGGGCGACAGGTCGGGGTTGGCTGGCCGAGGGCCTTTGCTCGTTGGCCTCAGCCCAGGGCGGCTTGAAGACCGGCCGGGCTGTCTTGGCAGGCTGGCCCTGCTTGATTGACCCGAGCACCGAAGACACCACCCAGAAGATGATGAAAGCAAACGGCGCAATGGCTTTAATGATGTCTTCAATATCCATGGCAGCGGCCCTCGCGGTTTCGCCCTTTTTCAGCTGTCAGGATGGCCGTTCACCAACAGCTTGTCGGCTGGAATTCCCGCCACCGGCAATGGCTGTTCGCATCTCGGTGTCGGCCTGGATGTTCCTCAGGTTGTAAAAGTCCATAATCCCCAGCTTGCCGCCTCGCAGGGCATCGGCAATGGCCATGGGAATCTGGCTTTCGGCTTCCACCAGCTTGGCCCGGTTCTGCTGCACCAGGGCCACCATTTCCTGCTCCTGTGCCACGGCAAAGGCGCGGCGTTCTTCGGCTTTTGACCGGGCCACACGCATGTCGGCCTCGGCCTGGCTGGCCTGAAGGTTGGCACCGATGTTGTCGCCCACGTCGATGTCGGCTATGTCGATCGAGAGAATCTCAAAGGCCGTGCCGGCGTCAAGGCCTTTTTCCAGCACCCGTTTCGAAATCAGGTCGGGGTTCTCAAGCACGTTCTTGTGCGAATCGGCCGAACCAATGGTCGTCACAATGCCTTCGCCCACGCGGGCAATAATGGTCTCTTCGGTGGCACCGCCCACCAGCCGGTCAATATTGGTTCGCACCGTCACGCGGGCTTTGGCTTTCAGTTGAATGCCGTCTTTGGCCACGGCGTCCACCGTCTGGCGGCCCTTGGCTGGGTCGGGGCAGTCAATCACCTTCGGGTTGACGCTTGTCTGAATGGCTTCCAGCACGTTGCGGCCGGCAAGATCAATCGCAGCGGCTCTTTTATAGGATAAGGGAATGTCGGCCCGGTTGGCGGCGATCAGGGCACGCACCACGTTAGGCACATTGCCGCCGGCCAGATAATGGGCTTCAAGGGCGCGGGTGGTCAGGCCGTCCTTGTCGTTCAGGCCCGCCTGCACGGCCATAATCTTCGAACGCACAATGATATTCGGGTTCACCCGGCGGAAGGTCATGCCAATCAGGTCGGTCAGCCGCACATTGGCCCCGGTCATGACCGACTGCACATAAAGGTTGAAATACTTGATCATGAAGATCAGCAGGAACAGGGCGACAAGCCCGAATCCGATCAGCAGGAAGATCACGACAAGTGTCCACATACCGCCATCGTTGGCCTGCTGGGCCAGCAGTGGGTTTGTCAGCAAGTTGGAAGTGTGCATGGGCTGTGCCTTTTCAATCATTACCAAGGTCGCCGGTGGCCAATACTTATTAAGCATTAGCTTAGTGCAGGCGGGCTGGCTTTGTCCAGCGGTCAGACTGAATTTTAACCTGCCAGAAAACTTATCCCGGCAGAGTCTGAATCGGCTCGCCGGGCACACTCTGGCCCTGCTGCACCAGTTCAATCCGCCGCACCAGCTCGACCACCGCCTCGTCCGCCGACCGCCCTTCCAGTGAGAGGCCACGCACTTCCTGCAGGTTTCGAAACCACGTAAGCTGGTGCTTGGCATAATGACGCGTACGCAGCCTGGTTCGCTCCATCGCCTCGTCGCGGCTCATTCGCCCAGCCAGCATCTCCAGCACCTCGGCATAACCCACCGCCTGTGCCGCCGTTCGTGAAAGAGGCTGGGGCAGCCGCCTGACTTCTTCAACCAGCCCCTCGGCAAACATCGCGTCAACCCGGCGATTGATCCGGTCGTAAAGCACTGCCCGATCACGCAGCAGCGCGAAAACCGGAACTGTCGGCGGGGCGGGCTGGTCGTGCCTGCCACGCAACTGGCTGGGCGGAATGCCACCCGAGACTTCATAAATTTCAAGCGACCGCACCACCCGCCGCAGATCAGTCGCGGCCATCTTGCCCGCCGATTGTGCATCGACTTCGGCCAGCCGTGCATGCAGGGCCAGCACACCCACTTCGGCGGCTTCAGCTTCAAGTCGGGCACGAACGGCGTCGTCGCGATGCGGCAATTCAGAGAGACCACGCAGTGCAGCTTTTAAATAAAGCGGCGACCCGCCCACAAAAAGCGCACGTCTGCCGCAGCCTGCAATTCTTTCAAGCACGCTGCGGGCACTGGCAAGATATTGCTCAAGGTCGCTGTTCTCAAGCGGCGATACGGTGTCAATCAGATGATGGGGCACACTCTGCTGATCTTCGGGTGATGGTTTTGCCGTGCCAATATCCATGCCCTTGTAGAGAGTCATCGCATCCAGCGCGATAATCTCGGCACCAAGATGTTGAGCCAGTGCCAGGCTGATTTCCGATTTGCCCACGCCGGTCGGGCCAGTCAGATAGACAGCCTGATGAAATAGTGCCTGATCTTTATGCATCTTTTTTAAGAAACTTTCAGGCTGAACTGAACTTTTTTGGGCAGTCGTGAAGATATTAGAAACGGATGTTGAAAATCTGCCACGTTTTTAAGTTCTTCACGCAATATTTGCACGGAATCATGCAAAAGATACTTTTTCATTCGAATAATTGGCATCAGGCTTGCTTATATCTTAGACATTCAATGTCAGGAAGTTCATTGCCCAGGAGTTCAGGTCATGATGAAATTGTATGATATTCCGATCACCACGCAACAGCTCAAGTCAGTCCTCGACTTTCTTCACGACGGTGCCGAAGAACGTGTTGAGAAACGCCCAGGCACGGCCGCCCGAGTTGCCAAGAATCGAATCTCGATGGCAGTGGCCAATGTCCGCGTGACTAACGGCCTGAGCCGGTCAAAAGACCGGGCAATGGCCTGAGCCTGGCACCTGACACTTCGTGAATTGTTATTCATGCCTCTAAATTCACCCCTCGAACAATTCGAGGGGTTTTGTTTTGGTCGGTACGAATTGATTTTTTCGACAAACCTCGCCGTTCAAATCTCTGATTAATAATTACCGTTAAATCTGTTGTTGCGTAATGCCCTTGCTGCTGATGTCAGATTCAAGGTGCTTGAATCATCAAACGTGTCAAAAATTAATTACTTCTTCATCATTTTGAATGATCGGCTCACAGGCAACCGGTTGAATAAGGCGAGTGATCCGTTCAGGCCGGCATGATTGGCAGATTTTTGATGTTAACGAAGGCTAAAAATTTGTCTGCCTGGAAATAAAAAAACTGAGGCAGGATTGGTGCGGCATTATTCCAGAAATTCCGGGTGGTTTCGCCAGTTGGTTCCTGGCATAAATCGATTTAAAAGTAGGAAGACTAATCGATTGACAGTCATCAGAACCAGTGCAGCGGTACCACCGCCGACAAAGATCATGGGCAGGCCTGAAAGCAGCATCAGAATATCGGAGTTTTTGATGCCCGTCAGCCTTTGCCAGGCCCGTGACGATTCATACGAACCCACGCCCACAACCAGGATTGCCAGAATAATGGCAAGTGCCTTGCCCAGGTTTAATAAGACTCTTGCCCAGATCGGCAGCGGCGGTGGGTTTTGCGCCGGTTGCATTTTAATAGCCGCCAAGTTCAGTCGCTCGGGCCACACGCTCAATGGCGATGAGAAAAGCCGCCTGGCGCAGCGAGCAATTCTTTTCCCTTGCTTTGGCGTGCACATGGGCAAAGGCGGTAGACATGCGAGAATCCTGCTCTCGCAAAACCTGCTCATAAGTCCACCGGAAATTCTGAAGGTTCTGCACCCATTCAAAATAGCTCACAATCACGCCGCCGGCATTGGCCAGAATGTCGGGAACAACCACCACGCCCTTCTGGCTCAGGATTTCATCGGCTTCAGGAAAGGTCGGGTTATTGGCCCCTTCCACCACCAGGGCGGCCTTGATTCCATGAGCCACTTCGGTGGTAATCACATCGCCAAGCGCGGCAGGAATCAGCACATCAACCGGCAGAGTCAGCAGTTCGTCGTTTGTTACCGATTTGCCCTGGCCACAGCCGGCAATCACTCCTTGAGATCGGACATGGGCGGCGATGGCTTCAAGATTCAGGCCCGATGGTTCATAAACACCACCGGAAACGTCGCTTACAGCAACGATAGTGGCCCCCATTTCGGCCAGGAACAGGGCCGATGCCTTGCCGACATTGCCGAAGCCCTGCACGGCGATGGTCGAGCCCTGTGTCGTTCGGCCCATCAATTTCAGGCTTTCGCGGGCCATGGTGGCCACGCCGCGGCCGGTGGCTTCTTCGCGGCCCACGATGCCGTGAAGGTCAACAGGCTTACCGGTGACGACGCCGGGCTCGAAGCCGTGGAATTTGGCATATTCGTTGGCGATCCAGGCCATGACCTGGCCATCAGTGCCCATGTCGGGGGCGGGGATGTCGATTTTGGGGCCGATAAATTCATGAATTCGCTGCACGAACTTGCGGGTGACTCGTTCCAGCTCGCTGCGGCTGAGGGCCTTGGGGTCGCACTGAATGCCGCCTTTGCCGCCGCCATAGGGGACATCAACGACGGCCGTTTTCCATGTCATGAGGCTGGCCAGGGCGGTAACTTCGTCGGTATCAACCTGCGGGTGGTAGCGAAGGCCGCCCTTGAAGGGCCCGCGAGAGCAGTCGTGCTGCACGCGATAGCCGACAAAATTGCCGATTTCGCCGTTGTCGAGAGGGATGGAGACTTCGACCTTGATACTTCTTTCGGGTGTGATCAGAAGCCTTCGGAGGCTTTCTTTCAGGCCCAGCGAGTCGGCGGCCTGGTTGAAATAGTAATTAACGGCTTCGGAGCTTTTCATGATATTGGCTCGTGGCAGGTGGTGCTGTCAGAAAAATTGCCGGTTCTGTCGGGCCTTGCGGCAATGCCCGTGGCTTTTTATTCTGGATGAACGTTCATTAAAGCAGAAATGTGTGGGAACGTGTAGGCGAAATGGCATGGAAAAAGTGGAAAGTGCCTGAAAAATGAGTTCACGAACGAGCTGGAATCTGGCGGAAGCGACTCTATTTGACGTGCGGCAGAAGGGGCCGGCGCATGTGGCTGTGTTGCCAACGGGGGCAACCGAGCCGCACAACCTGCACCTGCCCTATGGCACAGACACTTTTCAAGTGTCGTCGCTGGCCGAGATGGCCTGCCAGAGGGCCACAGGGCAGGGGGCATCAGTCTGGCTTTTGCCGCCGATTCCCTTCGGCACCGAGACGAACCTGATGGATTTTCCGATGACGATCAACCTGAATCCTTCAACTGTCGGGGCGATCATCGGCGATGTGATCCAGTCGCTGGACAGGCACGGTGTGAAGAAGCTGGTGATATTAAACGGCCATGGCGGCAACGACCTGAAATGGGTTTTACGGGAGTGGTATGGCCGGACAAGTGTGAATATGTTTATCTGCCACTGGTTCCGGATGATTGGCGACCTGAAGAAAGAGATACTCACAAACCTTGACGGCGACCATGCCGACGAGCTGGAAACGAGCATGATGCTGCACCTGAGGCCGGACTTGGTGGCAATGGACCGGGCGGATGATGGATCGATGCGGCCGGCCGCCATTGAGGCCCTGCGTAAGGGCTGGGTGGAATATTCAAGGCCCTGGCAGGCCCTGACGACAAACTCAGGGGCAGGCAACCCGCACAAGGCAACAGCTGACAAGGGTAAGGCCCTGGCTGAGGCTTTTTCCGAGCGGTTTGCGAACTTCCTGACCGAACTTTCGGGCCTGCCAGTTGACGCCCAGTTCCCGCTGGAGAAATGACAATGGACATTCGGCAGATCGTGAAAGTCCTGTTGGTTCTGGTGGTTCTGGTCGGGCTGATTGCCGTTTTCGGCACAAAATCGGTTGTGGTTTTGACTTCGGCCCCGACTGGAGCGGGTAATGCCGGACAGGCAGCAAATGACGCAGGAAAAACAGGCCGGAACGCAGGCCAGGATACCGCAGATACAGAGAAAAAGCCCGAAACAGTAAAAAGTTACAAGCTCAGGGGCATTGTGCGGAAGATTGATAAGCAATCGGGCCAGGTGATGATTCGGCACGATGAAATTCCAGGATACATGAAGGCCATGACAATGCCTTTTGACCTGAAGGGGCAGGAGGTGCTGGGCGAGCTTTATCCAGGCGACGAGGTGGAAGGCGAACTGCTGGTGAAGGCGGATGATATTGAGCTGAAAGGGCTGGTGATAACCAACCCGGCCCCGCCGGCGTCAATTAAGTTCGGTGCCAACGGCGTGGAAGTTCAGGCCAAACCGCTGACCTTAATTGCCGGAGAACTGGTGCCGGAATTCAAGTTTACGCTTCAGGACGGCAAGCCTGCAAAACTGGGTGATTATCGGGGCAAGCTGGTGGTGCTGACATTTATTTACACGCGGTGCCCGCTGCCGACATTCTGCCCGATGATGGACAGGAAATTCGGCGAACTGGCCGCACGTCTGGCGGCGACAGGCAAGGGCGATGCAGTGCGACTTTTGTCAATCAGTTTTGACCCTGAGCACGACACGCCCGAGGCCCTGACAAAACATGCGGCGGCGAAAGGAGCGAAGATGCCTTTGTGGACATTTGGTGTGGCCACACATGAGGAGCTGGGCAAGTTCGGGCCGCTGTTGGGTTTGACATATGGGCCAGGCGAAAAAGAGGTAATTCATAACCTGGTGACGGCGGTGATTGGGCCGGATGGAACGCTGCTGAGGCTTGACCAGGGTTCATCGGGCGGGGCCTGGACGGTGGACGACATGAACGCCAGCCTGATCAAGGCGTTGGGGAGCCAATAAAAAAAGGCGAGGGCCGAAGCCCACGCCTTTGGTGAGTGTGAAGATGACAGCTGTAAGCCAAGTCAACTGACGAACATCAGGATTCGTCGGTCTCTTCGTAGGGCCATTCGCGGGGTGCGTCTTCGAGGTCGTTAATCACGGCGTGAAGCAGTTCATCGGCTTTGACGGTGGGGATTCGAATGTTGAGCATCCACCATCGGCTGATTTCGAGGGGATTTTCCAGCCTGACTGAGACCCTTTCGCCGTCAACCTCGTTTGACAATTCAATCAGCCAGAGTTTTTCACCGATTTTGATGGTTTTGAAATCCCAGCCGAATTCCCAGGCGAGCTTTTTCCAGCGGCGGACCTCGCGGGGCCGGAAGCCGGGTTCAATCTTGCCCATTTCATCAGGGTGCAGGTAGCGGCTCATGCAGAAACTCCTTTTGGTAAAGCCTTCAATGCCTGATTGGCAATAGCAGGCTTGGGGTGCAGGGAAGTTGGAACAGGATGAGCAACTCAGCCCAGATGA
The DNA here is from genome assembly GCA_040374745.1 of Planctomycetaceae bacterium. GTDB lineage: Bacteria > Planctomycetota > Planctomycetia > Isosphaerales > Isosphaeraceae > QWQI01. The sequence goes on along the minus strand of JBEITT010000148.1, from coordinate 652 downwards.
GTGAAAGAGGCCTGGCGGTTTGAATTGCCTTGCCTTTTGACCGTCGAGGGCTGAAGAATCAGGCGATTAACGATGAGAAACCGGCGTGAAGAACAAACCAAAGCAAACGGGTGAAACGGAAAAAGGCAGTGAATCGAGATTCATATCGTTCCCTGTCAGGTTTTCAATTTCGATAGAATATGACACATTATTTATACGCAGCGAGACTCATTTTTGTTCCATGAAAAATCAGATTTTTCAGGAAATTTGCCGACCAATTCGGGCAGACGACTGGGTGATGTGCGTGGGCATAAGTTGATTGGGGGAGTGAGGCTGGATTCAGGCGAGGTGTGGCGAATGGTTTTTGGAACTACAATTGGCTCAGCCTGCCAGGATGCTATCAATAAAAGCCTGCCATGTCTCGTTCGGCTGCCAGATGGCGAGCATGGGTGGGGCAGCGGTGGCGTGATCGTGATCAAGAGTGAGGCGGCGGTGGAGATAAACGAATGCGGAGACACGCATATTCATGGCACAGTGGAGCCATGTTGGAGTTCCGTGCAGGGCATTCAAGAGACGGGTGAAGCGTTCGAAATCGGCACGAAGTGGCACTTCCCAGTTGACGGGCAGATGGATGTAAGTCAGGCCGAGGGAGGTGACCAGCCTGTCTTCATCG
>JBEITT010000022.1:0-57353 GCA_040374745.1 Planctomycetaceae bacterium | reverse complement strand
CTAGGTTCTGTTGACATTAATCTTGACAAATTGAAGGAGTTAGGCATTCTATGGCCACCTAAAACAAAGGAGGCCTCTCAGGATGAGACGTTACGCAATTACAGAAGCTCAATGGAATGTCATCAAAGACCATATGCCGGGACGACATGGTACAAAAGGAGTGACTGCAAAAGACAATCGTTTATTCTTTGATGCTTTGATTTATATGGCCAGAGCCGGATGTCCCTGGCGTGATTTGCCTGAAGAGTTCGGCAAATGGAACACTGTGTTCAAGCGATTTGACCGCTGGGTCAAATCAGGTGTCCTGAACAAGATCCTGGATATTTTGACACGCGAAAGCGATTTTGAATGGGTTATGGTCGATTCGTCCGTTATTCGAGCTCACCTTTCTGCCGCTGGAGCAAAAGGGGGCAAAAAAATCAGGCTTTAGGCCGTTCCAAAGGCGGTTTCAGTACCAAAATCCACCTTGCAGTTGATTCGTATGGTAATCCTGTTCGAATTGAATTGACTGGCGGCGAAGTTCACGATTCTCAACGCTCAAAGTCATTGATCGTGGGACTTCCTGCTGAAAATGTCATTGCTGACAAAGGCTACGACAGTAATGATTTCAGACAAGCAATCATTGACGGTGGAGCCCAACATGTAATTCCACCGAGATCAAACCGCAAGACCGTAATTGATTATGATCGCCATCTTTACAAAGAGCGAAATATCATTGAACGCACTTTCAACAAACTGAAGCACTATCGCAAAATTGCAACACGTTATGATAAAAAGGCAGCTAACTTTCTAGGATACATACTGTTAGGTTCGATCATACTGCACTTGAGGTAATTGTCAACAGAACCTAGTGTAGGTAGAAGGCTTAACGAAAGATATTTAAGTAATTTGAGGTTATGCTGATCCGAATCAGTCTTTCGCCAGCAGATAACCAGGCCTGAAAGTGAAGCAACAACCCACGGCGAATAGACTAACAACCCATGACTTGGGCTCAGAAGGGTGCCCTTCAGGCCAGTGAAAAAAGGGGTTGCCCAGCTTCCCTTTACGCCGTGAGCCCAGCCATGCATTTTTTCGATTTCGCTGTAACCCCCGTTTGGGTGATCGAAAAAATAGATGTTCCATGTCATCCAAACTGTTGCAATGACTAACGCAGCAGAGCTGAAAAGAAGCAAATCCCGAAACCTGTGTCTGGTGACATAAAGCCAGACTGCTATTGCGATGGGCACGTCGGTCAATCGACAAACAACAGTCATCGCCGTTGCCGTACCGGCCAGAACCAGTGCGAAACGACTTGCTGAAAAGAAATGAATACAGGTGATTGCCACCATCAGACTAATAACAGCAGGCCCATGTTGCCACCCCGCCTGGCTGGCCGTGGGAAACAACCCCGAACCAAAAGCGGCAGCAAGACAAGCTAATAGAGCTGATTGGCAGGAAACAAAACTGCTCAGCCAGAAAAATATCAAGCTGATGCTGACTGCGACCAAGACACTGGCAGCAGTTTTTGACATTCGACGTGAATAATGAAGAAATTTTTTCTGGTCAAAATCCCAGCCCGGATCGAATTGATCCCATAAATAAACCTGGGGTATGACCAGAGGTGCCAGAACAAGCGCCGGGCCAACTGGATATCGTGAAACGACATGCCCTCGCGATAGTTCGCAATAGCCGGGCAAGCGGCCCTGATCGTCCTCGATAAATGCACGATACCTATCAAGCCATGGGCCATTGCCTCTGGCCAAAGATATTGGAATTATCGACGCCGGCACGCAGTCGCCGGCACCGATATAACGTCCATTGGCCGTGTATGTAAAATATGTGATCAGCCCAATGATGGCCGCTATTTTGAATCGTATTAAATCAGAATCAGAGCAGTATTTAAACATCTTGGGAGGAATTCAACGTGTTACAGATGAAGTCATTCCTTGTCACTTCGATAACGTATCAATAACTTATATCGCAGATTTCGAAAAGTTCATTTGTTTTTATGCTGGATATTACAATTAATCGATCAAGATCAAATTGTTTGATTCATGAGATAATCGCCTTGAATCAGGTTAATAATAAAGCTGGGCACGCAGCCATAGCATGTCAGTTGAACTCATCCAGTAAGAAGGAGGAGAAGTGGCTGTGAGCCCGGGGGCGGCTTGAATTGGCTTGCCATACATCGCCCGTTCCCAGCCAATGTAAAACTTAATATTCTCATTCCAGTACCAATTCAAGCCGAGGTCGACAACATCGGTATTATTTGTCCATCGGGAAGCGGACGCAAAATTGAAAATGGATTTATCCATATACTGATTCGCCCAGCGAAATCCAAGTTCGAATGCACCCAGGCCATCACCAGACTTTGGATTAAAAGGACGCAGGGGCGAAACCATTCCACGCGAAGTTACTTTTTCGCCCGTCAGAAAATACCCAGCCTGAACATACCAGCCACCGGTAGCTACCTGGTCGCCCTTCAGCGGTGCCTTTGCCTTAGCATAAGTTTCATAACCGCTGTACCATTCGGCAAGGAGAGAAAACTGATTGTAGTACCAGATCGAATGTAACGACCAGAGCTTCTGCGAACCAAATTCAAGTATGCTACTGTTAAGAACCAACCATTGTGGTGAAACGGTCGAGTCGCCTGGATAAGGAACATTAGTCCGGAAAACTTCTGGACGAGCAGTTCCGTTATATACGTTATATGAGCCAGACCCGCCAATATTCCAGTATTTAAATGCATCAAGACCGGTTTTTTCAAGAGGCCTGGTACTTATATAAGCAAGAACTTCCTTGGCATTGTTGTTATCAACGAATGCGTTGCGAATTCCGTTAAACACACCGACAGCATAGTCGGTTGTTTTGTCGAAAACCTGCCCCCAAACCATAAGGCCCGTATCGCGGTTGGGGCCATAGTTGTTAAAGAAAATCGAGCGTTCGGGGTTTACCAGACCATTAATCGGCAGAGCATAGAATTCATAGCTCCATGGTGTTTTAAATCGGCCAATTTTCACCTGAAACCGATCGTCGTAGTGAATATTCATGAAGGCATCAAGCAGGTTCATCTGCGAGAAACCCCAGTTTAAAGCGACATAATACTCAATCGGTTTTGATAGTCGCCCGTTGACTATGGCCCACTGTCGAGGAAACCCGAAAGTACTTCGGGTCGGGTTCATGGTCTGAAAGTTGTATTGCCTAAGGTCAACCTGAGTCAGATTATGAAACTGTATCTGAAATTCATCGTCATCAGAAGACAACACGAAACCTGGGCCCACCCCGGCATAGCCTTTATTGATCTTGGGCACAAAGGGCATCTGGGGCCTTTCGTTCGATGCCGCATCGGATGATGACTTTGGTGGTACGCCCTGAGGCTCTTCTACTACATCATATCCGGGTGGCGCATCTCCAGAAGCATTCAGATCAGGCTGAAGATGAAACGGATTTGAGGAAGCATTGGTATCCACGCCGGGTGGAACCAACGCCTCCTCGCCCGGAGGTAAGTCGGTTCGAGGCAACCCGGGCTGTTGATTTAAACGAACTGAGGCAACAGCAGAGGGCTGGCTGAGCAGAGTTTCAAGTGATTTAAGTCTCTGTTCAAGCTCAATTTCTCGGGCAGATCGTTCGGCGGCGGCTTTTTCAAGCTCTTTGATCCGATTTTCAAGCTGCACTTCACGACTATTTAACGAAGGGGCACCAACTGTTGGTGCTGGCGTGTTGGTCTGCCGAATCCTGGTATCGTGTTTTACTGGTCCCGATGCCGAGGAAATAGAAGGAGGAACAGTGTGGAGCCCGGGAGTCTGTGACCATGAATTTACAGAAAAGGCTACTGAAAAACCAATTACCCAAAAAAACTGGGAACCGTAATGGTAAATGTTTCTCCACGAAGGCCCTTGGCCCTCGTTGAAACTTTTCCGTGCAGCCATGAAGCATTCCTTGCCAAATGCCGCAACATGCGACAACCTGTGATTACAGTTAGTCCCCCCACAGGAATAAACTGCAACACTTCCTCAGAGTTATCGTCATGACTGAAACTGATACTGATAAAATTTTCCGTAAATATGGTATTTTGCAAAGAACTTCAGAAAAAGACGTGAGAAATTCTCAAGGTCGAGCAGAAAAATGACACGGTCTAGAAAAGCAATAGTGGTCGGGTCCAGCTCGGGCATTGGCCGAAGTGTGGCCTTAAACCTGGCCCTCGACGGCTGGGACGTGCTGGTGCATGGTTACCACAAGGTAAAAGCCACAGAAGAACTTGCTGAAGTGATCAAGACTTTGGGCCAGGATTCTGCTTCACTTCTGGCTAATCTGGCCGAAGCATCAGAGGTAAACAGGCTGGTCGATCAGGCATGGAATAAATGGGGCGGCCTTGATGCATGGCTGCATCTGGCAGGTGCCGATATATTAACTGGCAACAGTCGCCATGCAGACTTTCAAGAAAAGCTGCAGAGTCTTTGGAATGTTGATGTTATGTCAACAATTTCGGCATGTCGGCAAGTCGGCCAATTAATGAAGGCACGGGGTGGGGGCTCTATTGTGACGATGGGCTGGGATCAGGCCGAAACGGGCATGGAAGGTGACTCCGGCGAGCTTTTTGCAGCGACCAAGGGAGCAGTCATGGCTTTTACACGAAGCCTTTCGCTAAGCCTCTCACCTGTAGTGCGAGTAAATTGCATTGCGCCGGGGTGGATCAAAACAGCTTGGGGCGACGATGCACCGGAAGTTTGGCAGCAGCGAGTTCTTCGAGAAACGCCACTTCGAAGATGGGGATTGCCCGAAGACATTGCTGCAGCTTGTAAATTTTTGGTGTCGCACGAAGCCTCTTTCATGACAGGCCAGATCATTCGCGTTAATGGCGGGGCTGTTCGATGATGTTAAAATAATTAGTCATCGTTGAGAGAAAAAAGTCCGGCGGGCAGATGTGACGGAAGGTGGATTCAAGTTGGGCGGGCCAAAAGTGCTTTTTCTGACCGGTAGGCTTGCCGAATCTGCCTTGCGCAGGCAACTTGACGACATTGCCGGCAAGGCTGGTATTGAACCCTTGTTGCATGTTATGCCGATTTCCGTTGCTGCGCTAATGCCTGCCGAGTGGATTGGCCGCCGCCTGCAGGAAATCCCCGACGGAATCACCAGGGTGGTCATACCTGGCCATGTCAGAGGCGACCTGGGTCTTCTGGAAAAACTGTGGCAGGTGCCTGTGGAACGAGGCCCAAAAGATTTTCGTGACTTGCCACGCCATTTCGGGCTTGAACGTCAGCAACCGGCCGATTACGGAGAGCATCGGCTCGAAATCATTGCCGAAATCAATCATGCACCACGACTGGGGCTCGAGGGCATCCTAAAGCTGGCCATGCATTATCGCGAAAGTGGTGCTGACAGAATCGATATCGGCTGTGACCCAGGCGAGACATGGCACAGTGTGTCTGATGCGGTCAAAGCCCTTGTAGGCAATGGTTTCAAGGTTTCAATCGATTCATTTAATCCTGATGAAGTGACCAAGGCTACGCGGGCCGGGGCCGACCTTGTACTGAGCGTGAACCGAAGTAACCGCGAGCAGGCTGCCGACTGGGGTGTCGAGGTGGTGGCGATACCCGACGTGCCTGACGACATACAAAGCCTGGTTGAGACAAGAAACTGGCTGGCAGACAAAGGCATTGCATTCAGGCTTGATCCGATACTTGAGCCCTTTGGGCATGGGTTGATGGCCAGCCTTGAGCGTTATTCAACATTCAGGCGATTGTTTTCTGAAGATCGTATGATGATGGGCATAGGCAATGTGACAGAGTTGACAGATGTCGATTCAGTCGGTTTGAATGTTTTTCTTGTAGGAATCTGTGCCGAACTGGGTATTGAAAGCGTATTGACTACAGAAGTCATAGGATGGGCACGTTCAAGCGTTCGTGAGATTGATCATGCCCGCCGGTTGATGCATTATTCAGTTGCCAGGAAGCAGATTCCCAAATATCTGGAGCCGAATCTGGTGATTTTGCGAGACCCGCGAACTCACACGCATGGGCCCGAGACTCTGGCTGAGTTGCAAAAGACCATTAAAGACCCGAACTGGCGTCTTTTTGCCGAGGATGGTTTGCTTTATGCACTGAACAACAATCATTTTTTGGTTGACAGCGACGCTTTTTCGCTGTTTCGGCAGATGGCAGTGACGGATGCATCACACGCTTTTTATCTGGGCTATGAACTTGCCAAGGCGAAAACGGCTCTGACACTTGGCAAGTGGTACAGGCAGGACCAGGCACTGGCATGGGGTTTTCTGACTGATCCCGAACCAACGCACTGGGATGGCGAGAAAATGACAGGCGACAAAGGTGGCGAACAATGATTATTGAAGGTGTAATCACTACTTTCAACCGCTCGACCAGTAAGCCAAATTTTGCAGCCATGGGTGTGACCGTCAATGAGAATGAAGGTTTTGATTCGGCTGGAAATCTCATGAATTTTCAGATCAGGCCCTTTGAAGGTTCACGTACTTTTGCCAATCTGAAAGAACAGGGAGAAGGTGTCTTTCATCTGCTGGATGATGCGGGGTTGCTGGCCAGGGCTGCGCTTTCGGATGCAAGCGATACGCCTGTGGTGAAGGCAACTAAAGTCGCAGCACCGCTAATCTGCCAGGCTGTGAATGCATTTGAATTTCAGGTGATTGCGGCTGAATGGTCATTGCCAAGGTCGACACTGTCATGCCAGGTGATCCAGTCGCATCAGTTGCGTAACTGGCGAGGCTGGAATCGCGCACAGAATGCCGTTCTCGAGTTAACCATTCTTGCGACCCGACTGCATTTGATTTCAGAAAATGAAATTAGATCACAGATCGAGCAGTTGCGACCACTGGTTGAGAAAACCGCTGGTGCAAACGAATGGGATGCATGGAATTTTGTTAATGATTACATACTTAAACGATGGAAAGAAATCTCTTAAGCATGGATAATTACGAATGTGAAAACGTGAGAATAATTGCCCCTTCCCGGCTGCATTTTGGCCTCTTTGGTTGGGGGCCTGAGGCCGAGATGCAATTTGGTGGCATGGGTGTTATGATCAGTCAGCCATGCTTTGAGCTGGAAGTCGCCAGGGCAGAATCAAATGAATTCTCAGTGCCTGCTGATCAGCGGGATAAATACAGAAACATCTACAATTCATGTCGTGATTATCTTCGTGAACGTGATATAAAATTGCCGCAATTGCATTTTAAGCTGATAGATGCTCCGCAACCGCATATCGGGCTTGGCAGTGGTACGCAGAGAGCTTTGAGTGTTGCGGCAGCAGTCGCAAAAATCGTCGGTTATGAAATCAGATCAGTGACTGATCTGGCTGAAATGGCAAGACGATTTCCAAGATCAGGAGTTGGTGTACACGGTTTCAGCCAGGGCGGGCTGATCATTGATGGTGGACATGCCTCAGGGCTGGGTGGGCACCAGCAGATTGCACCACTGCTGGCCAGACGGGACTGGCCGGAAGATTGGCAGGTTCTTTTGGTATCGCCCCACGAGCCCGAAGGCTTTTCAAACGAAATAGAACAAAATGCTTTCAGGATACTGCCCCCTCCATCAAAGGGAGACATGAATGCAGTAAAACGAGAAGTTTTCGATCACCTACTTACATCGATCGACAAATTACAATTTTCCGCGGCTTTGCAGGCGATTGAATCCATTCAACGAATTGTCGGTTCGTGGTTTGCCCCAAGCCAGAGCGGATCAATCTATGGCACGCCATTTCGTGACCAACTTGTTCGTCAAATGAAAAAGGCGGGTTTGCAGGGTGTGGGGCAAAGTTCGTGGGGGCCTACTCTTTTCGGCTTCGCTGAGGCAAATAAAATTGACGAGATCGAAGCCAGATTATTTCGGGATAATGCGATCTCGCAATCAATGGTGAAAATTATTCGAACGACTGTGCAGAATCAACCGACTTTAACATAGCCAAGTGATTTTACAACTTCCAGCACTTCCGACCATGTTGGAAATGACCGCCCGCTTGATTTTTTATAATCTTCAATAGCTTTCAGGAACTCCATTTCTTCTAGGTCGTATTCTCGTTCGCAGGTGGTGGGGTCAACAAATCGACGTCGGCCACTGCTGTTCCTTGCTTTGGCTGCACGGGTGGCACGGGCTGAGGCCTGAGTATTGACCCAGCCGTTGTCAACTATAGACGAATCCATTTGCTGATTTGTTTCACCAACTTCCGCGAATGTTGTGCTGCTGACCATGTTTTGAATCCCTTTTCCATCCCGGGGTCTGATCTGGTATCTGTTTAAACGAAACATAAGAAACGATTTGTCAGGATGAGAATTCACTCAACGAAAAATCACCGAAATGGTATGATAAATTTACAGGTGAGTGATCACAAACCACTAACGAATTCTGATCAAGTGAATTATCAGCGATGTTGCGGCTAGTGCTTCGAAATTGGCAGATTGCGTCAATGGCCGATGGCCTTGAACTCAGTCTTCACGCTCTGGTTCCCACAATTATGCTGGCCGATCTGGCACTTTCGGGCGAATGGAAGTCGCTCATTTTCTGGGTAATGCTGTGTGCCGTTGCTTTGATTCATGGCCTTGGGCATTATCTGGTCACAAAAATTCTTCGTGAATCGCCTGAATTGCTGCGTCTTTACCCGTGCTTCACAATTTATCGCCTCTCGATGCCCGCCGCTTCCATTCGTAACGATATTCTAATAACCAGTGCTGGTCCGATAGCCAATCTGGGGCTGGCTCTGATGCTCTGGTCACTGCCATTCAGACACGACTATCGGCAGGCTGAACTGATGCAAATGACGGCAGTTTATGGTTTAATCACACTGGTGCCGCTTTATCCAATGGATGGCTCGCGGCTCTTGCGTCTCTGGCTGAATATGTTTTTTGGCTTCGAAAGATCCATCGAATATTCCAATTTTGTCAGTCAGGCCGTGGCGGCCGGAGTAATCATCTGGTGTTTTTATAATGGTTACTATCTATACGGTTTTATGGCTATGATGCTCTACCTTTTCAGCAAACTGGCCCCCCTCTTCCAGCGGGCTACAGTGGCCATTAACAGGCGTGAAATGATGGATAACGAGACTTATGATGTCGAGACCGACTCGGAAATGGTGGTGCTTGTAGAAAACCAGAGTGGAGTCTGGGAACAGGCACCTAACCTGGATGTGATAAGCAGCCCCGAGCCCAAACTATTCTTTTGAAAACCCGCCATGAACTGGTGCTGACTGAAGTTGCACTGATTAGACAACGGCATATTGATTTAAAAAACACGCATAATTATGATGCATCAATGCATAACCAGTATTAGGCTTGAGTTAAATGATGGATATTGAAACCCTGGATACCAGTCTCGAAATCAATACACCGGAGCGGGTGACTTTTGAGGTATTTGTATGCGGGCCGTTTGCCAGGCTGGCTGCCGCTCTTCTCGATGGTCTGTTTATTTCCATTCTGATAGGGATAATCCTGGTTTCTCTGACGATTGTATCTGGCGGTGCCGAGTCCATTTTTGGCCTTTTCCTCGCGATATTGTTTGTCATGGAATGGGGTTACAAAATTTTTTTTGAAATCGCAGGTAAAGGGCAGACGCCTGGCAAGCGTGCCATGGGATTAAGGGTGATGTCAGTCGATGGTGGCCCGATGCGACCTGGCCAGGCCGTGGTTAGAAACCTGGTCAGGGCTTTTGAAGGAATTTTGCCATTTGCCTATTTTCCGGCATTGCTGAGTATCTGCTTCTCTAAAAAATTTCAACGACTTGGTGATCTTGCGGCCGGAACGATTGTCGTTTGGGAAACGCCACAGTTCAGTCTGAAGCAGCAGGGATCGGATCAGAAATCTAATCCACTTCTGAATCTTCTACCTGCCCGACTCGAACTGGGTGGCCGGATGATGAAACTGCTTTCCAATTACAATTCCCGCCGCGCGAGACTTTCCAAACCCCGACTTGAAGAAATTGCCTCCCCTGTTGCAACAATTCTCCGGCAGAAATACAACCTTCCTGCTGAAGCAACGGCAGACTCAGTTCTGGTGGCTGTCGGTGAAAGGCTGCGAGAAATACCATTAAAGCAGGAAGGCGAGATCAAGCGATGAACCCTCGCCGAGATCTGGACAATATACCATCGACGGAGCCAGATTCATTGGCTCTGAAAAAGGCTTGGTTCGGGCGGAACCGTTTCTCAGCCGAAAGCCTGCTGAAAATCGCCAGGGAACATCGTTCGAATTGTTCTCGGCTGGCTCTGGCGAGATCCATGGATTTACCTGATCGCGTAATAAATGGATGGTCGAAACGGGTAGCAGCAGAACATTCGTGGATTTATCGCCCTGCCCGATTTGATGTTAAATCATTTTTCCGCCTTCTGTTTTACCGGGTGCCATATCAGATTGTCCACGACAGGGCCGTTTGGCTGGCATTTTTACTCTTTTACGGGCTGTTTTTTGGTTCGGCTTTCTGGTGTGCAGGAGACCCTGGGCGTGCTGAGAAAATGCTCGGTCCAGCGGCCATCTCGCAGATGGAAAAAATGTATGAAAAGCCGATCAATGAACGCAATTCAGGCGAAGGTGGCCGGAATGACGCGATCATGGCCGGTTTTTATATCCGAAATAATGCCGGCATTGGGCTGCAGTGTTTCGGATGGGGGCTCGTCTTTGGCCTGGGAAGTATTTACATTCTTTGCAGCAATGCCCTTCAGCTTGGCAGCGTGTTTGGCCATATGGCCACGACACCACACTGGGACAATTTTTCGACATTTGTAACGGCTCACAGTTCCTATGAGCTCACGGCCATCTGTCTCTCGGCAGCAGCAGGTCTACGCATGGGCTATGGGCTGGTAGAGACAGGTGGACTGAGCCGGGCAGCATCACTGCGTGCCTCATCTCAGGAATCGTTGCCACTGATCGGTGCAGCCACTTTGCTTTTTATTCTTGCGGCTTTTATTGAAGGGTTCCTCTCGGCATCGGAAGTGCCCTATTCGCTGAAATTGCAGTGCATGATTCTCACGGCCCTGAGCATGGTCTGGTTCGTGTGGCTGGGTTTGCGTAAAGGGGCCGGGGCATGAGCCATTCAGCCTCATTTCAGCCAAGGATTGCACTGCGAGAACGAAGCATGACACAGATAATGGATTTGTCTGTCAAAGTGCTTCGAGCTTGGTGGAAGCCCCTTGCGTTACCAATCCTCATGGGTAGTCTGCCTTTCTTTTTGATAAATCTTGCATACGGAAGATTGGTTGATGGATTAACCGCAATATCTGGTGACGATGAAGATTATTTCATGAGAGTTTATCTGTTTTTTCTGATACTGATGATGGAAGTGCCGTGGATTTCAGCACCCACCGAAATTGCCATGGGCGGACTTGTTTTCAATCAGAGATTAAAGAAAAGGCAGATTATAGGCCGAATCATCGCCAGTTTTCCCAAAATGTTTGTTTTTCAGTTTCTCATTCGTGGCATTATTACATTTTTTGGAATCACAATTCTGGCTATTCCCATGGCTCTCGGTTTCATTAATGAAATTATATTTCTTGAGCGTGTATCATGGCGAAGGATTATGCGCCGCATGAAAAACCTGACTTCGGGCTCCGACCAGTTTGCCTTCGGTCTGGCTGCCTTCATGTTCCAGGTTGTTTTTATCGGTTCCGGCTGGTATGCCCTTTCGGTGTTTCTTTCCGTCATGGAAAAATCGAGTGTCTGGATCGACCCTGAAATGCAATTGCTTTCAGACTGGAAACTGCATCTCATGATCTTGATGTCCATCCAGTTTTTTGCAATTGCCCGCTTTCTCTTTTACATTGATGTAAGGATTCGAACCGAAGGCTGGGACCTTGAAAACCAGGTGCGGGCGATCGTCGCAGATCGAAATGTGGCAACATTTAGAAAGGAGCGGCCCGGATCATGACCGCTCTGACATTATCATTGCAGGATAATGTTGAATCCCAGGCACGCGAGGCTTTGGCATCAGGGGCATTTCCCTGGTACGATTCGAACAACGACAGGTACTCTTACAGCCCACCGTCGCCTCCATCAATTCTGGAGCGACTTTACAGCTGGATTGACAGCTGGTTTCCTGAAATATCAGTTCCTTCGCTGGGAATCGGGTTTGACTGGGCAAGCTATCTCATCTGGGGGCTGGTTGTCGGCGTTCTGATTTTTCTGCTGTATCAATTATTTTTGGTCCTTCGAGAAACGATTGAAAATCGAAAATCTACCGTTAAAAATAATAAAGTGAATGTCACTGTAGATCTGGCGGATTTGGGCAAAGAATTTGAAATCGAGACGGCCACACCCGAGCAGATCTGGGCGATGGCCTGCCGATTGAAGCAGGATGACCAGACCCGGCGGGCTATATCACTGGCGTGGCTGGCGATTGTTCGGCGTTTTGGTGCCAGGCATGAACTGCACGACCCGAACAGTCTGACACCTCGCCAGTGGGGCCGGGAGGCAAGGCGGATTCATCCCATGCTGCAGCTGGAGAAGTTGGTCGGGTTTTACGAGATTGTAATCTTCGGCAACCGCAGGCCAGGTCGCTCGGCACTTGATAACTGGTGGGCCGGGGCTGAAAAAGTCTTCAGTAAGCTGGAATGGGGCGAAAAGAAATGATCACCCCGCTTTTATCATTGAAAAATCTTCCTTGCCAATTGCGTCTGCGAGTTCTTGCAATCACATTCCTGACACTTGCAGGATGCTCTGATTCCACTGAACTTGACTCAACTTACGCAAGGCTGAAAGGCAAGAGTATCAACGGTATTTCTGCTTTTAAAGAAGTTCTTGAATCGCGTGGCCATGAAGTGAAAGCGGCCTGGGGCCTTGATGACGAAGTTTTTGAACAAGCCCATGTGATTATTCGTTTGGCTGAAAGGCCTGGCCCACCAGCCGAAGATGAGGCTGCCTGGTTTGACGACTGGCTGCAGGCCGACAACACCAACTTGTTAATTTATGCGCCTCAAGGCGCCGAGTGGACTGTGAGTTATTGGCAACAGGCGGTGAATCAGCCTGAACCTGGTTGGGATGATCGGCGAAAAGAGGCTTATCGAAGAAATCTGGCAAAGGCCAGGTTGCGGTCCGAAAGTCGAAAAAAGCCGGCCAAGGACCCCGCCAAATCAACCTCATGGTTTAAATCAGAAGGGTTTGATTCATCAAAAAAGGTCATGCCGTTATTTGAATGGTTTGGCGAGTGGGCAGGAGATGGCTTGGTCTGGCCAGTGCAGAATGTTCTGAATTTTCCGTCAGGGCACTCTCTGCTGAAGCACCGCGAAAAAACAGTCATCTCAGAATATGGTCAGCGGATTTATCTGGCTGATGCCGGTTTTTTACTCAATGGCGGCCTGATTTACCCGGCTAACAGGCAGTTGACGGAAAAACTCGTGGACTGGTTCGAAGAGGAGCATCCGGAATGTCTGGTGGTGATCGTATCCGGCGATAACCCCATGGCTGACCCGAACGAGGGTAATGCACTGTGGAAATTTCTGACCACATGGCCATCAAGTGCACTGGCGGGGCACCTGATTCTGCTTGGCTTGCTGGGGTGCTGGAGCAGAGCCTTGCGGCATGGCCCTGCTCGTGAACCCCGAATAACGAACTGGCAGCAGTTTTCGCTTCATGCCATGGCTGTGGGGCGTCTTCTGGAAAAATCAACCGATTTGAAACTGGCGGCAACAGCGACTTTCGAAAGATATTCAAAATGGCGAAATATATCGGCCCTGAGCCTTTGGGACCAGTCTCGCCAGGAGGAGATCAATAGTGATAAATGAGGATGATCTACAGGGCAATTCAGCGCAATTGCCCATGGCCGAGACACCCACAATTCTGGTTTCTGCTGAGAATGTCAGTGGTCAGACAACGGCTCAGGCAGAGCCAGTGCTTCAGCCTGAACCACTGTCGGAAGTGCTGGCCTGGCGCAACCGGGTTGAGGAACAACTGCGACGCGTGTTTATCGGGCAGGACGAACTGGTGCGTGGCCTGCTTTTAAGTTTGCTTTCCGGAGGCCATGTACTGCTTGAAAGTGTGCCTGGGTTGGGTAAGACCCTGCTGGTGAGATCACTTGGCCGAGTTCTGGGCTGCCAGTTTCGGCGAATTCAGTTCACCCCCGACATGATGCCTTCCGACCTCACAGGCACACCGATTTTCGACGAAGCAAAAAACGATTTCCGGTTCCGCCCCGGCCCGGTCTTTACACAGCTTCTGCTGGCCGACGAAATCAATCGTGCCCCGGCCAAGACCCATGCGGCCCTTCTGGAAATAATGCAGGAAGCCACGGTGACAGTGGACGGGACGACTTATCGGCTTGAGCCGCCTTTTATCGTGATGGCAACGCAGAACCCAATTGAAACCGAGGGAACTTATCCGCTTCCTGAAGCACAGCTTGATCGCTTCCTGCTCAAGCTGCTGATCAACTACCCTTCCGCTGAGGAAGAAATAAGAATCCTCCAGCTTCATCTTGATGGGCGTGAGGCTGATTTACATCCTGAAAAAGTGCTGGAAACGGTGACTTCGCCCATCGAGATAATCGAGATGCAGAATCTCTGTTTTAAAAATGTAAGGGTTGAACACCGAATTTTGGAATATATCAGTGCAATTGTGCGAAAGAGTCGCTCATGGCCTTCGTTTGAACTTGGGGCTTCGCCTCGTGCCGGGGTGGCCATGCTGCGTCTGGCCCGGGCGGCGGCGGCCATTGAAGGTCGAGATTTTGTGCTGCCCGACGATGTTCAGGAGATTTGCACGCCGGTGCTGAGGCATCGTGTCAGGCTTACCCCTGAAGCTGAAGTGGAAGGTCTGCGTCCGGATGAAATCCTGACTGACTTGCTGCGAACCATCGAAGTGCCGAAATAATCTTAGAAAAGTCAACATAAGAAGACTCAAAAATGCTCTGGCCCAACCAAAGCCTTGTGAAACTCTTTCTGTTGCCTGCCATGCTTTCGCTGGCAGTCATCAGCCTTGAGGAAATATGGCCGCTGGTTGCCTTGATAGACGGCATCTGCGTAGCAATAGGGCTGGTTGATCTAGCCACTCTCTGGCGTCGCAGGAAATGGGTTGTCCATCGTAATATTGTTAAGGTAATGTCGATCGGTAAAGCCACAGAGGTCGTACTGACGGTTGAAAACCGGAATCATGTTACCTGTATTCTGAATCTGGTTGATTTTCTACCCGAAATTTTTGATAATCCCGAACCCGTTCTATCCGTAACGATTCCCGGGCAAAAGTCGGTAACAGTCAAAAACAAAATCACTGCGATGCGGCGGGGCCGATATGACCTTCACACCGTTCAATTATTAATCAGCAGCCGATTCGGTTTCTGGACAATTGAAAAACGTCTGAAATGCTGCAACACAGTGCGGGTCTATCCGGATATTCGACAAATTGCTGAATATTCAATGCTTGCCAGACGCGACCGACTTTCTATTCTGGGTGTGCGCAAGGCCCGGCGAGTCGGTTCAGATAATGAATTTGAACAGCTTCGCGATTATGTGATCGGCGACGACCCACGTGATATTGACTGGCGGGCCACGGCCAGGCGGCATCAGTTAACGGTGCGTTCCTATCAGGAAAACCAGTGCCAGAGAATCATTTTTATGATCGATACCGGTCGAATGATGTCAGGCGACCTGGGCGATGGTCTTTCCCCCCTTGATCATGTGTTTAACTCGCTGATTCTGCTTTCACACGTGGCGCTCTTGAAGGGCGACCAGGTCGGACTGATGCTCTTTTCCGACCGGCTCCGAGTTTTTCTGCCACCAGAGGGTGGACCCAGGCAAATCGGCAAGATCATTCATGCCATTCACGACATCGACCCCGAGATGGTTGAGTCGCGATTTGAAGTGGCTTTTTCCGAGCTTCGAACTCGCTGCCGAAAACGCGGATTGGTGGTTTTTGTGACCAACCTTTTCGACGAATTTCATGGCCAGTGGGCAACCGAAATTCTGGCAGGAATCATCGGTCAGCACTTGCCGCTGGCTGTTTTTCTCAGACAGGCTGATCTCTTCCGCCTTGCCGACAGTGGTGCCGAAAGCCTTGCACGCGATCCGGAAGGTGTCAGTTCCCAGACACTTGCCGCTCCCACAGCTGCCGCCTCCCTTCTGAACGACCGTTATACAATATTGCGGCGTCTGCGATTCAAAGGGGCTTATGTGCTTGATCTTGAGCCGCACGAACTGACTGCACACCTGATCAACCAGTATCTTGAGCTTAAGGCGAAACAATTAATCTGAATTGCCCAATGGCTTGGATTCATGCGTCAATTCCATTTTTCGGCTTGGTTCTGGTGCATCTGGGACAAGATTCTGTTATATTATCATCACCCTGCCCGATAATCTGATTTTCGACGGTTGCATCAGCTTCTTCCTGCCCATCTGCCAGTGTCAGTTCAAGGATCGACCGATCATGCATCTAATTCAGTATTTACATACTCATTGCAGTCGCACAATTCTGTCTGGCCTATTTCTGTTATTCTTCATGCCAGTCTTCTCCATCGCCCAGGAAGAGGATCTGGCCAAAGAATTGCCAAGAATTCCGGCTGTGGAACCTGAAAAAGCCGGGGCAACCTTTGCGATTCACAAGGGATTCACGCTTGTACCAAGCGCGGTCGAGCCGCTGGTGGCCGACCCTGTGAGCATGGTTTATGATGCCCGCGGTCGGGCCTATGTGGTCGAGATGCGTGGCTACCCGTTTCCTGAAGAACGCCCCACCGGCAAAGTGCGATTGCTGGTTGATTCCGACAGCGACGGCATTTTTGAAAAAGGCACAGATTTTCTAACTGGGCTCGATTGGCCGACAAGTGTGGTTCCTTATAATGACGGCGTTTTTGTCGCCGCCCCACCAGAAATTATTTACGCCCGTGACGACAATGGCGACGGCATCGCCGACACGCGTAAAGTCATGTTCAGCGGCTTTGGCACTCAGAATGTACAGGCGCTGTTAAATGGGCTTGTCTGGGGCACTGATGGCTGGATTTACTGTTCAGGTGGCGGCAATGGCGGCGACATCAAAAACCACACCAATGGTAAGGTAACATCGATCCGGGGCCGCGATTTTCGATTCCGGCCCGATGGTTCTGCTTTTGAGACTATCTCGGGTGGCGGGCAATTCGGCCACAGCATGGACGACTGGGGCCACCGGTTTGTGTGCAATAATTCGAACCACATTCGTCAGATCATGCTCCCCTCGCACTATCTGGAACGTAACCCCAATCTGTTTCAGAATGCTGTTTTGCTTGATATTCCTGCTGAAGGTGCAGCCGCACCGGTTTATCGTAAAAGCCAGGCGGAACCGTGGCGAATTGTCCGCACCAGGCAGCGGGCCTCTGACCCAGCCTTTCGAAAGCGGGCCCCGGCGACTGAGCTTGTGGCCACCGGCTTTTTCACTTCGGCTACGGGTGTCACGATCTATCGCGGCACGTCTTATCCTGCCGAATATCGCAACAATGCCTTCATCGGTGATGTCGGTGGCAACCTGATTCACCGCAAGATTATGGAGCGAACCGGAACGCACTACACCGCCAAGCGTGCTGACGAGAAAGTGGAATTCATTACATCCACCGACAACTGGTTTCGCCCGGTGAATTTTGCCAATACCCCACACGGCACCGTCATGGTGCTTGATATGTATCGCGAGACGATCGAACACCCCTTCTCGATTCCTGAACCGATCAAAAAGCACCTTGACCTGACTTCCGGCAAAAATCGGGGCAGGCTCTATCATTTGGTTCATGAAGGATTCAAGCCACGGAAGCAGGTTTCGCTGCAGGATCTCTCAGGCAAAGAGCTGGTGACTTATCTGGCCGACCCCGATGCCTGGTGGCGTGAAACGGCCCAGCGGGTGATTCTTGAACGTGGCGATGCGTCAATTGCCGCCGAGCTTGAATCGCTGGCTAAAAATTCAGATTCTGCCCTGGGTCGGACTCATGCACTGTGGACACTGGCCGCTTTGGGCAAGCTGACACCGGCCACTCTCTTGCCGGCGTTCAAGCATGAAAATCCAGGCGTTCGCGAACAGGCCGCCAAATTGAGCGAACCATTTCTGAAATCAGACCCCGCCACTGCCTCAGCTCTGGTTGCCCTGGCTACCGATGCTGATGGTTTTGTGAGGCTTCAGGCTGCGTTTTCACTCGGAGAACTGGCATCAGCCGACACCACAACCGGACTTGTGAAGATTGCCACAACAGGCGAAGTTGATTCATGGCTGCGTGCAGCGATTCTCAGCTCGATTGAGGGCCGGGAAGTCGATTTTCTGGCCGGGGTGGTAAATGCCGGTTCACCGGCCAAAGCCGCAGGCTGGGCGGAGGATATTGCCACGCTGGTGGCGGCCAGAGGCAATGCGGCAGAATTGGCCCAACTTCTTGACATTGCCTTCGCTGCCGATCATCAGAAAGCCATGGCCGACCCGGTTTTGAACGGTCTTGCACAAGGTGCAGCCCGGGGCGGCAAAAACCTTGGGTCGCTGATTCCCGATTCGCGAAAGGCTCTTCTGAATCAGCGAATCTCATTGGCGCTTGCAACAATCCGCGACAACCAGAAAGCGGCAGGCGACCGCATTTCGGCCATTCGGGTTGCCCGACTTGGCTCGTCAGCCGATTTGGCCATGGCCTGCGAAACCATGCTCACAGATGAAAACCCGCCCACTGTGCAGCTAACGGCCGTGCAGACACTTTCTGCCCTGAATCGCCCGGGCGTGGCTGACTTGCTTGTCAGTCGATGGAAAGACCTTGGCCCCACGCAAAGGCGTGAGGTGTTGGAAGCACTTTTTGCAAGGCCTGAACGTTTAACGTCGCTTATCAAGGCGATGGAGACGGAAATCATACCCCTTACGGAAGTCGATCCTGCCCGTCGTTCGCAACTGGTGGAATCCAAAAATGCTGATCTGGCCACCCGTGCCAAGGCCCTTTTTGCCAAACTGCCCAGCCTTTCACGAGCCGATGTTTTGAAGGCTTATGCATCGGCCGCCAAGCTGGATGGCAAGTGGGACGCTGGAGAGACTGTTTTCAAAAAGGTCTGTGCCACCTGCCACAAGGCGGGCGGATCGGATTACGGGGCGGATGTTGGACCAAATTTGCAAACGGTTATTTCTCGCAGTCCTGAGGACCTGCTGGGGCATATTATCGAGCCAAATCGAGAGATCGCCCCGCAGTATCTGAATTATTCCGTGGCGATGAAAGACGGCCGCGTACTGACAGGCATGATCGCCTCGGAATCGTCAAACAGCATTGTGCTGAAGCGTGCCGAGGGAGTGCTTGAAACGGTGCCCCGGGCCCAGATTGAAGAAGTGCGTTCGACAGGTCAGTCGCTTATGCCTGAAGGGCTGGAAAATGGCCTGAAGCCACAGGATTTCGCCGACCTGATTCTCTTTATCAAGCAGATCGGGTCGAGATGATCTCAGGCACGTGCCAGACCCAGGCGGTTGACGAGACCCGTCAATCGCCTATATGATTCGAAAGAATTGATGCCTGTGGGGTTCATCCCACAAAACCGAAATGTGACATTCAATAGAAAAGGTAGTAAAGAAAAATGGCCGGCAAAGCCCTTGAAGTGACTTCCGCCAACTGGGAAACAGCGGTTTTACAAAGCGACAAACCGGTTCTTGTCGATTTCTGGGCGCCATGGTGTGGCCCTTGCCGTATGCTGGCCCCCGTCGTAGAGAAACTGGCCGGTGAATTTGAAGGCAAGGCTGTGATCGCCAAGCTCAACACTGACGTTGCCGGCGATATTGCCGGCTCGCTGGGCGTTTCGGCGATTCCCACCGTCTTTATCTTCAAAGGTGGCCAGGCCGTCGCACGGCTTGTCGGTGTTCAGGCAGAATCCAAATATCGTGATGAACTGAATAAACTGATCGGCTGATTCAGTTTAGATCCGTTAGTAACAATCGAGGGGTGGATTCAATCCACCCCTTTTCTTTTTGAAGTATTGAAGAATGTCGTCAAGTTCACCCTTGCTCAAAGTTTGTGGTGTCAGGCAACCTGCACAGGCTGAAGCCCTTGCAACCATGGGTGTCAGCCTGCTCGGCCTGAATTTTTACAGGCCTTCACCTCGATATGTCTCGCCTGAGCTTGGCATGGAATTGGCTGAAGCATGGGGCGGCCGTGTTTCGCTTGTTGGACTCTTTGTAAACAGCACTCCCGAAGAGATTTTTAATATTCAGAAACAAGTCGGTTTCGGCTTGGTGCAACTTCATGGCGAAGAGCCACTTGAAACTATTCGCGAGGTGGCCAAGAATTTGCCAGTCGTTCGTGCTTATCGCATCAAAAACAGAGAATCGCTTGCGGCCGCGCGAAACGAGGTCGAAACACTGCGATCTATGGGCGTCAGCCTCCATGCGGTCCTGATCGACGGCTACTCGGCCGCAGCCCACGGCGGAACGGGTGCTTCTGTTGATCGACAACTGGTCGAATCAGCTATTGATCTTCACCCGAAGCTGATGCTCGCCGGCGGGCTCTCGCCTGCCAATCTTGCCGAACGCCTGAGTTGGATTCGCCCATGGGCCATTGATGTGGCCAGCGGTGTGGAGACAGAACCCGGTGTAAAAGATTTAGACGCCGTCAGAAATATGCTGCGTCTTATTTCTGAAACATCAGGAATTAAAGATTGACACGGGTATACGCCCGTGTGTAATCTAGTTCTATCCGCCTGAAGAGTGTAGTGTCTAGGTCGTTCTGGTTTTGTAGGGGGGGGGAGGTAAGGCCAATGTCGGTTTCAGAAAATCAGTCAGTTGATTCGATTGGCCGCCGCCGTCAGCCTGGTCAAAATTCCGGTCTGAAACGGCCAGAGCCTCTGCCTGATGGCTGGCAGGGCAGATCGATTCGAATCTCTCTGCCGGAATCTGACTGGCTTCTGCTAGATAGCCTGATGGCGAATCTGGCACCAGATGGGGCCAGTCGCTCGATGGCAATGGGCAAGGTTCTACACCAGTTGCTTTCTGAGCATCAGCGTTCCGCACAATTTCAGTGGAGCCCTGATGACTGGATGGAGTGGGAACGCCGCAAAACCTTGCGGCTGCTGCGATTGGCCGTCTGAGGATCGTTTCCCCGGGCGAGTGGTTGCAGGTTTCGAGACAATTTGATTCGGAGTTTCTGTTTTGGCTAACGTCACCATCAAACATGATGTCAAAGACCTTGGGCTGGCTGTTGGGGGGCTATCACGCATTTTATGGGCTGAACGCGACATGCCCGTGCTGCGTGCCATTCGCGAGCGATTTGAGCGGGAAAAGCCGCTGGCCGGCATGAAGATGTCTGCCTGTCTGCACGTCACAGCCGAGACTGCAAACCTGGCCCGCACACTCGTGGCCGGTGGTGCCGATCTTGTACTGGTCGCTTCCAACCCGCTTTCAACGCAGGATGACGTTGCCGCCAGCCTTGTGGCCGACTTTAACATTCCGGTCTTTGCGATCAAGGGTGAAGACGAGCACAGCTACTATCGACACATTCGTGCTGCCCTTGAGCATGAACCGAACGTGACGATGGACGACGGTGCCGACCTTGTTTCTGCCATGATTTTCATCGCACTGAACAGGCTTGACGACCTGCACCCCGAAGTGCGTTCATGGGCTGCCAAGTTGACGACCGACGAACGTCAGCAGATTTCAAGCCGCGTCGTTGCGTCAATGGAAGAGACGACAACCGGCGTGATTCGTCTTCGTGCCATGGAAAAAGATGGCGTGCTGCTTCTGCCGGTTATCGCCGTGAACGATGCCGAGACCAAGCACTTCTTTGATAACCGATACGGCACTGGCCAGTCAACGATTGACGGTGTTATTCGTGCGACCGATATGCTGCTTGCCGGTCGTACGGTTGTCGTTGCCGGTTATGGCTGGTGTGGTAAGGGTGTGGCACTGCGTGCCCGGGGTATGGGCTCGCACGTCATCGTGACCGAAATTAACCCTATCCGGGCCCTTGAAGCGGCGATGGATGGCTTCCAGGTGGCCACAATGGCTGAAGCAGCCAAAGTGGGTGACCTGTTTATAACCGTCACCGGCGATATTCACGTGCTGCGTGCTGAGCATTTCGCCGTGATGAAAGATGGCGCAATGATTTGCAACAGTGGCCACTTCAACGTGGAACTGGCACTTGACCAACTGGCCGGCCTGGCCGTGAACAGTCGCAAGGGTGTGCGAGAATTTGTTGACGAATTCGAACTGCCAAGCGGCAACCGCATTTTCGTGCTGGGTGAAGGCCGCCTGATCAATCTGGCCGCAGCCCACGGCCACCCGGCCAGCGTAATGGATATGTCGTTCGCAGCCCAGGCCTTGGCGACGGAATGGTCGGTCAAGAGCAAGGGCCTGCTCAGCCACCACGTGCACAAGGTGCCACGTGAAATCGACGAATGGGTCGCCCGCCTCAAGCTTCAAACGATGGGTGTCGAGATCGATGACCTGACTGACGAGCAGCAGAAGTACCTGAACAGCTGGGAAATGGGCACATAAGCCCATACTGGCTGAATATATCTGACAGATTTAAGGGCACGCCATATGGTGTGCCCTTTTTCATGGGCTCAGGCAATCAGTTCATGAATCACATTGCCATGAACGTCTGTCAGGCGGAAGTCGCGGCCGGCATAGCGATACGTTAATTTTTCGTGGTCGAGCCCCAGCAGGTGAAGCATGGTGGCATGCAGGTCGTGCACATGAACCGGCTTATCCTGGGCGGCGAAACCGAATTCATCGGTTGAGCCATAAGCCTGCCCACCCTTCACGCCGCCACCCGCAAGCCACACAGAAAATCCGTAATGATTATGGTCGCGGCCATTCAGGGCCGGCAGTTCGGCTACCGGAGTCCGACCAAATTCGCCGCCCCACAGCACCAGGGTTTCGCCAAGCAGGCCTCGCTGTTCCAGATCGAGCAGAAAGGCGGCGATTGGCTTATCCCACTGATCGGCCAGCGACCGATGCGTTTTTTCCAGATTATCGTGGTTATCCCAAGGCTGCCCGGCACCTGACCAGACCTGCACAAACCGCACACCTTTTTCAATCATTCGGCGAGTCAGCAATAACTGGCGGCCAATCACGGTGTCGCCATAAAGTTCTCGAGTCCAGTTTGATTCCCGGCTCAAATCAAATACGTCCGCCGCTTCCATCTGCATGCGAAATGCCAGCTCGTGGGCCTGAATGCGGGCCTCAAGCAGTGGTTCGCCAAGCCTTTGTGCTTGATGCCGCCGGTTAAACCGGTTGAGCAGATCAAGCTGCTTGCGCTGGGCATCAAGCCCCATCTGGCTGTTGCGGATGTTGTCAACCAGCTTGTCAACCTGGCTGTTCTGGGTGTTCAGATATGTGCCCTGATAGGCCCCCGGCAAAAACGACGACCGCCAGTTTTGTGTGGCAACAATGGGATAACCGCCGGGGCACATGGCCACAAAGCCCGGTAAATTTTGATTCTCCGAGCCGAGGCCGTATGTCACCCACGAGCCAAAACTGGGCCTGGGCAAGCGAGAATCGCCGCAATTCATGAGCATCAGCGATGGTTCATGGTTTGGCACATCGGCCTTCATAGAGCGTATAACGCAGAGTTTATCGGCATGCCACCGGGCGGTTTCAGAGAAAAGATCGCTGATTTCAAGCCCTGATTGCCCATATTTGCGAAATTCAAACGGCGACCCCATGGCAGCGCCGGTCTTGCGTTCGGTTCGCAAATTTGCCGCCGGCAGTGGTTTGCCATGATACTTTCGCAGCATGGGCTTGGGGTCGAAGGTGTCCACCTGCGAGGGCCCGCCATTCATGAACAGGTGAACGACATGCTTAGCTTTGGCGGCAAAATGCGGCTTTCTGGGCGCCAGCGGGCTGGTTTGCGACGGATCAGCCGCTTTGCTTGGGATTTCAGCAGCTTCAAGTGCTGATAGAGCCAGCATGGGCAGCCCCGTGCCACTGAGCCTGAGCAATTCGCGACGTGAAATGGGAAGGCCAGGCAATTGCATTTGATCTGGATATTCTGATTGCATTTGAAGTATTCCTTTTAATCAATAAAATGAAATTCGTTGGAAATGAGCAGCATTTGAGCGATCGAAATCAGTTTTTTTCTCATTGAATCGGGATTTCCTGAGTTTGATTCAAATCCGACAAATCGTTTGATTTCGTCGAGTTCCTGCCCATCAAGTTCCCGCTGCCAAGTCAGCTTGGCCATTTCAGAAATGACATTTTGCAATTGATCGGGCTTATTTGTATTTCCGATCACTCGATTGACAAGCCCTTCCGCTGCAGCCTGAACCAGAGGGTGATTCAGCAGGAATAACGATTGGGCTGGCGTTGTAGTGGTCGAACGCTCAACAGCGGCAGTATTGGGGTCAGGGAAGTCAAATGTACGGAGCTGTTCCGGCAGATTAAGCCGGTCAATCCGGCCATAAATTCCTCGCCGGCGGAATTTGAAATCAATTGTTTCACCGGTGGCCGGGCCGCCCATTTTGGTGTCGAGCAGTCCTGAAACGGCCAGAAGAGAATCTCGCATCGATTCAAAATCAAGTCGTTTGCTGTTCTGATGAGACAGCAATTTATTTTCCGGATCAATTGCATTTGAGTTGAAATCATAAGAGCTTCTCATATAAGCCCGGCTGGTCATGATCTTTCGAATCAGCCTTTTAGTCGACCAGTCATGGTTCATGAAATCCCTGGCCAAGTGGTCCAGCAATTCCGGATGATCTGGTGTGTTTCCCCTGGCTCCAAAATCGCCTGGCGTGCTCACAAGACCTACACCGAATAGATAGCCCCAGACCCGGTTCACATAAACCCGGGCGGTGAGCGGATTGGCAGGGCTGGTGATTGATCGCGCCAGCTCAAGCCTGCCACTGGAATCAGCCGGATATGCCGCATCGGGCTGAATTGTTTCGAAAAGTTGCAGGAAGCGTCGAGGTGCTTCAATGCCAGGATTTTGCGGATTACCGCGAATGAAAACCCGGTGCGACTCCATCATTTCCCGATCGGCCAGCATCTGCGGCCTGATGGCAGCGTCTTTGGCGCGACGGCTTTTCTCAAGGGCACCAATCAGGGCTTGAAGCTGAGCCTGAGAGGCTCGGTCGGGCAAGAGTGTCAGATCTCCCTGCGGGTTTCGTGCCACTCGCGTTGGCGAAGATGGGCCATCAAGCACCTGCCTCAGGGAATCGATGGATCGGTCAGGATGTGCTTTGGGTGCAGGCATGCCGGCTGACAACGCACGTTGGCTGTATTCTCTCCACACACCATGTGCCTGTAGAAGTGCTGATGTATAGATATTCGCAAGTTCCTGCAAATTCGCTGGGGGCTTGGCCTGCAATTTTGATTTCAAAAGCAGATTGGTTTCATTGGCAATTGTATTTTGTATTTCAGCCAGGAATTTCTCAGCTGGGGTGTCCGCCATCCGATTCCAGGCCGACATGGCCGGGTTTTTCTCTTTCCGACTTCGCTCGATGAAGGCCTGCCAGCGCACAATCATTGTCGGATTCAAATCGCCACCATCAGCAATCAGCATGAAATCTTCGGTTTTAGGTGCCTTGCGTGCCGTTTCTGCGGCGAAAAGATAGTCGCCACTGCGTCGTCTGGCCGTTTCAATCAGCTGATCATATTTTCCATCGACAAAGGCCTTTAATTTCAAATAATCCTCGCGGATTTTATTTTCGGCGTCTGTCTTAGCTTTTGTCTTTGAAACCTGCTCAAGCGGCGGCGGTAAAGGAGGTTCAATGCTGTTGGCGAAAATCGAATAAAGGGCGTAATAATCCTGCGAACTGATGGGGTCATATTTGTGGTCGTGGCAGCGGGCACAGGCGACCGTCAGGCCGATCAACGGGCGGGTAACAACGTCAATCCGGTCATCAATAATATCATGCGGGTTATTCATGTATCGACCGCCCAGCGTAATAAAGCCAAGGGCAGCCAGATTCTCACTGCTGATTGTATTTCCCAGCCTGTCAGCGGCAATCTGTTCCAGAATAAACTGGTTATAGGCTTTATCGCTGTTGAAAGCCTTAATGCAATAATCGCGATAGGTGAACGACCACGGAAAATCTTTTTCTTCAAAAAAAACGTAGCCCTTGGCGTCGCTATATCTGGCCAGATCAAGCCAGTGGCGTGCCCATCGTTCGCCAAAGCGGGAGCTCGCCAGGAGCCGATCAACCTGCTTGGCAAATGCCATTTCAGTGGGGCGATTATCTGTCAGAAACGATTGCATTTCCGCCGGTTCGGGCGGCAGGCCAGTCAGGTCGTGGCTGGCCCGACGCAGCAGAGTACGGCGGTCGGCCATCGGTGCCGGTTTCATTTTATTTTTGAATAATGCCCTGTCGATCCAGTAATCAACTGGATTGACACCTGGCGAAAAATCTTTTGACACAGCCCTTAAAGCCTGAAACGCCCAATGCGATTTCACTCGATCAGGCAGACTTCCGCCTGTTGCAGAAATGGGTGAGTCAGGATAGGCCGCTCCCGTTTGAATCCACGTCTTAAAATCATTGATTGTTGAGGCATCGAGCTTCGGGCCTCTGGGTGGCATTTTCAAATCGTCACGATGCTCAATTGCGTTAATTAAAAGGCTCTCTTCAATTTTACCCGGCACGATGGCCAGACCCATTTCGCCGCCCTTCAACGCGGCATCGCGAGAATGCAGGCCGAGGCCTGATTTTGGCTTATCAGGGCCATGGCATTCCAGACAACGTTCAACGAGAACCGGGCGAATTCTGGTTTCAAAGAAAGTGTCGTCGGCCGAAACTGAAGTTATCGACATCAAAAAGAGCATCAGGCAGAAAAAGAAAGGATGTCGATTAATGGGAAACTTCCGGAGAGGGGATTCGGGCGGGTCTGGTCAGTGATGATTTGCATATTTATTATTCATGAGATACCTGGCGATGTCAAAAGGTAGGGACGACAGGCTTGGCTAAATTGCCGCATTGCCTTATGAAGATCTTCCTGAAATTGTTGAATTTCACCGCTGTGTTTCGCCGACCGACATAATTTTGTTAAAGTATGAAATGTATTCCGGCATTGGCCGGTCGGTGATTGAAGATGCAATTGATTCAAGTGGGCAAGAATGGCTGAAATTCATCCTTTTCGGGCGTTGCGGTTTGACATCATGGAAGTTGGCGATCTTTCGAAGGTGGTCTGCCCGCCTTACGACGTGATCGACCCGGCCTTTCAGCAGCGGCTTCACGAGACCAGCCCGTTCAATATTGTCCGGTTGGAATACGGCATGGATCAGCCGGGCGATGATGCTTCGGCCAATAAATACACCCGTGCCGCCGCCGACTTGAAAAACTGGATCAAATCTGGCGTGCTGAGCCCCGAAAACACTCCTGCCCTGTATCTTTACGAGCAGGAATATCAGGTGGAAGGGCAGACATTCAAGCGGCGTGGATTTTTCGCCCGCGTTCGGCTGGAAGCCTTCGGCGAAGGACGGATTTATCCGCACGAACAGACTTTGAGCGGCCCCAAGGCCGACCGCCTGAACCTCTTTGAGGCGACACGCACTAACCTCAGCCCGATTTTCGGGCTTTATCCCGATGAAACCAACGAAGTGCTTACGGCCTTGGAAAAAGGCGTGAAAGATCGAACGCCGATTACCGCGATTGATCATCTGGGTGTGATTAACCGCATGTGGCCAGTGACGGATGATGCCACGCTCACGGCAGTGCGGGGGCTGATTGCCGACAAACCGGTGTTTATCGCCGACGGGCACCATCGCTACGAAACGGGCCTGAATTATCAGAAACGGCTTGCGTCTGAGGGCAAGATCAGCGGGCCTGATGACCCGGCAAATTTTGTGATGATGACCCTTGTCTCAATGAGCGACCCAGGGCTATTGATTCTGCCCACACACCGGCTGATTTCGGGCGTGGGGCAAATGACAAAGGCTGACCTGACGGCGAAGCTGGGCAGCCAGTTTGAAATCAAAGAATTTGGCAAGGGGCCTGATGCTGCAGCGGCTGCCTGGGACTTTATCGAAAGCTCGGGCGATCAGTCGCGAATCGGCTTCGGCACGGCAGCCGATGACGAATGGGTGGTGGCAAGCCTAAAAGACGATGCCCGAATGGACTCTCTATGCCCTGGGCAGTCAGCGGAATGGCGTAGCCTTGGTGTTTCCATTCTGCGAGAACTGGTAGTGAAGGACCTTCTGAATGTCGAAGCGATTGCCAAATTCAAATATGTGCATTTGATGAGCGAAGTGCTTGAAGACAAAAGCTGGAATCTAGCGGCACTGGTGCCATCAGCCACGATGGATCATGTTCAGGCCATTGCCTCAGGGGGCGAGACAATGCCGCCAAAGAGCACGTATTTTTATCCGAAGCTGCTGACGGGTATGGTTGTCAACCCGATGTTCGACCTGAGGGATATTCACTGACATTAAGTCAGCAATCAGCCGAGTTTTATCAGGAGACCCTTTCGATGCTCTTGGATTATCGCAGGTTTTTCGTGAAGGAACGCGTGGCATTTGTCAAGTTGACCGATGCTTACGACATCTTTGATCCTGAAACGAATCAGCAAATTGGCATGGCCATTGACGAGCCGCCTGGCTGGGCCAAGCTGGCCCGAATCCTGGTCAATAAACGATTTTTACCGACACGCGTTAATATTTATGAAGGCGAGGGTCAGGACGCTCTCTTTTCGCTTAAGAAAAAGCCTGGGTTTCTCAGAGTTAGTGTGATTGTCTGCGATTCACAGGGAGCTGAATTCGGCACCTTGCGCAGCAAACTCTTTAGCCTTGGCGGTGGCTTCACCGTGATGGATACCAGCGGAAATGTGGTGGCCGACGTGAAGGGCGACTGGAAAGGCTGGAATTTCCGTTTTCTTGATTCCGCCGGAACCGAGCTTGGTGTGGTGACAAAACAGTGGGCCGGGCTTGGCAAGGAATTTTTCACTTCGGCCGATAATTATATCATTTCATTGAGCGAAACCTATGAGGCACTGGGGGATCATGCCACCGCCTCGCTCATGCTGGCAGCCGGTCTGGCAATTGATCTGGTCTTTAAGGAACAGGCCTGACCCGACTGAAAGCACGATTACCGGCGGAGATATGGAAAATGAGCGGCCCGGTGCATGTGCAGTCAATCGAAGTGCTACAGGCCGTGAAAGCGGCCATGTTGAAATTTCAGGAGGAAGCACAGGCCGTCGTGAATGGCACCGACATGGACCTTCGGCGCGTGTGGCACTGGCTTGAGCACGAAATGCCCAGCTATTGGCAATCTCGCATGAAACGGCTGGAAGTGGACCTGAATGAAGCCAAAAACGCCCTTTTTCGCAAACGACTTCAAGCCCAGGGTACTGACAGACCTGCCTTTGACACTGTCGAGAAGCAGGAAGTCAAACGGCTGGAAGGCGAACTGGAGAAGGCACGGCTCAGGCTTGAGGCCATTCGCCGCTGGCGGATGCGTTTCGAACGTGATGTAAGCGAATTTAACGCCAGGATGCGTGGTATCAAGGACGAAGTGGGCGGCGGCATTGAACGCCATGGCGAATTTATCGATGGTCTGATTCAAGCACTTGAGGCGTATTCAGCCATCGCTGTGCCTAAAGCCAGCTCGTCTGGAACGTCAGCCGGCTCGTCCGTTCAGCCAACTGATCCTGAAAATAAAGAGACCGAAAAATGAGCCATTCGTCGGCGGGGCGGCTGAAAAGTGCTGCTCTTGATTTTTCAGATGTGTTGACGATTGCACGAGAGCACTGGCAGGACCAGAAGGCTGAAGAGTTTCAAAAGCAGCGGATTGCCCCGATATTGAGGTCGGTGGAAACGGCCTGCCTGGCCATGGACGAAATGGCCCAGATCGTTGCCCAGATGCAGCGTGAATGCGGTCCGATCAGGGAAGAATAACAAAAGAGGTATGCCCGTAAGCACACCTCTTCATAATTATTTTTGATCAGATATTCCGCTATCAGATAAGCCGGCGGGAAGCTCTGGCTGAAGAAAATCTAACCGGTATCATGGTGACTGGGACGTCGCCAAAGAAATTCGAAGCTGTCCCGGTTCTTGCACCGTCAAGATATGCTCCAGCTGCATTCTGCACTGAATTCTTTGTCACTCCCAGGATCGAGAGTCTGATATTTTTCAGGCTGAAACCACGCGGCTGATATGGTGTCAACAGAACAGAATTGGTAGCCGCCATATAAACGGCCGTCAGGGCTCCAACAGTGCGGTCGTCATTTGTATCAAACTTGCGGTCGCGCCCCGAACTCACGAAATAGAAATTGGTTGCGGCTGAGACAGAAGTCAGATCCATTGCCTGGTCAAAAGTTACCAGTACCTTGATGCGTCCCCGGTCGAGAACACGCTTGACGGAAAGAACCTGGGGCCCTGGCCCGACAGGTGCTGACACACCACCGGTTGAGCCACCTGTGCTGCCGCCCGTTGAACCACCGGTTGAGCCGCCTGTGCTGCCGCCTGTTGAACCACCGGTTGAGCCACCTGTGCTGCCGCCCGTTGAACCACCGGTTGAGCCGCCTGTCGAGCCACTTGTGCCGGAACTTGATCCGGAAGAATTGACAGTCAGTGCAGAGGTTGCCTGGTTATTGTCAGGCTGAACGTCACTCTCCGTCAGGGTGACATTCGAACCTACGCTGAATGTGCCCAGCTCTGAAGCGATATATGTCACTGAGACAGTTTGCGACTGTCCGACAAGCAGCGAATCAAAAGTCGCTGTGACAATATTGCTGCTGATGGCAAGACCTGCCGGCGAAGTGCTGGTAATCTTAAAGCCCACGGGCAAGGTAATCGTCACCACAAGATTCGTGGCATTGGTTGGGCCATTATTGTTAATCACTGTGGTGGCCGTGGTTGTGCCGTTCAGTGCCACGGTCGATGGATTCAAAGTCAGGTTCAGGGCAACGTCGGTCGGCGCTGCTTTTACCTGCACAAACCCGCTGATTTCAGAGGTGTTACCGTTCGTGTCACTGGCAACGCCTGTAACTTTTTCGTTAATTCCCAGTGAGTAGTTGGTCACAAAGGTAAATGAGGCTGCACCGTTGCTGTCGGTCGTAACCGAAATGAAGCCAAGGTAGCTCTTGCCCTGGGCAGGTGAAAGGCTGAGACTGGCCGGATTGGTGTAAAGCTGAATATTGATCTGGCTGTTGGGTACACCTTCATAAGTGCCCACAATTGTCGTCTTCGAAGCGTCGGAAAGTGCCGAAGTCAATGTCGGGTAATTGATATTGAAATTAGCACCCAGGTCGCTGTCCATGTCCTCATTGACGGTAACGCCGTCATAGCCCAGGTCAATGCCCAGTTGAGTGTTGTTGTAGTATTCATTAGCGTAAAGGGCGTTAAAATTACCCGAGGAAATGGCGACACCATTTTCCTTGTTGGTGTCAAACATGTTCTGTTGAATCAGATTACCTGCCGAATTATTACCTATCAGCACACCGTTGGCAGCATTGCCCAGGTCGGTCGCCTGAATGATAATTCCGTCGGTATTAAACACACGCTCAACGTAACCAATCTTGTTATTTACAACCTTGTTCTGGTATCCACCGGGAGGGTTCACCGAGGTGTCGGCTGGCCCCCAGATCACCACGCCATTACGTCCGTTGGCACCAATATGATTGGCACCGACAGGAAATTTGAGATATTCACCCGGACCTGTCGCCGGCGAACCAGCGTTCATCGACTCGACACCCACCAGGATTGCCGTCGAATTGGTCATGTTGATACCATCCTGGCCATTCCCCAGTGCCATCAGGCCAGTAATATCAACCCCGATTTTTGAGCCCTGCACCGACCCGCCTGCGACATTCACAAAAACAATGCCATTAGAGCCATTGCCTGAAATGACATTGAAGGTGCCAGGTGTGGTGCCGCCTATCTGTACATTGGCTGAGTCCCGTGCAGTAATGCCTGCATAGCAGTTAGGCATGGCCATGGATCCTTCAGGACCCACACCCACATGCACACCCTGAATCGCCACATTGGCAGAATTCACCACATCAATCCCGTTACCTGTGAAATGGCCAACGGCCAGACCCTTGATGGTCGTGGTCGGGGCGTTCACATCAGTGTTGCCTGTGTTTATCACAAAGCCACTGACATTCGGCGTGGGGGTGTAGTAAAAAGGCGGATTCGGATCAACATTCCCAATGAATTTTCCGGTAACCATGATCACCGGAACTGGATTTGACGGATCAAATCCGGGCTGGGTCGTGCCATCAATCGACACAGGTTGAGTGATCGTTGGCAATGCCTGATTCAAGTCGATCTGGTAAGGTGTAACGCCTGAAATGGAAAAATTGATTGTATCGGGCGTCGAATCAGAATTTGCCTGAGTTATGGCCCAGGCAAGTGTGCCTGGAGTTGCTGCACTGCTGCCCGTGTTGGTCACGGTGAAAGTGGCGAGAAGCTCACGCTTATCGAGAATTTCCAGGTTGCCGCACCATTGGCGATGGGCGCGACGTGAGACCGGCCTGGCCTGCTTTGACCATGAAGACTTGCGATGGTTCATCGGTTTCGTCACTCCCGGAATCGTGTGGCCTTGAATAGACCAGCACGGCAATTGGCTCTATTTGTTCGAATTCATTGAGCACAGACCTCCATGACAGCAATCCTGACTCGGCGCGCAATCCCTGCCGATTGTGATACCACCAATCTACCCCATTGTTGTATCTTGTCAAAACTGCGTAGATGTTTTGTCTGTGCATCAATGCATGCATGCATTGTAGCGGCCATGGCATGAGATGGTCAAGTATGCCCGTATGATTTCTTGCAGCCACGCAAAAATTTCATTTTTCATGCGGCCTGAAACTCGTTATTTTGAACCACTACCAAGCACCCAGTGCCGCTGATTATTTTCAACACATCATCCCGCTCTGCCACACCGGAATGTATTCATGATCTACAGACTCCTCTGCATCACTCTGACTCTGGCTGTTATTCCGGTTCTACCCTTTCTGCAAACGGCATTGACTGCCCAGGAAATGACAGGACTGGAAGTGGTCACCCGCCAGGCCCAGTCCGCTGTTTCGACGGTCAACCTGCGAAATATGCTTCGCACACTCACCGAAGAGCCGCATGTCGCCGGCACTCCGGCTGATCTCAAAACGGCTGAATATGTTCGAGATAAACTCAAGAGTTGGGGCTGGTCTGCAGAACTGGTTGAATATGAAGTTCTGTTAAATTATCCGGTGACAGGCAATGACACCCTCGGCCGTCGTAACCCGATCCTTGAAATCACAAGGCCCAACCCCATGCCTCTGGCCGTTACTGAGGCTGTCTGGCCCGGCGACAAAGATTCAGCCTCACCCGATGCCTTTGCGGCGTTTCACGGATATGGCGTTTCGGGACTGGCTGAAGGACAAGTAATTTACGCCAATTACGGCCGCCCGGAAGATTTCGAAACACTTGCCGGAATGGGTGTGGAAGTACGCGACCGGATTGTGCTGGTACGCTATGGCAAACTCTTTCGTGGCTTGAAAGTGCGCGAGGCCCAGAAACGCGGTGCCCGGGGAGTGCTGATCTACTCTGACCCGGCCGACGACGGCTTCGCCAAAGGCGATGTCTATCCGGCCGGCCCTTATCGGCCGGCTTCGGCCATCCAGCGAGGCAGCGTGCAGTTCCTCTCTCTTGGGCCAGGCGACCCCACCACACCCGGCCGTCCAAGCATCGCCGGTGTACCTCGTCTGCCGTTTGATCCCATCAACGGCTTCACTTTAGATCCGCTTCTAATACCTGATTGGGAAAAAGTCTCAGGTCACAGACGAACAGACTATTTTGCGGCAATTCCCTCATTGCCAATTAGTTATGAAGCAGCAAAACCAATCTTTGACACCCTGGCCGGCCAGAATGTGCCGGAAAGCTGGCAAGGCGGCCTGCCTTTGCCCTATCACACCGGCCCTGGACCCTCAGAAGTCCGGTTTTCCATCAAAATGGATTACGCCATTCGAAAGATCTGGAATGTGGTGGCTCGACTGGAAGGCAATGAAGAACCTAATCGGGTAATTATGATCGGAAACCATCGCGATGCCTGGACTTATGGTGCCGTTGACCCATCCAGTGGTTCAGCGGCAACCATGGAAGCATGCCGCGTGCTGGGCGATGCCTATAAAAAAGGCTGGCGACCACGGCGAAGCCTGGTTTATGCCAGTTGGGACGGCGAAGAATATGGCCTGGTCGGTTCGACTGAATATGCCGAGCAATTCGGACCAAAACTTCAGCAGAATGTCTGCCTGATGCTGAATGTTGATTCAGCTGTAGGCGGCACATCGCTGGAAATGAGCGGAATTCCAAGCATACGCGATCTTCTGCTTGAAAGCGCCGCCACGGTGACTGACCCAAGAAGCAACAAAACTTTGCGTGACATGTGGCTCGCAAAAAGCAAGGCGGCATGGGCTGCCGATGAACCGGTGATTCTTGACGATTCGCTTTGGAAGAATGCCGCCCAGACCAAGTCATCCCAGCGTGATGATGGGGGGCGATTCTCACCAAAACTGGGTGATCTTGGCTCAGGCTCTGATTACACCGCCTATGTTGATCATCTGGGCATCCCGGCGGCAGATGTTGATTTCGGCGGTCGATATGGCGTGTATCACTCAATTTACGACAACTTTTTCTGGATGGAAAAATTTGGCGATCCGGAATTTGTCCAGCATGCCACTGCTGCCCGGCTTTATACGGCTGTTATCGCAAAATCGTCCTCTGAACCCGTTCTGCCCCTTACCTTTACACCTTATGCTGAAGCCATCAGGGGGTATCTCGACGAGCTGCGAACAACGGTTGTCAGGCGCAGGCGAACGCTGGAAGATCCCAAAAAGCTGGCCTTTGAAATTCCGCGTATTCGAGAACTGGCCGCTGCCATTCTCAAGTTCGAAGCGGCGGCTAAAGCCACTGATGCCGCGACAAACCGGCTTAAAGCAACAAGCGAGGCACAGACTGCAGAAAAACTGGAAAAAGTCAATGCCCTGCTAACGGCTTTTGAACGCACATGGCTGAATCCGGCCGGTCTGCCGGGTCGACCATGGTACAGGCATGTGATTTATGCGCCTGGGCTGACAACAGGCTATGCCAGTTGGCCTTTGCCCGGGCTTCGTCAGGCGATTTATGAATTCAATCAGCCAATGGCTGACGAGCAGACAAATGTCTTGATTTCACGCATTCAGCTGGCAACCCAAGCCCTTGAGCAGATTACTGCCCAGGCAAAGCTGGCCCGCTGATTTACTCAAATTCGTGGAGTTCATGCAGCATTTGGGTTTGGCTGGTGCAAGCCCAGAATATTGCCGTCAGGGTCTTTGATGTAGGCCAGCCAGCCAACACCGGGAACAGGCATTTTGGGCAGTGCCAGCACACTGCCAAGTGAATCGCTTCTCTCAAGAGTGTCGTCCAGCGATTCCACCTGAACTGTGCAGACAAAAGCATTCACATCGGCACCATGGGCTGGCATATTGCCCGGTCGTTTCACCAGTCCGCCATTAATTCCGGACTGTCCGCCATGACCTGTTTCAATCAGCCAGTAATTCGGAAAGGGAGCGGCAATGAACTTCCAGTCGAACAGGGTCGAGTAAAAAGCAATCAGCTTTTCCGGCTCGCTAGCGTGAATTTCAAAATGGACAACGCGTCCCATCTTAGCTTTTCCTCATCAGGACCATGCAGAATCTTGAAAAAAACGGGCTGGTTACAGCCCGTTTACCAATCATAAACCTGTGAGTATATGATAACTCATCGACTGCCGACTGCCGTTGCCGGCGAATCTCGAAATTCAACCGGCAGATCTGAAACGATTGTCAGCCCAAGGCTGGCCCCCTGCTCCACCCTGATCAAAACACGGTTGGAACCTTTAGCCAGATCAAGCGTGGCTTCTTTTGATTCCTGGTCGCCCGACTGCACCATCGCCTGCTCTTTACCATTGACCCAGATCCTGGCCGGGGCCGACGAATCCAGAACAATTTTCGCCTGAATTGCGGTGGGTGCCACAGCAACAGTCCAGAGATAAGCCGACTGGCCTTTGTCCAGAGCCAGGCTGGTCAGGTCAACCAGTCCTTCGGCATTGGCTGAAACTCTTCGCCAGTTAAGCGATTTGCCATCAGAGGTTTTCACCGGTTCGCCCGTTCGCACCACTCCGGCCACATCAATCGCCGTCGTTTTACCGTTATCAACTTTGCCGTCAATCGGACCAAGAGCCTGGAACTGGCCGACCACACTTGACGGCCGACGCAAAGTGCCAAGATAGGCAAGCAGGTCAACCAGTTCAGCATCAGTCATCGTCTGGGCCAGGCCTTCCGGCATCAACGAAACCGGCGAAATCGTGGTCTCTTCAATATCGCTGCGGCTGATTCGCTCGGCCTTGCCCTCGGCCGTCTTGATGCTGATCGCAGCCGGCGATTCCTCCACAGGCAGGCCCGTCAGCACTCGTCCATCCTTCAGGGCCAGCACATATGGGCGATAATTGTATCCTACTGCAGCCGAAGGGTTCAAAATCGATTGCAGAAGCTCTTCCCGGCCATATTTTACACCTATGGTTGAAAGATCGGGCCCAACCCATCGACCCCGCCCAGCCACTCGGTGGCAACTGGCACAGGCATTCGCTGCCTGTCGATGAAACACCTTCTGGCCTCGTTCCGCATTACCCTCGCGTCGCACCAGTTCGTAAATCGGTGGTAAAGTGCGACCATCAGCAGTTTTGGGAGGCGGCAGTACTTTTTCTGATTCTTCCCTGATATTACGGTTTATGTGGGCATAAAGTGTTGTAGTCGCCTCTGTCTTGAGCTCCTCGGGCAGCTTGCCGGCACTGGCCAGCTCAATAATCCGGCGAGCCCCCGGCACTGTTCCAGCCAGTGTTCGCAGCGAGTCTCGCCTCAGAGGCAGGGGTAGTTCAGCATCGGCAATTATCTTCAGAAGCGCCGCATTTGACCGACCAGCCTCTACGACCGGAATCAGCTTCACAGCCGCTTCGGAAAGTTCGCTTGAGCTTTTCTTTGGCTTGGTCGATTCCAGAATCGCCTGAATTTCCGCTGCGGCTGCAGCAGGTTTGCTCACTGCCAGTCCCTGAAGTGCCGCTATCCGAACCGGTTCCGCTGATTTTGTATTTCTGAGAAGTTCTTCTACAGTACCCACCAGGCCAGTGTCGCCGCTACGGGCCGCCAGACGAACTCCCTGCACGGTGAGTGCCGGATTTTTCAGGGCTGTGTTAATCAGCTCTTTCACATCTGCCGATTGTCTGGCATCTTTCCAGTCGCCCTCAAGTTTCTCGGCCAACAGGTCAAGAATCTGCCGCGAACGTGCTGCATCGCCGCTCTCCTTCGCCAGTCTGGCCACCACTTCGGCCGCTTTGGAATCTGTCATCTGCCTCAGCACATCGTCCCATGCCTGCTGCAGGTCGTGTGCCTGCAGCAGTGGTCGAAGTTTCGCCAGCATTTCAAGCGACTCCGGTCGGTGCAGCCGCCAGGCCAGCCCGATCGATTTTGTCAGGGCATTGGAAGGAAGGTCTTTATGACCTGTCGCAATAAAAGCCTCGTTTCGATCTGTCGGGAAATAAGGTGGCAGGGCCATGCCACTTTCACGGCCAGCCGATTCCAGCTTCAAATCACCAAACAGCTTGCCGTCAAAAAGGCTTGCGATAAAGTCTGATTCTCTGTTCTGCAGGGCCAGGCCCATCGCCTCAAGATACCAACGGTCGTGGCCATCCCAGCTTTTCACTAGTTTCTTCAGTGCTTCGCCGGCTTTTTCAGTTGGCACATCACGCAGGGCCAGCAGCAGTTCACGCCTCACGCCGCTGTCCGGGTCATCAACCAGTGCCATCAGTCCATTCAGATTAACTTCACCACGACTCGGCGCCGACGATTTACCCTCCGGCAGGGTAACAATCCCTACCCGGCTCACATCCCGACCCAGCATGCGCACCACCTGCTCACGCAAGCGTGGCTCGTCCTGGTTGATCAGGGCGAAAGTTGCCACAGGGTCGCCATCAATCGCATGCCACACCCACAGGGCACGGGCTTTAAGGCGGGCATCTCCCGGCTTTTGTAACAGGCCGGCAAGAGCTTTCTTCGACTCGTCTTTTCTTTCAATCAACAGCCTTCTGGCTGTGTCTCGGGTAGCCGTGGCTGGTGAACCCAGGGCAGCAATCAGGCCATCTATGGTGGTGAAATCCGGCCTGGTACCACCGGCCTTCTGACCTTTGGGTGTTACCAGATAAATGCGGCCTGTTGTCTGGTCGCGAAACGCATGTCCGCCCACTCCGGCGTCATACCAGTCTGCCACAAAAACGCTGCCGTCATGAGCGGCGGCTGCATCAACCGGTCGAAACCACGGGTCGTCGCTTGCCAGAAAGACATTGTGCACAGTCTGGTATGATGCCCCGTGACGAGTGATCGGAAACCAGTTGATCTGCCTTGTACCTGCATCAGCTTCAAGCAGGCTGCCGACATTCTCAGGGCCAAACAGGCTGCCTTCATAGGCAAAAATGCCGCACGGACTGCCGTTTCCGGTGCCGGCCAGTTTGGGCACATTGCCGGGCACATCTTCCCCCAGTGCCGGGGGCTGCCGGGCGTACGATAGCCATAGCGGCCACCATCCATAATCCAGATCACGCGGCTGCCGCGGCGGCCGTCGTCGTCATTATCTGACGTAAAAAGTGTGCCGAAACTGTCCTGCGACGTCTCATAGTTATTTCGCTGTCGATCTGCCAGAATTTCAAATTGGCTGCCGTCGCGGTTCACTCGCAGGGTCGTGGCAAGCTGGTCGGTTGTCACCTTCCGGCCTGATTTATCGGTCACATCAAAGTTCTGCACGCGATCCGTGCCGTCGGGCTGAACTGAGCAACAGCCATCGCCATGCGTGAAATAGAGCTTGCCGTCAATGCCAAGCGTCATCCCGTGCACGCCATGGTCAGAATCAATCCCGCCAAAACCGGTGAGCAGCGGGTATCGAACATCCGCCCTGTCATCGCCATCCGTATCTTCCAGAACCAGCAGGTTCGGGCTGTTACCTACATAAACCCTGCAGCCCAGATACTTGCCTGATTTGTCGTATTTTTCCTCCACCGCAATGCCCATGGGCACCGGGAAGATTTTATCAGCAAAAATTGTTACTTTGTCGGCCTTGCCATCACCATCCGTGTCATCCAGAATCTTGATTGCGTCAGCGTCGGGCATTCGCTCCATCTTGCGGCCCGTGTTGCGGTGCAGGCGATAATTAAGGCCCTCTGTCACCCAGACCCGGCCCCGGCTGTCAATGTCAAGCGTTGTCGGATTCACCACCATCGGCTCTGATGCCCAAAGCGTGGCCTGCAGCCCTTCAGCCGGCTTGATCATCCTGGCCGATGTCGGTGCATCTACCTGTGCACCGGTCGTGTGAGCAAAGCAAAGAGCAGCCAGCGATGCGGCTAACCTTAAAGTCTTCTGGTTTTTACGAATTGTCATTGTCACTTGGCTCTTTCCAGATAGCTGGCGACGGGGCAATACGGCGGAATTCCTTGGGGCGGGCCATCCGTGTTTTAGAATGCGGCAAAACCTTCGGTGAAGGAATAACCATTTTGACGGGAAAGTCGAGACGAGTCCAGATTGAAAACCACGCAACTCGGCGAAATGATCTCTAATTTTCACTCCACACATACCAACATGACGATATAATCCACTGCATTCGGGTGAACCCGCCGCCAATCATGTACTCTCCAGGCCATCACCATGACAACCGGTATTGATCCTGATCGCTGGCAATATGTCTCAAATTTCGTCCGCCACCTGGTTGACACCGGCCACTTGCCCGCCGCCAGCATCTGCGTCACTTCAGGTCAAACAGAACGCCGGATTGCCGTTGGCCGGTTTGACCCCTTCGACAATCATTCACTCGCCATTACGCCCGAATCGCCATTTCTTCTCGCCTCGCTCACAAAGCCGGTCACTGTCACTGCGGCCATGATACTTGTGGAACGAGGCCTCCTGAGGCTTCAGGACCGTGTCGCCGACATGATTCCCGCCATGAATTCGCCGGAAAAATCGCAGATCCGGATCCGGCACCTCATGAGCCACACCTCAGGCCTGCCTGACATGCTGCCTGATAACGATGCGCTGCGGGCTGCTCATGCCCGGCTCTCCGCTTTCATCCAGTCCACCTGCCACTGCGAAATGCTCTTCGAACCGGGTACCCAGGTCAGCTATCAAAGCATGGGCACCGCAATTCTGGCTGAGATTGTTCATCTGATTACCGGCAAATCTTTCAGTGAATTTCTCAGGACCGAAATATTTGAGCCGCTTGGCATGCATTCCACCCGGCTGGGTGTTGCCGGCGAAGATGCCGCACGAGTGGTTCGGGTAAAGATCACGCCACAACAGGCCGCCACGAACTGGAACTGGAACACGCCTTATTGGCTGGGCCTGGGCGCTCCCTGGGGCGGCATGACTGGCACCGCTGCCGATCTGGCTCGATTCGCTCGCCTGTTTCTCGGTGGCGGCTCGCTTGATAAGGTGCGAATACTCAGCCCAGCCTCTGTCAAAATGATGACTACCAGCCAGATGAATGCTTATCCCAAAATGAATGACTTTGACCGCCGGTTCAGTTCCTGGGGCCTGGGCTGGCGTGTGCAGGGTCTGGGCGTAGGTACAAATCTGGGCGAATTGCTGTCGGCCGAGACTTTTGGCCACCATGGCGCAACCGGTACGCTGATGTGGGCCGACCCCATACGAAATGCCTCTGCCGTCATCCTGACAAGTCGCCCCTACGACGAATCATCAACCTTGCTGATGAAGCTCTCAAACGCTGTCTCAGCTGTTTTTGTTTCGACCTGATCCGAAGTTTTACCATACCGCCGAAAATCAGGCCTTTTTCACAATACCCAGCGGCGTAAAGCTCTTACCCAATACAACTTCTGGGTTTACCCCGAGATGGTTGGCAAGGATGTCTGCATAAACCCGTCGAAAATCCGTGTGGAACATCACATCACCGTCGTTCAGGTCTTTGGCTTCCATGCTTGGGTGCTCGCCAATAAGCCCACTGCGAGACAGCGGGCCAGTGATAAATAGTGGTGCGGCGGCTCCGTGGTCAGTGCCCAGGCTGGCATTTTCAGCCAGACGCCTGCCAAACTCACTGAAAACCAATACACAGACACGGTTTGCGTCGCCAGATGCGACCATGTCGGCCTCAAAAGCTGAAACACTCTGACCAAGCTGCTCAAGCAACCCCGCATGAATCGCAAGCTGGTTGGCATGTGTGTCAAAACCGTCGATTGATGTGTAAAACACTCGCGTATCAAGCCCGGCCCGAATCATCCGTGAAATAACTTCAAGTCTATTGCCAAGAGCATTTTCCGGATATTTTACACCACCGGGCAGTTCGTTCAGCTCAGCCAGCTTTTTGGAAGAGGCTACAGCAGTTGCAGTCGTCCGGGCCACAAAAGACAAAAGCGGATTTACTGAATCTGTAACTGGCGGCTGATCCATCGGCAATAACTTGGAATTCGTGCCCGTTTTTCCCAGGCGATCAACTTCAGCTGCCATGCGGGTCAGGCTGTTATCACCCTTGAGCTGAAGCTGGTCAAGACGTTCAAGGCTCGGCACATCCGACCGCCGTGCCCTTAATGCCAGTGGCAGGTTTCTGTTACCTATGTGAATGCCACTGATTCGTTTACGTGTCGAATCGGAAAGAGAATCGTCCATCGCCCGGCCAAGCCAGCCAGTGTCAAGGTCGTTCGGGTCAAGCCGGGCTGATTCCCAGATGTCCATCGACCGGAAATGCGACCGGTCCGGGTTCGGATACCCCACTCCCTGCACTACCGCCAACCGACCATTTTCTAGACCTTTTTCCAAAGGCTTCAACGATGGATGGAGGCCTATATCATCAGATAGACGTACTAAATTTCCTGACGTTAATCGCAGCCCCCGGCGCCCGCGATTGTAGCCATCAATTCCGTGCGGAACCACCGTGTTCAGGCCGTCGTTCCCGCCCAGCAGCTGAATCACGACAAGTATCGTTTCACCCGCTTTCTCCTTGCCTGCTGCCTGTGCTGATTGCTCCAGAAAAAGCGGCAGAGTCCGGGCCCCGACCGAAATAAGGGGCACACCAGCCAGTCCAGTCTTCAGCAGTTGGCGGCGGATAAATGGTTTCATTGACTTATTTCCTTTGCTTGTTCCAAATTATGCCAGTTGATAGGCTGGCGTGGTCAGGATACGTGCCACCGCCTGGTTCAAATCATCGAACGATTTGACCATCGCCTGCAGTTCGGCCCGCAACTGATTCGGAGTGGCATCCGCAAGTAATGTTTCCAGAAGAAGATCTATCAATTCGCCAGGTTCTTTGCCACCTTGCTTTTCAGCCCATTTTTTCAGGTTCAGTCTACCTGCCAGTGGGCCGGTCCTTGAGCAAAGCCCAAGGCTCAGATTCGTGCGGGCCACCAGCCTTGTTGTGTCGATCCATGCCGGGCCACCTTCCCATCCGGCCACGCTGGGCGGGGCATAAAGCCCCTGGCCCATGGTAGCCGAAGCGTCGGCAAGTAACTCCGGCGACGGCATCGGGTCAGCCATTCCCAGCATCCGACAGGTGCCGACAATAAACTCAACTGGGCTTTTCACTCGCCGCCAGCGTGCCTGTTTATCGTGAAACAATCGTGAGGCAAGAATTGTCTGAACCATGGCCCGGATCGAACCGCCCGAAGTTCTGAAGTCGTCAGCCAGCGGCTTCAGAAGATCGTCTGGAAACTGGTCTGTTTCTGACACATAATGCCGCATCATCTTCCGGGCCAGAAACAGACCACTTGCCGGTTCGTTGATCAGAATTTTGTGAATATCCTCACCACCAAAGTTACCGGTCTGGCCCAGCACGGTTTTCTGGCCCTGATCGTGCTGCTGCTCAAGATAGTTAAATTGATCACGAATCACAAACCAGCCTGTATAGGCCCGTGCGGCTTCCTGAATGTCTTTCTCGGTAT
The DNA here is from genome assembly GCA_040374745.1 of Planctomycetaceae bacterium. Lineage (GTDB taxonomy): Bacteria > Planctomycetota > Planctomycetia > Isosphaerales > Isosphaeraceae > QWQI01. The sequence goes on along the minus strand of JBEITT010000022.1, from coordinate 14,642 downwards.
AATTTCCCCGTCCCAGCGTGAAAAGTTCCATCACCTCGCGGGCGAAATTTTCGTTGGGGCGGCTGCGCCGATTGGCTGCAGCGTCAAGCCATAATAGCATCGCCGGGTCTTTGGCAACGCCGTTGAGCATTTCCTGAAACGGACCCATGGCAGCCTTGCGCAGCGTGGCTATCTGCCGCACCATTAGCCCTGTATTCTGAACCTTGACATCACTGGTGGCAAAGTGGTTATGCCAGAATAGCGTCAGCCATTCCAATGCCGGCCTTGGCGTATTGACCATCCGCTGCAGCCAAAGGCCCTGGATACGTCTTAGTGGCCCATCAGGGCCTAGCCTGGCTTCAATTCGGTCGGCGAATTCACTGAAACTGGCTGCCGAAGTGCCATCGGCTGCTTTCGCTGAACCGTCCAACAACAGTTCAACTGATTTTGCCGGCCCCAGTCTCACCGCTTCGACAAGCTCTGTTGGTGTTGCCCCAAAGCCAGCCCTGCGATAAAGATGTGAAGCCGCAGCCCGATTCCAGCCGGTGCTATCGGCAGGCTCAAAAGCCGCCCAGGCCGATCGGGGCTCTTTCAGGTAAGGTTCAAGCCATGTTGAAATCACTGAAGTCTCTTCCTCAACATGATTCAGGAGTTACTCCAACGTTTATTTTTTCGGCTTATCCAAATCAAATCCGATTCGAAACCGAAAGAGCTTTTCCGTATCACTCACACTGATCTCGCCGGCATTAAGCTCCCTGACCAGCGACTCAAGTCCTCCAATCTCTCCTTCGGCTGCACTTCGCCCCTGGCCTTTCTCCACCATGTTCTGCATCACCAGTCGCTCGCGATTCACTTCAATCAAACGCCCCAGAAGCTGGCCATTCACGTCCAGGTGCATGGCTCGGGGCGGCAGATCAGCACTTTTTGAATGACCAAGAGCAGTGATAACTTCCCGGGCAATTTCAGTGGTTGTAGCAACGATCAGATGATCACCTGCAAAAGCCAGTGTAGGCCTGAAGTTATGGCGGATGTGAACACCCTCTTCGGCATCTTTTGCATCCTTCGGTTTTGCCGGCGGTAAAAATTTGGCCGTATATATCTTGGCCCCCTCAAATTCTTCCTGGTTCTGCATCAGAACCGGCTGTTTCTGCTGTGCTCCGGTCACATTGATCACGCCAATCAACGACTGAAACGCGATAACCCACCTGAGCTGAAAATCCCTGTCGTTCCTGTCATAGCCAACCGTTATCGCAAAGGCCGGTAAAACCAGATCAGGCTTCGGGTTAAGAGTTTTCATCTCCTGCTCGGTCACATTCACTCGCCAGTCAGGCCTCAAGGCACCCAGCACACCGGTACCAAAATCTCGACCACCAAAAAACTGCCCGATGCCATTATCAAGACCATTCAAACCCTGTAAAGCAGGCCCCTTAACCACCGATTCCCGAATGTTCCAGACTTTGCCCAAATCCCGCCAGAGCTCAAGCGATCCAATCTGGTTTTTCAGCATCAACTTCCCAGGCGCATATTGCCCGGCCGGGGGAGTAAATGCCTGTCGCGTCTCACTTTTTGACGTTTTTTCATCAACCGGCAAAATCGCTTCAAGTGCCGGCCTGCCGCCCTTCAGGTCGAATGCCAAGGCCAGCCAACCGGCTTTGTTATATGCCTCAACCCAACCACCGAAAAGCAGTGCTGCCAGTGGGTTATATTCATCCAGCGGTTTCAGGTTCCTTATTCCCGCCTTTCGCAGAATATCGATCCGGGCGAACCCGAATGCGTTATGAGTTGATGCGCTGCCCTGTTCCATGGCATCGCGATAGGGTTTTGTCTGGCTCAGTTTCGATTTTGGCTGCTTCTTGCCTGTGATCACGTCAAGTGCTTCCTTCAGAACACCTTCCGAACTGGCCAGAATCAACCTTCCCCCCGCGATGGCATGTGCCTCGGCGGGCGTAAAGCTGAAACATTCCACTCCGGCATGACTGAAGATCCTGATCGGGTCCGGATTTCCTTTGTTCATGGCGTCGGCACGAGCAAATTCAATTAATTTGGCATGCAGTCGGGTCAGTCGCGCAACATCCTTGGGAACCACACTCAAAATTGCTTCGTTCGGACTCGCTGAAAGACCAACTTCAGCGGGCCCATGAAGAATTTCACGCACAAGTTCTGTCCACGAAATATCTTCCGTCGAGCCCAGCGCACCCAGCACAGCCTTGACCTGATCCAGCTGAGGATTATCAATCTGCTCGCCCAAACCCGGAATTTTACGAAGCGCGTTGAGCACTGCCGGATTTCGAAATTCATCAAGGAACAGCGAAGCCGGCTTGTCAATCTTCAAATAAAGCGGTGTATTGTCGGGAAGTATCTCCGAAAGGCTTTGTGCCTGTGCATTGATGACACGCATCAGACAAAAAACCAGCCAGAATGAAATTAAGTTCGCCCTCACCTGAACGATCTTCATCAATCGATACTCCTGCTGATAACTGGCTGACAATCGTTGTAACTTCTGCGATACGATCAAGGCTTCGGAAATCAGGGCACTTCAAGCCAGAGGGTATTTGGCGAATGTTTCAGCTACCCGGTTCCACCATTACTAGGCCTGACATAATATCAGCGGTAAAACCTCCAGCCTGGGCACATTTGAGCGACAATCCGATTCATCACCGGAAAATCAAATAATGCCCGCCTGTAGCAATTTTCGCTGAACAGACTCGAGCTGAAGCCTCTGGTTTGACATCTTCGGTTTTTCTTCAGCTGCCTCTTGCATTATCGTTTCGGGAAATTGATAATAACCTGAACAAATGCTAACCACAAGCGGGTAGTTCCGGGCGTCCGTATTTTTGTCCACTGGCCTGAGATTAACAAGGAAAACGCAACGATGAACCAGCTCAGCCGTCGCAATTACATGAAAAAATCAGTTTTTGGGGCGGCGGGTGTTTCAATATCCGGTCTATCAGTGTGGGGGATGTCGCAGCAAATGTCAGCCAGGGCCATCATCTCAGAGCATGAAGAAAAGATCAGGCCCATTGAAATTGCCAATAACAAGGCCTGGTGGAATGCCAATGTCAGTGGTCGCGACGAAGACTTTGCCGAGAAAGAAAAGTCGCAGAACGCCCTTGATGCTGTTTTGTCAGACACCGCCCGGTTCGGCCGCATCAAGGCCGTGAGAAGTGCCGGAGTGACCGACCCCACCGAGAAACGCCAGATTGAACTGCTTTATTTGCAAGCACTTGAGAAGCAACTTGACCCAAAACTTCTGGCTGGAATTACGGCAAAGGCCAATGCCATTGAGAAGGCTTTTAACGTTTACAGGGCAAAAGTTGGCAGCAATGAGTTGACGGACAGCCAGGTGCGTGATGTTCTCAAGAATTCCGCTGACTCGTCTGAGCGAAAAGCGGTCTGGGAGGCCTCGAAGGGTGTCGGGGCAAATGTAGAGAAAGACCTTCGGGATCTTGTAACGCTTCGTAATCAGGCCGCCACGGCACTTGGTTTCAGCGATTTTCACGTGATGATGCTCTCGCTGAACGAGCAAAATCAGGGCGACGTGATCAAACTGTTCGACGAACTTGACCAACTGACACGCTCGCCTTTTCTGGACCTGAAGAAAGAAATTGACCAGGCCCTGGCCAGGCGATGCGGCATCCAGCCTGCCGATCTTCGTCCCTGGCATTATCAGGACCCATTTTTTCAGGAAGCTCCGGCGATCTATCCAACAGATCTCGACGCACCCTATAAGAACGCCGACATCCTTAAGCTCTGTAAAGACTTCTACAGTGGTATAGGCCTGCCGATCGATGCCGTGATCGCCCGCAGTGACCTGTTCGAGAAACCTGGCAAAAGCCCCCACGCCTTCTGCACCGATATTGACCGCCAGGGCGATGTGCGTGTGCTGGCCAACATCGTGGGCAATGAATACTGGATGGGAACCATGCTGCACGAGCTTGGCCATGCCGTGTATTCCAGTCGTTTTATACCGCAGAGCGTCCCTTATCTCCTCAGGGGCGAGGCGCATATCCTCGCTACAGAAGGAGTGGCCATGCTCTTTGAGCAATTCAGCAAAGATGCGGACTGGCTCGCGAAAATGGGCGTTGCCGTGGCTGATCCAAAAGGCTACGACGATGCAGGCACCGCCGCACGTCGTGCCCGATTGCTGATATTCTCTCGCTGGTGCCAGGTCATGCTCAGGTTCGAAAAGGCGATGTACGCCAACCCGTCACTGGACCTGAACAAACTCTGGTGGGATCTTGTCGAGGAATACCAGGCGGTTCGTCGCCCTGAAAACCGTAATGCACCTGATTACGCCTCCAAAATTCATGTTGTCAGTGCCCCGGCTTATTATCATAACTATATGATGGGTCAGCTTTTTGCATCACAGGTACACCACACCATCTGCCGCGAGGTGCTGGGTGGAGCCGACCCCGGTCGTGCCAGCTATATCGGTAATAAAAATGTCGGAAAATATATGATCGAAAAGGTATTTACGCCTGGCCGCAGTCTCCCGTGGAATGAACTGACCCGCTTTGCTACGGGCGAACTCCTTTCAGCCAAAGCCTTTGCCGCTGACTTTAAATCATGATTGATCTGCATCTCAGGCGGTTCTGGCGTGTTTGACGTGCATGTTATACTCTCTTATGGCAGCATTGAGAATTCATCTACGGGAAGCAGAAATGAAACGACCATCACAGACAGCCACCAGACGAAATTCTAACAGGCATTTTGCTAATATTTCGGCACGAAAGCTGGGTCTGCTTCTTGGCTTGGCCGGTATCGGGCCAATCGCTTCGGTATCAGCAACAAGTCACGGGCTTTTTTCTCATCAGTCGGCCGGCAACATTGCTCCCACTGCCTATCACGTTATTGCCCCGACATCATATTCGGTTGTTCTTCCCAGCGTTTCGCATGCGTATGTATTGATGCCAACCGTGCAATATCTGCCGGCAACCTGGCTCACAACAACATCTTACAGTCTCAGCCCATGCCAGGGTGAAACAGCTGTAAGACATTCGTTGGAACCGACGAAAGTACCCGAACTGCAGGAAATTCCAAGAGAGCCTGAAAAGAGATCTTCCGAGCCCGCTGAAAAACCAGCCGACCCGGCACTTCGAAATGAGCCGAAGCTCGACAACCCTGGCCCCGCGCCCCCGGCTGACACAGAACCCAAAAAAGAGATCAGGAGTCAGCCTGCCACAACCAAAACCACCGAAAAACCAGCGGATCCATCGCCACCACTGGCACCTGAAGCAAGGCCGGCTGAGCCTTCAAAACCAGAGAAACCCAGGACAGAAGAAGTTCCCCTGAATCTGCCCCCGGCCAAACCAGCCTTGAAACCGGCAGACACTCTCAAGCCTGCCGACGCTCCTTTGCCGCCACCTGTTGAACTGCCCAAATCACTCGGCGAGAAGACCGAACCGCTGGCACTGCCCCCTGCAGTCGAACCACCCAAGGTTGAAACCAGCGTCCCTGCTCTGAAACCATCCGACAACCTCGCACCCGTTCCAACCTCTGCCAAAACGAGCGGGCCAGCCGATAAGCCACCAATTGAAGAGCCCCGCAAAATTTCAGACCTGCCGCCTCCGGTTGAAAATCTGCCGAAAGCACCTGAGCAGCCTGCCAAGGGTAATCTTCCCCAGATACCTCTACCTGAAATTCCACCCCCGGCGGATGACCTCACACCTCTGCCGCCACCTGCGGCCGCAATTCTGCCAGTGCCTGAATTGCCTGAAAAAAATGCAGGCAAACCTGTTGATCCGGCTACCATCAAGTCAGGCACAACCGAAACCAAATCCTCGGGCGAGACCAAACGCGACGCATTCAAGCCTGTGATTGTTAACACGGCCGCCATCTTGCCAAAGCTCAATCTTTCGGTTCGCGACAAACAATCAGGCCAGTCTGAATCAAGCGTCGCAGTAATCTTTCGTGAGCCCGGCTCCAGCACCATCAAGGTCAAAACCGTTACTGACAAATCCGGCAATTCGATTGTTGAAATCCCCGAAGGACGCTGGGAAGTTCTCGTCGAAACCAAATCCGGGCCCCTCTATGTTCTGGGCGAACTCGTTTCAAAAGGCGGCAAAGTCTCCACTGTTAAGGGACGCGATCTTCCCACCCTCGAAATCAGTCGCTGAGTCTTGCCTACAAGTCAATCAGGAGACGCGAACTTATGGATTCCAGCCATCCAGCAACTCATCTCGTTCGTATCTACTCTGCACTTAACGAGATTGAAGCCTCGATCATTGAGCAGGCCCTGAGCCTTGAAGGCATTGTCGTCAAAACCGACATCACGGCCGGCTCCGGTGTGTTTGGTGGTCTCCCGTTTGAATCCGGCCACCATGTCTTGGTGCCTGAACATCAGGCTACACAAGCACTTGCTATCATTCAAGAACTCTCTGAAAACAATAAATCGGCTGGCTCTGCGGGTGACCATTGAACACCTCGACCGCCGAAGAATTTCAGCCAAATTGGACAGGTCAGCACCAGCCCTCTGAAATTCCGCCACTGCATCCTCTGAGAATCGCTTTTGTCATTTCTCTGTTTCATCCTGTTGAGAGTGGTGCAGAACGACAGGCAAGGCTTCAGGCTGAAGAACTGGCCCGCCGGGGTCACCATGTCACCGTTTTCACCCGATCGCTTGAAAATCTCCCTCAAACTCAACAGCACCTGACAACCCCGGAAGGTGGCCGTGTCGTCATCCGGCGCGTCATTCGCACCTCAAGCCGCGGACCTCTTTTTGGCATATCATTTATTGAAAAACTGGCCAGATACCTGATCGCCGAGCGGAAGTCGGTCGACATCGTTCATTCGCATCAGGCTCTTTGGGAATCTATCACCCTGGGTCTGGTTAAAAACCGTCTCGGCTGCCCGGCCATGATTCAGCCCGCCAGCTCAGGCTACGACGGCGAAGCACAGGAAATGATGCGAACTCGAGGCTCAGCCCTTTTACGGCGGTTGGCCATCCGCTCGCCCAGTTTTGCCTGCATTTCCGACGACATCGCCGCCGAATGGCAAAATATGGGCGTGCCGACAGACAAATTGATTAAGGTATGCAGCGGAGTTGATGTCAATTCATTCACGCCCGCCGTCCGTCCGCCCATGAGCCACTCAAAATCATTTCAGGCCATTTTTACTGGCCGGCTGCATGATCAAAAGCAGGTTGACCTGTTGATCAGGGCCTGGCCTGCTGTGCTGAAACTCGCCCAGGCCAGACTTGTTATCGCCGGCGATGGCCCCCTGAAATCGGATCTGACTGCTTTAAGAGACTCCCTTGGAATGACTGAAAACGAAGTGCATTTCATCGGTCGGGTGTCCAACACGCCTGAAATTCTGAGAGATTCCGACCTGTTCCTTCTGCCCAGCCGCGCTGAGGGCATGAGTAACAGCCTGCTTGAAGCCATGGCCACCGGCCTGCCATGCCTCGTTTCTGAGATTGGCGGCAACACCGACCTGATCGACCACGAAATATCGGGTTTTCTTGTACGATCATCCGACCCCGGACAATGGTCGTCCGCCATTCTCGGTGCTTTTCGTAATCCCGAAGCCGCCCGCCGATGGGGCCAGAAGGCTCGCGAAAATGTTGTCAGAGACTATTCGATCCAGACTGTTGTCGATCGCAACCTGATCATCTATCGCCGACTGATCAGCCAATACCGAAATTGATACCGGTTTCACCGGTTATTTTCAGTCAGCCATGCCGGCAAAGTTCTTTCAGATCGCATGGCCCAACCTGTTATCTTCAGCCATTTCACGCCCTGATGAAACGGGTGATGTCGCCACAACGGCTGAAAAGTCAATCGAGTCATCAACACATCTCTCCATGAACCTCCTTATAATTGTCAAATATCAGCAACTCCAGTCCATTTCGAATCAACGGGCAAATTATCATTTCTTTAACAAAACGGATGATTGCGATTATTTATCTTTCGAACCGCGTCGATCGTTTTTCCGGTTTACCCGCCGGTTAAAAATTTTCAGCAGGCATCAGAACCTGATCGAAAAACTTGGATCATTGGTGTAGCCTAATCTTTTCAAGTTGAAACTTAAATTACATTTTCTGGTCTATAATTTAAATTATGGTCTGAATCAGCCGCACGCTGCTGGAAACTTTATGCGTTAAGGTGTTTAAACACTGCAGGTCCAGTGAAAATGTTTTTCAACAGTCAGATTATCTGACCGTTCCCTGAAATTCAGTTGCTTATTCAGCCTTATCTGACTTCTTGGTTATTTCGCCAATACTTTGCCGCAGGGTTGTGGTCGGTGTCAGGCCCACATGCACTTTGCGAACGGTCCCAGAACGGTCTATCAGGACCGTCATGGGGATTGATTCCACCTGCATTGCCTTGGCCGCTGCACCAATGCGGTCCAGGGCAAGAGATGCGCGGGGCAGCTTTTCCAAGTCAACCCCCATCTTTTTCAGGCCAAGGCGGACAAAATCAGGCAATTCTCCTTCTTCTGCCTGCTGGTCGATTGATACCAAAAGCACCTGCAGATCACTGTTGTCTTCCAGCGTGGCAAGTGCGGCTGTTAATTCAGGAAACGATTTGCGGCATGGCCCGCACCAGGTAGCCCAGAAGTCGATCAGGACCGGCTTACCCTTGAAGTCCGAGAGCTTGCCTTTTTTCGTTTTGCCATCATTACCAATAAATTCCAGTGGAAAGTCACCCGCTGGCTTGCCCACAAGGCTTGAATCAGCCGTTTTCTTTTTCTCGGCGGCAGCTTTTCGAAATTCAGCTACTTTTTTATCAACAGCGGCATAATTGTCAGGAATTGCAATCGCCCAGGCCGATTCCGGCAAATCCGCAGATTTCACCTCGCCCGAGGCCCACTGCACTCGTACGGTTTTATCCGGGCTCTCGCCGGCAACAACGTCAATCCGGCCAATCAGCCCGGTTTGGCCGTCGATCCACAAAAGCCAGTCAGGCCTGAGCGGGCGATCAATACGCAGACGATTCCAGTCGCGATTTTCCCACCTGGCAGCTGGCTCCAGCTTCGCCTGACCTTCGCGGCCCAGCCATGCCTGGGGATTCTTGTCCAGCAGCAGATGCAGAACAATGGCCTGTGGCTGCCCCAAGGGCGAGCCCAGTAGTGCCGAGCCGACCGGCCCGACCAACAGGGCGTCGGCTTCTGGCAGCTTCGGCATGGGTTCGGCCAGTGTGGTGCGAAGGGTGTCGAGCACGGTTGTCAGTTTGCCGCTGGCAAAGCTGGCCCGCAATTCATCAGCCTCGACCTTCAGCCGATCAGGCCTTGAAAAAAGCGTCCGCGACACGTCAGGCTTGGATGGCTGGCCACCCGGCGGCACAATGGTCACGCTGCCGCTGTCAGCATAATTCTTGAGTCTGGCATAGGCCTGGACTACTTTGAAAAGCTGGTCGGCGGCATCGTCGGCCGTGGCCGTGGCAGGCAGAAGTTGCGAGAACAGCAAAGCGGCAATAATGGCTTGGCAATGGCGCATGGCATTGGTCTCAAAGTCAATCGGCCAGACCGGTCGGACGGTGTTTTTCTCTGCTATATAGAATAAGATAAGAGTGACGCTTTGGACAGTGCCCCGCGACACTTTGGAGACCACAATGCCGACCGACCTGAACTATTCACAGGTGGAAGACGCTCTTGAAGCCCTTGCTGCAGGCCGCGTGGTGATTGTGGTAGACGACGAGGCCCGCGAAAATGAAGGCGATTTCATTGCTGCTGCCGAGAAGCTGACCCCCGAAACCGTAGAATTCATGATTACTCATGGACGCGGCCAGCTTTGCATGCCGATCATGCCTGAACTGGCAGCCCGGCTGCGGCTGACGATGATGGTCGACCCGTCATCGAATACAGCCCCCTATCGCACCCCTTTTACCATTCCGGTTGATCATGTGAGCTGCCACACCGGAATCAGTGCCGAAGAACGGGCACGGACGATTCGGGCCATCATCGACCCCAAAACTCAGCCTGAAGATCTGGTTCGCCCCGGTCACCTTTTCCCCCTGGTAGCCAAGGAAGGCGGCGTGCTGCGGCGAGCCGGCCACACCGAAGCCACTGTTGACCTGGCCCGAATGGCTGGACTGGCACCGGCGGGTGTGCTGTGTGAAATTCTTGACGGCATTGGCGTGGCAAGCCGACAACGGCTTAAAGAACTATCAGAGCAGTTCAACCTGCCCATGGTGACCATTGAATCACTGATCAAATATCGCAAACGCCGTGAAAAACTGGTGCATCGGGCTGCTGAAGCACAGATGCCCACCAAATATGGCGATGGACTGATTATTGGCTATACCGTAGATCATGAGCCGGCCAATCAGCCGATTGCATTTGTCATTGGCGATCTGACAAAAGCCGAAGCCCCGCTGGTTCGCCTGCACAGCAGTTGTTTCACCGGCGACCTGCTGGCCAGCCTGCGATGCGACTGTGGCGACCAGCTTCATCTGGCTCTTGAGATGATGCAGGAAGAGGGAGCCGGTGCCCTGATCTATCTACCCCAGGAAGGCCGAGGAATTGGGCTGATTGAGAAACTGCGGGCCTATGCCCTGCAGGACGAAGGGCTGGACACGGTTGAGGCCAACCTGGCGCTGGGCTACAGGGCAGACCTGCGGGATTATGGCATCGGCCTGCAGATTCTTGAGAATCTTGGCCTGAAAAAGGTTCGACTTCTGACAAACAACCCGAAGAAGGTCGATGCCTTTGTAATAGCCGGTTATGGGCTTGAGGTGGTTGATCAGGTGCCGATTATCGCCCAGCCACACGAGCATCGTACAAAGTATCTTTCAGCCAAACGTGATAAAATGGGCCATCGCCTGCCTGAATCAATTTAAACTTGAGACCTGCGGAGAATCAGTCATGTGTCAGCCTTCCGATTTCAAAACGACATTCTTTGCGGCATGTCTCCTGACACTTGTTATGCCGCATTTCGCCAGGGCGGCGGATGGTCAGCCAAAAAACGGGCTTTCCGTGAAGGAGTCCACCATGGGACCGGTGCTGGTCGGCTATTACAAGGATTTTCTCGAGTCTCGCGACGTTGAAAAGTTCACCCAGAACCTGCTTGCCCGCTACAGCGAAGCCACTTTGCTGAAGCTGGTTGGTTCGACGGATGCCGAAGTTCGCCGGGCGGCCGTTTTATCTCTTGGCATGGTGGGCGGGGCCGAGAGCCAGACGCCTGTTGGAAAGGCCATGCAGGATAAAGACCCGATTGTCCGGCAGTTCGCCGAAAGTGGCCTCTGGGGCATCTGGTTTCGGTCGTCCACGCCTGAAAACAGCAAGGAACTTATGGCCATCCGCGAGTTGATTGCCGACGAACGCACCGACGATGCCCTGAAACGGCTTGACGACCTTATCAAAAAGGCACCCGACTATGCCGAGGCCTGGAATCAGCGTGCCATTGCCCACTATTCTCGCGGTGATTATGCCAAAAGTGTGGCTGACTGTCGCGAAGTCGTCAAGCGCAACCCCTATCATTACGGTGCCCTTTCCGGCATGGGCCAGTGCCTCATTCGCCAGAACAAGCTGATTGAAGCCCAGCAGGTCTTCACTGATCTGCTTAAAATTCAGCCTTTTAACGAGGCAATTAAAGTCACGATCGAAAACCTCCAGCGCGGTCTTACTTAATCAAACAAGCATTTGCTTAAGTATTGATGTAACTGCAGGCCACCCACTCGCCACACCATGCCCCTGCCGCACCTGCCGATCGACGACTTTCTGGCCGAAATTCGCTACAGTCTGGCTGATCATCATTCGCTGGTGCTGGTGGCTGAGCCAGGCGCTGGCAAAACCAGCCGCGTGCCGCCCTTTCTCTTGGCTGACACGACCCTGGTGCCACCCGGTCAGCATGCCGTAATGCTTCAGCCCCGACGGACTGCAGCTCGTTCGGCGGCTGAATGGATTGCCCGCGAGCAGGGCTGGCACGTGGGCGATGAGGTGGGTTATCAGGTTCGTTTTGAAAGCCGGATCGGCCCAGCAACCCGCCTTCATGTTGTGACGGAAGGCATTTTGACCCGTCGACTGCTGGCCGACCCCTCGCTTGATGGATGTGGGCTGGTCATTCTTGACGAATTCCACGAGCGAAGCCTCGACGCCGATCTGGCCCTTCTGCTGCTGGCCGAAAGCCGTGACGCCTTCCGCCCAGACCTGAAGATTCTCGTCATGTCAGCCACCATCGATGCCGATCGCATCGCTGCCCATCTTGGCGGTTGCCCGGTTATCAAAGTGCCGGGCCGCAATTACCCGATCCAGATCGATCACGACCTTTCCAGCGGCCACCTGCCGCAGGCTGGCCGCATCGCCAGGGCCATTGAGAATGCCTCAGCGGCTGGCAATTCTGGCGACATACTCGTATTCCTGCCCGGCCAGCGAGAGATCCGCGAGGTCGAGAGCCTCATTCGGCCTCTTGTCGAAGGGCATGTCATCGCCAATGCTGAAATTCGGCAGCTTCATGGCTCAATGCCCCTTGCTGACCAGATTGCCACGCTGCGGCCCGGCCCTCGCCGGCGGATCATTCTCAGTACGAATATCGCCGAAACCTCGCTGACAATTGAAGGGGTAACAACTGTTATCGACAGTGGCCTCGCCCGCCAGGCAGGCTTTGACGACGCCAATGGGCTAGACACCCTGCGCACGGCTCGCATCAGTGCGGCTTCAGCCCGACAGCGAGCCGGCCGTGCAGGCCGAACCGGCCCCGGGCGTGCCGTGCGGGTCTGGTCGGCCCACGAAGTGCTTGAGCCTTTCGACCTGCCCGAGATCCAGCGGGTAGATCTGGCCGGCTTTCTGCTCGCCTGCCTCAGCTGGGGCTGGGCTGATCCGGCTGCCATTCGCTGGCTCACACCGCCGCCGGCCGACCGCCTGCAATCAGCCATGGGTCTGCTGAAAAACCTGGGTGCTGTTACCTCTTCAGGCACTTCGCTCACGCCTCTTGGCCGCGTGCTGGCCGATATGCCCGTGCACCCCCGACTCGGCCGGATTCTGGTCGAAGGCCAAAGCCTGGGCTGCGTGGATGAGGCCGCCCTGCTGGCTGCAATGATCTCGGAACGCGACTTTCTCGACGACTCGGCCGCCCGCCAACTGGCCCAACGCACCGGGCACCGGTCCGACGCCATGCTCCGGCTCGACATCCTCCGGAAGCAGGAGTCGGCCAGCATCACGGGCATCGACCGCGACACCCTTTTCCGGGTGCGGCAAGTGGCCCGACAGCTGGAATCCATCGCCCGACGCATTGACCCCGAAACCCTGCCCCGCCAGTCAGAAAAAACCGGCAACCCTAACGAAACCAGCGACGATGCCCGCATGGCCCGGCTGCTGCTTAGCGGCTTTTCTGACCGTGTCTGCCGCCGCAACCAACGCGGAGCCGCCACTGCCTACATGGCCCGCGGCCTGGGTGTGCGGCTGGCCCCGTGCAGCATGGAACGTGATTCCGAGTTCTTTCTGGCCATCGATCCCCGCCGCGAGGACAATAACCCCCGCGGCTCTGAGCCCGTGGTTCGCATAGCCGTCGGGCTTGAACGGGACTGGCTGGAAAACTGGCTGGCCGACCGTATGGAAACCGTGCGGCAAATCGAAATTGATGAGAAATCGGGCCGGGCCCGCTGGCTGGTTGAAAAGCGGCTGCATGCCCTGGTGCTTGGCCGAAATGAAGCACCCGCCAGCCCCGATGAGCTGGAGCAGGCCTTTAGCCAATGGGCAGCGGCCCATGCCCGCGAACTGATGGCCCAGGTGCCCGAAGTGGCTCGCTGGGTGGGGCGATACGAGACCCTTCGGCGACTTTTACCCGAAAAAAACTGGCCTGAACCCGATTGGACTGAAGCAGCCACTGGCTGGAGCAGCGGCTGCCGGTCACGCGACCAGCTTCTGAAACGGCCGGCCCTGAGCTGGCTGACTGCTACCCTGCCCGTCGATGCCGCCCGCATGGTCGTCGATGAACTGCCCGAATCGCTGACCTTGCCCAACGGCCGATCGGCCCGCATCGACTACGAGACCGGCCAGGAATACCCCATGATCCAGGCCCGGGTGCAAGACTTCTTCGGCTGGAAAGATTCGCCCCGGTTGGTCCAGGGTCGGCTCCCCATCCTCCTCGAAATCCTTGCCCCAAACCAGCGACCCGTCCAGCGAACACTCGACCTGAAAAGCTTCTGGGAAAACACCTATCCGCAGGTACGTAAGGACTTGCGAGGCCGATACCCCAAGCATCACTGGCCTGAAGACCCATGGACTGCCGAAGCCGGTCCCTCCATCCGTCGAAAGAAGGATAACTAAGGACTTGAAAGAAATCAGCCGAACTGGAATAATACACCAAGTTGATGGTGCCGTAGCCAAGTGGTAAGGCAGTGGTTTGCAAAACCATTATTCGGCGGTTCGAATCCGCCCGGCACCTTTCCTTTACTTACTAATGCCCATCGACCTGTCAATCTCAGCCCACCCAGTCTCAGCGCTGGAAACAAATTCGTTTCGAAAACAGCATAAGTCTTGAACCAGCAGAGGTTTAAGTGCTACCCACAGGCCAGTCGCCAGGGTCTGCCAAGGCTTGTCTCACCTGATAAGTGCACCGAACCTGAGAAGAGAAAACGTCATATTAAAACTTTAATAAAACTCAAAAGAATTGCATTAAAATCTAACAGTTGTAATGATCAGCGAAAAGCTCCTGACAGACCTTCTCCGCAGAACCTTTTTGAGAGGCTTAAACTGCGGGGTTTAGATCAGGTCAGCCGGTTGTG
>JBEITT010000064.1:0-29950 GCA_040374745.1 Planctomycetaceae bacterium | reverse complement strand
GCCATAGGCACTGAAGTAGACATAAGGCCGCGATTCCTCTTCCGTACCGAGCGAATCGATATAGCTGGGGAAGCCGTCGTTGTCGAAATCGACCAGGCGCTCCGCCTTGAAGTCAAAGAATGATTCGTTACGATTCTGAGTGGCTCCGTAAGCAGGAAATGGCGGAGTAATCTTATTTGAACACCCAGCAGCAATTCCTTTATATGCCCATTCATCTGCTTTGCCAAAAAGTGGCCAATCTGGTTTTTTGCAAAATCCTGTGAGATTAAATGGTTCGAGGACGATATCCGCGATACCGTTTTGCCTACATTGTGTCTCCGATTCAACCCACTCAGGAACCCCTCCTAAGAAAAAAACTAGACACTCATCGCCTTCCAAAAACCACCATTCAATCTTATTATTCCAATTTATATCTTGTGAGGCTTGCATTCTGGGGAACATACGTCTGAGCCATCTTTGGGATCTTTCTGCTACTTTGTTTGCCTGTAATTGTGTAGCGGGCTGTGACAATCCACCAACGGTCACAAAGTAGTTGGCTAATTGACCCATCATAACTGAGTTATTTGAATATCCACCAGATTCATCTATTACAAGAAAACTGGGAGGATAATCACCCATCCTTGTTTTGAAACTCGCAAGTGCTTGCTCCAAAAGAGTTATCTCGGCTGCCACAGACGATTCTCTTGCTGCGCGAACAGCACCGTTAATGGCAGGAAGCAAAAGCCCTGCCAGAACGCCGATAATGGTGATGACAACCAGCAGTTCAATCAGTGTGAAGCCGCGACGTGCCCCGAGCCTTGCCCCGGATCGATCAGCAGCGGCGTTTCGATAATCCAGATTCATCCGAGGCCACTCCACTCTTCTCTTGAATATTCCCCGGTTCAGTACCTGCCGGGATCAGTTCAGATTCGTTTCAGACGACTGTGAGCCATTCACGCCTGCCCACTTATTCGACGGATCAATACATGCTGATCATCTCATGAGTCTTGAATCGCTACACTCTGATACGCCCGTAAGACCTTCCCGGTTCCATCACACGGCAATTATTTCTGAGATTCTATTCAGAACTGCCAGTGGTTTGAAGGCACCGAATGTACTACGGAATATAGACCCCTGAGTGACTGCATAACTATCTTTTTTGCGGAAATCCCGTCACCGCCCGGCTGCTGCCCGGCGGTGCGGCTCCCGTTCCTCCCGACATGTCAGCCGGAGAGCTTGGAAATCAGCTGCACCAGCGGCAGGAAAAGGGCGATGACGATGAAACCGACAATACCACCCAGCACGACGATCATGATCGGCTCGAGCAGGCTCATCAGCGATTCCACCAGCACTTCCACCTCTTCGTCATAGTTATCGGCAATTTTGTTGAGCATCGTGTCCAGGTCGCCGGTCTCTTCTCCGACATCGATCATGTTCACCACGATGTCGTCAACCAGTCGAGACTGCTTCAGCGGCACGCTGATCGTTTCGCCCTCTCGGATCGAGTCGTAAATCCGCGTGAAACACTTCTCGAAAACGGCATTGCCCGCCGTTTCGCGGACAATGGAGATGGCTTCCAGAATTGGCACGCCCGAAGTGACCAGCGTGCCCAGCGTTCGCATGGTCCGGGCCACCGTCGATTTGCCGGCGATCTGGCCCATAACCGGGATGCGAAGCACAATCCAGTCGAGCACGAAGGCACCGGTTTTTGTCTTGTACAGAAGTTTAATGATGATCCACATCACAAACGGTGCTGCGATACACACTGGTGCGTAGTCGACCACGAAGTGGCTGGCATCAATCAAAACGACCGTCATCTTCGGAAGGTCAACACCGAAGTCCTTAAAGATCGCTTCAAACTTCGGAATGATGAAGTAGAGAATGAAACCGACGATTGTCACGGCCACCGTGATCACCACGATCGGGTAAACCATGGCCCCCTTGATTTTTCGCTTCAGCGACTGGGCCTTTTCCTTGAAATCGGCCAGACGCTGCAGAATCGCTTCAAGAGCACCGCCCGCCTCGCCGGCCCGCACCATATTGCAGTAAAGCCGGTCAAAGGCTTTCGGATGCTTGGCAAACGCCTCGGAAAGTGTCAGGCCACTTTCAATGTCCTCAACCACGTCGCCCAGCGAGTTCTTCAGCACGCCTGGCTTGCACTGGCCTTCCAGAATCTTCAGGCTTCGCAGGATCGGCAGACCGGCATCCTGCAGGGTTGAAAGCTGGCGGGTGAAGGTACACAACTGTTTCGGCTTGATCTTGCCGATCGTGAACGACTTCTTCTTCCGACGGCCTTTTTTCTTGTTGGCCTTGGCCTTGGTTTTTGACTTTTCGCCGATCGACGTGACGAAAAAGCCACGTTGGCGAATCAGTTGCTGGGCCTCTTCCTGCGAAGTGGCCTCAATCGTTTCCTTGACCGTTTTTCCGGTCTGGTCCATTGCTTCAAACTGGTACGTCGGCATCTTCAGGTCCTCATCTTCTCAGCTTTTAGCTCTTTCGTCCAACCAGATCACCGCCGAAGAAAAAGATGACAGTCTATGATTGATTTGTCTGTCGGCCTGACGATGCCGTCAGTCCAGAACAGTTTCACGAATGATTTCGTCGATCGTCGTGCGGCCCTCGTGCACGCAAAGCATGCCTGTTTCACGCAGGGTACGCATGCCAGACCGCCGGCAAGCTGCCCGGAATTCGTCGAGTGAAGATTCCTTCACGATCATTTCACGCAGTTCGTCGGTCACGATAAGAAGCTCGTAAATGCCCATTCGGCCCTTATAGCCTGTGTTCTTGCATGTTTCACAGCCTTTGCCGCGATAAAATGCCAGCCCTGCGGCTGTAGCCGTCGTCAGCCCAATTTCGTTGAGCTTCTCTTCCGGCGGCATGTACTGTTCCTTGCAGTTGGCACAGATGCGCCGCACAAGTCGCTGCGCCAGCACGCCTTCCACCGTGGCGGTGATAAGGAATGTCGGCAGACCCATGTCACGCAGTCGTGTCACTGCGGAAGGTGCATCGTTGGTGTGAAGCGTGGTGAACACTGTATGCCCGGTGAGCGAGGCCTGGATCGAAATTTCAGCAGTTTCAAGGTCGCGGGTTTCACCCACCAGAATAATATCAGGGTCCTGTCGCAGAATCGCCCGCAGGCAGGCTCCGAAGGTTACGCCAATGTCGTGATTGATCGGGCACTGAACCAGCCCGTCAATGTCGTATTCCACCGGCTCTTCGGTCGTGATGATCTTGTCTTCGATCGAGTTAAGCTCGTTCAGTGTGGCATAAAGGGTTGTTGTCTTGCCCGATGACGTTGGCCCGGTCACCAGGATAATGCCGTTGGGCTTCAGAATCAGGCCACGCCAGAGAGCCAGCGTGTCTTCGGGCATACCAATCTTTTCGAGGTCCAGGTTCACGACTGTCTTGTCGAGGATTCGCAGAACCACCGATTCGCCAAAGAGTGTCGGAAGTGTCGAAACGCGAATGTCAATCTGGTTGCCACCCAGGGCAAGCTCAATTCGACCGTCCTGCGGAATGCGCCGTTCGGCGATGTCGAGATTCGCCATAACCTTGATTCGGCTGGAGATGGCAGCACCCAGGTGCCGAGGCGGTGCCGTCAGTTCGAAAAGCACACCGTCAACTCGCAACCGCATTTTGTATTCAGTTTCGAAAGGCTCAAAGTGAATGTCAGAAGCCTTGTCGCGAATGGCCGTCAGCAATACCAGATTCACCAGTTTCCGCACCGGCGCGGCGTCGGCCATCTCCTCAATGGCTTCCAGGTCAATCGTGTTTTCATTCCTGTTGGAATACTGCTGCAGGGCCTTGTCGGTTTCGATCTGCTTGATCACGTCAATGATCGATTCCTGCTGGCCCACGTAAAGCCGCTGAATCGTATTGTTAACATCGGCCTCGCTGGCAATGACGGCCTTGACTTCAACACCCAGGAACGAGCGAACGGAGTCGAGAGCGGCCGGGTCTTCAGGCCTGGCCATGGCCACCGTAACCGACTTGTCTTTCTTGTTCTGCGAAAGTGGAATCAGCTTGAACATTTCAGCCATCTGCTGATTGATCAGCTGGCAGAGCTCGGCCGGTATCGTGATATCGGCCAGGCTCACCACCTTCATGTCCAGCTGTTCGCCCAGTGCCCGTAAAAGCTGGTCTTCGCTGAGCAGACCCAGCCTCATGGCGATCTTGCCAAACTGTTCAACCCCGCCGCCCTGCGACTGCTCTTCGAGAATCCTCCATGTGGCATCTTCGTCCAGATAGCCCATGTCCTGAAGAATTGTTCCAATGCGGCGTGCCATCGTCGAAAATTCCTGAAAGATTGAGACTTGAGAACCTGCGGAGTAGATACAATATCAAGACCCGGCAAACATTTTGACTGATAGAAACGAACGCAGGCCGGGCTCAATGGAACCCGACCTCGTCTGGTTATCTGTCAGCGTTTCTTCTTGTCGCCGGCGTCCTCTTCTTCTTCATCGTCCTCTTCGCCATCGTCAATAATGCCCTTCTTGGCCAACTCAATACGCTCCCGAAGTTCATTTGGCTTGCGGGCCCGGAAGATCGCATCTTCTTCCTCAACAATGCCCTGCCGCCAAAGATTAAACAGCGAATCGTCCATCAGAATCATGCCGTGCTTGCGGCCGGTCTGAATCGACGAATCAATTCGATATGTCTTATTTTCGCGAATCAGGTTCGAAATGGCCGGTGTGACCACCAGCATCTCGTAAGCCGCCACCATGCCCTTAGGCTTGCGTGGCAGCAGTGCCTGAGCCAGGATACCAATAATTGCTACCGACAACTGGGTGCGAATCTGGTCCTGCTGTTCCTTCGGAAACACGTCGATAATACGGTTCACCGTACCTTCGGCTGAGTTGGTGTGAAGAGTTCCGAAGACCAGGTGGCCGGTTTCAGCCGCGGTAATTGCCGCTGAAATCGTCGCCAGGTCACGCATCTCACCCACCAGAATAATGTCCGGGTCCATTCGCAGGGCACGTTTCAGAGCTTCAGGGAAATCAGGCACGTCAATGCCGATCTCTCGCTGATTCATGAGCGACTTGTTGTGCTTGTGGAAATACTCAATCGGATCCTCAATCGTGATGATGTGATGATCCATGTTGTGGTTGATCCAGTTGAGCATGCTCGAAAGCGAGGTCGTCTTGCCCGAACCGGTCGGCCCCGTCACCAGCATCAGCCCACGCGGACGCTTGATCAACTCCTCGCAGGCCTTGGGCAGGCCAAGCTGCTCGAAGGTCAGGAACTCGTTCGGAATTCGACGCAAAACCATTCCGATATTGCCACGCTGCTTGAACACGGCCACGCGAAACCGGCCAAGGTCGCCGAAGGCAAACGCAAAGTCCGTTCCACCCACTTCCTGCAGTTCCTGCTGGCAGCGTTCCGGCGTAATGGACTTCATCAGGCCGACCATGTCAGCCTGTTCAAGAACCTTGGTGTTAAGTGCTGTCATGTGACCATGAAGCCGCAGAGTCGGCCTGGCACCCACCGTCAGGTGCAGGTCGCTCGCTTTCTGCGTAATCACCGTATGAAGCATTTTGTCAATCAGAAGCGTGCCCATGAGACCTCACGTTCCACTTAATTGAGTCTGGTTTCCTGCAGATTCAGAATTTGCCGATTTGCAGAACCCCGCCGGTAACTGATCGATTGCCGACTTTGTTCTGGATTCTTTCCTTTTGCCTGATTTGCGACCGAATGGCAAGTCTTTTGTCTGAAGTTACCGACGGATTAAGGCTGATTTGACAGGTGGGGGATCACGTTACCCTGGGCAGAGTTCACCCCGGACACCCGAATCATACGATTTTTTTCGAAAATCACCGAGAACCGACCCTATTTTCAGACCACGCACGTTCTCAGTAATTCTCAAAACCGGCAACCATCAGTCCTTATCCAGCACTTCAGACTTGTGGTCAATGACCTGCCTTGCCACCACCAACCGCCGACGTAAACAAGTCGTGATTTGTGATCTTCAAGACTTCGTCTACCGTCGTTAAACCCTTCATTGCCTTAATCATACCGTCTTCAAAGAGAGTCCGCATGCCCTCCCGCCTGGCCACCGCCCGGATCTCCATGGGGCTCTCTCCCTTGAAGGCCATCTCGCGAATCTTCGACGACATCACCAGCAATTCGAAAATCGCCATGCGGCCCCGGGTGCCCTTCTTGTTGCAGTGGGCACAGCCTTTGCCTTCCATAAAGTTTGCCCGTTTAAGAACTTCTGGCTTAAGTCGAAGGCCTTCGATAATGTGCTTCGGCGGGTCAACGCGCACCTTGCACTTGGGGCAGACCCGGCGAACAAGTCGCTGGGCCATGATGCCCATGACCGAACTTGTGACCAGAAACGGAGCAATCCCAATGTCGACCAGGCGTGTAATGGCACTGGGCGCATCGTTCGTATGAAGTGTACTAAATACCAAGTGTCCGGTAAGTGAGGCCTGAATAGCCGTCTGGGCTGTCTCTTCATCGCGAATTTCACCCACCAGGAGGATATTCGGATTCTGGCGCATCATGGCCCGGATGATCTTGGCGAATGTCATCCCGATCTTGTGTTTCACTTCGCACTGGTTCACACCCGGCAGATAATATTCCACCGGCTCTTCGGCAGTAATGATCTTGGTATTGGGGGTGTTCAGCTCGTTCAGGGCGGCATAGAGGGTCGTTGTCTTGCCGGAACCCGTTGGCCCCGTCACCAGCAGAATGCCGTTTGGGCGTCGGATCAGCTGGCCGAATCGCTTGTAATCTTCTTCAGCGAAGCCGATGTCCCGCAAGCCAACCTTGATGTTGTCTCGATCGAGAATTCGCATGACCACCGACTGGCCGTGGTTGGTGGGCAGAACTGAGACACGAAGATCGACTTCCTTCTCGCCGGCCATCATTTTGATTCGACCGTCCTGGGGGCGGCGTTTTTCAGCTATATCAATAGAGGCCATGATCTTAAGACGGCTGAGAACCGCGCCATGCAGCTTCTTCGGCACGGAATCGCGTTCGGTGCAGACGCCGTCGATCCGGTATCTCACTCGAACCCGGTCGGCAAAGGGCTCGATATGAATATCGCTAGCCCGGGTGCGCACTGCCTCTGCGATCAGCAGGTTCACCAGCCGGATGACAGGTGCTTCGTTGGCACCTTCTGAGCCAAGCAGGGCGGCCTTCTTGGATTCATCTATATCCATCTCTTCCAGTGCCGATGCGCCGAACTCCTTGAGCAGGCTGTTCACCGACTCGGTATCGCCCTTGCCGCCTGCCGACGATGAACCCGAGCTGCCATAATGCTCGTTGATCATCGCCAGAACCGAATCTTTTGAGGCAATCGCAGCAGCAATTTCCTTGTTCAGCACAAAGCGGAGATTTTCGATGGTTTCATAGTCAGGTTCAGC
Source organism: Planctomycetaceae bacterium (assembly GCA_040374745.1). Classification (GTDB taxonomy): domain Bacteria; phylum Planctomycetota; class Planctomycetia; order Isosphaerales; family Isosphaeraceae; genus QWQI01. The sequence goes on along the minus strand of JBEITT010000064.1, from coordinate 22,604 downwards.
CATGGCGATCTTCAATTCGCCAAATTCCTCACCATACGGAATACAGAATTTGTCGCGGGCGATGGCTTCTGGAACAATCAGTATAACTTCAGCAGGTATATCGATTTCCCGCAAATTTACATAAGGGTAGCCAAGCTCATCGGCCTTGGCCATGGTGATCTCTTCAGGGCCGGCATACCCCTGACGCATCAACGCGTCTTCCAGCGTCATGTTCGGTATCCGTGCTGCTTCCGCAAGCTGATCCCGACCCAAGATGCCCTTCTGAACCAAAATATCTGACCATTTGGCCATGGTGTTCACCTCATTGCTGAACCATTGCATGCATCAATTGAGCCATGCAATATGTGAAAGGAGAGCCGGCGTTCCTGCTTGGAAATTGACCAGCGATCAGACATTCTGCGGCGATTAATCGCACTTCTGATTGCCTGTATCGACTGAATCCGAAATCAGTCTGGAATGCTTGTATCCATGCATCCTAACACAAATTAACACCTGTCACAATCAAATAGATCAGATAAAATGTTGCAGTTGTGCCATGCCTTCCGATCGTGCCTTTTTTTCTATCTTTCCAAAGCTCAGATTTGACTTGACCCGGCTCGATCTTCAGTTATCTGAATTTTTTACCGGGGATTAATGATCAACGAAAGTCAGAAATATTTGAGCATCCGTTTTCACTGAAATCCAGAATCTTCGGATCCGTGCTTTGTCTGCCGGTGGCTTTCCGGTTATTTTGATCTGATTCAACTCACCCTGGCATGGTGCAACAGGCCACATTCAGCAACAAAGCGACTCCGGAGTCAGATCGATGATTGACAACTCAATCTTCTTGTTACGCTCAATTATAATTTTAGCAGGCCTTGCCTCCGGTTTCTGTGTTCCTTCGGCAAGTGCGGCCCCAGTCACAATCCTGCGGGCCGGTGCCGGTCGTGCCGACATCACCAACCGTGACGCAGGCCCTGTTAACGACACGCTTTATGCCAAGGCGCTTGTGCTTGACGACGGTGCCGGTAAGGCTGTGATCATAACTGTTGATGCCGTGGCGATTGGTCAGATCGGCTCGATCAAAAATTCCTACATGGCCCAAATTCGTCAGAGACTGGCCGACGAATGCCAGGTCAGCCCCGGGAATGTGATGGTTAATGCAAGCCATTGCCATGGAATTGTTTGTGCTGATATTGAAGATCGCACGGTGGCGGCCGTCAAGGCAGCGATCGCGGCTCTCGAGCCTGTCAAAGTCGGTGTGGGCAAGGGCTTTGAGAACAGAGTCAGTGAGAACCGGCGGATGAAGTTGAAAACCGGCCGCGAGGCCGACGTGCGCCACGCCTACTCGCTGCCTTTTGACGATAAGGTGGTCGAAGCCGGGCCCATCGACCCGGAAATTGGCATTCTGAAGCTCGATCGCCTGAATGGTTCAACACTTGCTGTGCTCTATAACTTCGCTGTGCACCCCATTCAGGGCGTGCCCGACGGTTCAAACACTGCCGATCTTTCGGGGTTCGCCAGTCGAGCAATTGAAGAGAGCCTGGGCCAGAATGCCACAGCCCTGTTTATCCAGGGTTGTGCCGGCGACCTTAACCCTGTGCGTTATAAAGACGTGCACAACCCCCGCGATGCCGAACAGCCCGGAAGCCTGCTCGGCCTGAGCGTGCTCAAGGCCGTTGCCGGGATCAAAACACGCGAGGTTGCATCATTCCGCATGAACCGAGAATCATTACTCCTTCCAAGATCAGATCTTAAGCCAACGATTGATAAGCTCGAAGCCGAACGTGATTCAGAGTTAAAAAAGCTCACTGGAACGTCGCTCAACTTTAAGACCTACATGCAGTTAGCGGCGAAATACAATGTTTCTCCCGAATATCCTTCGGCCGATGCCGCTACTTATCTGCATCAGAAGGCAATCGGTAGAAACCACCTGGAAAGTCATGATAAATCGAATCTTAAGAGTATGGCCGATTATCTTCGAAATATTGAAACGATGGAAAACCTGACGCGCATTCAAACCAATCTCGCCCTTTTGAGGTTGCATCAGGGGCAGAATGAGTCGGCCGGGTTCAAACCACTCGAAGTTGAAATGGTGGGCCTTCGGATCGATGACTTCCTGATGGTGACATTTCCGGGCGAACTTACGGTGCGTCTCGGCCTTGGCCTGAAGAAAAATTCACCTGTCAAAAACACCTTTATTGCTGGCTATACAAATGGTTACATCTATTATGCTCCGACCGAGGAGCAATTGAAAAACGTGGGTTGGGCTCAGGAAGACAGCGACTGCGTGCTGGCCCCCGGCTGGCAGAACCTATTTGAGAGGAAGGCCCGGCAGATGATTGACCAGTTAAAGTAGTCGCCTGATTTGCCTGTAAATTAATGCAATGACTTTTCAGGCAATAGTTGTCTATACTTATTCTGTCATATCTGTTCCGATTGATCTCGACCGGGTTTCAATCAGGTCTTTCCATGCAAATTCGCAATCGACTGAGAATCTGGCACCTGCAGGCCATTCTCTTCTTCTTCAGTGGCATTCCGGCACTTGTCTATCAGGTGGCCTGGCAGCGTAAGCTGATTCTGCTCTCGGGCGTAGGCACTTTTTCCGTCAGCACAATTATTGCCGCATTTATGGCGGGTATAGGTCTGGGCAGTGCTTTGGGCGGTCGGTTCAGCCAGATGCTGGGACGGGGTCACGCCCTGATCTGCTTTGCTGCGGTTGAGCTTGGCATCGGCCTGGCAGGCCTTGCTTCCGGCAGATTCGGGCTGGAACTGCCGGTGATACCAGCCTCGTGGTATATAGGCAGCAAGTGGCAGATGGTCGTTGCCCATTTGGTCAGCCTGCTTTTACCCACGACACTCATGGGTATGACTTTCCCGCTCCTCACACGTGCACTGGTGCAGGGCGGGCGTCGATCAAGTTCTGTAATCGGAACGCTTTATGCAGCTAATCTGGCTGGCTCCGCTTTCGGCTCGCTGGCCAGCGGGTTTCTGCTAATGCCGGCCCTGGGTATCGCCGGAACGCTGCAATTCGCAGCTTTTGTCAATTTCGGTGTCGCCCTTGCCGCTCTTTTCTCAATGCTCATTCCCGGAGGATCAGCCGAAGCTGACTCTTCAAAACCTGAGCTCACTCAGAATGCAATCATTGGCCAGCCTGTGCCTGCATGGTTCTGGTATCTTTCCTACATGCTCAGCGGTTTCTGCGCCATCGGCCTTGAAATTGTCTGGTTTCGCATGGTTGATATTGGCACAAAGGCGACCAGCTACACTTTCAGCCTGATTCTCTGTATCTATCTGGGCGGAATGGCGGTCGGCACCATTGCCGGCAACAGCCTTGTGCCCCGACTGGGTCGGCCTTTGCGGCTCTATCTCTTTTCCCAGGCAGGTATTGTTGTCTTTACTCTCCTGCCGCTGCTGGCACTTTGCCACGAAACATGGCTGCTACCCTTTTCTGAAAGACTGATGAACTACTGGCGAAGCTATGAACCGGTCACCATGGTGAACCTTCCCACCGGCCAGCTATTCGTCTTTTATTTTTATCTGCCCATGCTGCTTTTCCTGGTGCCAACTGCCCTTATGGGCTTTTCGTTTGTAGCACTTCAGGACGGCATCCAGACCAGCCGAACCCAAGCTGCTTACCGGCTGGGAATGCTGCAGGCTGCCAATATTGCGGGCTGCATTGCGGGCAGCCTTCTGGTCGGAACTGTCGGCCTTGATCAGCTCAGGTCGCAGGGCGTTCTTTATCTGCTTTTTGCCTGCCCGCTCGTGGTCTTGGTTTCAGCCCTGATTTTTCGGGGCGAACGACCAACCGCTTTGCTCATGGGCCTGCTGGTGGCTGGTCTAATTGGCATAGTGCCTACTAACGACCGCATTTGGGAACGCTTTCATGGTCAGATCGATTCACGCCGGTTTAACTATATCGAGTCGGAAGTCGGTGTCATTTCGCTACTCGATGAAGGTGGCCGAATTCGTGTCTCAAACAATGGTAAGGGCCAGAGTTACATACCTTATGGCGGTGTTCACAGCAAGCTGGGTGCACTTCCGGCGATCGTGCAGGGCCGCCCTTCAGCCATTGCAATCATCGGCCTGGGCTCGGGCGACACGGCCTGGGCTGCCGGGTGCCTTGCCGAGACATCCTCAATTGACGTCTATGAAATTTGCCCTGACCAGTGGCAACTGCTCAATAACCTGCACCAGAAAAATGCTGACCGCATGCTGAATTCACTGGTCTCAGATCCTCGATTCAATGTCATTCAGCAGGACGGCCGGATCGGGGTCCTGCAAAATCCTTCCAAATACGACGTGATCGAAGCCGATGCCATCAGGCCCAATGGCTCGTACGCCGGAAATCTATACTCCATTGAGTTTTACACGCTTTGCCGAGATCGCCTGAAACCGGGTGGTGTCATGTGCACATGGGCACCGACTCCCCGGTCTGCATTCACATTTCGCCACGTCTTTCCGCATGTGCTTGAAATTGATGGTGGCCAGATTCTGATTGGCTCAAATCAACCGATTGATGTCGATAATTCATTGTGGGTGAAACGTTTAGATCAAAACAATGTGGCGGCTTACCTGGGTGTACAAATTCGTCAGGAGTGCATTGATGGCCTGAAATCGGCCAGGATTCTGCCGCCGCTCACTCCCGCAGAGCTTGCATTTGTGCCGAATACGGATGACTTTCCACTTGATGAGTTTGAAATTCCGCAGCCGCCGGTCGCAAAGTCGGCAGTCAAATAAGCGCATAGAAAGGCTCTGCTCGTGATATTGCTTTAAGTCTTGATAAATGAATCAGGATAAATCGTTACGTTGGTTGATCTGCCTTTCCCTCTTCCAATATCGCTTTTATAATAATAATGTCAGTATCTGGCCTGCTGAAGCGGCTTCAGCCATACTGGTTCAGGTCAGCAAAAGCCTGATCAGCCAGCCACGCGCTGATTTCCCACCCGATTGCCCCGATGGCACCCTGAAACAATGTATCAGCCAAATCCAATCAAATTCTGGGTAATCATCCTGTTTCTACTCTCGCCGCTGGCCTCGGGTGCCGACGAATCTGACGCCTTTTTTGAAACGCGTATCCGACCTGTCCTTGCAGAAAAGTGCCTTTCCTGCCATGGCCCGGCCAAACAGACATCAGGCCTTCGACTTGACTCTCTTGCCGCCATGCTGGCTGGCGGCGACTCTGGCCCAGCCCTGGTTCCTGGTAAAAAAGACGATAGCCTTCTCTTTCAAGCCGCTGCCCATAAGGGCGATGCTTCAAAAATGCCGCCCAAAAACAGCAGGCTTGTGCCGCTTAACCCCGACCAGGTTGCCGATCTTGGCCGCTGGATCGATTCCGGCGCCCACTGGCCTGCTTCTGCATCGTTATCAGCAACCGGCGTAACCAGTTCTGCAGAAAGGCACTGGGCTTTTCAACCTCTGGTAAAACCGCCAGTGGTTCCCACCGTGGCCGACCCTGTCTGGCAGGCCAGCCCGGTTGATGCCTTTATCGCAGAACGTCTATCAAAAGCCGGTCTCAGGCCCTCGCCGCCAGCCGACCGACGGACTCTCATCAGGCGACTCACGTTCGACCTTCTTGGCTTGCCGCCAACCCCTGAAGAAATCCGGGCTTACCTTGCAGATCCAGCGACCGACGACGTGGCTACCGGCAAGCTCGTTGATCGCCTTCTTGCCAGTCCTCATTTCGGTGAACGGTTTGCCCGCCACTGGCTCGACCTGGCCCGTTATTCCGATACCAAGGGCTACGTATTCACAGAAGACCGTCGCTACCCGTTCGCTTTCACCTTCCGCGACTATGTCATTCGTTCCTTTAATGAAAATCGCCCATACGATAAATTCATAATTGATCAGATTGCTGCCGACCAGGTTCCCGCAACCGGCGATAACCGGCACCTTGCTGCAATGGGTTATCTTACGGTGGGCAGAAGGTTTCTGAATAATCAGGCTGATATAATCGACGACCGAATCGACCTCATCGGCCGAAGCCTGATGGGCCTCTCCATCGCCTGTGCCCGCTGCCACGATCATAAATTCGACCCGATTCCTGCCGCCGATTATTATTCACTTTATGGAGTTTTTGCCTCATCGGCCGAGCCAAAGGAAGGGCCGATTCTGGAAACGACTGGTCAGTCGATCAAACGTCAGGCCTTTGATAAAGAAATGGCAGAGGCCAGAGGTGCGGTTGATACCTTCCTTGCCAACAAGGCAACAGAGTTGAAAACCGAGATGACAGCCCGCTCGGCCGAGTATCTGGCCGCCGCAGCTGACCTTGATTTTGAGGTGCTGGAACGGGGCACAAAGGTGGACGACCTGGCACTGAGCCGAAAACTTAAGCCTGAACTGGTCCGTCTCACAGGCATTCGCTGGTCTAATTTTCTCAAGGAAAAAAGCCCACAGACAGATCAGGCCATGCTGGCCTGGCGTGATCTGGCCAGTCTCAAACCCGAGACCTTCGCCAGAGAAGCTGAAGCCAAAGTGAAAAACTACAGCCCCGGCTCCATGCCGCCCGCACTTTTAAGCATTCTTCAGGCCAATCCGCCCAAAAATCGAGGCGAACTGGCAGCAGCTTATGTCAAATCGCTGGCGGCAGCCAGGCCCAAAGTTGCCAGTGCCCAACCGGCAGAGGCCGACAAGCCCCTCATAGCCCTCTTCGAATCAGAAAAAGGCCTGTTGACCTTCGAGCCCAGAAACATGGAACGATTTGTGAATCGAGCTGAACGCAACAAACTGCGCCAGTTACAGATGAAAATCGATTCCATCAATGCCACTCATCCCGGGGCACCTGTCAGGGCAATGGTTCTAAACGATAACCCCCAGCCCACCGATCCTGTCATCTTCGTGCGTGGTAACCCCGGCCGCCCCGGCCGAAAGGTACCACGTCAGTTCCTCCAACTGGTCGAAGGCGACGCCCGCAAGCCGTTCACCAAGGGCAGCGGTCGGCTGGAACTGGCCCAGGCGATTGTGTCGAACGATAACCCCCTGACAGCCCGCGTCTGGGTCAATCGTGTCTGGATGTATCTCATTGGCAAGCCCCTTGTTGAATCGCCCTCTGATTTCGGCATGCGCAGCGACCCTCCGACACATCCGGAACTGCTCGACCATCTCGCCTATCAGTTTATGCACTCTGACAAATGGCAGACAAAGCAGCTGATCAGGCGTATTGTGCTTTCACAAACTTATCGACAATCATCGATGCCCACGGCGGAAGCTGATGCCATCGACCCTGAAAACCGCCTGGTACACAGGGCCAACCGCAAGCGTCTTGAGCTTGAACCAATGCGCGACGCGATTCTGGCTGCCTCGGGCCGTCTCGATCCGACCATATATGGCCCCAGTGTTGATGTGACAGTGGCTCCCTATTCGGCCAGGCGCACGGTTTATGCGCTGATCGAGCGACAGAATCTTGACACTTTCTTCCGCACGTTTGACTTCGCCGGTCCTGATTCCTCAAGCCCCAAGCGTTTCATCACGACCGTGCCGCAGCAGGCCCTGTTCCTGATGAACCACCCCTTTGTGCAGGAAGAATCCAGTCGATTTGCTGACCGATTTGCCCGGGAGCTGAAAAACAGCCCTGAGGCGGCTGTCTCACAAATGGCCGAGGTCGCCTGGGGTCGGCCCATGTCGAAGGCTGAAGCCCGATCAGCCATGGCATTCCTGAATGAACAGACTGGAACCGATCCGGTGAAACTTCAGCCGGCATGGTCATATGGCTTTGGCGGAATTGATGAAAGCACGGGAAGGGTGGCACACTTCCTGAAATATCCGAAATTTACCGGCACTGCGTGGCAATTTGGTGATTCTCTGCCACACACCGTGGGCTCATTCAATCACCTGACGGCCACGGGCGGGCATGTCGGCCCCACGCCGAAAACAGCCGCAATCCGGCGATGGACAGCCCCGGAAGCCATGACGATTTCGATCGATGCGACACTCGTTCATGCTTCAGATAAGGGCGATGGTATCCGAGGCCGCGTTGTGAGCAGTCGCCAAGGGGTTCTGGCCGATCTCAAAGCCCTGAACAGCAAAGTCGGGTTCAAAAAAGAGACTCTCAAGGTCGAGCCCGGCGAGACACTCGACTTCGTTGCCGACTGTGGCCCGGCCGGCGACCAGTCCTTTGACAGTTTTAACTGGGCTCCAGTCATTCAGCGAACGGATATTCCAGGCATGGCCTGGAATTCTGCCGAAGATTTTGGCGATAAACCCAGAAGCATAGTGCCTATGAACCCGGCGGCCCAGCTGGCCCAGACACTGTTTCAGGCCAATGCTTTTATCTATGTCGATTGAAATAGAATCCACCGGAAATCAGACACATGTCAATATATAATCACGATTTTGACCCCCGCGACCTGGCTCTTACACGGCGTCAGTGGCTCAATCGCACCGGCATGGGCCTGGGTTCGCTGGCCATGGGCATGATGTTTCAGGAAGAAGGTCTGCTGGCCGCTGATTCAGGCTCGGCCCGGCCCGGTCTTCCGCCTGTTGATCTGGCAGGCGTAAACCCGATACTCAATTCCGGAATTAATCCGCTTTCACCCAAGGTTCCGCACTTCGCTCCCCGGGCGAAGCGAATGATTCATATCTTCGCCAACGGCGGGCCTAGCCATGTTGACACATTTGACTACAAACCCTCGCTGCAGAAATATCATGGCAAGCCTCTGCCGATGGCCAATCTGCCGACCGAGCGGCGCACAGGGGCGGCACTCGGCTCGCCGTTCAAGTGGTCGCAATATGGCCAGAGCGGGCTTCATGTCAGCGAACTTTTTCATAATCTGGCCAGCAAGTGTGCGGATGATCTCTGCATCATCCGCAGCATGAAGGCAGATGTACCCAACCATGAGCCTTCGCTTCTGCTGATGAACTGCGGCGAGCCCCGCCTGCCAAGGCCCAGCATGGGTTCATGGCTGCTTTATGGCCTGGGCACCGAGAACCAGAACCTGCCTGGCTTTATCGTGATGTGCCCCAACGGCTATCCCATTCAGGAAAGCCAGAACTGGCAATCGGCATTTCTGCCGGGCGTTTATCAGGGCACATATGTCGATACAAAAAACACCGCCATCGACAAACTTATTGCCAATGTTCGTAATAAAAGTCTGAGCCTGAAGCAGCAGCGGCGTCAGCTTGAACTTTTACGATCGCTGAATGCTGAACATGCCGAAAAACGTGCCCACGAGGCGGCTCTTGAATCACGTATACAGTCGTTTGAGCTGGCTTTTCGTATGCAGACCGAAGCAGCCGATGCCTTTGACACGACACGCGAGCCAAAACACATTCTCGACCTTTATGGCCCCGGCACTCAGGCACGCCAATACCTCACCGCCCGCCGACTGCTTGAACGTGGTGTGCGTTATATCCAGGTCTGGCACGGGGCAGGGCAGCCGTGGGATAACCACGACGATATTGAGGTGAATCACCGCAAGCTGGCCGGCGAAAGCGATCAGGGCCTGGCGGCACTGATTGTCGACCTGAAGCAGCGAGGTATGCTTGAAGATACGCTCGTCGTATGGGGCGGTGAATTCGGACGAACGCCAGTTGTCGAACTGCCTACCCCCGGTGCCAATGCCGGCAAGATTAATGGCCGCGACCATAATAATCATGGCTTCAGCATGTGGGTGGCCGGCGGCGGTATCAAGAGTGGATATGTTCATGGCTCGACCGACGAATTTGGCTTCCAGTCGGTTGAAAAGGTGGTGCATGTGCACGATCTTCATGCCACACTGCTGCACCTTCTCGGCTTCGATCATGAAAAATTTACTTATCGCTATGCCGGCCGCGACTTCCGCCTGACAGATGTGCATGGAACGGTTGTCAAAGATTTGATCGCCTGACAGAACTTCAATCTGAGATCATGATGGAATTTGAAGTCAAACTGCTCATAGACGACAAGCACTGGGAAACCATTTCCAGCCTGATTCAGCCCGACGCCAAAGAAACAAAGCGTGAAATCTGGTTTTTTGAAACCCCTGACAAAAATCTTAAACAGCATGAAGTTCTTCTGCGTGTTCGTGTGAACCGGAAAAAAGACGAGGCCGAGACCACTGCCAAATGGCGAAAATTTGTCTCACCTTACCCTGAAGTGCTTGAAGAATGGCAGAAAATCAAGGATTTCAAGGCTGAGATCGACGCCACCGGCAAAGGCGATCAGACCCAACAGGTGCCCGCCTGGTCAATCACCCGCAAAGGCATGAAAGAAAGCACATTTGATATTGTGAAAAACGATCCGCGAAAAATTGATCGTCTTTTTAACGAATACCAGATGCTGCTTGTCTGTTCGGCATGGCCAGGCCTTCCCGCCGATCGCCTGCAATGCTTCGGCCCTGTCGATTCCATACGTTTTAATCTGGATAATGGCCTTTTCATCGAACGATGGTCGATCGGCAATTCCAGCGTCATTGAAATTTCGCACAGGGGCGAAGATTGCCATTCGGCACTCGAACGGATTGAAGCGTGGCTGGCCGCGGTCGATATTTCTGGCGAAGGCCTGCCTGGCGGCAAAACGGTCTGGGCCCTTGATCGGCTCATCAAAACAGGCTGAAACGCGGGTTAACTTGCGTCTTTCTTTCCTTCCGCAACGGTCCCACGTGCAGCGGCATCTACTTTTTTCTGGAGTTCGAATCGAGATTTTGACGTATCAAAGGCCCTGGCTTCAATAAATACGTCCATCTGCTGGCCGACATAAAGGTCGCCACTTTTGACATGATCAGGCATTGAGTAAATCACCTGTAAAACACGGGTGTCAATACGTTCGGAATTCTCGCCTGTCAGGTTTCGCTTGGGCACCACATATGGCTCAACCCGATAGGGCATGAGATGATAGACAGGCTCGCTGCGGCCTCGCAGATAAGCATAGGCTTTGGCCTTTGCATCAAAACGGTCAAGATCCTGTTCGTCCACATCCACGCGCACATGCAGGGTGCCGGTATCCCCCAGAATAATCAGCGGATTATTGATATTCTGACCGGCAAATTCTCCGGGCCTGATTTTCACCTGTAAGACACGACCCGTCGCCAGGGCCTTGGCAGTGTGTCGTTCAAGTGTCACAGCGGCGGCTTCCACTGTGGCCCTGGCACTCATGACTTCTGCTTCGGCAATGGCAATTTCCTTGTCCCAGCTGCCCGCCTTGAGTTTCGAAAGCTCAGCAACCGCTTTTTCCCGCGTGGCCACAGCCACACTATAGGCATAGCGGTCGCGGTCATAATCGCTCTGGCTGATCGAGCCACGTTCCAGCAGTCTCTGAGCCCGGGCCCACGCCGATTCAGCTTCTGACAACCGTGCGGCCGTCTCTCTGACAAGTGCTTCAGCCGGCGGCAGGTCTTCCTTTCGTGGCGCGTTCCTGAATCGCTCAAGCTGGGCCTGCGTCACGGCCAGCTTGGCCTCAGCTGCCTTGAGTTCGGCCCTGGCCTGCCGGTCATCAAGCCGGAACAAAGGCTGCCCGGGGGTAACAATATCGTCAACCTTGACCAGTACTTCCGAAACGACTCCCGGCAGATTCGTGCCGATGCTGATATTTTCGCTCTTCGCTTCAATCACGCCCGTCGCTGAAACGGGCGACTGAATCGGCAACTGGTCCACCACCGGCATTGGCGGCGGGTTGCGTGGCGGGGTAGGCGGCGGGCTCTTGCGAAGCTCAAGCACCACAACGACGGCCAGAACAATGCCAGCGGCTGAAATCAGTGTGAGTAGCCAGCGAATCATTGGTCTCGCCTCATGTTTCTGGAATCTATATTCGTCTTTTTCATGACTTCTGTCATCCTGCCACTTGTGCTTCTGAAATCTGAGCCGGGATGGGGCGGCCACTGGAGTCAAATATGGATTCGATCTTGCCGTCGTCCATGTGTGCTACGCGATCGCCCAGCGGGAAAATACGGTTGTCGTGGGTCACCACAATCACAGCCCGGTCGTCGGCCACGGCCATTTCGCGAATCAGCTTCATCACTGTCATGCCGGTTTCATGGTCCAGGGCTGCGGTCGGCTCGTCGCACACAAGAATCTTCGGTTCATGAATCAGGGCCCGGGCAATGGCTACTCGCTGCTGCTGGCCTCCGGATAGCTGGTTTGGGCGGCTTCTCAGTCGTTTACCCATACCCAGCCGGTCAAGCAGTTCACTGGCCCGGGCAATGGCTTTGGCCCTTGAAAACCCCTGGATCATCAGCGGCACGGCAGCGTTTTCAGCCGCATTCAGGGCTGGCAGCAGGTTGTATTGTTGAAAAACAAATCCGACATTCCTGGCACGATATGCCGTTTTCTGCCGGTCTGACATCTTTGAGACATCGTCTCCAAAAATTGTCACAGAGCCTTCGTCTTCATCAAGAATGCCTGCAATCACTGAAATCAGCGTGGTTTTGCCACAGCCGGAAGGGCCGACCAGCATCGCCACCTCACGCGAAGCCACATCCCATGTTACGCCCCGCAATGCCATCACCCGCTGCTCGCCCCGGCCAAAATGCTTTGAGACGTTCTCAATTCGAACTGCCAGGTGCTTCGGTTCATTTTTCAGGAATTCCATGTCGCAGTTCTTGCCGCTTTACTCTATGATCAAATGCAGATATGCCAATGTCAGAATGAAATCAGGCTGAATCAGCCCCTGAATACAATGGCCGGTTCAAGCAGCACCACCTTCAGCACACTCAGCAGGCTGGCCAGAAAGCAGATAATGGTAATCGCCGCTGCGTCAAGGCACAGCAGATACCAGTGCGTATAAAACGCCAGCTCGCTGTTGGCTCCGCGGTTGGCCATGCCAAAAAGCGTGGCTGCGCCTACCCCCAGACCAAAGCCCAGAAAGCCCACCAGCGCCGCCTGCAGAAGCACCATGCCAATAATCCGCAGGTTGCCCACACCCATGGCCTTCAGGGCCCCAAACTGTTTAATATTTTCCAGGGTGAATGAATAAAACATCTGTCCGGCAATGGCCGTGCCCACAAAAAATCCCAGAACGACGGTTGTCATGAAGTTGATAGGGATTCCTGTGAATCGCAGGTAGTAGTTAATCGTTTTTTCGACAAACTGGTCAGTCGTCAAAGCGGCAAGGCCAGTCTGCTGCTTGATTCTCCGTGCTACTTCCAGCGGATCCTGCCCCGGCAGCACTTTTACCAGCACATAGCTTAACAACTTGCGTTCACGCGGAACAAACTGCTTGGCCCGACTGAATGTGGTGTAAATCACCGGGTTCGACTGAAACGTGCGAGACGCCATGCAGATGCCCACCACCTCGGCCCGCTTCTCGTTCATTTCCATCTCAAAAAGCACGGGCGATGTTTCCAGCCTGTCGGTCTTTTGCCTGGCTCCATCAGCAGCAGAATCTGCCACGTTGACCGGCCTGGCATCTGCACCTGACATGCTTTTCATTGTGGCCGGCAACATTCGTCGGCCAGAAAGTTCGGCCAGTCTGGCCCTCAGCACCCCGGGCGATTCAATCATATTCAAGCCCAGTCGGGGAAATATCTTACGCAGGCCGACCCTGTCAAGCACCACCGAATTCGGGCGGTTCAGATCTTCAATATTGCCCAGAAACATACTGGCCGGCTCGCCAACAAACGAATGATCATCAAGACCAATCAAAATCACCTGTTCGGTAATATCCACGCGGCGGCCGCTGGCAGGGTCGGTAAAAGTCAGCTTGGTGCGTGCATTGCCTTTGTAAAGCGGCACCGCCCACTTGATGCCGTCAACCCCTCTGACAATGCCTAACTGCCTTTCCAGCATGGGCTTGACATCATCAATAAAAGCCACTGAAGGGTCCATTACCCAAAGGTCGGCCCCGCGAAGGTCATAAATCTGGGCACAGGTTCGCAGCATCAGGCCCCAGAAAATTGAGCCCTGCTGCATGATTAACGCCGCAGCAAAGGCAATGCCAAAGACAATGCCAATAAATTTGGCCCTGTCGCCTGTCAGCATTTTTATGGCGATCCAGCCCATGTTGTCCGGCCACTCTCAAATGAATTCCAGCACTTGCAGAAATTTCTTTGGGTTCATTCTATACCAGAGAAGAAATCCATGCTTCTCTAAATTCCAGATAATGAGATGCAGATCTTCATTTTTGTAAAATAATTCCGGTTTCAACGATCCTGATGGAAGTCCGATTCGGCGATAGTTAATCAAACCGATTTCGTCGGCCTATGCCATTGCACGCGGTTGTCTATGATAAGATGATATGTGCACAAGGCGATTGCCATTCAGCGAACGCAGAAAAACTGGCGAGGGAGTTCCGAAGCCATGGCCAGAAAGAAAGATCAACTGGTTCTGGGCGTTGACATAGGCGGCACGAAAACGCTTGTGGGCGTGATCGACAGCAGCCACCATGTGCTTGGCCGTGGGAAGCTGCCAACTCCCGCTCGTCAGGGCGGCGACGCGATGGTAGAAGTGATTGCCCAGGCGGCAGATACAGCCCTGGCTCAGGCAGGCAAAACAATCGCCGACATTAATCTCGTCGGCATCGGTTGCCCCGGCCCTCTTGATTCTGACAAGGGAATGATCCTTTTCAGTTCGAATCTTGATGTGGTTAATTACCCCCTGGCTGATCGTGTCAACGATCGCCTGCAGTGCCGCACCATCGTCAGAAATGACGTAAGTTCCGGCTGCTATGCTGAATGGAAACTGGGGGCGGGCAGGGGGCTGAACAACCTGCTGGGGGCCTTTGTCGGCACGGGGCTGGGCGGTTGCCTGATTATCGACGGCAAAATTTTTCGCGGTCGCGACGGCAATGCCGGCGAACTAGGGCATATCATGGCCAAACACGACGGCCCCCAGTGCGGCTGTGGCCTGAAGGGTTGCCTGGAACTTTATGCCAGCAAAAGTGGCCTCGCCCGAAGATTTGAAAAAGCCATGAAAAAAGGCGAGCCTTCACACCTATTCAAACTTTGGAAAGGTGGCGACCAGAAGCTCAAAAGTCGCTATCTGGCTGAATGTTATGAAATCGGCGACTCGCTCGTTCTGGCTGAGCTGCAGCGGTCTGCAAGCTATCTGGGCGGAGCCCTGGGCGGGCTGGTCAACCTGCTCGGCCCTGAGGGTATCATTCTCGGTGGCGGCCTGAGTAATGCCCTGGGCATGCCATGGCTGAACTGGGTGCGAAAAGCAGCTCGTGAGCAGATCCTTGTCTTTCCGGAAGGCCAGGAAATGATTCTTCCGGCTGAACTGGGCGACGATGCAGGCATTCTGGGCGCCGCCCTGCTGGCCCGTGAATCAGCCTGATTAAATTCGGCTCATCCTGCTGCTCAATAAAGGTTTATGATCCATCCGCCGGCCAATTTGCCTGCGGGCCTGCCTCTTTGTCTGATCCTGATTTCTCCCGATTCTGACGGTCAGAAGGGGCATTCACTTCATTTAGCCGCTTCCTTCCGGCAACATTTCGGAAAAATATTTGTTTCTCACTTGCCTGGCTGATATAATTTTGATGTTGAGACTCAGTCTCAATTGGGTTGAGCCAGCCCTACCCACGCCACCCGTGAATCAGCCTTTCCTGTCAGGAAATCCGCTAATGATGACGGACCTGCCTGTAATCAACCATGATGAGACCGCTGAAGGTATCTCGTTAATGATGCTCCGCCCCGGCCAGACCGGATGCGTGTGCGACATTGTGGGCGACTCGAAGCTGGTGCATCGGCTGCGAGAAATGGGGCTGTGCTGTGGGGCCGAAGTCAAAATGATTCGCTCGGGCAGCCCCTGCATCATAGGTCTTGGGCGACAAAGGCTGGGTGTTCGTCTTGATGAACTGGCCTCGGTCATAGTCAAGACATCGACCGATGCATGTCGCGAGTGCCAGGTGCACACGCCCCGATGACCCTTATCCCTTGACGATCGGTCATTGGCATGGCGAACGACACTGTCCCCGGGCCGCTTACTGTCACCCTCATCGGCAATCCGAATACTGGTAAATCCACGCTCTTCGCCGCTCTTTCGGGTGTGAATCAGCGAGTGGGCAATTACCCGGGCGTGACGGTCGAAAAGAAGCTGGGCGAGCTTGAATTTCAAGGCCGGAAGTGGCTGCTGGTTGACTTGCCAGGCACTTACAGCCTTGCTCCGCGATCGCCGGACGAAATGGTCACTGTTGATGTCCTCCTGGGTCGCCAGGCCGATCTGCCGCCACCCGACGTCGTGATTTGTGTCGTGGCCGCTAATAATATTGAGCGAAATCTCTACTTTTTCAGCCAGATTCTCGAGCTTGGCCTTCCGGTTGTCATCGCCCTCACGATGAACGACCTGGCCACCGCCGAAGGCATGAAAATTGACATTGCTGGCCTGGTTCGCCGCCTGGGCGTGCCGATTGTGCCAATTCACGCCCGGCGGGGCGATGGCCTTGAATCGCTCAAGGTCGCCGTGAATCAGGCGGCTCAGGCCGGCACGGCCTCTCTGTCGCAAGATATTTTTCCTGAAGCCTTCCAGCGGGAAGTCGAACAGTTGCAATCGGTTATCGCCGGCTGGTCGAAACCGGTTGAGGCTGGAGAAAAGCCGCACGGTCCGCCCCGCTATCTGGTTGAACGGCGATTGCTGGATGCCGGAGTGCATGAAAATCGCTGGTTTGCCCTGAATGACACGCACGAGCAGCAACTTAATCTCTTGGTAGACGAGGCCCGGCAGAGACTGGCCACCGCAGGTTGTCGCGTGCCTGAAATTGAGACAGTGTCGCGATACCAGTGGGTTGCCCGACAAACCGCCGGACTCATTGAAATTCCTGAGGAAATGGGCCTGACCACGACCGACCGGCTTGATGCCCTGCTCACTCATCGCTTGTGGGGTTCGCTCATTCTGGCCGCCGTCTTGGTTGTCATGTTCAGCGCCGTTTTTTCATGGGCCCAGTGGCCAATGGGCTGGATAGAATTTATCATCGGTTCAATTTCAGGTTTTGTCGAAAGTCAACTGCCTGAGGGTGCCCTGCGCAGCCTTCTGCTGGAAGGTGTGATTGGTGGGGTGGGCAGCGTGATCATCTTCCTGCCCCAGATTTTTATCCTCTTTTTCCTGATGACAGCCCTGGAAGAATGCGGATATATGGCCCGGGCCGCCTACCTGATGGATCGGATCATGATCCGCTTCGGCCTGAGCGGCCGATCGTTCATCCCCTTGCTTTCATCGTTTGCCTGCGCCATTCCGGGCATTATGGCCACCCGGGTGATTGAAAACCGCCGAGACCGGCTGACAACCATTCTCATCGCCCCCCTGATGAGTTGTAGTGCCCGACTGCCGGTTTACACCCTCATGATCGCCGCTTTTATCCCGCAAAAATCAATTCTGGGCGGCATTTTACAATTGCAGGGGCTCACTCTCTTTTTCATGTATCTGGTGGGTGTGGTGGTGGCCGCCGCTATGGCCTGGCTGCTGAAGCGAACAATCCTGAAGAGCGATGCCCCCATGTTTGTCATGGAGATGCCAGCCTATCAGCGACCTTCATTGCGGGTGATCATTGCCCGGGTGCTTGATCGCAGTCTTGATTTTCTTCAGAACGCCGGAACAATTATTTTCGCTGTATCTATCGTAATGTGGGGTGCCCTCTATTATCCGAGATCGAGCCCGGAAGCCAGCCGAGAACTTTCCGCGAATCAGTCCCGGCTTGAAGCCAGCCTTGATTCGGCGAGAGCCTCTGGCGACTCTGCCAAAGTGGCGGAATTGGAAGGCGAGTTGGGTGATATAGAGTCGAAACTGGCCGGAATTCAGCAGAGAAACAGCTTTCTCGGCAGGGCAGGCCGGCTGATTGAACCTTTCGTCAAACCTCTTGGCTGGGACTGGCGAATTGGCAGTGCCGTGATTTCGTCGTTCCCTGCTCGAGAAGTGGTTGTCGCCACCATGGGGGTCATTTTCGATGTCGGTGCCGATGTCGAAGACGAAGCCGGCCAGAAACGCCTGACAACTGCCATGCGGGCCGCCACCTGGCCCGACACCGGCAAGCCACTGTTTAATATACCCGTTGCCCTTTCCATCATGGTCTTTTTCGCCCTCTGCTCGCAGTGCATTTCAACGCTGGCTGTGATCGCCCGTGAGACCCAAAGCTGGCAGTGGCCACTTTTCTCATTTATTTATATGACCACGCTGGCCTATGTCTTCGCCCTCGCCGCCTATCGCTGTGGTATGCTGCTTGGTCTTTGACACTTGTTTTCAATATAATATTATAAATATAGAGCAATAACGAAACGCCAGGAGTCTGACTTATGTCATTTCAGGATCTTCTTGCCCTGGCTCTGGTGGCAGTCTCCGCCGGGTTTCTCGTGCAAAAAACACTTTGGGGGCCACTTCGGCAGGCCACAGGCAAGGGCTGTGCCACTGGCTGTGGCAAATGCTCATCGCGCGATTCGCAATCAAACAAGTTGGGCCAGCGTGAACCACTGGTCAACATTGGTTTGCGTCCTGATTCAGCCAAATTATCCAAAAAGGCCTGAATCACTCCGCCTGAAACGAGAACGATCGCCCCAGAAGCCAGCGACGAATTGCATCAATCTCTTCATTTTTCAGGTTCTGGCCAAATGCCGGCATGATTCCGCGGCCTTTTTGGGTGATTTCAGCAAAGGAATCTGGGTGTGTCAGTATCGGTCGATCCACCAGCCTGATTCCCAGCTCGGCCCCTTTTCCTTCAGGCCCATGGCAGTTGGCACACTGGTTTTGATAAAGGCCTGCCGCTTTTGCATTGCCGGCCTCATCGCGTGAAACAGCGGTCAAATCTCGCCCCCGGCTTTCTTCAAGGGCAACTTCCGGCGCAATCTGGCCTACCTTTGGTATCTGTCCTTTGGGGTACAGCCGGCTCAGGTGCTCGGCCATCAGTCCCTGATAATCTTTGGGCAGGGTGCTGCCCCAGTTGATCATTTTCAGCACCTCGGCCTGCCACTGGGCCAGCGTCAGGTCTTGCTGCTCAATCATCTCCCGGCTGTGGCAGGTGTTGCAGTGAAGTTCTAGCCGCTGGTTGAAAAATGCCGATTTCTCTTCCGCATCAAGCTCCATCACTTCCGCCAGCGGCGGCGAGGCTACCACCGGCACTGGCGGGGTGGCCTGTCGCGCAGCATCAGCCTTCCAGAAGCCGCTGAAGGCACCGCAAACCAGGCCCGGCACAAGAATCGCCTGAAATGTCTTTTTCATGTGTCAGATCACCTGGATTTTGATCGGGTCAATCGCGTTATACAAGTAGCCGCTGCGGTTCCAGAATGGCTCATCGGGCTGGGTTCTGCCCTTGGAATCACTCGCCCGTGATGCCACCTGCCATGTGCCCGCCCCGGGCAAGTCAATGGCGGCTTCCCACCGTACCCAGGCACCTTCAAGCACCTGTTTTGAAGTGATTTTCGCTGGCTGCCAGGGCTGGTCGGCTCCGGTCCTGACTTCGATTTTTGTGATGGTGCCTGAGCCTGTCCAAGCCAGTCCTCGGATTGTCAATTGTCCGGCATTGACCGTCGTGCCACTGGTGTGCGAGGTGATCTGCGACTTCACGAAAAGCTCTGTCACGCTCTTCAGCTGTTCTGGCTTGGGTGCCACTTCAGGCGGCAGTTTCTCGGTCGGGAATTTATAGCCGGTTTGCTGGAAAAACGCCGGCGATTCGTTGGCCGAGGCCGTCACTCGCCTGATCCACTTCACCCAGTGGTTGGCTGTCCATGTCGGCACCACCAGTCGCAGCGGGCCGCCGTGCAGCAGGGGCAGGGGTTCGCCATTCATGCGGTCGGCCAGAATTACGTCGTCTTGCAACAGGCGTTCCAGCGGCAGGCTGCGTGTAAATGGCGGCGTTTTGTCGGTCGGCGGGGTGTCGCCTGTCTCAAAAATCAGGTGTTTCGCTTCCGGCTTCAGGCCCATGGCTTTTGCCAGCTCAGCAAAGCGAATGCCGCCCCACAGGGCCTGGCCCACGGCGCCGCGTTCCCACATGATTCCCGGCACGTTTGGCTTGAACAGGGCCCGGCCATTGCCGGCGCACATTGCCACGGCGGGTCTCTCAACACGCACAAACTGGCCGAAAATCTCGCTGAGATTCAGGTTTTTCTGGTTTTCGAAAAGTCCGTCAAATGTCACAGTCCATCCTGCCGGGTTCACGGCCGGCTCGCCGAAGTGATTCCGCACGAAAAACCATTCGTTGGGCGTAAATTCCGAGTCAAGCCGGTCCACAGGCGTTTCAAGGTCAAGAGGCCGCCGCGACCTTATCATCAGGCCCGCTGATTTCTGCCCGGCCGGTGTTTTTTCATCCGCCCTGATGGCAGGGGTCACGCCGGCAGCACCCAGGGCCAGCCCGGCCAGGGTCGATTGCTTCACAAATGTGCGGCGGTCACTGGGCATGGCCTTTGTCTCCAACTTTGTTTTTGGCTTCAATTTCTTCAAATATAGATGATAAAAAGCCCGTGGTGCAATCGCCCGGCATTTTTTCAGGTGAAACAAAAAAGGGCATCCCTTCAGAGACACCCTTTTTATCGGATTCAGGTTGAAATCATCGGCCAATCAGGCCTTGTATTCCGACCCGCGAAGTTTTTCAAGCAGCTTCTTGGTGGCGGTAATACCTTCCGGCTCGCCCAGCTCAGAGCCTTCGTATTCAATGCCCACCCAGCTCTTGTATCCAGCGTCGGAAACAATCTTCAGGATACGGCCGAAGTCCATGTCACGCTCGTTACCGGCCGCGTCGAAATTATAGGACTTGGCCGAGACACCCTTGGCATAGGGCATCAACCGAGCAATCGCCTTATAAATGTCGATGGTGTGCTTGAAGCTCTTGTCGCGGGGGAAGTTGCCAAAATCGGGCAGTGTGCCGAAATTTTTGCTGCCAACTGCTTTGATAAGGGCGATCAGGCTGTCGGGGTCCGACGATGGTCCGCCGTGGTTTTCGCAGATGATTTCAATTTTGTGCTTCTCACCATAATCGGCCAGCTTGCGGCAGGCTTCGGCGGCCGGGTTCGTCTTGGTCGGCGAATAATTGCTGCCGGTGTTAATGCGAATGGCGTGGCAGCCCAGAGCTGCGGCTGCATCCACCCACTTCATGTGGTTTTCCACGGCCTGGTTCCGCTTGGTGGCGTCTTCCACCGAAAGGTCGCCTTCACCGTCAATCATGATCAGCACATTGGTCACGCCGTGGTCGGCGGCCCGCTTGTTCAGTTCCTTCAAATAAGCCTCGTCGCGGGCTTTATCCTTGAAGAACTGGTTCACATATTCCACGCCGTCGATGCCAAATTCAACCTTGGCCATCTTCGGGAAATCAAGGTTCATCGCCGTGGTCTTCGACCGGTCAGCAAAAAGCCGCTTGTGCAGCGACCACTGGGCCAGTGAAATCTTGAAATCGCCAATCTTGCCCGCAGCCGGCTTGCCCGACTCATCGGCGGCCATGGCCACGCGGCCCATCAAAGGCGAAACCACAGCGGCCAGACCCAGACGGCCAGCCTGACGACGACTG
Source organism: Planctomycetaceae bacterium (assembly GCA_040374745.1). Lineage (GTDB taxonomy): Bacteria > Planctomycetota > Planctomycetia > Isosphaerales > Isosphaeraceae > QWQI01. The sequence goes on along the minus strand of JBEITT010000064.1, from coordinate 1,297 downwards.
AAATTCTTCTCGATCATGCTCAAATCTCTCCCCAAAATTGGGTGGTTACAGTTGCTGGAACGGTCAAAATCTCACAATATTCTTATCTATCAGCGTCAAATGTCTCAGGCAAAGGCCACGTTGCGTGCCTGAAGCTCTGATTTTAGCGCAGTGGCCGCATCGCCAAACCGCTCAGGCCCGGTGAAGCCATAAAACTTCTCGGCCACCACCAGGTGCGGCTCCAGCGTGCAGAATCCCTTATATCCATGAGCCACAGCATCGGCAATAATCTGAGGCAACTGCCCTTCACCCTGCCCGGCAGGCACATTTTTGTGGGTCTTCGTGCAATAATCCTTCACATGGATGTGTGTCACGCGTGGCCGCAGCAGGGCCCAGGCTTCGTCGATATTCTGGCCAACTTCCAGATAATTCGCCGGGTCGAAGGCATGCCCCAGGGCCGGGCTGCCCACGGCCGTGATCAGGTCGTCTGACCGTGCCGCTGTGTCGCCATAAATGGCTTTTTCGTTCTCTAAAAACAGCTTCACGCCCCGCTTCTCGGCAATCTCGGCCAGGGCCTTCATCCGGCGGATAACCTCGTCGCGATAAATCGCCGGGTCGTCGCCTTCAGGCAGGTAAAAGCTGAAAATCCGGATGCGTGGCGTCTGGTAAAAATCGGCCAGCCTGAGGGCGATCTGATAACGCTCAAGGTGCGGCTCGAAAGGGTCGGTAATCTTGATCTTGCCAATAGGCGAACCTATGGCCGACAGCCCAAAACCCGCCTGACGCAACAGCTTATGAAAATTCGCGTGTTCGTCGTCGGTCAGGTCAAGCACGTTCTTGCCATGAATCGACCGAAACTCGATGTGCTTGATCCCATGCCGGGCCAGAACGGCGATCTGCTCTTCAGGCTGGGGCGAAATCTCGTCGGCAAAAGCACTTATAGTGATCATTTTTTACAGATTCTTGAGGGTTTTACATGGGCAGGCACAGGCGACCGCCTTATGATGATCTCTTCTTATTCAATAAGTTAACGCCTGTCGCGTGGCTTGACTAGGGGCTGGCTTTTCAGGCCGGTGGCGAATTACGATAGATTGGTGGAAAGCGGTTGAACCGGGCTGACGGAACAGGCCCGGAATTCGGCTCGTAACTTTAACGGAGGCAACCACCTGTGCTGATTGAAATGATTGTCAGCTTCATCATCATTCTGGCCGGGGTCTGGTTTCTTGCCGAAGTTTTGCAGGGGGCATGGTACGAATCGATCGTGCCGAACCTGGCCGCCCGGGTTCTTCTGGCAGCCATCCTGCTCACCGCTTTGCAG
>JBEITT010000169.1:0-6197 GCA_040374745.1 Planctomycetaceae bacterium | reverse complement strand
TTCTGGCCAGAGTCGGCAGTTTTGGGTTCGGTTGTTGGCCAGAGGCTATAACTATGCATAGGTGTCGCCGCTGGCGACCGATACCTGCAATTAAAGTAGAATGACCCCTTTTGTTCTGTGACCCCTTTTGTTCTGACCCCTTTTGTTCCGTGAACCCTCTTCTTCTGTGGGAAGAACCTTGCGTCTGAATTACGCAAAAAAGTCAAAGTTTTCTTGCATTTGAGCCATCGGGTCATTCTGAATGATTTGAGTGAGCTCGAAATCCTTATAGAATTTCATGACACCAACTGATTCAAGTGCAGTGTCTCTCGAATACAACGAAAACCAGCGTGAAAAATGTTTGATGACATCATCACCGGTGGCACAGCGAAATTCACCATAATTTGGATCAAAAACCAGAAACGAGCGATCATTGGCAATGTGAAAGCCGAGCGCATGACCACCACTCTCGCTTATTTTTACATCCTTGTTGGAAAATTTATAGCCTCTCGGATTACTCAATTCCCCGGCTCTCCAGCTAATCCCATATCCGACTCGATTACCATTGCCTAATGCAACTTCTGAGTCGCTGATCAGAGGCTGAATCACAGGACCGATCTCGGTCTCAAAGTCTGATGCATCGCAAAAATACATCGTTCTGCTAAATTTGTGAGTTACATAAGCCTCGGTCTTGGTTTGTGCATATTTCGTAGCGATCCTGTTGAGAAAATCTTCTGTACTCACAATCGGATTCTGACTTTGAAAGCCAGCCCGCTTTAAGGCTACGTCGTTAAGAATTTCCGATTCTTTCTGTTTTTCTTGAAACTTCGTTGTATATTCAGTCACTTTAGTTTGATCTTGAGCTTTAGCGGCCGCATCTGCATAGATTTGTGCTTGAATTCCAGCCTTGTTCGCACTCTCCCTGAGCCTTGTTGCATTTTGCATAATATCCTTTAAGTTGCCGCCTGTCTTCATAGCGTCTCGCTCTTTTTGAGCTACGAACATTTCGGAACCCTTTTTTTGTAATCTGTTTAATGTCGGATCAACTCGGCCATTCTGGCTGCTTAACAAAGGTTTGAAATGTTCTCTAAGCTGGAACTCTGCTGCGGCTTCACTACCACCATACCGTGCCACCATTCCTAACCACTCGACACGATACGTTCCTCTATAGTTATTTACCAGCGTATCTAATTCCAAGTTAAACGTATCTTGATTTTGACTTCTCGGTTTACTGGAATCCAGAATTGACGCCTTTCCGGAGGCGACCCACCTGCAAAGCCATTTCGTCGAGATACCGCCACAGATACCGCCACCACGCATGTCCTTATTATCCAGGTAAACGGCTTGAGTAGAATTCTGAAATTTCATCTCAGGTTGTGTGGAGGCAAACCATAGATGAAAACCATCCATTTTGTTTATGGCATTTTTCAGACTATCGCAAAAATCTTTCTGAATTTTATCAAGCTCTTTCAGGCTGGTTTCCAAGCTGGTTTTGGTGGCTGCATTTCCTGTTCTATTTGCCATGTAAGAACTGAGCAACCAGCGGTATCCCCGAATGGCATCAATTAATGCCTTTCTGAATTCTCTATCCTGAGTGACACCTTCATTCTTAAACTTATCTACAGCCGCCTTCAACAGATTGGTCACCGTTTTCCTATTAAATTCATTTGTTAAGGAACTATCGTCACTTCTACCAAAAGCTTTAAACAAGCCGTTAACTTTACGAAAGCTTCCATTGGTGTCAATATTCAGCTTGCTACCACCCATGCTCTGAATATCATTTTTTAAATCAAATTTTGCCAGTTCTTTTAAATTATTCAGAATGTGGTTTCCAAAAACGGTGATTTCTCGTGTTGCGACTGGCATGACTCTTCCCCCTGCGATCTGTTGAACGAAATTAGTATGGTTTATTCCAGAACCGAGTCATTCCGAAGTTTTATAGTCATCATGTTCAACCGTTCCTGAAGCAATTGGGTCATCGTAATAAATAACCTCTTCGTGGTTTGCCAAAGCGTCGGCAATCTCCTGAGGTATCTCTCTAAGACCGCTTAGACACAATTCACCTTGATGGCCGGCGAAGGCTTTTGCAGCCACAATCGACAATTCAGTCAGGCCTCCCAAATGAATGCCGCCAATGTGCTTGGCCAAATGAACCGCAGCAACATCACTCAGTGATTTAACACCACCTAAATGGATCAGGAATTTGTGTTTTGAGATAGCCATGGCGGCCTCGTCAGACAGGCTCGTCAGTCCGCCGAGATGCAGTCCACCACGCGTTTTCGCAAGATGAGCCATGGCCGAGTCGGAAATTGTCTGAAGCCCCTTGAGACCAATGGCTCCTTTGTGTATTGAAAGCGATTTGGCTACTTCCGGAGTCATCTTTTTTAAACCACCCAGATAGAGCACGCCCTTATGCCTGGCCAGATGGCTAGCCACACCAACAGAAATTTGAGAGAGTCCTCGGAGATAAAGATCACCTTTGACAGCAGCGATCTCCTCAGCAGATTCTTCGGAGAGTGTTTTAAGACCACTCAGATTGATCGCTCCTCGATGCTTGGCAAGCTCAAGGGCAACTGCCGCGGATAACTCGCGAATGCCTCGCAAATCAAGATCCGACTTATGATTCGCAAAGGCACTTGCCAGCTTCGGAGTGAGGCTTTTGAGACCACTCAAATCAATTGAAAATTTGTGCTTTGAAAGTGATTTGGCGGAATTTTCCGAGAGCCTCTTCAAGCCACCTAGGTTCAAAGGCCCCTTGTGTTTGATGATCAGTCCGGCCGCTACAACATTAATTCCGGAAAATTCCTGAATTCTTATGGAACTGACCATGTTAAACTGCTCTGCAACAAGATATCTTCTCACAGTTTCTTCGTTGAGTTGGTTTTTCACAGGATTACGACCTTTCAACAGTTTGAAAAATTGATCAGGATCGTCGTTACTCTAACGCATCTAGTTGGAAGTTCAGGCAAATCGTGAACAATATTACCCCAATCAGAAGTTTATACCAATTATGTATCAGTCCGGTGTAACTTTCAATTACCCAAGGCAAAAAGGGGTCATTCTACATTTCTGTTGACTTAAACCATTCTGATTTGATCAAATACTTGTAATTAAGAATAATTAGAATGTTAGCGACAGATTACTGTTAATATGACCTCAGACGTGAAGATGGAAGTTTGGAGTCATTTCTTGAGGCTAAATACATCGAATCATTGCTAAAACTCCCAATAAATGTAGAATGACCCCTTTTTTTCTATACGCTCAGATATTTGGCTCGTAAAAAACCTTGAATTACAAGCGTTTTATGTAATTTCTGTACTCCTGGACTCACGTTTACGGCATGACAAATACAATTTGAAGTTGATCAGCCATGATTGATCCGTCGAATCACGAACATCATCAGGTGATAGGGAATGCTACCGATCATCAGTATGATGATGAAAAGGAACGGCGAAAACACAATGATCAAAAAGAATTTCAATGAAGATTCCTCGGTTTTAGAGCCGGGTTTTTTAAACAAAGCCAAAAAACTTATGCAGGCAAGATAACCCAGTGGTAATTGGCAGAAAATGAGCAGTCCGCTGAGAAAGTCAGCCAGCATGCGGATTTCACGCACGTTCACACTCTGGGTGTAGCCCTGAGGAATTTTTACGAGATATGTCAAAGAGCGAGTGCCCATCAAAAGCGTGGAAAATGTTCCGCAGAAAGAAATGAATGCCAAAGCCAGAAGCAGGTTGGCAAAAGCATATCGGCGTGATTCATCGATCGGGCCCAGACCCAGACGGATGAAGACCCATGACCAGAGATTGCCCAGGCCAAAGCCGGATTTCCATATGGTCTTACGCCAGTAGTAGTTTTTGTATTTCTTGAGAATCTCAGCGTATTCGGGCAGGAGTTTGATTAACGGTCGATCAGGCACGGAAATGGGCGGGTTGGCCAGAATGCCGTTTTCGCGGATATCTTCGATGCGGGCGTTGGCGTAGAGATTTTTAGGTGATTGCCACGCGACGAACTGGTAGTCGAGCATGGCGGGCCGGGGCGCGGCATAACCCATGAGAATCTCAGCGCGGAACTCGCGGATTGTCGGGTTGAGAGGTTCTGTCAGGACCATGAAGGTGACTTCGAGATCATCGGGTCGGCAGTAACAACCCGTGTTATAAAATAATTCAAAAACAGATTGCTGGTTATCGTGATATTGGATATTTCCGTTGGCGAAATGTCGTTCAATGGCGGCTGAAATGTTGTCATGGATTGCCATAAGCAGTTGCATGCGGTGCTGGTGGGCATCGTATTTCCAGGGCTTCTGGCGGCAGGCTTCGGTCATGTCGGTGATACCGGCGGCAATGTTGCCGTTGTTGGCATGATACATGCCGCGTTCGACAAGCCAGTCGGGCTGGAATGACTGAGGCCCTTTCTCGATGGCTTTGTCGGCTTGTTCGATGGCCAGAACTGGTTCTTTCTGAATGAAGTGCAGCCAGGCCATGGCGGCATGGCTCAGGCCGTGGTTGGGCTGGTCGCGGGCGGCGGTTCTGATCAACTCGATGAACCGGTCTCGTTTCTCTTCGTCGGATTCGTCGTCGATGATCGTGCGATAATCAATGATCTGTTTGAGCGAAGCATGCTGGACTGCATACTGACGATCGGGATCAGTTTTGCGAGAGGGATTGGGCCACAATTTGGTATCAACCGATGGGATTCAGGCCAGGGCCGGATATTCAGGATTGAGGATGCACAATATAAATGCAATGATTCCAGTGGAAACAGGCCGTCAGCGAACTTTCCATTTGAAACGACAATTCCATGGTATTTGCCTGAGGAATGAATGTCAACGACGTGATTTGGTTGAAGGGCGAAGCGAGAGGCTGGATGGGTGTTCATGGAACCCAACGCTGGGTCGAGTTCTGGAACGGAACTTTGCATTCGCTTGAAAAATTCGCTAAATTAACATCCATGCAAAATCACTTCATATCGAAACCGTGAATATCTAATAGCTTAGTCGGGAATGCAATCTGTGATTGGCCTTCTGAGCCATATCACTGAGGACCGTTAAGCGGGCAAAGAGTCACTTTCAGCAGCACAGGTATTATTGATGGCCATTGAACTCAGCCGGTTGATTAACACATTAAATCCATTGTCGCGAGAGACGCTGGCCGAAGCGGCATCGATGGGATTATCGCGGGGTCATTCTTCGGTGGAGCTTGAGCATTGGCTGCTGAAGCTGGTGGAGCGTGGCGAATCGGACATCAGCCGGATTCTGAAGCAGTTTGACATCACATCGGCCGAGTCGCTGAAGCGTCTGACGGCGGCAGTGGACCGGTTTCGCTCGGCCAATACGGAAGGGCGAGTGCCTGTTCTGGCACCGCAGCTTGACGAACTGGTGCGTGAGGCATGGCTGGTGGGTTCACTTCAATTCAGCCAGTCGCTGGTGCGGTCGGGTTTTCTGGTGCTGGGGATTTTTCAGAACGAGCGATTGAAGAGACAGGTTCTGGAAGTTCTGCCGGAGTGGTCGCGCATTGACGTGGCAGGGCTTCAGGCCAATTTTGAAGCAATCACGGCGCGGTCGCCCGAGTCTGAAACGGCGATGACCTTGACGGGTCAGAAGGCGGCGGGTGCATCAGCTTCAACTGGTGGTGCGACACCAGCGGCCTCGGGTGGCGGTGCATCAGCGGCCCTGGGGCAGTTTACCAGCAGCCTGACGGACCTGGCGGCGGCCGGCAATATTGACCCGATTACGGGGCGGGATACGGAAATTCGGCAAATGATCGATATATTGATTCGCCGGCGGCAGAACAACCCGATATTGACGGGCGAGCCAGGTGTGGGCAAGACGGCGGTTGTTGAGGGATTTGCATGCCGAATAGCGGCGGGCGATGTGCCTGATTCGCTGAAGGGTGTGGATGTGCGGGTGCTGGACCTGGGGCTGCTGCAGGCTGGTGCCGGTGTGCGAGGCGAATTTGAGAACCGGCTGCGGAAGGTGATTGACGAGGTGAAGGCGTCGTCGCGACCGATCATTTTGTTTATTGACGAAATTCACACGATCATCGGTGCCGGTGGACAGGCGGGCCAGAATGATGCGGCGAACTTGCTTAAGCCGGCTCTGGCGCGGGGAGAGCTGCGCACGATTGGTGCGACAACATGGAGCGAATATAAGAAATATTTTGAGAAGGATGCGGCCCTGACACGGCGATTTCAGGTGGTAAAGATTGACGAGCCCGAGC
>JBEITT010000071.1:0-27587 GCA_040374745.1 Planctomycetaceae bacterium | reverse complement strand
GCGAATTTCAGGCCGGTGGGTGTGGCTGTGGGGCCCGATGGAGCGATTTACCTGACCGACTGGGTGCTGCGCGATTACACCATTCATGGCAAGGGGCGTATCTGGAAGATTCAGGCCAAAAATGCACCAGCGGGCAACCCCCGGCAATGGAAATTCAAGGAAATGGAATCGGGCAATCAGCCTGAATTGCATTTGGCTGATGCCGATATTGTGGTGCGACGGGCTGCGGCGACAAAATCAGCCTCGACCGAGCATGGGCGCGTCCATCTGCGACAATTGCTGAAGGATGACACCAGGCCGATTCGGGCCCGGATTGAGGCTTTGTGGGCACTGGCCCGGCTGGCCCCTGAACAGGGCGGCCTGAACGCGGCAGACCTTGGCGAAATCTTGAAATTCCGTACGGTTCTGTCCACGGCGGCGGTGGAAGTGGCGCGGGTTTCGGCGCATTTTCAGTCGAATGAAATCAAAATTCCGAACATGCCGCAGTGGCAGCAGGCCCTGCAGGAAGCCTGGCGCGACCCGGCCGACCCGATGGTCTCAGCCGGGCCGAGGGCCGATTATGACCCGGCTTTTGCGCTGGCGGTGCTTGACTACTGGACAAGCCACACTGGCGAGCAGCTTCAGTGGCCCACTTCTGCCGATTTGCAGCGGGCGTGGCTCGATCCGTTCCTGCGGCGTGGCCTGATTCGCTTCATGGCGGCCCATCCGCAGCATGAAGGGCGGATTGAAGATTCATGGAATGCGGCTTCAACAAATACGGAAAAAATGATGGTTCTTTCGGCCGCAAGGATGTCGGAGCCGAAAAAAGCCGAATGGGCGGCTCATGTGCTGGGCGACGACAGCCCGCTGGTGCGGCGCGAGGCCCTGCGCTGGATTGCCGAAGAAAACCTGCGAACGCTCTTGCCGGATGTGGACAAAGTGCTTGATGGCCCGGGCGTTGACCTGCTTTTGATCACCACGCTTTCGGCCGCGAAGTGGCAGCTTGAAGGCAAGAAACCGGCCGACTGGGAAAAACGCGGCCTGGGGCCTGATGCCCTTGATTATCTTAGCCCCCGATGGCCGGCAGGCCTGCGTCTGGCGGTGCTTAAAAGCCTGCCGACCGGTGCCCCGGAGTTGACAGAAAAGCTGATTCTAGAGCTTTTGAACCAGTCGCAGGGCGAGATGCGGCAGAAGCTGATCAGCCGGCTCATTCAACTGAAAAAGCCTTCAGATGAGGCCGTTAAAACAGTTTTTGCCGAGTGGGACAAAGAGCCCCGGGCCGAGTGGGCCGATGAGCTGGGTGCCTGGGCCGACCTGAAAAACGAGGCTGGCGAGCAAACAATGGCGAGGCTGATGGCTGTGCTTGATAAAGGCACGCCCGACTTGCAATTGGCCGCTGCACGCAGCCTTCGCGGGCCGGTTCGAGCCGGGAACGACGCTGCACGAAGGGCACTGCTTGATCGAGCCTATAAGGCCGTGCGGCAGAAGGCCGGGGACGCCGGCGAATGGGCGGATCAGTCCCGCGTGGCGATTGGGCTTGAGACACTGCCCGAAGAAGTGCGTGCGGCCCTGCCTGACAGGCCAAAAGACTTGAAGGCCTGGGTTCGCACCCTGACGGCCCCGGCTGATGCTGAAGCGGGTCGGCGGGTATTTGCCCACAATCAGGGGCCAGGGTGTGTCAGTTGTCATAAGGTGCAGGGCTCGGGCGGGCTGGTTGGGCCTGACCTGACGACCTATGCTGCAGGCCGGACGGCAGAAACGATGATTCAGTCGGTTTTAAGCCCGGCGGCCGAGGTTTCGCCGCAGTTTGCCCCGTGGGTAATCGAATTGAAGGACGGCCGCTCGGTGGAAGGGATGATTGTCGAGGAGAATGTCGGCAAGATTACGATTGGCCGGGCCGATGGCACGACGGAGACATTTAACTCGCCTGATGTTGTTGCCCGTTCGCCGCAGGCTGGCTCGATCATGCTGCCTGGGCTGGTTGACCGCATGACCTTGGGCGAATTCCGGCAAATTGTGTCGTATCTCAGCGGGTTGAAATAAAGGCTTTACAAAGCCACGGCAGAAACAAAAAAACCGCCTGAACAGGCGGTTTTTGTTTGGTCAATATAGGATGAGAGCTTTGTATCTCAGGTGCCGAATTCCATACGACGACCGTCGAGCTGGCCCTTGAGCCGTTCGATGATCGAGCTGTGCATCTGGCTGACGCGAGATTCAGAGAGGTCGAGCGTGGCGCCGATCTCTTTCATCGTCAATTCTTCGTAATAGTAAAGAATGATGATGAGGCGTTCGTTGCGGTTCAGGCCCCGGGTGACCATGCGCATCAGGTCTTTACGCTGAAGCCGGTTGGTCGGGTCTTCGCCTTTTTTGTCTTCGAGAATGTCGATCTCGCGGACATCTTTCGAACTGTCGGTCTCATACCATTTTTTATTCAGGCTCACCAGCCCGATGGCATTCGACTCGGCAGCCATTTTCTCAAATTCCTGCTGACTCACGCCCAGCTTTTCGGCGATTTCTTCATTCGTGGCCGGGCGGCCCAGCTCGACTTCCAGGGCCTTTCGGGCCTCTTCCATCTTGGAATGCTTGCTGCGCACCAGGCGTGGCACCCAGTCCATCATTCGCAGTTCGTCAAGCATGGCCCCGCGAATTCGCGGCACGCAATAGGTTTCGAACTTGACCCCTCGCGATAGATCAAAGGCATCAATCGCATCCATCAGGCCAAAGATGCCTGATGATGTCAGGTCATCAAGTTCTACTCCATCAGGCAGGCGCTGCCAGATTCGCTCGGCATTGTATTTCACCAGGTGAAGATAACGCTCAACCAGACGATTCCGCATGTCTGTGTTCGGGTTCTCTTTGAACTTCGTCCACAGCTCGGTCACGTCCATATCTACTTGGGTTGACATCCAGACCTCCATGTCGTCGCCGAGAGTCGCGCACTTCCTGTGCTTGTTCTGCAAGTGTCAGAAACAAGTCGCCCATTTGACTGGCCTGCGGCCATCAGTTTGAGCGGTCTGTTTGTGCCACTTGTAGAAGTGACTCCCGATAAGACCAGGAATCACCAGTATCTTTATCGTCATGATTCGATACCGGCCTTGATCATATTCTCGGAATAATCCGCAAAATTGCCATTTCTGAGAATTTTTGCAGACCTTTTGGTTAACGCGGCCCAGGTTGATTGTTCACACATGTCCGGAAAAAGGGAGAATCCGGCCAATGAGGGTCGAAAGAACCGGGTAATTCGGGATGACGGAACGAAATGCAGCAGGTGCTGCTTAGCCGGCCCGGCGCGAGGCCGATCCGGTGATATCCGTTGTGTCAATGGCTTCCACCCGGTGAATAAACCCGGGCATGTTGGGCAGGTCGTTCGCAGCCGAAGTCCACTGCTCAAAATTGGTGTGGATTTTCGTGGCCAGGCGTTCGAAATCGCGGGCCGCGGTAGAAAGCCACCAGCCCGGGGCCTGCACCACGGCGATGCGAGCCCGCACCGAGCGTGGCACGTCCACATCTTCCCGCACTGTGCCAAGATGGCTGACGGAAAGGCCCTGGAACAGACGCGAGGCCTGAATCAGCCTGTCGGCCGCTTCATCGCCCACTTTGTGCGAACTCGCCTTGTTCACCACGGTGACCAGCTTCAGGTGGCTTCCGGCGGCTCTTCTTAAGTGAGAGAGCAGGGCATGGCTTGCGGCCAGCGATGCCTGTTCAGGTGTGGTTGTCAGAATCATGCCATCAGCCACGGCGGCCAGCGTCTGGGCCCGGGCTGTCAGGCCACTGCCCACATCGACCAGAATCCAGTCGGCCACATTACTGTCGCGAAGCTCGGAAACGACCTGGGCCACCAGTTCGTCGGTGGCAGGGCCCACCAGCCAGGCTTCGTTCATGCGGGCGGCGTGCGAACCGGCCAGCAGCTTCACGCCTTCAGGCCCTTCGACCAGGGCTTCCCACGGGGCAATTCGCCCGGAAAGCACATCTTCAAGGTCAACCGTCGGGCGACGGTCGCAAATGATCTCAAGCTGCCCCAGGCCATAATCGGCATCAACCAGGGCCACCCGTTGATTCTTGCGGGCCAGTGCCACTGCCAGGTTCAGGGCCAGCGTGCTGGTGCCAACGCCACCCTTGCCACTGGCCAGGCATAGCACCCGCGTGGGGTGTGGAATGATCGTGTCCGCTTCCGGGCCGGCCTCTTCCGACAATTCTGCATCGTCGGAAAGTTCGTCGGCCGTGTCTGCCTGAATGGTCCATGCCGAGGCAGCAATCGCCGGTTCGGCGGGCTTTTCCGGCCGGGCGGTGTCGTCCGCCGGTCTGGCGGCAAATAATTGTCGAAGCGATTCCGCTTGATCAGACATGGCATCCCTGCCTTGAGTCGTGGGGGGCGTAGAATCGGTATTTGTCACAAAAGAAGGGACAGCCAGATCCATCCGGCATCGTATCGGGTATGACACCCGATTTCCCGACTTGGGCGGAATCATATCCAGAGAGACCAATCCTGACAAGGTGATTTTTTGTTAACCGTTAAAACTGTCAGAAAATGAACAATTGTTAGGATAATGTGATGTAAGAATAGGTTAAAAGGGTAAATTAAGTTGATTTTACGTTCCAGATAGTTAATTTATTACGATCTGCATTGATGATTCCGTGAGAAAAGTTCCGGGCATCAAACTGAACTCATCTGCCACGATTGACAACCGGAGAGAATTCTGATGACGTTTCGCCTTTCCAAATTCCTGTTTTTTGTTGGTCTCGCCGGCTTTGCGGCCAGTGCCGAAGCCTGCACCGCCTGCCGCCCGGCTTCGCTGAAATGTGCCCCCCGCACCATTTCGGCCCCCTGTGCCACGGTGATTCCCTGCCAGATTTCCGCCCCGGCCTGTGAAGTGCTGGTGCCGCGCACGGTCACGAAATATCACACCGTGACCGAGACGATTTGCGAGGAAGTGGTTGAATCACATAATGTTACGAAATATCGTACGGAAACCAAAACCGAAAAGGTGCCTGTGACCCGCACGGAATATGACACCGTTCCAGTGACGAACAATGTCACGCGGTATCGTACGGAATACAAGACCGAATCTGTGCCTGTGACCCGCACGGAATATGACACCGTTCCGGTGACGACGAATGTCACGCGGTATCGCACGGAATACAAGACAGAATCTGTGCCGACCACGCGCGTGGAATACGATTCAGTGCCAGTGAAGAGCAATGTGACCCGCTATCGCACGGAATACAAGACCGAAACCGTGCCGACATCACGCACCGTTTATGAGCCCGTTCAGAAAACGCGCAACATTCAGGTGCAGGTGCCTGTGACGGAGAGCTTTGAGGCTTCTGTGACCAAGACGGTTTACGACACCGTGAACAGCAAGGAAAAGCGTTATGAGCCTTACACCGAGACCGTTACGGTGAAGGAAAAGGTCATGCAGCCGGAAGTCTTCCAGACGACCCGCAAAGAAACCCGCACCGTTCATGTGCCGGTTCAGAAGATGGTCACCCGCGAAGTGATGCAGTGTCAGGAAGTGGTTGAAGATCGTGGCTGTTGGGTTAATCAGGCTGTCAAGACATCGTCGGGCTGCACCAGCGGCTGTGGCGTTTCGGGCACCTGCGGCGGCTGCGGTGGCCACAAGAAGAGCATTGGCTGCGGTTCGTGCGGCCATGTTTGCCAGGGCGTGACCTATGCCTGCCAGCAGGTCTGGGTTTCCCGTCCGGTTCGCACCATGGTTCCTGTGAAGGTTCAGGTGCAGGACTGCGTGACCGAAATGGTCGCCCAGAAGCAGGAAGTGGATGTGCCTGCCACTGAAACCCGCATGGTTCCCAAAGAAGTGGAACGCACCGAGTGTGTGACCAAGACTCGCGAAATTGAAGTGCCAGTGACCCATCAGGTGGCCCGTTCTGTCGAAGAAAAGGCCCAGGGCACGCGGATTTCATACAAGACCGAATCACGCACTGAAACCTATACCGAACTGGTGCCTCGCCAGATTAACGAAACCACCACGCAGACGGTGGCCGTGCAGGTGCCTTATCAGGAAGAAGTGACCAACTATGTGCAGAAGGCACGCGAAGTGAAGGAACTTGTCTCGCGCCAGGTGGCCGTGCAGGTGCCTTACACCGACACCGTGACGACACACGTTCAGAAGCCTCGTCAGGTGACTGAAACCGTTACCCGCAAGGTGCCTTACCAGGTGGCTTATACCGAGACGGTGACCTCGCACATCCAGAAGGCCCGTCAGGTGACCGACATGGTCGAACGCACCACCTGCACCCAGGTTCCATACACCGAAACGGTTCAGGTCAAGCGCATGGTGCCCCGCACCGTGACCAAGCAGGTTCCTTACTGCGAAACCGTGTGGGAACGTCAGGCTCCGGCCGCTGCGGCCGCACCTGCCGCTGCTCCGGCTGTGGCTCCTTCAGCCCAGAAGTGATTTGCAATTCAGGATTTATGATCCGAAAGGGGCCGCCACTGTGCGGCCTCTTTTTATTTGACGGGAAGATAATCAGGATTAACCGCAGCCATTAAAGAACTCTTTAATGAACGGCCCTGCCATTAAAATTTTTGGCTACTTTTTTTAATGAGCCGATTGATTCTTACCTCGGCCCCAGATTTCTGAACAGCCCCATGCCGAAGCGTCGAACCGGCTCGGTGGCTTCCAGCGGGCTACGCAGTGTTGGGGTGTCGTCGCCAAGGTTCCGCAGGGCGTCGAATGTCGAAGGCAGTACGTCCAGATGAAATTCCGGAAAGCTGGGCGTGCCGGCAATGCGCACCTGCAAGAGCTGGCCTGTGGCTTCCTTGATGGCGTCTGAGAGTACCGGCAGCTTGAAGCGGTCGCGGCCATAGATGACTTTCAGGCGAACGTCAAGATCGCCCCGGGGCGACATTTCGCCGTTGCCGTCGAGGCTGAAGGCGTCGCCCTGAAATTTGATCGGATTAAAGTTTGTCACGCCGTGGTCGATCTGAAAACCGACCTGGGCCGAATCAAAAGCGGTTTTGGTGGTGGGCGACAAATTCAGTGCCTTCACAAACCGCAGAAAATCTGGCAGTTCGCCCAGGTCGCCCTGCGTGATCTCGGCACTGCCGGCCCCTTTCAGGTTTCGCGTATCGGTGCCGCGGCCTTCCAGGTCAATCTGGCCACTGACACGGCCCTTGATATTCTGCGGGCCCGGCACGGTGCGGGCATATTGAGCAAGATCGACCCCGACCAGCTTGACCGACGCCTGATACTGCGGTTCCTGGGCAATCTGCACATTCATGCTTCCATAGGCGTGCCCGCCAAGAATGACGGACTGCATGCTGGGCAGCTCGACCAGCCCTTTTTCGACATGAATTGGCGCACTGACATGCTGAATGGGAAAGCCCTTGAGTGTCAGGTTGTCAAGGGCCAGCACGCCATCGCAAGCGAAATCACTGCCGTCATAAACACCCGAAATGTTCTCAATCTGGCCCTGCAGGTTGTGCAGCATCCAGCCGGCATCAAATGAATTGCCATTAAGCACCACAATACCGTTCTGCCAGCGACACCAGGCAGGCTCGGCGGCATTACCCGACCACCCAAGACGCATGTCGGTGCGGAAGGTGATGGCCCGGCCGTCGTCCAGCCTTCTTGCAAAATGGGCCATTACGGGCGGCATTTTCTGCCTGAGCCCGGCATCAAGCCGCAATTCGCGTGCTTCAAGCGACTTGGCCCAGAGGTCGAACTTGCCGTCCTTCTCAAGCACCACCTGCCCCTGCTGCATTGATACCTGTGAATTTCTAAACAGGAAATGAACATCGTTCATGGCAACCTTGCCATTGGTGGAAATAAAATTGCCCTCGACATGATCCAGCGGCAGTTCAAGCGGTCTGGGTCGGGGGTTATCGTCGGTTCCGCGCCGCTGAATCACCAGATTCAGTCGAGTTTCAGCCTCGGGCCTGATGGTTATCACCCGGTTATCGACCTGGGCGGAAGGGTCAAGATCAATCAGAACATCAACATGTGCTGATCCGATGGGGTTAATCGTGGCCCACGTTGTTTTCCAGACATTTGGCAGGCTCTGGCGCAGTTGTTCATCGAAGGGAAGCTGGTCGGCGTGCAGTTCAATATGGGTTCGCAGGGGCGAGGGGTTTGCGGGTACCGTGGCGGCCGGCTGGCCCTGGTTTCGTTGCTGGGCAATTTCATGCAGCCTGATTTCGCTGGCTTCAGCGGGTGGGGCCTGCGATCTTCGTCGGGGGAAGGGGGCCTGCGGGGTTTTGCGGGGGCCGATACGTTCCACCCGCCCTTTACCGCTGATTCTGGCGGTGCCATTGGTGCCGGTGATATTCTCAAAAACCCAGTAATCCGGGTGCAGTTGCAGCGTGCCTTTCAAGTTGCTGATGGGGTAGGGCATGCCTGCCCAGCGAATTGAGCAGCGATCCACCAAGTCAATTGTCGTATGCACTTCCACCTTGCCGATGGGCGGCTCGCCAGGCTTTGTCGGCGGCTGCCTTGTGATGTGAGCCCTGGCCCTGACTTCGCCCGCCGGCTGAAATGCGTCAACCACCCGGCGTGTGTCAGGCGGCAGTGCGTTGAGCAATGTTTCGTCAACACTCATGTTTTCGGCTTCGAATCGCAAGTCAACCTCGGCCCTGGGGCCAGGCTTGCGAATCGTGCCCGTGATGGCTGCCGGCCGATTGCCCAGCAGCGTGCGCAGGCCGCTTTCAAGTGGCGGTTTATCAGGGTTGCCCAGGCGAATGGTGTCGCCCGACCAGGTGATCTGGCCCCAGATGTGCTCTAGCGGGTAAGGGAAAAATTCATAGCAGATTGCCACATCACGGCAATCGGCATTCACGCCGAAGCCAATTTCACCGCCCGGCCGGTTACGAACCATGCGAATGGCCAAATTCAGCTCGCCGCGGGGCAGATATTCCACCCAGAAATTTTGCCACTGTGGCGGTGTTACCCGCTGCAATCGCTGGTCAATCGGCAGGTTAATCGCACTCAGCGTAATATCCAGCGGGTCGGTTCGCCAGTTCATCGCTCCGCTCTTGCCCATGGCCCGCAGAATCGTTTTGCCATGAACTGCTTCGGCCCGTTCAATCAGGAGTTGATCATCCTTCACGACAAGTGTTCCGCGAATGTCGCTTAAGGGGAATGGCAGCTCAGGCCTTTGCAGACGCCCGCGCAGCACATCGGCCCGCAGCCGGTAACTCGCCGGTTTTACCTGCCCTTTTGACAATTGAAGGGTGGCTGTTTCAAGGTATAAATTGCATTGAACATCATCAAGACCGAGTTTCTGCCAGTCGGCTGAAAATTCAGGCCTTAGTTCGCTGATCATTCGCGGGCCGGCGTCGAGCCCGATGATCGACCCGCCCAGCTCAACCGTACCGGTTTCCAGATTCGCCGTGCCCTGAATCTGCAGGCGTTCGGCCCAGGTGCCCTGCGCACTGCCACTGAATTTAACCACCTGGCTGCTGGAAGTCGGTTCAATGGTCAGCTCGACATCGCGCAGAACGGCCGGAGTCGCCTGCTCTTTTGTGCCTTTGGCGGGTTCGCCGGCGGTGTGCTGAATCAGTTCCAGCGTTCCTTTTGAGATCTGAATCGCCGGCATTTTGCCCGACGATTTCAGCGGCATGGGCGTTGCAAAAAGCGAATTGAAATTCCATTTGCCGTCGATGCTGCGCTGGAGCCGAAGAGTGGGCTGGGCAACGACAATTTTCTCTACCTTCCAGTTCTCTTCAAAAAGGCTCCAGGGGTCGAAAACCAGCCGGATGAAGGGTAGCCGCAAGGTAGGTATCAATGGCACCTGTGGTTTGACGGGTGTCAAGGCAGTGGCCGGCTTTGCGGTTGTCGATGATAATGCTGGGCCGGATGCACCCTGGTTTCTTTCGACTGGAGGTGTGTCGTTGGGCGTGCCGGAATGGGGTTCTGTCGGCGGGTTCTGCCACAGGCGCATGTGTTCAAGCACGCATTCACCCAGAAGGGGCCTGATGCGTGCATGTGCTATTTCCAGCCGCGATGTAGGGAAAAAGCGGGGAGACTGGGCAATAATTTGCTGGCGGAAATAATCGCCGTCCTGCACATAAAAAAAGGCGGCCACTGCCAGGCCTGTTACCAGAACCAGCACAAGTGCGAACAGAATTTGAATGCGACGGATGATGCGGCGCAGCAACCCGATGCGTGCCATAGACGCCCAGCGGCCCTCCTGGCCTTCTCGTTAAGGCACATATTCCCCAGCATTCAGCTTAACTGAATCAGTAATTTTGCCAAGGTGAATATGCCAATCGCGACCAGCCGGACGTTATCGATGTAACACGTTAAAATATTAAATGTTAGACAAACATATCAATGACGGCCGCCACGGTCGCCCGGCAGATACGAGCCCCAGCCAAGTTTTTCAGCCAGATTGCGATAAAAGTCGCTCTGCGGCGTTCGCACCACCGGCAGGCTATAGCTGCCCTGCACAATTTCCACAATGTCCGTCGGGTTAATCGCCACGTCTCCCTGCCCGTCCACCACCAGCACTGTCGGCATGTCGGGCCCGGTGATCGCGAGGCGATAATTTTTACTGACCTGGTCAACCAGTGGCCTTTGAGTCAGCGTATGAGGCGCAAGTGGCGTGATCACAAGCATTTGTGCTTCAGGGCACAGGATCGGTCCACCTGCTGAAAGGTTGTGGGCCGTCGAGCCGGCCGCCGTGGCCACGATCAGGCCGTCTGCCCGATAGCGTGCTGCTGGTCGGTCGTTAATAAACAGGTCGATGTCGATCAGCCGGAATGGCGGGCTGGCGCGGAAAACAACGTCGTTCAGGGCATGAAAGACCATTGCCGGCACATTGCCGCCGTCGCGATAGAGACGGCATTCCAGAGTGACCAGATGATCGACCGTAAACTTATTCTCAACAAGATCTTCCACCAGATTCGGGATACGCTCGGGCGAGATCTCTGTCAAAAAGCCAAGCCGCCCGACATTCACGCCCAGAATTGGCACAGGCGTCAGATTCATCCGGCGGGCCACACGCAGAACCGTGCCATCGCCGCCAAGCACGATGGCCAGATCGGCTCTCAGATCAGATAAATCTGAATCGGCGCTGAAGTCTTCAAGAACCAGGTTCAGTGCCGGCTTTTTGAGGATCAGTCGCCGAAGCTGGCTGGCTACTTCATGCACGCTGTCGCGGCCGCCATGCCCCAGCATGGCGATTTTCAGTTGGTTATCGGCGGTTCGGGAGTCGGCAGATTGACCCAATTTCGTCAGGCCCATCAAAAATTAACGAGAGTGATCAGCGGGCATGCTGCACGATGCCGATGTGGCCATTGATGGGTGAAGCTGTTTCCAGCAGGTCTGATGAGATCGTCAGGCCACTCTGGCGGGCGAGCTTCAGGGCCGATTGATAAATTCCAGCTTCATCAAGACCCACTTCCGCAAGCTGCTCGTCTCGCTCGGCGTGCAGAACAAATCGATCAGGCAGGCCCAGCCGCCGCACATGGGATGTGTTTATGCCGGCATCGTTCGCAGCTTCCAGCACAGCAGAGCCAAAGCCGCCCATCAGGCAACCTTCTTCAATCGTCAGCACAAATGAAGATTCTTCAATAGCCTTCAGGATCGTTCGAGAATCAAGCGGCTTGGCAAACCGGGCATTGATCACACCCACACGCAGGCCATGCTCTTCCCGCAGCCTGTTGGCGACGCGAACTGCTGCCGGAAGCTGGGCCCCGAAAACGACAAACATGCCGTCGGTTTCCCAGTCGATTACCTCAGCCCGCCCAGTTTCGATCGGCTGAACCTCGCGTTTGATGCATTCGACATTCGTCTTTGGATAACGAATTGAAGTGGGGCTATCGAGCCCCAGAGCAAAGTCGAGCATCGGCCGAACATCCTGCTCGTCACCGGGTGCCATCACCACCATGTTCGGCAGCATACGCATATAGGCAATGTCGTAAGTGCCATGGTGTGTCGGGCCGTCAGCCCCGACCACGCCGGCGCGATCAAGTGTGAAAAGCACCGGGAGATTCTGAAGAGAAACTTCCTGGAAGATGTTGTCATAGCCACGCTGCAGGAATGTGCTGTAGATGTCAACCACCGGCCGGGCACCGGCTTTGGCCATGCCGCCGGCAAATGCCACAGCATGGCTCTCGCAAATGCCGGTGTCGAAGAATTGTTCCGGGTAAGTTTCGCGGATTTTCTGCAGCTTGTTGCCTTCGCACATGGCTGCGGTAATTACTGCCACCGACTTGTTGGCAGCCATGATGTCAAAAAGCGAGTGGCTCACTACATCAGTGTAGGCCCTGCTTGATGCCGACTTGATCGGCACTACATCGCCGCATTCCTCCAGCTTGAATGGCGATGGAGCATGATATTTTACAGGCTCGGCGGCAGCAGGCTCGAATCCATGGCCTTTTTCCGTGAGTACATGCAGAAGCACAGGGCCATCAAGCTGCTTGACCTTGTCTATATAGTGGCGAAGGGTCTTCAGGTCGTGTCCGTCGATTGGCCCCAGGTAGGTAAAGCCCATCTCTTCAAAAAGCATGCCTGCACCAAGAATGCCACCCTTAATAGCATCTTTCACATGCCGTGCCCAATTTGCAGCTTCATCGCCAACCAGCGGAATATTTGGCAGGAAATTACGCACCCGCTTGTTCAGATCGTTATAGGCTGATGTCATGCGAACGCGGTCAAGATAAGCCGCCAGCCCGCCGACCCGTGGGCAGATCGACATCTTATTGTCGTTAAGCACCAGCAGAAATTTCTTTTTCAGGCCGGCGGCGTTGTTCATCGCCTCATAAACCATACCGCAGGGCAGGGCACCATCGCCGCAGACTGCCACGGAGTAACGATCCTCCTGGCCGATCAGATCATCTCCCGCCTTAAGGCCGAGAGCAGTTGAAGCGGCAGCACCGGCATGACCCGTCATGAAGAGGTCGTAAATGCTCTCTTCGGGGTTCGGATAGCCCATCAGGCCACCCCTGGTACGAATGGTCGGCAATTCGGCGGCACGGCCTGTGATCAGCTTGTGAGGATAGATCTGATGACCTGTGTCCCAGATGATCCGGTCGTGGCTGAAGTCAAATTCCATGTGCAGGGCCAGGCACAGCTCGACCACGCCAAGATTACTGGCAAAGTGGGCGGGGCGGCTGCCAACCACTCGAATCAGCTCCTTGCGCATCTCACCGGCAAGCTGCTCGAGTTCCTTCTCGGAGAGATTTTTCAGGTCTGATGGGCCGGTGATTTGCGGTAGAATGGCGGTGGCCATGCTTAATGATCCCTTTCCACTATCTGGTGAGCCAGGTCACGAAGACAATCGGCCCGCTCATCAAATATATTTAATGCAGCAACCGCCTGTTCGGCTAGCCCCCGGGCATAGTCGCGGCTGGCGTCAATTCCCTTAAGACCCGGATAAGTCCACTTTCCAAGGCCAGAATCTTTTCCCACGCGCTTGCCCATCAGAGCTTCGTCGCCCGTGGCATCCAGCAGGTCGTCAACCACCTGGAACGCCAGGCCCACTGCCCAGCCATATTCCTCAAGTGCCGCCTTCTGCTCTGGGCTTGCACCGGCCACTGTGGCGCCAAGCTGCAAAGCACCGCACAACAGGGCGCCCGTCTTGCGCCGGTGAATCATCTCAAGCTCTGGCAGATTGGCGTCTGTTCGATCTTCTGCCTCAAGGTCGGCCATCTGCCCGGCCACCATGCCTTCCGGGCCCGCTGCCCTGGCCAGCAGGCGAATGCACTCGGGCACCACTTCGACAGGTTTCTGGTCGCGGGCGACCACCTCAAATGCCAGCGTTAAAAGACCATCGCCGGCCAGAATCGCTGTGGCTTCGTCAAATGCCCGGTGGCAGGTCGGCATGCCCCGCCGGAGGTCGTCGTCGTCCATCGCCGGAAGGTCATCGTGGATAAGAGAATACGTGTGGATCATCTCAAGGGCGGCACCCACCGGCAAGGCCGCCGATGCCGATGCCCCGCAGGCCTGGGCCGACCACATCGCCAGAATGGGCCGCAGCCTTTTGCCGCCGGCCATCAGGCTATATTTCATCGCTTCTGAGAGCCGAGAGGGGCACAGACCGCCCGGCTCAAGCAGCCCGGCCAGTCGCTCAAGTTCGGCTTCGGCCGCCAGCCGCGATTCTTGCAAAAGCACTTTCAGGTCCACCCTGACCTCGGCTTTCAATCTTTGAGCCGGCTCAGCTTGCCGCAATAATTCCGACATTCAGGCCGAGCCTCATCTGCTCGCTTGTCGCAAGTTGCCTGACCTCATCCGGTCAACACCCAACTTTGCTGACATTGTCGCAGGACTCTTCACCAAAGTCCACGCCAAGCCCTCTGCCCGAAACTTTTTCTGTCGTTAAATCTTCTCAGAATTAACACTCTCCGGTTAAAACGGTTCTGACGACGATACCCCGTTTTTTTTCTGGCCCAGCATTGAGTCTGGCGTTTCGACGTCAAGATGCATGGGCTGGGTCTGGGCTCGGCCATCGTTGTCGATCGAGGTCAGTTTTTCAACCCGTGCCTGCGCCTGGCCCAGAATTGTCCGGCAGTTCTGCACCATGGCAATGCCGTTCTGGTAAGCTCCAAGGGCATCGTCAAGGCTGATCTGGCCCGACTCCAACCGGTTCACACATTCCACCAGCTTTTGATACTGGGCCTCAAAATCAAGACGTCCCTCGGGCTCGATTTGTGGCCCGTTGCTCTCGCTCATCTTCAGATTCCTGCTTTGGCACCTGGCTTAAAACCAGTCTTTTCGACAGTATTTGATTTACTAATTTAGCAATATTATCGCTGAATTTATATGACCGGACGGGACTTTCCGGCACATTTGCGAAATTCCTGAAAGATCATCGCTCTGGCACGAGCCGGTTCATCAAGCCGCCAGGGGCCGCGTTTTCGGTCGAATTCTTCAAGCCGCCGCCTGTCGCGCCGCGAAATGGCTGAACAGACATGCGCCACGGTTTCGGGCTCGCAGTCGGCAAGGGCCAGGGCCCAGATTTCGGCCAGACCGATGTCAAAGCTGGCCTGAATGGTGGCGGCAGGCCACTGTGTCGGGTCGGCGGGTGGTTCGGGCAGCACCTCGACACTGGGCTTTCGGGTTTCCCTCCTGGCTGCAGCGGGCTTTGGTTCACCTGGTTTCAGCCCGGCCATCTGGCGGTGAAAATCGGCCAGGGCGGCCTGCTGCTCGTCGGCGTTAATATCAGTGAGATTTGCCATGGCTTCGGTGATGGCTTCTGCCTGCTGGGGCGACATGCGTCGCAGCAGGGCTTCAGCCTCGGCGTCGTCAAGGCTTACCAGAACCATGGCCGCACGCCTCAGGGCTGTTGCCGTATCGGTTTTTTTGCCGCGATTTGGGTCCATAATCTTTTGATCCGGATACTCTGCCCGGGCCCATTGATTTTAACGATCCGATTCATCTGATTCATTCGCGAAACCATTGCCCGAGATCCAGTCGCTCAGCACTTCTGCCGCCTGGTCTACCGGCATGGCCTCTGTCTCAGTGAAGGAATTGGCTGCCGGCGGCGTGCGGCCCGGCGAGTCTTCCCGCCATCTTGTTGTGCTTTGGTCATCCGCCTGAATCGTATCTGATTGATAAACTGCAACCGGGCGTTGGCCCGTAAACAGCTTGCGTGCAATGGCAAGTGCACAAAAAAGCCCGGCACCCATAGCACCCAGAATCCATGGCTCGCGCAGAGACTGCGAGCTTTTAACTAGTGTTTTTATTTCGCTTTCAGCGGGGTTTTTCAAGCCAATTGCAATTGCCGCCTGGCTTTTTGGCTTGCTCTGTTCTGTAGGCGCCGCAGCTATTGTAATGGGTTCAGGTTTGGCCCAGTCAAGTTTTTCCAGCAGAATCGGGTTTAATAATCTGCTGATGTCGGCATGGCAGATGCGTTTCAGCTCGGGTGTGAGTGTAGAATTACCTGGCAAAGTGATTGAAACATGAGCCCGGGTGGTTTGTTTTTTTTCAACTATGGAATTTGATTTTATTTCAATGGCGACAGGCTCATTAAAATAAACCACCGGTTTCTCAGGTGTATTTTTCTTGTCGTTGACATTAACAGTTGCCGATTGCAATTCTTCAACCCGGTTCAGACTGACGCTGATCTTTGCATCAGCAAGGCCTTCAACCGTGGTTCTGATCCGGTTTTCAAGAGATTTAATTTCGGCAGGATTCATTTCAGGCCGAGCAGCCGATTCATTCACGTCTGAAGCCTTGCGAAGGCCAAGCACATAAACATTTTCAGCATCGTGAACAGTAATCTGTTCATCCGTAGAGCCGCTGACACTTGCCAGGATGATATTCCTGATTTTTTCAACCGATTTTTCATCAACCAGCGTGCCTGTTCTGAGTGGTTCCAGAAAAACACGCACCCGCATGCCGGCATTGCCGGAGTCGTTAATAAATCGACGTGTTGCTGAAAGAGGCTCGACCGAGACCTGCACATCGCGAAATTCGCCCGCCCGGCGAATCAGCCACGTCAATTCTTTTTCCTTCTGGTTTCGTGCACGCTCGTCGCGTTGAAGTGGCGATTCAAGAATGGCCAGTGCTCCGCCGCCCGAGGCACGAATTTCTTCGAGGGTTTCGGGCTTCAGACCTTTTTTCTCAAGGTTGGCTTCAAGGCCAGCCAGTTCATCGGGCCTGACCTGAATCCGGCCGTCGGTCTCAGCCTTGAATTTCACGCCCGACTGCTGCAATTCCTGAAGTATCCTGCGCCGCGAAACGGTATCAAAACTGCGGCCTTCAAAGAGTGTTGACCATGATTCCTGATGAAACGAGCCGACAAACCAGAAAGTGCCTACGAGAACTGAGCCGATCAAGACCAGTGGTGCCAGCCACAGGGCAATCACGACCGGGCTGGAATAAGACCCTGGCAGCCTGGGCCCGGCGACGGCACCGGCCGGTCCTTCCGCCAGAGCATTGTCGGTCAAGTTTTTCATCTCGGGTTCGTCCATGAATACGGCAGGTTGTCGGCAATTTCCCTGATCGTGCGATGATCCTCTGGTGAATCCATCAGTTGCCGACTCGATGCTCGTAGCCGCATGATCTATCGCCTTTTTTGCCTTTTTCGTCAATGTCAATCGTGAAAATCGGGAGGCTGCCGGCAATGCTGATGAATCGGTAGAGGCAAAAAATGACAATTCGGATATACTTGCCCCAGATTCAACAATATTGAGGACAAATCAGACCAGACATGACGCCCTGCCGGATTTTTATCGTTGACGACGAAGTGCTTGTGCGGCAGGGTCTTTCCGCCCGCTTTGGCAAATACGACGACCTGCAGGTCGCCGGCGTCTCGTCGAGTTGCCAGAATGCCCTGGTGAAACTTGAAGCCACTCCGGCTGATTTCCTGCTGCTCGATCTGGATATTGTCGGCTCAGACCCCGCCTCCTGCCTGCGTGAAATACGCCTGAAATTCCCTGAACTGCTGATTCTTTCCATCACGCCATCTGATTTCCTCGCTCGCAAACTGCCTGAGGAACTGATCGTGGTTGGCCGATCGGAATACATTGTCAGGCCACGGCTTACGACAACCATGGAGGCCTTTCTCGACGACCTTGCGCACCAGGCCCGCAAGCGTGCCATCGCGATGTATCAATCGATGCTGCGCACCAGGCCCAAAACTCAGCAACCTGTCGCTGACGAGCCAAAATCAGGTGTAAAACCTGCACTTGAGTCACTCTCGGGCCTTTCACGCCTGTCGATCCAGAAAGTATCAGATTCTGCCTTGATCGCAGCTTCGGAAGTGCCAAAACAGGCCGAAAAATCCGCCAGCCCAAGGCAAAAACGCTCGCCCAAGCGGGTTGATATGCTGGTGATCGCCTCTAGCACCGGCGGGCCGAATGCACTGGCTGAACTGATCCCCCGGCTGCCGGGCGACCTGCCCGTGCCCGTGCTGATTGTGCAGCACATGCCACCGGAATTCACCAGAAGCCTGGCCGACCGGCTTGACTCTCTTAGTCTGTTGAAAGTGAAAGAAGCGGCCCGTGGCGATATTCCCCTGCCGGGGCTGGTGTTGATTGCACCCGGCGATTATCACATGCTGATTGAAACCGACCGGGATCGACATATTGCTGTCAGGCTGAACCAGGATGTGCCCGAAAATTCATGCCGGCCTGCAGCCGATGTGCTTTTTCGCTCGGCAGCCCGGCTCTATGGAGAAAATCTGCTGGCCGTAGTTCTGACGGGTATGGGCAAAGATGGCCTCGCCGGTTCTCTCAATATTGTTCAAGCCGGCGGAAATGTCATCGCCCAGGACGAAAAAACGTCGGTTGTGTGGGGCATGCCCGGTGAAATAGCCCGGGCCGATCTGGCCTCTGCCATTTTACCTCTTAATGAAATAGCAGATGAAATTGTCAGACGGGTCAAAGCGTTTCGCTGATTTATTATTTTTTACCAATAATTTCTGCCAACCGGCTTAAATGCAATCGATAGTCAACCAGTTCCGGATAATGGCTTTCCAGACCTGTTGGCACAAGCATCATTCCGGTATCAGCCGGTAATAAATATAATTGAAATTTCTCAAACCAAAATTCAACATCGGCACGTGAGCCGAGACCGATTGCATTTTCTGATAAATTGCTGTCGCCGGCGATCCAGGCCAGATTCGCCAGAGTTAACCGACAGGAATCAGTCGAAGTGTTGGCCAAAACGGGCCAGGGTTTGAAATTTGCAAACCGGCGAATTTGGTCGTCGAGCCTTTTGGCCTGGGCTCCGCCCGGGCGGTTCGTGTCGATCGGCTCTGCGATCAAAGGCCCCTGATAACATAGTGCCGCCGCAATGCGTGCCCCGATGGTATTGGCGGAGGTATCGGTTTCGACTTCCAGATTAAGCCGTTCTGCAAGATTGACAAGTTGCTCTCGCACAGCGTGTGTCAGGTCGGGTTTTTCCGTGACAGCTTGAAATCGTAAAGGGTCGGGGGCTGCAACTGGCTTTACCAGAAGCAACTTGCTGGTTGATACCGGTTTTTCCGATACATGGTTATTGCATTTGATGAAGATGCTTGATCCGATCAGGAAAATGAAACCAGGGATTAAATATCTTCGATGGTTAATAAATTTGTAATATTTTATTATTTTGTCGGTTCGAAAAACAGCTGACGATTTAATTTCAGGCGAGACGAATAATTCATGATCAGCAAATACAGCGATTTGGTCCTGGATCATGTTCTGATCGGCAGGCCATGCCCTGGGCCTGATTGCGGCGATGTCAAAATCGGTATTGTGACGAAATGACATTGTTGTCATCGATCGTCGAAGCCGTGTTTTTTCTGGCAGTCGGCTCAAGAATTCAGAAAATCTCTGAATGGTAGGGGTTTCATGAATGATCCGCACCTTTTTCTGATGACGGATTTCATTTGTTATTGCTGAATTGATGACCAATGAATTCTCATGTAAACTGGTCGTTATATGTGTATTTATTTCAATAGAAACCTGATTGAGGGTTATTCCACTATGAAAAGTCTTTTTGAAATAACGTTCAAAATTTTGGGGCCAGGCACCGGCCCTGCGATAATCGGCATGGCTTAAAAACAAGGCATGAAAAGCCCAGGCACCTGGGCGGCCACGGTCGTCGCAGCCCTGTGCCGAACCCAGGGCGATAACCCACCGGCCCGGTGCAACCGATGCCGTGAAAAGCAGCGAATCAATATCGGGGCTGGCCTCGCCCGGCGGTTGGCCGAGCGACCGGCAAAGTTTGATAAAGGCGTCGATCCAGCCAGGCTGGCAACCGGGCGAAGCCGCCAGCAGGGCATAGCCTTTGTCCCAGAACGGAAAAGAGCCGTAAATGGCTTGTTCGCATTCGATGGTTAAAGGGTGCCGGCCCGCCACGACCTTGATCAGAGCCCCGGCTTGGGCAGTTCGGGCATTCTGAAGTCGGTGGCCAGTGTCAGACGCGAGCCGTTGTCGCACTTGATGCTGCCACCCAGCGATTTCAGTGCCAGCGGGTCGTTGGGCTTGGATTTGTAGCTGTCAACCGGCGAATCCCACCAGTCGTGGTCAGTAATCTCGATAGAAATCGGGTCGCCCAGCTTCCACACCACCGGCTTGGGCAAAGTCCAGTCCCAGATAGGCTTGACGTTGTTTTTCACAATGGGCGACGGGCCATATCGCACACCAGCCACTTCAATAATCACCGAGAGATCGGGGCCACCGCCGCTCAGGTATTTGGTGTTGGCGTCGTCGAAGTCGCCCCGGCGAAGGGTTACTTTATAAGTCTGCGGCTGATGAACTTTATCCCACCAGGCGATAAACTCGCGGGCTGTTTTGCTGTATTTGCCGTCGGCGTGGTCGCGTGCATAGTCACGCAGAAGGCGGGTGACTTCGTTAATGTCTTCCGGATGATCAACAAGGTGGTTATATGCCTGACGATAGGCATAGGTGTCCCACTCCTGCATGATTCGCGTCTTGGCTTCCATCGCCTCGCTCACGAATTTGCCGCCACTGGCATGGGTTTTCAGATAATCCTGATAGCGTTCCAGCCGGGTGCTGAAATTCGTGGGATATTTGCGGGAATAGTCGCGGGCCGTTTCAATATCGCGTTCGTCGATCTTGCCCGAAACATCGGCGATCAGGCCTTCAAGTTCCTGTCGAAGATCGGTATCGGGGTTTTGATCCATGAAAAGCCGGGCCTGCCGCAGCACATCCTGCAGGTCGGCCTTGGGCATGCGGGCCGCGATACTTAGATTTTCAACACGTCGTCGGTCGCGTTCCGAGGCCGATTTGGCCATCTGGTCGGCCAGTTTCACTATCTGCCCGGTGGCCTCGTCGCGATGGCTGGATGTCGGGAACTGCCGCATGAATTCCACCAGCCGGTCACGCAGCTTTGCCGGATTTTCGCCGGGAATGGCCAGATCGGCCTGAATCTGCTTCCACAACTCATCGTGCTGGCGTTTGTCCTGAGCCGCTTCCACCTTGGCAATGGCCGGGGCCAGCTCGGGGGCCTTGTTTTTCAATTCGGCAAGCTCTTTTTTCACCTCGGGTGTGGCCGTGCCCAGGTTCACCTGCTGCTCGGCCGCGGCCACCGCCCATTTGGCCGACCGGGCCCGGGCATCTTCTTCAGCCTTCGGGAAAAAGAGCCCCAAAGTGGGGTGCCAGCTTCGCGTTTCCACCCAGTTCTGGGCTACGGCCGGGGCAGCATTTGCCTGCTCAAAGCGAACAGCCATGCGATAACCAGCCATGTCGTAGGCAGCCAGACCACCCACGGCCAGACCCGCCAGACCAACCGTTGTGACCACACGCCGGCCCAGCTTCGCCCGCTTCAGCCGGCCCAGTTTCTTGCGAAACTGCCGGGCATGCGGCGAATCGGGATAGCGACGATCGTATGATTTCAGGCATCGGCCGAGCCGGGCCAGGTCATCAGGGGCCAAGTCCCACAGCCATTCCAGCTGGTCTCTGTCTGACGACTCCAGCTGGTCAGCCAGCCACGTCAGAGGCCCTTCCAGCCCAATTGGGTTAAGCTGATGCGGTGGTCGGCCGTCGTCAGAAGCCCCAAAGCCATAGCTTGATACGGCAAAAACCGCCGATCGCCGGGCATGCGTGGCCAGGGCGTGGGCCGTCATGCCATATTGCGATTCAACCAGCCGCTCGATTTCGCCCGGCGAAAGCGCGGGCAGACCAGCCGAGGGGCGGCGGGCCGGCACGCGGCGATCCACAACATAATCAGCGTCTGCTTCCTCGTCGCCATCGTCGTCATATTCAAGCTGACGCGAGCGTCGCGAGGTGCCCAGTTGCCTGGCATGATGGCCGGCCAGAACACGATCGAATTTGGTCAGCACCAGTGCCACTGGCCGGTGCATCTGCGTGCGTTCTGATTGCTCAAGGCATTGTTCCAGAAGGATTTCAATCTCCTGCTGGCGGCGGCGGCGGTCGGCGGGTCGCAGGGCGCTTTCAGGGTCGAGACACAGCAGAATGGCGTCGCAATCGGCAAGAAAATCGCGGATCGGCTCGCGGCTACCCAGGGCCACGTGCTCGCCCTGATAATCTTTCACGGTCAGATCCATCCGGGCCGGGCCGTGGTAAAGACGCAGGCGCAGATCGGTTTCGGCCATGGTGCCGGCAGGTGGTTCGCCCGATTCAATCTGGGCGATTTTGTCGGAGAGATATTCGGCGGTTGTCGAGTCGAGCGATGCCAGACGGCAACCGGGAATCTGGCCGGTTGAAGCCTGCCGGTAAAGCATGGCCAGGAGAGTGGTTTTGCCCACGTTGCGATAGCCGAAGAACCCAATCCGTTTTGGTCCCGTCAGGCGATGCTCGATGGTGTCCAGGTGGTACGTCCGTTTGCGGGACCGCCCCATTTTGCCACTCCCTCGTCGTCTTTGATCAATCGACTCCGGTACGCAGTCTCTTACATTATCGATTATCGGCTGGGTAATTGACTATCCGCAAGCGATCTTGCATTTTGGCAGGCGCGATTGTGCCGCATAAATGATCTGCACAAAATGGCGAATCAGTCAACTCGCCGGTTCGTCTCACGGTTCTCAGCCAAGGATCATCCGGGCCATCATCTCCGGGTTCGCCGCATGCAGGTCATCCGGCACAGCCTGACCATCGCAGATATAAGAGAACGGCAGCCGCAGTTCAGCCGCAAGATTGATAAGCCCCCCATGTGTTGAAACTTCGTCAGTTTTGCTCACAATCAGCCGGTCGGGCATGGTAACGGCAAAATTTTCGGCAACCATCCGCGACCAGCCATGGGCCGATTCCAGCGGCAAAACCAAGTGCGTTTCATCAGGGCTGAGCACCTGCGAAATATCTGCAAGTGCCTGCAGCCGATGAGGATCAAGCGGGCTGAAGCCGGGCGTGTCAATCAGCACGCAATTGGCATCCATTGCGGCCAGAGCATCTGCCACTGACTGCGCATCGTCCGCCGCGGCAAAGGGCAAATTCATGATGCGTGCATAAGTGTCAAGCTGTTCGACTGCCGCAATGCGAAACATGTCGCACGAAATCAGCCCCAGCCGAACTTCATGCCTGAGCTGAAGGAATGAGGCGATTTTTGCGATTGTAGTGGTTTTGCCGACACCTGTAGGCCCTACAAAAAGAATCACGCGTTTTTCGCCCGGTTGCATCGGTGCAAAACCTGCGACGGGCAGGGCATCGGCGGTGGCGTCAATAGCGGCCTGCCAGGCTCTTTCTTCGTCGGCCAGGTCGCGATGATGGTGGCAGGCGGCGGCGTGGCGGATCACCCGCTCGGCATAATCCTCGTTAACACCGGCCCTGAGAAGATACTGATATGGGGCATTCAGCGAAGACGGCACATCCCACAGCCGCAGCACATCATTTCCGGCTTCGCTCAGCCCCGACACCGATTGATGAAGCCCGCTGAGATCTTCTCGCTGAAACGAAGGTGCATTTGAGCCGGCCGCTTCAACCACCGCTTCCACTTCAAAAAAATCATTGTGCCGGGTGCCGGGTATCAGCCCTGCCCATTTGTTTTTAACATGATAAGTGCCAACAACATATAAGTTATCGCCAAGGGCCGATTCCGCATTTTTCAGAGCCTCGCGCAGTGTCCTGCCACGAAACATCCGGGGGGCCGAACAGGCTTCGTGGTGAGGTGCATGAGCTTTCCAGAGAGTGCGGCTCGGCATGGTCTTTCACAGTACATCTAAGTGTTTATCAGGCAGTAATCTGTCGTCATTGAGCGAACGGCTTTCCGGGCGGCGGTGCGGCTTCTGAACTCACCCGCTGACGCGACCAGGCATGCGGCGGCGGAATGACAGAAGGTCTTGACTGGCTTGGGTTTGAAGTGGCTGATGCAGTTTCCTTGCCGGTCTCGGCCAGGGCGGCATCGTCGGCTTCGTCGGAAAAACTGGCTGGTGCAACGGTGGCGATGTTATCAACCGAGGTATCGCGTGGAATTTCCTGCTGCGCAAGTACAACCAGTGAAGGGAGATCGGTGTGTGTCAGGTCGCGCACCAGCCGGCGCACGAGTCCACTAACAACGAGCACGGGCGGCCAGCCCTGACTTTCAAGCCGGGCGGCGGCGGCACCAATGGCGGCGACCAGTTCGCGGCTCCAGCCCAGGCCAAGGGCGGTTTCCGGCCGGGTGGATTGGTCAACTGCGGCTGAGAGTCGCATTTCCACCGATTTATCGAGCATGACAATACGCAGGTGTCCATCGGGGCTGAGGTAAGGCTGAACCAGCCGGCGGTTGAGCGATCGGCGCACATGTTCGGTCAGCTCTTCCGGGTCGCGTGTCACAACAGCAGCCAGCGCAAGCGATTCGAGAATGGTTTCCATGTCAAGAATCGAGACACGTTCACGCAGCAGGTTCTGCAACACTTTCTGAATTTCGCCGACCCTCAGCAGATTCGGCACCACTTCTTCCACCAGTGTGGAACTGGTAGCCCGAACCCGGTCGAGAAGCTGCATCACCTGATCGCGTGAAAGCAGCTCATCGGCATGGCCAATAATGATTTCCGCCAGGTGTTCCATCAGCACGGCAGAAGCGTCTTTGATCCGGCAACCGGCAAGCTCGGCGGCCTGTCGCCCTTCCGCCACTATCCAGACGGCGGCCTGACCGGTGGCCGGGTCGTAAGCCTCGGGGCCTTCGGGTTTTTCGTCCATTGCCGGGGGCAAAATCGCCAGAAGTCGGCCAGGATAGGTAGCCCCGGTGGCAATGGTGACACCCCGGATGCTGATTCGATATTCCTGCGGACCAATCGCAATGTCATCGCGGATAGCCACTTGCGGCGCAATCATGCCCAGCTCGCGGGCCACCCGCTGCCGCACTCGCTGAAGGCGTTCCAGCAGGTCGCCACCCCGGCTGGCATCGGCCAGGGCAATCAGCCGATAGCCGATGGAAAGCTCCATGGCATCGACACGCAGCCACTCGTTCACGGCACTCGCCGCCGGCCTTGCTGGTTGTGGTGCCGCTGCGGTTGGCTGCGGGCGATCGATGGTTGCGGTCGGTGTTATTTCTTTTCTGGGCGAAGGTTGGGTTGACGACAGGGCCTCTCTCGCTGGTTTGGCAGGCAGCGATTTTTCGGTGCTTTGCGTGTTTGCCTGTTCCGAATCAGTCTCGGAATCATTTTGAGAAAGCAGCCAGGCACCGGCCGTCAAAAGGCCTGCAACCGTTAACAGTGGCAATTTCGGCAGGCCCAGAAAGGCGAGCAGGCCGAGCAGGGCGGCGGAAACGACAAGCGTGCGGGCCTGGCCGAAAAGCTGGCCGGTCATTTCCTGGCCGATGTCGGATTCGCTGGAAGATCGTGTGACGATCAGGCCGGCGGCGAGCGAGATCAGAAAAGCCGGGATCTGGCTGACCAGGCCATCGCCGATGGTCAGCTTGGTGAAGACATCCACGGCCTGGGCGGGGCTCATGCCGTGCTGAACCACACCGATCATCATGCCACCCATGACGTTAATGAGGGTGATGAGCACTCCGGCCACGGCATCGCCGCGGACATATTTGCCGGCACCGTCCATGGCTCCGAAAAAGTCGGCCTGTCGGTAAAGGTCGTTGCGGCGGCGGGTTGCGGTGGGCTGGTCGATCAGCCCGGCATGCAGGTCGGAGTCGATGGCCATCTGCCGGCCGGGCAGGCCGTCGAGCATGAATCGGGCGGCGACTTCGCTGATACGCGACGAGCCTTTGGTGATCACCACAAACTGAATGATGACCATGATGCCGAACATCACGCCACCGACAATTATATTGTCACCCGCCACGAACGAGCCAAACGCCCGAATGACACCACCAGCGGCATCAAGGCCCCGCTCCGCCCCATCAAGCAGAATAAGCCGCGTGCTGGCCACGTTCAGAACAAGCCGCGTTAAAGTTGTTGTAAGCAAAAGAGTTGGGAACGAGCTGAACTGCTGCGGCGTGGCGATAGTGATGGTCGTCATCAGGATCAGCACAGAGACCGTAATATTTGCCGCCAGAAGGAGATCCATCACCGCGCCTGGCACGGGTACCAGCAGAACCACCAGCGCGCCGATGAGCGTAATTGGCAGGATCCACGGTTCGGCCCGGCGCGTTGAAGTGAGAATCCCGTTTTTCAGTCGTGAGGGTGCGGCCAAGGGGGCCCAATCCTTTCGGATCCATCCAAAAAGTTGGTGCATCATGGAAAAATCGGTTTGATTATGACTTTTTTACAAATTCTGTCGAGTGAAGTTGCCAATCGGCATCAGCCACTTTAAGAAAAATGGAAAAACCTGTAACGGGTGATTAAACTATATCGATTGTGAGCAACTCTTCTGAGAGAGAACATCTCTGTCCGACATTGAATAAAGCTCACTGTTGAGGATCGATTTTCTGTGGAAATTCTGGCAGGATCGGGGCAACTGACCAAACCGCCCAGCGGTTTTCAGGAAAAATCGTCGGCACGTCGCATTCAGTGGGCGGAAGCCGCAACAGGAGTTGATCTCTCAACACCTTTAATCCCTTCAGCTGAAGAGCTTAGAGGCATTATTGAAAACCATGTCACCACCCTGCCTGTGCCCATGGCAGTGGCTGGTCCGCTTTTGATCGACGGCACCTATGCCAAGGGCGAATTTGTGGTGCCCGTCTGCACGGTGGAAGGAACGCTTGTCCTTTCAATGACGCGTGGCATGATGGCCTTCGCCGAGTCAGGTGGCTGTCGCACGGTGCATCTGCGGCAGGAACTTTCGCGAAGTCCCGGCTTTATCATGCCGGACATCACCGAGATTCCAGCTTTTATCGACTGGATTATGTTCCATGAGGAGATGATCCGTCAGGTGGCCGAATCGACCACCCGCCATGGCAAACTGTTGCGGGTTGAGGCTGTTCCTCTGCAAAACTTTGTAATTCTTGACTTTGTGTATGACACAGCCAATGCCGCCGGCCAGAATATGGTGACAATCGCCACCGAAGCGGCCTGCCGGTTGATTCGCGAAAAAACCGGTTTCGGCTATTTTCTGGAATCCGGCTATAACAGCGACAAAAAACCAAGCCGGCGGAATCTCGCCGACGGCCGCGGCCACGCCGTCGCAATGGAAGTCTCTCTGCCGAAGCATGTTCTGGAATACCTCGGTGTCACGGCGGCTAAAGTTCTGCAATTCCAGCAGATGGCACAGGTCACAAGCCATGCCATGGGCGGCTTGGGCACCAACCTGCACGCGGCCAATGGTCTGACTTCACTTTATATGGCTTTCGGGCAGGATGTGGCCTGCGTGGCTGAAAACGCCGTGGCCATCAGCCAGGCATTCCCTGCAGAAAATGAGGGATTAATCTGCCGGATGACCTTCCCGAGCCTGACGGTCGGCACGGTCGGTGGCGGCACGCGATTGCCAGCCCAGCGACGAAACCTGGAAATGGTGGGATGTGCCGAAGGCGAAAACTCGTCAAGAAAACTGGCCGAGATTATTGCAGCTGCCAGCGCAGCCCTGGAATTTTCACTTCTTGCCGCTGTCGTCTCGGGCACTTTTGCCCAAGCCCATGCTAATTACGGCCGCACAAAAAAAGCCGACAACATTCTTTAATTTCAAGTTAAACAACAAAAAAAGCCACCATGGTTTTACCATGATGGCTTGAATTTGTGTCCAAATCAGATCAGCCCTGGGCTGAGCTCTTGGCAGGAGCCTGAGGAGCAGGAGCAACCTTGGCTGGGGCAGCACCCTGAGCAGCAGGGGCAACCTTGGCAGGAGCCTGAGCGGCAGGAGCAACCTTGGCAGGAGCCTGAGCGGCAGGAGCAACCTTGGCAGGAGCCTGAGCAGCAGGAGCAACCTT
>JBEITT010000194.1:0-3792 GCA_040374745.1 Planctomycetaceae bacterium | reverse complement strand
GATTGGTTCCACTTTTGGAAATCTGGCCGGACCATCCTTGATCCTTTCAAAAAACACCTGTGCATTCTGCTTATAATACGCAATATAACAAACTTTTAGGAAATTTGAACTCCAGTTCTCTGGGTGAATTTGGTTTAGATATTGAAAAAGTGAATCTGGCTAAATGACTGAACTTTATCAATCTAAACAAACTCTTGAAGTCGATTTGAATAATTTTAAATAAATAGCCTTACGCGTAACCTGACAATTAAAAATCTTAAAATAGATCCTCATAAATTAGCTTATTCAGGATGTCATCTAAGCAGAGGTTAGTTATATCCAGCAAAGGTCAGTACTGATATTCTCGCTGATAAAAGTACCTTTTCGAATTGAATCGACGGTGAATTCGTGGCATGGTCTGGACTGGTAATACCACCATATCGACAGCCTAATCTTGAACGCCAGACTCAAAATCCTTCTACAAAGCTATCAGAATTACAGTCAACTGAGGTATAATTCACCTATGCCTATCCGGCGGCGAAAATGAATAATTTCATTGATGCCGATTATGAAAAACGCATAGACGATGTCATGGCCAACCCTGACATTGAATAAGGCTCTAAATCATCGACCAGCCTTCTGGCGATTATTCAGGTCGCAAAAGCAACGACACACAGAGAATCTTACACTTCATGCAAAAACGTTGCCGCACAGCCGAGTTGATGGATGACCCAGGCCTTGACCCAAGCCTCCATGATTCGGCCTTGAACGGCCTTCGCCGAATCAACCGGATCAGCCGATCGCTGGAAAATATGGCTCGTGCCATTCAGGCTCAAACAGGCCAGACCAGCAAAGGCCCTCTGAAAATTCTTGATTTTGCCAGCGGGGGCGGCGATCTGGCCATGGGGTTGTCGGGTTTTGCAAAAAAACGCAACTTACCTTGGGAAGTCAGTGGTGCTGACATCAGCCACCATGCCGTTGACCACGCCAGCCAGAAGGCCGCAGCGATGGATCTTGATACGCAGTTTTATCTGCTCGACGCTGTGAATCAACCGGTTCCCCACAAATACGATGTGGTCATGTGCTCGTTGTTTTTGCACCACCTGAGCGAGGAAGATGCCGGAAAACTGCTGAAGAACATGGCTGCGGCCGCCAATCGGCTTGTCCTTGTCGACGACCTTCTGCGAACTCGCACAGGCTATTGGCTGGCGTGGCTGGGCTGCCGGCTCCTCTCACGTTCGCCAATTGTCCATCATGACGGGCCCGTATCGGTTAAAAGTGCATTCCAGATGCAAGAAGTCTCGCAACTTGCCAATGCCGCCGGGCTTTTGAATCACCAAATCATCAGGCACTGGCCAGAGCGATTCATGCTGAGCTGGTGCCCTCAATGACATCAATCAGGTCAGGCTCGCAATTGAATTTGGCCGAGATGGATGATCAGACCTGGGACATAGTGGTGATTGGGGCCGGGCCGGCTGGCGGTATGGCTGCCTACCTGGCGGCAAAATCAGGCCTGCGCACATTACTGGTCGAACGAATGTCGTTTCCCAGAGCAAAAGTCTGCGGATGCTGCCTTAACGCAGCAGGTGTTGATCTTCTGAACCGAGTTGGCCTGGGCGATATCACCCGGCGATATGGGCTTCCAATCGACCAGTTTTGCCTGGGGCTCAATCACCGTAAGCTGCGAATTCAAGTGCCCACCGGCGTGGCCATCACCCGGGCCGACCTTGACATGGCGCTGGTGCAGGCCGGCATTGCAGCCGGTGTTACTTTCCTATCTGAAACCACGGCCACGCCTGACCGGTTGCACTCCGACCACCGTCAAGTGCGGCTGGCCGGGCATGGAATCAGCCGGAATATCAGGGCTCGGTCAGTTGTGGTTGCCACGGGTTTGAAAGGGCTCAGCGGTGTTGAGGGCGACTCGGCCAGCGTCTTTGAACCACGCGTAGCCCGTGATTCACGCATTGGCACAGGGTGCCTGCTGCCGGGCGAGTTCAGCGATTACCCGGCCGGCTCGATTTTCATGGCCATCGGGCGAAGGGGGTATGTCGGGCTGACGGCAACCCGATCAGGCCTGGACGTTGCCTCAGCCTGCGACGCTCAATTGCTGAGAGACGCCGATGGGCCTGCCGCTGCCGCTGTTGAAATCCTTAAAGAAGCAGGTTTCACTGTGCCCGAAGGTCTAAATGAAGCACACTGGGCAGGTACGCTGCCGCTGACACGCAAGACCCGGCCCGTAGCTGCCAACAGGTTGTTTCTGGCCGGTGACGCAGCAGGTTATGTCGAGCCATTTACTGGCCAGGGCATGGCGATTGCCCTGCAATCGGCCGCCGAACTGGTGCCAATCCTCAAAAATGCAATCAATCAGGGCGAAGGGAAGCCGGAACACGACTGGTCAAAGTTCTATCAGAAGAACGTTGCCAACCGTCACTGGCCGGCTGCCTTTCTGGCCCGGCTGCTGCGGCGACCAACAATCGCCACATTGGCGTTTGGCCTGGCCAGCGGCATTCCAAGCTCTTCCAGGTGTTTGATCAATGCCATCAATCGCACCATTGAAGTACCTTCGGCAACAGAATGGAGAGCTTGATGGAAATCTGTGGCATCGGAACCGCTGTTCCCGAACACTCGATCAGTCAAATGGATTCGGCCGCCATCGCTCGCAGTTGTGTGGAAGTCCCGACCGACAAAATCCGCATTTTTGATGAAATCTATCGCCGTTCCGGCGTTAAAAAAAGGCATAGTGTCGTGCTTGACACTTCAGAGGGCCCACTTGAAACCCGACAGACGTTTTATTCCGAAAACCGAACAACGGCCCAGCGAATGGCTCTTTACGAAGCCAATGCCGGGCCGCTCGCATTGGCCAGTGCCAGAAAGGCGATTGAAGCTTCGCAGGTTCCTCCTTCAGCCATTACGCACATTGTGAGCGTCTCGTGCACAGGGTTTCACTCGCCCGGTTTCGACATCGCCCTGATCAAGGGTCTTTCGTTGAACTCCAGCGTGGCTCGTACGCATATCGGTTTCATGGGCTGCCAGGGTGCCATGAATGCCTTGCGCGTGGCACACGGCTTTGTGGCGTCTGACCCTTCAGCCACAGTGCTGCTGTGTGCCACCGAACTTTGCAGCATTCACCAATATGCCCACTGGGATGCCGAGAAAATTGTGGCCAACGCCCTTTTTGCCGACGGCTCCGCATCGGTTGTACTGGGCAGAAAATTGGATCGAAGCAGCACAGGCAGGCTTCGAATGATCGGTTCCGGGGCCACACTGGTTGATGATTCTCTGGGTGCCATGTCTTGGAAAATTGCCGACCACGGGTTTGAAATGACGCTCTCGTCGGCTGTGCCTCAATTGATTGCAGCCACAATTCGCCCGTGGATGGAACAGTGGCTCTCACAATTCGGCTTGAATCTGGCCCAGGTTGGTTATTGGGCTGTGCATCCCGGCGGACCAAGGATTCTTTCAGCATTTGCCGAAGCGATCGAAATTCCCAAAACTGCGCTCGATCATTCGTTTGAAACGCTGGCCAACTACGGAAACATCTCTTCGGCAACGGTGCTTTTCATCATGAATTCCATAATGCAAACGAAGCCCGAGCCGGGATTTCTGGTGGCGGTTGCATTTGGCCCCGGGCTCACCGTAGAAGCCGCATTATTCGAAATAAAATGAAAGACTCATACCGAAATCTTGGGTGTTGCTAGAAAAAGGTATCCGTCCGGTGAAGCACACGGCACCGGACTAACGGGCGGCGACCTCAATTCAATTCCACCCCGAATTGCTACTGAATTCAGGCCAAATCCAATCAGATTATCTATC
>JBEITT010000052.1:0-34100 GCA_040374745.1 Planctomycetaceae bacterium | reverse complement strand
TTCCGGCTTTAATCACCAGTTTTAATTCGTCGATGAATATTCTGTTACCAATCAATTCCTGGGGTCATGAGACTATGAAATATCAAGCCTTTAAAATTATTTTATTGTTATTGGCACTGCCTTTCGGCTCGAAACTGTTTTGTCAAGATTATCACTCATTACAATCTAACAATCGATTTGCTGAATATCAAAAATCGCTTATGTCGAGCCATATCCGCTCATTCGGGACATGGGCCAATCTTGAAAATTCATGGGATTACTTCCCACCTTCCAGCACCGATGGCCGATCTCGAATGCTGCACTGGTCGGCAAAGCTCTATCAGCAGGCTACTGATCTGGAAATGGCAATTACAAAAGATAATTCTGATTACCGATCAGTCGGGCGACTCAGTCAGGTCAAAGAAATCCGTGAGGCGGCCAGGCAGGTTTATGATATTCTGCGATTTGGTGCGCACCGGGGCGATCTGGCATCAAGTCTGGTAAGTTTGGAGAGAAAGCTGGAATTGTTGACTCGCCAGACGAATTATGCCGTAAAATCATCTGATTTGGCTAAAATGAATCAACTTTTTAGTCAAATCACACGTGAAAATGGGCATCGGCTGACAGGAAATCGGTCTGTCGCAATTCCCAGGCAAGATCGAATCTCAAAAGGTGATCCCATCGATCGAAAATCGGGCGGCCAGACAGGGAAAAACTCAATAAACGTTGGTTTATCAGCGAAAAATCGTTAATATTATACTTGAAATTCGAACTTCGAATCGCAACCGGGAACAAATGACAGCAGAAAGATCAATCGAGCTACCTAAATGATTCACCCATGGCATGATGTAACTCCTGGCGAAGGATTGCCAACTCAATTTAATGCTGTTATTGAAATTCCGATGGGTTCATCGGTTAAATACGAACTTGACAAGCAAACTGGCCTGCTCAAGCTCGACAGGATTCTCTATTCGGCAGTTTATTATCCCGCTAATTACGGTTTTATTCCACAGACTCTCGCCGAAGACGAAGATCCGTTGGATGTAATGGTATTATGCCAGGAACCTGTGGCACCACTGACACTGGTAAAATCACGTGTGATCGGCCTCATGACGATGATCGACATGGGCAAGAAAGACCACAAGATTCTTGCTGTGGCCGTCGATGACCCGGAATTTAATATCATCAAAGATGCACGCGAGTTGGCACCCCATCGGCTGGCGATGCTCCGCCGATTCTTTGAAGATTATAAGGTGCTGGAAGGTAAGTCAGTGGCAGTGGAAGAGATACAAAGTGCCGACACCGCACAGCCAATCATTCAGGATGCTCTTGAACAGTACACCATCGTAAGGCGTAAAGGAGGCTTTCATCATCGATAACTCCATGAAAGTCGCCATTGTCGGCGGTTCCGGGCAAATCGGCGGATGGTTGATGCATCTGCTGAAACTGAGAGGTTTTGCCGTCGCCGGTAATTACAACAGCGTCGCTTACGATGGGCTTGATCACGTTGATGCAGCTGATCACGATTCATCCCGACTCTGGATCAAATCACAAAAACCCGGCCTGATTTTTTATCCGGCGGGTTGGACCTGGGTGGATGGTTGTGAAAAAGATCCAGAGAAAGCCCGCAAGGCGAATGTCCTTGACCCGCTGAATGTGGCCCGTGCCGGTAAAGAATACGGTGCTCGTTTCGTTTTCTACTCAACTGACTACATTTTCGATGGCACCAACGGCCCAAACACTGAAACCGACAAACCAAACCCGCAATCTGTTTATGCCCGCGTGAAACTCGAAGCTGAAGAGCTTTTGCAGAATGAACTTGGCGATCAATTTCTTTGCCTACGTACAGCATGGGTACAGGGGCCTGAGCGTCAGGGCAAAAACTTTACCTATCAGGTGTGGCGTAACCTCAGCCAGGGTAGAGAAATGATCTGCCCCAACGACCAGATTTCCAACCCAACTTACGGGCCCGACCTGGCACAGGTTTCAATTGAACTGGCGATGGCGGGCGAAACTGGCATCTGGAATGTGGCTGGGCCTGACCTCTGGGCGAGAGACGATCTGGGCAGAGAAATTGCATCGGCCTTTAATCTCGACCCAGGGCTCATCATCGGCAAAACCACGGCAGAATTGGCCCAACCCGCTTCCCGACCGCTGCAAGGGGGGCTAAACACGGCAAAGTTGCAAAATCGGCTTGCTAATAGTGTCAGGCCGCTTCACGCATGGCTGGCTGATTTCAGAGAAAAACTCAGCAGCCTTGATTCAACTGAGAGTTACGAACCGATACATGCACCCTGGGCGATATGAATTAACTAACACCACGAGTGGCAGAAATGAATAGTAATCAAAAAACGATCGACACGAAGGTTCTTTCGAAAAACATCAAAATCGTTCGCGGAGCGTTGATCGCAGGTCCTTTAGCGTTCATGACTCTGGTTCTCTTGTTTCTGGCAGATTACCCTCTGTCGTTCAATACTGAATTGCTTTTTGTGGTTGCAATCTTAATGACGGTTTCAGCTGTCATTCCGGCCCTGATGTGTGATCGGCTATTTGCAAAAAAACCGGCCAACTGGGATCAACTCAGCGACGACCAACGCCGTGAGAGCCTGGCTTTAGTTGCTTACGCCGTAGATATTACCAGAGGAGCACTTCTTGAAGGCCCTACCTTTTTCTGGATTCTGCTGATCCTGATAGACAGTAATGCATTTGGGCTGGTTTTTGGAGTATTATTAATTGTTTTTGGGATCCTTCTGTTTCCCACCTCGAATCGATTTAACGAACACATTGATAAGCTGAACGAGCATTTTCGCATTTAATCACTTCTGATTGGCCTGTGGTTTGCACTCTTTTCTCTGGAGTCGATGTCAGTGATAAAAATACCAGTCAGGCCGGGTGTGATCACATTACTGCAGGTGCTGAAACTTTCAGGTGTAGCCGACGTAGGCAGCGATGCCCAGCAACTGGTCACTGATGGATTTGTGAGCGTCAACGGACTGAAGGAGTCAAGAAAGCGCCGAAAGCTTGGAATAGGCGACGAGATTCAGATTCGGGCACCACGTCTGAAACTCCACCTGAAATTGGTCGAGAAGGCCGGTACAGTCGAAGAGCCCACCTGACTCCTGTAAGCACTTCTGGAGATTTGATTCACAATGAAACGGATTGCGGTACTCACCGCCGGCGGAGATACGCCGGCCCTTAATGCCACAATTTCAGGCGTGGCAGAACGTGCCAACCAGCTTAAAATTGAAGTTTTTGGCATCATCAAAGGCTTTAACGGGCTCCTGAATCCCGAAGTCCCGCATGTACATCTAAACCCGCTCTACACAACCATTCCCGAGCTTGACCCGACCCTTGGCGGAACAATCCTTGGTGCTTCTCGCGATTATATCAGTGGCGACGATAAGGAAACCATCAGCCTTGCTGCCAGTCGCCTGGCCCAGTTGAAGGTGGATGGCCTGGTCTGTATTGGCGGCGATGGTACGCTTAACGGCATGCAGGCACTTTCTGACCTGCTGCCGGTAGTCCTTGCCCCTAAGACAATTGACAATGATCTCGGCCTGAACTATCTCGATGAGCAGGACGAATGGATCAGAGAAACCGATAAGGCCAATAAAAAGGGATTTCGCTATAAAAAACGTGCTGGCCGGCAGTTTGATCTTGATGAAATGATCAACTACGCCACGCCGGGCTATGCCACGGCAGTTTTTGTTTCGTCTTCGAATGTCCAGCGAATCCGCACGACGGCAGAAAGCCATCGACGTGTGGCGATTATAGAAGTCATGGGCCGCGACTGTGGTATGATCGCCCTGGGGGCAGCCTATGGCCAGCCCGACATGATTCTGTTACCGGAATCGCCGGTTGACCCAGAGCCGCTTGTACAGAAGCTTGTCAGCGTGCTTGATTATCAAAAACATGCAGTTATTGTAGTTTCTGAGGGTATTGTCGATCAGGAAGGTCTGCCGTATGGCTCGGTATCAGCCAGTAAAGATCCGGCCGGCAATCTCGTTTATTCTGGTGCTGCCGAGGCTATAAAAAGGCTGCTGGTTAACGAGTTAGGTAACGAATTCTTCACCCGGAAACGACGAAACGAATCAGCAGATGCCGCAATTTTCACGCGAAAAATTGGGCACACCCAGCGAGGCGGTCGCCCCATTCTCTTTGATCGCTTTCATGCCCAGCAACTTGGTGGCAAGGCTGTGGAATTACTTGTGGAGGGCAAGCATAACGTGATCGCTACGC
The DNA here is from genome assembly GCA_040374745.1 of Planctomycetaceae bacterium. Classification (GTDB taxonomy): domain Bacteria; phylum Planctomycetota; class Planctomycetia; order Isosphaerales; family Isosphaeraceae; genus QWQI01. Next base: position 29,882 of record JBEITT010000052.1, on the reverse strand, counting down.
TGCAATATCGCGATCGTGGCTTTTTCGTTGACAACTGTCCAGCCAATGCGCTGAGAGACCGCTGGGGCACGATTCATGCACGGCCGCTGGCTCAGGCTTTCTATGATGCTTCACGTTTCAAGCCTTCTTCGCTGGGGATTGAATACCTGCATTCCATTTTCCATAATGCTTTGTCTGAGGGCGACGTCGAATCAGCCAGAAGCCTTTTTGACACAGCCCATCTGAATCGCCCGTTTCATTCAGTAAATGTTGATGTGAACAAACGCATTCGACGCCTGAATCGTTCAAATTGAGAAAATTGCCCAGTCTTGAGCACGAAAACTAAATTTGATGTCTGTATCAGATTGTATCGGTAAACACTGAGAGCCCTGATTTAACTTGACATTTTCATGAAATCGGGTTGAATTTAAATCATATCGCATCAGGGAAAAGATGCGCATTATGGCTCACAACCTTCAAAGTAAGGTTGAATGAACATTCCCCACAACATGTTCGGGCTGACGCGAGGGAACGCCGTGGTTGAAAGTCATCAAGGTTTGATCGAGCAAGAAATTGATTCTGACAGGGTCGCCCAGCGACCTGCTGATCAACATTTTAAACCTCTGCATAAAAAATATTTACCTGACGAAAAGTCACATGCCACCGGGTTTGTTGCTCGCTGCCTAGAATTTTATCGGCATCTTGATCAGGGCCGTCCGACACACGCCCACATAAACCATCGGGCTTTTTGGGCTGCATGGGCCTATCTTGCAGCTCTTACAGGCCTTGTTTATGTTTATCGAATCGAAGGCCGGGCCTTTCAGATTGTTCTGGCCACAACACTCGCTGCTCTACCAATTTATGAAATTGTGCCCTTCCGGCTGAAAAAACCGCTTGCGGGCTTTGCTTCACTGATCGCACTGGCCCAGATTTTCGGCAACACCACAGCCGCCTGCGTGGTTGGCTTTGCGACTGTTCTTGTCGGTTTTGCACGTATTTCTCGAATTCAGTGGCAAACCCGGGCCGCCATCATCACCTCCACCGCTTTGATACTGGCCATTGTCAGGTCCACATCACTGGGAGCGAACATCCCGCCGACATTCTGGCCGGTTGCGGGCACAATCCTCATGTTTCGGCTGATGATCTACATGTACGAGCTGAAGCATGCGAAAAAAAACGAGACTCTGGCCGATGCCATTTCGTATTTCATGATCCTGCCCAACTGGTGCTTCATGCACTTCCCGGTGGTTGATTACCGCACGTTGCAGAGAGGGTTTTATTCCAGGGACATCATACAGACCCGACGCCGTGGCCTGCAGATGATGTTCGTTGGTGTCACGCACCTGCTTTTCTATCGGGTGGTTTATCATGAACTGCTGATTCGACCGCAGGATGTTAAAGGACTGGCCACGCTGGGTGCTTATCTCGCCTGCAATTACCTGCTTTATCTACGCGTATCAGGCCAGTTTCACATCGCCTGCGGTCTGCTCCACCTTTACGGCCACCATATGCCTGAAACACACAATAAATACCTTTTGGCACATAGCTTTACAGACTACTGGCGTCGCATCAATATTTACTGGAAAGATTTCATGGTCAAGACAGTTTTCAACCCTGTCTTTTTCCGCATGCGTAAAAAACCGCAGCCTTTGGCTTTGGGCGTTGCAACCATCGCTGTTTTTGTGGCCACGTGGGCTCTGCATGCATGGCAATCATTTTGGCTGAGGGGGCACTGGGGATTCAGCCTGACGGACGCCCTCTTCTGGGGTATTCTGGGCGCAGCAGTGCTGGTAAATGTCCAGCTTGATGCCCGCAAAAAGCCCGGCTTGAAATCGGCTTCAGCAGGCACCCTGAGTAAGGTTCGCCATCTGGCAGGAATTGCTGGCATGCTGCTCTCCATCACCCTGCTCTGGTCTCTCTGGTCCAGTGCCGGTCTGGGTGAGTGGCTATCAATGATGCAGCGTGGCCTGAGCGGATTGTAAATTCATTAATTCAGGCTTGAAGAGGCTGGAATCATGAAGCTGATTAAACACAATGCACCAGGATGGATCCTGCTTATTGTTCTAGCGACTTTTGCGATCGTACCCGAGCCGTTTCTGCCCTCACACGCCGTCGGCTTTCGTGAAGTGCTCAGGCATAATGGCCTAAATCGGGCTGATTACGATCGAAATGAACGCGGTTATTACGAAACGCTACTTGATGCAGGACGCAGCTTTGGCACTTTGGGCGAGAGCATCCAGACGGCTGATTTCAGAAAACATCTTGGGCCGGCCAAGCACTCTGAGGAAGATGGTCGGCCGATACTGCCGACAGACGATATTCGCGAATACGTGCTGAAACCAAACGTCGATGAAACAGCCTATGGCACGCTGTGGCAGACCAATTCTCGAGGCCTGCGCGATCTGGAATATTCTGTCGAAAAAACTGCTGAAACAATTCGTATTGCCGTACTTGGCGATTCAATTACCGCCGGCTGGGGTGTCACTCGTCCAGAGCGATTTGAAGATCTCTGGGAAGTTGCTTTGAACCGCATGGCAGCCGATCGAGGAAAGATTGCGGAAGTCTGGAATTTTGCCGTACCAGGCCATTCGCCGGCCCAGCGATGGAAGCACTTTGAGAAAACCGGCAAAGATGTGCCGTTTGATCTTGTCATCTATGAGGCCACGACCAGCGACCCGGGTTGGGACGCCCGCCGCATGGCTCATTTCATGGCCAAGGGGCAGGGTCTTGACGATCCTCTTTTCTCAAGTTTCATGCAGGTATCAAAATTCACACCTGTACCAAAACCATACACAAACGGCGAAACACTGAACCGCTGGCAGTGGACAATCCTGCAATCGGTTTACGAAGGCATAGTGAATCAAAGTCACAAAAAAAATCTTCCTGTAGCATATGTGCTTATTCCCCGGGTAGGCTCGAATTTATCCCGGCCCGAGATTCTGGCTCTGTTAAAAAGGGCTCGCTCTGCCGGATTCGATTATGTGGCCGACCTTTCGACCGTTTTTAATGATTACGATCCTGAAGAACTGTCCCTCAGCCCTGGCGACTATCATCCCAACATCAGGGGGCACAGGATCCTGGCTGAAGCATGGGAACATCATCTGGCACAATGGCCTGCCCTGCTGGATCGAATCAACGAAAGCACAAAATCCAGATGACTGATTCATATTTGTTCCAACGATTTTCTGATTCCATTGCAATTCGGCTCTGCCTGACCATTGGCCTGCTGATATTCGGCCTTTATGACCTGCCTGTTTCATGGGGCAAGGGTCGAATGATCAAGCACGCCTTGAAATCGGCAGAAACCGGCCGTGAATCCGCTGGATATTACGAAGGCTTGATCGGTGGCGAAGATTCAGCGACAAACGCACTTGAGCGTGCGATTGTCGGCCAGCCCAGCGACTGGGTCCATTTTGCCGACAGCGGCGTTTCCCAGCTTGCCACCAACGACATCATGCAGTTTATCCTCTCTCCCAATGTTTCCCGCTCGTTGTTCGGCAAGAATTTTACCACCAACCAGTTTCGCATGCGCGATCGCCCAACCACGATTGAAAAACCGTTCAATACAATCCGAATTGCTCTACTCGGTGCCTCGATGGACATGGGTTGGGGTGTTGCCACCGATAAAACCTATGAAAATCGGCTGGAAGACTGGCTGAATGCCCAGGCCATTACCCGTGGCGACAATCGCCGCTTTGAAATCCTGAACTTTGCCGTCGCCGCCTATTCTCCCACCCAGAGGGTTGAAGCCTATAAAAGAGCGGCTCGCAAGTTTAAGCCTGACATGATTATCTATGCCACCACGCTGCTCGACCCCCGCCTGACTGAAATTCATCTGGGCGACTGCCTGAATAATCGTGTTGATCTTTCGCCTTACCCGCTGCTGGCCTCAACCGTAGCTGAATCTGGCTATGACCCCGCCAATCTCAAGCGAGATCCCGCCGGCCGCTGGCTCGAAAAAAATCAGTTCAAAAACTGGATTGAACCTTACCGCGACGACCTGAACCAGAAAATACTCGGCAGCCTTGTCGATGAAGCCCGCAAAGATCAGATTCCCGTTGTTTGTGTGATCATTCCCCGGGCAGGCCGCAACGACCTTCCGCATCTTCGTTTTGAAGGCGTCACCCGTCAAATTCGTTCAGCCGAAACTTGTAATATTCCCGTCTGGGACCTGACTGACAGCTTTGATCAAGACGATCCTTCAAAACTCAGCGTGGCTGAGTGGGATGACCACCCCAATACACGAGGCCATGGCCTGATTTTTGCCAATTTCGTGCGGCATCTCCTGCAAGATCCAATTCGAACACGCTTCGGCCTTAACGGAAACGAACAAGCACCAGGCGAGAACGAAATCGACTGACATCCATCTGCCTGCACAGGCTCGTTATCTCAGGAGTCACATCTCATGTCGCTGTTTCACTCACAAACTGACCGCCCGGCTACTCTTGGTGGTCTTCTGCCTGCCGCTGTGCTGAAAAACCCGCACGGTGTTGCCCTTGTTGAATCGTCCAGTGGTCGCCATATCCGTTATTCCGAACTTGAAGACCAGGTAAGCAGGCTGGCCTTTCAATTTCAATCCCAGGGCATCAGCCGTGGCCACCGTGTCGGAATCTGGCTGCCGAAGTCGATCGAGTCGGTTGCCACGATCCATGCATCGCTGCGCGTCGGTGCCGCTCATGTGCCCGTTGATCCCCTGGCACCCGCCGCACGTGCCGCCACCATTTTCAGCCTCGCCGGCGTTTCGGCGGCTGTTGTTCATAAATCATTTGTCGAGTCTTTAAAAAATGCCTGGCCACCTGAACTGGCCAATCACTTCCCTACGCTCATCATCGTTGAAGATCACGCCGATAATGCCGCTGATACACCAATCGATTTCTCCCAGAATCAGATCACATGGTGTCATCTTCAGGAAATATCTGCCCCGGCAACAATCACACCTGCCGACCAGCCAGAATCTGACCTCGCTTATATTCTTTTCACTTCAGGCTCGACCGGCCAGCCCAAGGGGGTGATGCTCACCCATGAAAATGCCTGGTGCTTTCTCGACTGGTGCGAGCGAGAAATCGCCCCGGCCGATACCGACGTCTTTGCCTCGCATGCCCCCCTGCACTTTGATCTCTCAGTTTTTGACCTCTACATAAGTGTGCTTCATGCCGCTCCTCTGGTTCTGATCGACGAGCAGATGGCCAAAGACCCCGTTCGGCTTGCCGACTACTTGAAAGCCAGCCCGATAAGCGTCTGGTATTCCGCCCCATCCATCCTGGCCATGATGGTGGAACACGGCGGGCTCGCCACCCCACTACCCGAACAGCCACTGCCATGGCCTGGCCCAAGAATCACACTCTTCGCCGGTGAAGTCTTCCCCGTAGCACCGTTGAAGTTGTTACGCATGTGCTGGCCATCAAGCAGCTTCTGGAATCTCTATGGCCCCACTGAAACCAATGTCTGCACAGCTTACAAAGCCCCGGCCTCGCTTGAGTATCTTGCATCGCCTTTGCCCATAGGCCCCGTCTGCACGCCGCTGGAGGCTCGAATTGTTGATGCCGAAGGGGCCGACGTGAACCTGGGCGAAAAAGGTGAACTGGTCATTTACGGCCCTCGTGTAATGGCCGGTTATTTTGGCCGCGACGACCTGACAAATGCCGCCTTTTTTACTACAGCAGATGGCCGACTCTGGTATCGCACAGGCGATCTGGTTGTTGATGATGGCACAGGTAATTTCATCTTCCACGGACGTCGCGACCGTATGGTCAAAAAACGTGGTTATCGCATTGAACTCGGCGAAATTGAATCAGCCCTCTACAGAAACGACGGCATCCAGCGAGCAGCCGTAGTCGCCATTCCCTCTGAAACCAGCGGCCTTCGGATCGCCGCGTTTGTGGCCATGAAACCCGATCGCCCGGCCTCAATTATCGCCGTCAAGAGGCACTGCTCCACCCATCTGCCACAGTACATGATCCCCGACGACATCAAATTCCTGCCCGAATTGCCAACCACTTCAACAGACAAAATCGATTACCCGGCCCTGAAAAAAATTATCGGGCTCGTCGCCTGATCCATTGCTGAGGTGGCAGCACGGGCGTGTACCTTTTGCATAATTACTACGAAATTCCTATCATACGCAAGAATATGATTTAAGACCCTCTCCAGACCCGATGCATGCCTGACGACCAACCTGAGAAACGAAAGCCAACCGGCCCGGATTATTCCTGGCTACTTTCTTCGCAGGCCTTGCGCTGGAAGACATGGTTTTATCAGGGACTTGTTCCTTTTCTTTTAAACCGCGGTGGGCCTGTTGCCGCCGGCGAATCTCTCGAAAAGCTAAGTGACCGTTTTACCCGGTTCTGGATTCCGCGAAAGCAGGAACTCCGACGCGCCATTCACACAAACATGGCCAACTGTGAAACAGGATGGGACCCCGCCACAGTCGAAACCGGGCTTGGTCGCCAATTGCTACGTTATGTCGCTCGTGACTGTGTTCTGGATGGAGCGGAACTGAACAGGTATCAAGATCTTTTTGCGATTAAAGGGCTTGAGCACCTTGATCAAGTTCGTTCCGAAGGCAGGGGCTATATTCTTCTGGGTAGCCACCTGGGGGGCCACCTTGCGGCTGTGCACTGGCTGATAAAATCGGGTATCGACTTCCGCATGCTGGTTCAGCGGCCAAAACATGTCTCACGTGATCTCGACACCTGGTTTGCCAGTGAAATGCCCATAGTTAGCCAGCATGAACTCTTTCTGAAACGCGACCTCTCAGCAACCGAAGCCGCCCGCCGGATGACCGACGCACGACGTCTGATTCAACGGGGTATCGGCCTATACCTCAATTGCGACATCCCATGGGATGGCCCGAACACCGACTCTTATCCCTTTCTGGGCAGAGATTTGCAATTTCAGTCCATCTGGATCGACCTTGCCACCATCTTACAATGTCCCATAGTAATAATCAGTTGTCGCCAGAAGCCGGGCGGCCGATTCGAACTGACGTTTGATGAACCAGCGATGGCCGACAGATTCGACTCTCGTTCAGCGATTTTCAAATGGGCTGTCAGTCGTCTTGAGCAGCGGCTCATCGAGTATCCTGACGATGCCATTGCTCACCTTCTTTGGCCAATTCATCATCCGGGGCGAAGCTCAAAATGAAAATTCGTTTGGCAAACCCGACTTCATCACTCAAGTCAGGGCCAGAAATCCATGAGTATTTCCGCAAGATCAAACCGTAATTCATGCCAGTGTTGCTGAATCCTCTGGCATCAGGTCTTGTCCAGCGGTTATCATTTTCGGTATCAGGATTGATTCGATGGCCAGAAAAACCGACAATGCCATGGAATCATAACGGTTGTTGAAAAATTCCCAAGGGAGTCTATTCCGTGCGACGTTTCTCCATCGCTTTGCTCTTCACCATGCTCACTTCAAGTGTGGCTATTTATTCAGTGGCTCAGGAACCGAAAAAGGACGAGCCTGCCAAGCCGGCCGCTCCTGCTACTGCCCCTGCTGGTGCCGACGCCAAAAAGGCTGAACCTGCCAAAGAAGCCCCCAAGCCAGCCGAAGCCAAAAAGGAAGAGCCAAAAAAGGTTGAGGAAGCTCCACTTAAGCCAATAACTCCAGCCGTCGAGGCCAAACTTGAGGCTGCCCGCAAAGCCATTGCTGAACTGATTGTCGAAGCCGAAGACGCTGGACTTGTTGAAACGACGATCAATCAGCCACCCGTGCTTGATTTGCTCATCACAGGCCGAGCTACCGACCTTCGTGAACTGAAAAAGCCGGCCGCTGAACGAGTGGGCGTCAGCCCAGAAGTATTTGGTGCATGGTTTACCGGCCAAGGCAAAGCCAAAGACGCACTCGCGGGCCTGGAAATCAAGCCGCAGACCGATGTTCGCATCATTCAGCCAGCTAAAGGCCTTACCGACTGGTATGAAAAGCGTGCCAATATTTTGAACACCTACATTGCCCAGGCTCGTGCCACCAAGGCCGCTGATCTGGCCAAGAAGGTTGAAGAAGCCAAGAAAGCTGAAGAAGCCAAGAAGGCTGCTGAACCAAAGAAGGAAGAAGCCAAGAAGGCCGAACCTGCCAAAGAAGCAGCAAAACCCGCTGAAACAAAAAAGGAATAACCGAAGAAAAATTGAATTCTTTCAGGTTCTCTGATTAGAACATGGGGTGGCTATTTGCCACCCTGTTTTTTTTCCGATTCGGCAGGCTCTTTCTGCGACTCGGCCGAAAGTTCAGGAAAGGTTGCCTGAATCAACGGATCCATCTGCTTTCTGACTGGGTCAAATTCGGGTTCGTCAAGATACCACCGGTAAACATAGCGGGTTTGCTCGAATCCGGCCTTCAGCAACAGATGGGTAGCCTGATTGACATTTCGGGCAGCATCCTCACGAATGAGGCATCTTGCCAGATAAAAATAATATCGCCCAAGATCATTTTTATTTGACTCATTCACCTGAATCAATTTCTCGTAATATTCTTTTGCCACTTTAATTTCATTTTTTTCGAAATATTCGCCGGCTGTGCTGCATAAAAATCTCACATTGGCATTATTCAGGTGCCACCGCTGAAAATCAGGTCGCTGAATCACTCTTCGCATCACGTCTGCAGCTTTTCGGTTTGCATTTTCCCGCTGGTAAAGAGTCGCAAGGTTTACCATATCGAAAGTTGAAAGATCCGTCTTTTTTTGTAACGACTCCAGGATCAGCCTTGACTCCAGATGCCGGTTGTCAAGATAAAGCCGCTTTGCTTTTAATTTCAAAAGATCCGGGTCTTCAGGAATGTAATTCAATAATGTATTAATCGTATTCAGATTAAACACATCATTTTCTGATTGCTGCGTATAGATATTCCCATCTTCTATTTCATTATTTACCCGATTACCCCGGTCATATAATACAATTTCCTCCAAACGCTCTATTTCACCATTCAGCTCGTTTCTCTGCCCGAAATAGATTTTCAAGATCACACTCAACCGCATCGACGACAAATCATCAGGTCTCATTCGCAGGACCCGATTATTCAGACTCTCTGACGTTCGAAAGTCCCGGTTTTTGAAAAACTCCAGAGCCAGTAGCCTTTGTGTTTCAAAATGACTGGCATTCAGTTTTTCGGCCAATTGCAATTGCTCGATGGCCGGCTGATGATTTTCCGCCAGCGCAAATAAACGGCCCAGCTCGAAATGATACAGAAACCGCCCGGGATTCTGTCTTGATAGATTTTCTAAAATTTCAATCGAGCTTCTCAGTTCCTCTTTCTCCAGCCTGACCGCCGAAATATAATTTTCTAGTTCTTCCATTTCTGGCAAGTTATCCGTGCGAGTTCTTATGCTTTCGCCATTTTCCAGCTTTTCCAGAATTGCATTTGCTTCATTTTGCCATTGGTCAAGGGCCGCAACTGCCAGACCTTTTTTTAGAAATAAAAGAGCTGCCGTCAGGTCTTTCTTGCTCTTTGATTGCTCTGACCTTTTCTGTAATTCTCGTGAAATGCGCTCAACCCTCGCACAAAACCAAAATCTGGCATCAGACCTTGCCTGTTTTCCACTCATCACCCAATTCCACAGCGAATCCTGCCAGAGCCAGCCATGTCGGTTCGTTTCTTCTTCCAGAATTTTCCTTGACTGGTTTAATCGAACGGAGAGCGATGTCTCCCTTGTCTCGGAAGGGTCGGTAATCAGTGGATCAGATACAGCAAATAACTTTCTCGCCAGTTCAGCCGATTGGTGTCTTGCACGCACAATCGCCCCTGCGGAAAATGTAATGAAAAAGGTAATTATCAAAATCGAAATAATTTTTAACCGTTTTGAACGCCAACGTTCCAGTGGGGTTAAGGGTCTCGGCTCGACCTTTGCAATTCGCTGCAGTCTCTCTACAACATCTCTGCCGTCGATCGGCCTTTCCGCCAGTTCTGGCGACAACATGGCACGCATCAACTCTCGCCACCTGGACGACAATTGATGATAATCAGGCCACGCTACCAGCCAGTTCTCATCCTTTCTTAATCGAATCAGTGCCGCTGCTTCCTCCTGCCAGGCTCCGGCCCTCTGATTTTGCCCTTCATTTGTCGGGGCACTTCGTGTCATTAACTCAAGCAATATCAGGCCAAGGCCGTAAAGATCAGCCCGATGCTGCTGGACTGCATCTACAGTTACATCTTTCTCAGTCCCCGTCGGATTCAAACGTAATTGGCTTGCATGACAAAGCAACGCTTCCAGTCGATCGGGCGGCATGTAAAAAATCGTACCGCCGTTTTCTTTCTGTCGCACCACACGCCGGTATCGCTGGTATTGCCATGTCTTGGCCAGATGAAAATCCAGAAGATAAACATTCCCTGACGTATCAAGAAAAATATTCGCCGGTTTAATATCTGCATGAATCACACCAGCCTGATAGCCCTCAAAAAGTGCATCGGCCAGGTCTGCTCCCCACCGGGCTACCAGCATTGAATAGGAAAAGTCATTAATTTGATTTGAATTTGTATCGGAATTGTAATTGATCCCAGCGTATTTCCAGAATTTCGAAAAATCAACCGCGCGGTGTGCCCGTATCACGCTGTCCAATTCCGGATTTCTGATCCACTGTAAAAATCGGTCAAGCGACACACCTTCAAGAAACGGCATTATCGTAATATCAAGTTGGCCGTCTTCCGTACGAAATTGCCTGTAAACCGGCATAATGTGCGGGTGTGACACCCTGGCCTGGTAAAGAGCACCGCCTGAAATACGCTCGGTCGATACTTTCAGCACAACGGCCCGGTTGCCCAGGTCTGTCTGCATCGCTTTAAAGACAATCGCTGCCGCACCCCGCCCAATCACTTCCGTCAGTAAAAACGGGCCGACCATGTCGCCCACGCCCGGCAGAAGGCTCGCCTGCCCGCCTGCCGACTCACTCTGCAGGCTGGTGTGAAGGGCCAGAAGACGCTCAAGCCTGCTCTTCCAAGCCCCATAACGCTTCAAAAAGTCTTCCGGTTCTGCCTTAAGACCAGTTCGCTCAAGTGAACAAAATTCGTAATAAATCAGATCAACGAAATCGTCCTGCTCGTCTTCCGCCAGTAGGTGGTAAAAGTCGGCCGCCACCGGAGACTGGCCCATCGCCAGACGATGGTCAAATTCCTCCAGGCATTCATCAATCGATAATCCGCCCCGGTCGCTCATGGCTCTCGCTTCCGCAACAACTCATCAAGCTCGTCCAGCTTTCGCTTCACGCTCCGCTCGCTCAGGCCCACGGCCTCGGCAATCTCGGCGTAAGTCATTCCCTCCCTTCTTAATAACGCTATCTGATGATAGATTGGCGGTTTGCCACGAGTCAGGTTATTTAACACATCCTGTGCCTGCACGTGCTGGCTGGGTGTCGGATCAGAACTTGCCAGATCAATCACCCGGTCTTCCCCATCTGCCGACCCGGAAGCACGCACCACCATTGAAACTTCTCGCGTGGTACCAAATCGCTGGCTCCTGGTCTCGCGACGAAATATCTCAAGAATCTTGTTGTGAGCCGTACCCTTAAGATAATCCTTTACCTTTTCAGGAGTTGCAAAATCTTCGGGTGGCTTGTTACGCCAATCAACCATGATGCTTTGATAGACCGACTGTACAAAATCCATCGAATCATAACGCGTACGAAGCTGACGTGGAAGTTTATACCTCACAAAGATTTGAATCTCATACTGAAACTCGGCGAAGAGAATGCCCATAGCTTCTTCGTCGCCATTTCGCACGCGGTCAATCAGTTCATTCAGTGCGGCACTGTTCATTTTCAGACGTTTCTTCCGATCGCCGGCAGGCAGCGAAGGCAAGCACAATGTCTAATAAGTCTTGCTATTAAAACATCTTACAACATTTAAGAATAATTTGGCCATTTTTTTCCATTTTTCTGCCGGTTTTGATTGGAAAAAAGCAACCGGAAGATATAGAGCCCGGAATGGGAGAGTCGTGCTGATTATATCAGGCCACGGTTTCCTCCCCCAGCCAGGCTGATTCCTGAATCAGACCAAGGCCTTGCTCTCATGGAAGTTAAGCATACCGATCCGCATCATGGAGAAACCCCTATGCCTGCCCTTGCCTTCATCGCCGAACCCAGAATCGCCAGCCGTGGTGCTCTTGGTGACTACTTAAACCAGACCGAACGTAACGGTGGAAATCTGCTGACGGCAGAGCAGGAAGTCGATCTGGCCCGGGCCATTGCCCAAGGCGACACCCGCGCCCGCGACACACTGATAAAGGCCAACGTGAAACTTGTTATTCGCATTGCCACCCAATATCGGGGCCGCGGCCTTTCCATTGAAGATCTGGTGGGTGAAGGCAATCTGGGTCTGATCCGTGCTGCTGAGGATTTCGATGCCTCATTTGGCGTAAGATTCAGCACATACGCTGCTTACTGGATCAAACAGGCCATACGTCTGGCACTCACAAACACTGCTGCCGTAATCCGCCTGCCCAGCCACATGGTCGGCCTGCTTCATCAGTGGTCAAAGACAGAACATCTGCTGGAAAAAGAACTTGGGCGAGTGGCTACATTTGAAGAGATTGCCGATCGCCTGGATCTTTCAGAAAATCATCGTGGCCATGTTCGTAAAGCACTCAAATCACGATCGCTGGCGATTGAATCGACCATGATTGAAGGCGACAACCCATGGTCGATTGAAAGCCTTGCAGCTGAGGATAATACGCCTGAAAAATCGCTCGAGGCCGAAGAACAGCGAATCTACCTTTCACGCCGGTTAATGAAGCTCAACGACCGTGAACGAGCGGTGATCACACTTCGTTATGGTCTGCACGGGCAGGAAGTTCTGACATGGTCAGAGATTGGCTCAAGGCTTGGCATCACACGAGAATGGGCCCGGAAAATTGAGCAGCGGGCTCTTGAAAAGATGCGCACCGAACAACCCGAAAGCACAACCAAAAATCGCCTCAATACCGGTACCGACAACTTCCGCCGGTTCTGAAACAGATTTTTCTGTCAACTTCATGATTGGTCAGTTGTTACATCATAAAGACCGTGTTGCCTGAGATACATTTCAACGGCCCGGGGCACCATATACCGGATAGTTTTGCCTTCAGCCAGTCGGCAGCGAAGAGCCCTTGAGGCGATGCCAATATCCGGTATCGGTACCTGAATCAGAGGCCGGGCCCCTTCCGGAGGCTGAAACTGCTCAATCATTTGCGTATCGATACCAGGTCGATTGACGACAACGATGGTGGCCAGTTCAAAAATGCGATCAGGTCTTCGCCAGCCAGGCAGGTCGGCCAGACTGTCGGCCCCGATGATAAAAAAGAGATTGTCGGCGGGTCGGGCAGCGGTGATCAGTTCCAAAGTTTCGTAAGTATAATGCGGGCCAGGCCTTGAAATCTCGATTTCTGACGCTTCAAAGGCTTCGTTCCCGGCGATGGCCAGTTCGACCATTTCCAGCCTGTGTTTGGCGGCAGTTCGAGGTCGGCCCTTATGGGGCGGTTCGCCTGCCACGATAAAGATCACTTTATCAAGCGAGCAGGCTTCTCGGCAGAATTCCGCCAGAATCAGATGACCCTGATGGATTGGGTCAAAGGTGCCTCCGAATAGCCCGACACGCATCGTGATCAACAAGCCTCCGCGCCAAAAATCGTGGAATGAATTGCTCCGATCGATCATCATAGAGAATCGAACTACGTAAGCCAACATCAGGATGGTCACGGACGAAAGACCGAGCCCGGCATGACAATGGAGTTACTCAACCAGAACCATCTCGACCAGCCTGCACGACTGGTGGGCGTGGTGCTGAATCGACCACTTGAAACCCGCTTCAGCTATTTCGTGCCAGAACATCTGCAGTCGCAAATCAGAATTGGCCAACGCCTGGAAGTTCCACTGGGCCGGGGCAATTCGCCCACCACAGCCTATTGCGTCGAGATCAATCCGCCCTGCGACCTGCCGGAATCGCGCATCAAAAATATTCTTGGCATCATTGATGAAGAGCCTTTGGTTGACCAGCCCATGATGGCCCTGACCAAGTGGCTGGCTGATTATTATGTCTGTTCATGGGGGCAGACGCTTGAAGCCGTCATTCCTGCCGGAGTTCGCAAGCAGTCGGGCACTGCCATTCGCACCTGCGTGGCTCTGCCTGATGCACTCAAGGAAACTCAAACAAACGAAATGGGCCTGACGGTGCGCCAGGCCCGTGTAATTGAGATCCTGAAACTTGCAGACAGGCCCATTCCCGTGGCTGAAATCTGCGAGCTGGCCGAGTGTTCGGCGGCTGTTGTCAATGGCTTGTGCACCAAGGGCATACTTCTGGCAACTAAGTTGCGCGTGGCCATAGACCCAAACAGAAATAAAGGCCCTGGCGAAAAACATACGGAGGGCCTTCCGCCCGATGCCCTGACCAGCGAGCAGAAGCAGGTGCTTGAACAGCTTCAGGCAGCTGTGACGACAAGCTACCACCAGCCCGGCAAGGGTTTTGCGCCGTTTCTGCTGCACGGCGTGACGGGCAGCGGCAAAACGGAAGTTTATCTCTCGGCCATTGAGAATGTCGTCGCTTTCGGGCGCGAGGCCATTGTGCTGGTGCCCGAAATCAGCCTGACACCGCAGACAATTCGCCGGTTTCGCAGCCGCTTTGACCGCGTGGCCGTGCTGCACTCGCATCTGTCTGATGCCGAGCGACACCGCCACTGGGCCTCAATCGCCGAGGGCGAAATTCAGGTGGTTGTCGGGGCCAGGTCGGCCATTTTCGCCCCCTGCCGCAAGCTGGGGCTGATTGTGGTTGACGAAGAGCATGAATCCTCATTCAAGCAGGACACCGTTCCCCGCTATCATGCCCGCGATGTCGCCGTGAAGCGGGCCCACCTGCACGGCATTCCAGTCATTCTTGGCTCAGCCACTCCATCGCTGGAAAGCTGGGGCAATGCCAGCCAGGGGCGGTATCGGTTGTTAAGCCTGCTGAAACGCGTGGAAAACCGCCCCCTGCCAAAGGTCAACCTGATCGACCTTCGCAATGAAAAATCGGCACCGGTTGGCTCGGGTGGTGGCGACACCTCACCTGTGCTCTCTACGCCGCTGCTTGATGCCATGAAGCGCACGCTGGAAGCCCACGGCCAGATTATGCTCTTTCTGAACCGCCGCGGCTTTCACACGGTGGTGATGTGCCCGCGCTGTGGCCAGGTAATCAAGTGCGAGCATTGCGATATTTCGCTCACGCACCATAAAAATCAGCGTCTTCTCGTCTGCCACGCCTGCGATTACCAGACCCGCCCGCCGGAACGCTGCCCATCGTGCCGAACTGGGCTCTTGCATTATGCAGGTATCGGCACGGAAAGGCTTGAACGCGAAGTGCGGGCGGCGTTTCCAGATGAGTCAATCCGTCGCATGGATTCAGACACAACCCGCGGTGCCGACAGCCACGAGGAAATTCTGGCTGCATTTCGCCATGGCGATGTTCGCATCCTGCTGGGCACTCAGATGATCGCCAAGGGGCTTGACTTTCCCAATGTGACACTTGTCGGCGTGATTTCAGCCGATACAGCTCTTCATTTGCCTGACTTTCGCGCCTCTGAACGCACTTTTCAGTTGTTAGCGCAGGTGGCGGGGCGAACCGGGCGAGGCGACCGCCCCGGGCAGGTGCTGGTACAGACATTTTCGCCCGATCATCCGTCAATCATGCTTGCCGCAAATCATGATTATATCGGTTTTACAAAATACGAACTGCCTCTGCGAGACCAGTTCGGCCTGCCGCCATTTGGGCGAGTTGCCCGGCTCATTGCCAGGGGCGAAATTGATGCCGACGTGGCAAAATATATGGTAGATGTCGCAGGCCGGATCGAGGCGGAAGCCAAAGCCATGGCCACACGAGACGCATTGGCCGCCGGCAGGCCGGCACCCCGCCATGATGACCCTGGCCCGGTGATTGTGCTGGGGCCGACACCTGCGCCTGTGGCCCGAATCAAGAATCTCTTCCGCCATCATCTGCAGGCAAGGTCGCTCACAGCCAGTGCCCTGCAGGCTGTGTTGCATGCTGTTCTGGCCGATATTCAGCCGCCTTCAGGCATTGAGCTGGCGATTGATGTCGATCCGGTCAGCCTGCTTTGATTTTCAATAGTTCAGGCCAATCTGCCCAATTTGGTCTGTTATTTTGGAAATATTGAATTTCAGGATATTCCGCTGGTCATTCACTGTGTAAAGGTGTTCGCCACTTGAATCCCAGATAGGCGCAACGGCCATGATATTTTCTTCAGGCAAATGAAAATACTGCACCGGGTTGGCTTCGAGCTTCCAGACCACTACCCCGGTTCTGCCTGAAACGGCCAGTAACCGGCCATCAGGCGAGAATGCAAGATCCTGCACTGGGGGTGCATTCTCCTCGTCTGTTGCCTTATACTGAAATCGCTGCAGTATGCGTTGATCATTCATCGAGATAATGGTGACCACACCTTCACGGCTGCCCAGGGCCAGGCGGCTCCCATCGCCAGATATTGCAAAGGCACTGATGCCTCTGACTGGTGCCAGAGGCGGAGGTGCCATTTTGCGGGCTTGATAAAATTTTGCCTGTGGCCCTTCCTGAATTTCACCGATTTGCCAGTATTCCCATGAATCGCCACGAATCAGCACGATTCCTCTGCCATCCGGCGTAATCATGGCACGTCGGGTGAAAAACGAGCTGATCCGAAAATTACCGGGGCCAGTCACCATGCCTTCCAGGTTTTTACCAACGGCTCTCTCTTCGGCATCGTCATGCCCCCTGCTCGGGCCCGGTTTTCGACGCGGTTCACTGCCGTCGTTCTGGCCGGCCTGCAGCTTATGCTGTTCTTCCCTTTGGCCAACACCCAAATCACGCCGTGGCTGAGGCCTTTCCATCTCATCGCCATCGGCAAGGACTACCGGGATAAACACGGGCGAGATCGTCTCGTTAAGCACCGCCAGCATGGGGCCTCGACTAAATAGAACCCGGCCCGTCTGTGCTGAAACCGACATGCTCACCGGGATTCGAGTCAGCCCAAAACTGCGATTCATCACTCCTGTGCGGTTTGCATCAAGAAGAGTAAAGGTCGCCGAAGGCGGAGGCAATTTGCCAGCCTGCGGTTGCCACTCATCCCATCGCAAAATCGAATTACCGCTGGCAACCCAGAATCGCCCCTGTCTGTCGATCGATATGCAACTGACTGCTGTTTCATTGTCAGGAAGCGAAAGACTCTCGGGCGATGCCATTCCGGGCATATCAATCCAGATTCGACCCATATTCGAATGCGAAATAATCGCCGGGTTTCGCACTTTTTCCAGCAAGCCAAACGATGTCACCTGCTCTGGCATGGATGTCATGAATTCTTCAGCCAATGGCTCGTCAATCGACCAGACTTTTAACGAGCCACTCCGGTTCTCATCAATTGCAGCCAGCAGCTGCGTGCCTCCATTGGAAAAGGCCATACTGTCAATCGTGCCCTGCGTTGGCAATGTGGCAACCGGCAGGCCAGACCTGAGAGACCACAGCTCAATGCCCGATGTACGTCCGGATGCAGCAATCAGGTTGCCATCTGGCGAAAACCTGATTTGGCGAATTGAGCCAAGATGCGTTCCCAGCGTCGGCAAAGCCACCGTCGTCCATGATTCCTTATCATTCTGAACACGAATATCATTTCGCCAGATACGAATTGTGCCGCCACCCGCTACAGCAAGCCTGCGGTCGGGCCCGGCCGCAATTGATGAGATCGGCACCTGGGCGGAAAAGGCCACCAGTTCATGGCCATCTGATGTATCAAGAATCCGGATCTGATCTTCAAACAGCCGGCTTATTGCCACCCATTTTCCATCAGGACTGACGGAAAGCACGGGCCAGACAAAGCGGTTTCGCTCCGGAGCCGGCTTAAACCTGTCTAGAACCAGTGGATGGGCACTTTCACCGTCCAGATCATGCAGTACAATCAGCAGCTCATCGTTTGAATCATATACCGATGAACTTTGTCGCCGCTCTCCCTGAATCTGCCGATGATCTTCAATCGTAAGTATTTTGGGCTGGTCTCCAACTGGTAGTGCCGCCTGAATCACAGCCTGCCCGGGTCTTTGCCATTCTCCTCGCCACTCACCATTCTGGCCATCCAGCCAGATAATACTGCGCCCGTCAGGCCGAACCAGCCCCAGTTGCGAGGATACGGCCAGCAGGTTTCGCACAGATCGCCTCGAAAGCAGACCACCCGGCGCACCTTCACCACCCCGAAAGCCCGGGCCACCCAGGGCCGCCGGGCCAAGCAGGGTTTCAAGGCTCACCTCACCCGTTTTTTTGCCCGACTTCGGGTCCAGGAAGCTCAGCGTTCGACCGTCTTCACTCAGGCTGGCCACCACATTTCCACCTGAAAGAACTTCAAAGCCTGCCACCCTCTGCCCAACCAGCGGCTCTTTCTGCCTCACATCGCTGATGGCAAGTGCCTGAACAACCTCATTACGCAGCTTCGTCCGAAGTTCGGGCTCAGGATCATATTCCGATGCCTCGCGAATCAAATCCAAGACTTTGTCACGCCTATCCGGCACCGCCGATTGCCTGACCATCGAGGCTTCCCGCCAAAGCTGGTTTCGCATGGCTTTATGGGCTTTGTCCAGTGCCGACTTCTCTCCCTGCAGGGCCAGCAATGTCTGAGACCTGGCCAGAACTGCATCGTCTCGCTCGCGGGCCACTCGTTCATAGGCAATGCTGGCAATGACACTGATTATCGACATCGCCACCAATATCACGGCTGAAACGGCCGGATGCCGACGGGCCATTCGCCATAATCGACCCGCCGCTCCAATCCGCCGGGCCCGTACTGGCTCAAAATTCAGAAAACGCTCCAAATCATCGGCCATCTCCTGCGCTGTGGCATAGCGATCCTCCGGCCGCCGTGCCATCGCCTTGATTATAATTGTCTCCAAATCGCGTGAAATCGAAGGCAGCAACTGCCTGGGCGGAACAAGCGATTCCGTCAGGATTTTGCGGATCACCTCATCGCTCGTCTGGCCATCGTATGGTGGCCGCAGTGTCAATATTTCGTAAAGTGCCGCCCCCAGGCTGTATATATCTGTTCGGTTATCTACCACCTTCCTCGCTGCCTGCTCCGGGCTGGTGTAGCGGGGAGTGCCCAGCACACCATCGCCTCGGGAAAGATCCGGGTCGTCCAGCCTTAAAGCCAGACCAAAATCTGCCACCCAGATCGTGCCGGCAGCGTCCAGAATCAGGTTCGAAGGCTTGATGTCGCGATGAATCACCTGCCGCCTGTGAGCATAATCCAGAGCCCGGGCCGCCTGGCTGCCCACCTGGGCCACCCAGCGGGCATGGGCCGAGGTACCCGGAATTAAGGCTTCTGCCTCGGCTGAGACTGGTTTCGGAACTAACCCGGCATCAAGTGTCGCCGGAAATGGTATCGATGTTGCCCGTTCATCATCGCTGCCAGCCTGCGATCCTGAAGATTTACTATTTATCTGATTATTGACAACCGTCGAAGAAAGCGATACCGGTTTTACGGCTAAATGGCTGGCCGATGAATCTTCAATTTGTTGTCTGGCTGCCTCGCCCCTGTGCCGGCGAACCCAGCAATCCAGCCCTTCGCCATCAATCTTCTGCATGGCATAATACGAAATCGATTCGGCCTGCCCCACATCAAAAACAGGCACGATGTTCGTGTGGTGAAGGCTGGCCGCGGTTTTCGCCTCGTTCAAAAATCTCCTTCGAGCCGACCCGCCCGACCACGGTCGCAGAATCTTCAACGCTACCGGTCGATCCAGGTCAACGTGCACCGCTTCATAAACCACACCCATGCCGCCCCGGCCCAACTCGCGGATAATTCGATAACCCGCCAGACTGAATCCTGGCTTGATGGCTGTCAGTTCACGCTCAAGCCCTGAAACACGCGAATCATCTGACGATGCACTGCCAGCACTCAGCAGCCCCTTAACAAGTGCCAGGCCTTCAATGGCTGACTTGAGTTCCTCTCCAAGATGAGAATATTCATCAAGAAATAATTTCAGGTCAGGCGCATGACCAAGTGCCTCAACCCGGTTCAAATAATCTTCAACGGCATCGCCCAGATCCTGGGCGACATCCACCGCCTGGATCGTCTTATCAAGGCTCTTTTGTTCGGGAAGCTCTGGCATGGCCCGGCTCCTGGCCCTGGTTCTGACAGGTCTGAATTGTCAGGGATGGCTCTTTCACTGTTCTGGCAAGTTCATTACGCCTTTATTATAGGCGGCAAAGTGGGGCGGGCTGAACGGTGAACTTTCAAGAATTGCCATGCTATTTTGACTGTCAGTTGAATAATCGTGCGGCCTCGCCACGAATTCATCGCCCACGACACTTCCACTTCCTACAATAATTCATGACCTGACAACCAACACACAAGAACACCGGGCAACTCATGACCAAACCCAATGCTCTGCCGCTTCTCATGGTTTATGAACTCAACGACACCTCGGGCCATCATCATGTGATCTGCTTCCAGGACCCCGTTCATGCCGGCTCAGTCGGTATCGATGTCCGATCTATCGTCGGTCGCTTCCAGCCAGACCCCTCCGGCCAGTTCACACCCTCCACATTTCAGTTCAATCTCGCTTTTGTTGATGAAGTCTCCCAGTTCATGAACAAATCACTGATTCATAATTCTTCGCTGCAGGATGAAGCCAGGAACAGCCCTGATGGCCGGCTTGAAGTCATCGACCCCCGCTGCTTATCTACCGAACTTCTTGATATTCCGGTCTCCAGCATCATCGGCTGGTTCGCCGTCGATGCCCTGGGCCAGATCATTCCCGACTCATTCCTTTACAACCATAACCACCTCTGGTTCGACCCCGAATACGGCACATCAGGCCTGCTCTGCTCGCGTCAGTTTTACGACTTTCTGCATCCGGGCAAAACCTGACCTTCAAAGAGGCTTCTGAAAACAACCCTGATTGTCAGTTTTCAACATAACTTATGTCAGTATCTGAAGGTCTGTTCTCACGAGTGAACAGCCTGATATATTAAAGCTCTCAGCGACTAACGGGCTATCCGTAATCTTCAACGCGCTCGAAATCAGGAATCTTAGGAAGATTAACTTAACATTTGAATCAATTAAACAGCCTAACTATAAATATTTTTAATACTATCACAAAATCTTCATATATTTTTTTGAAGAAACAAGCCGATGTAATATTGACATGTCAATAATCGCTTTTGTCTAATAACAGTTAAATCAATACTATCCGTGAGATAGTATTAGAATTACTGTTCTGGAGCGGCGGTCTGAATCGTCATGCAGCTTGAAGCCCTGAAAATATTTTGCGATGTAGTGCGTCTTGCGAGCTTCTCGCGGGCTGCCAAAGAGAATGAGGTATCGCAGTCCTCAGCCAGCCAGGTTGTGCTACAACTTGAGAACCGCTTGGGTGCCAAGTTGCTCGACCGTTCCAAGCGTCCTCTCACAACCACTGAAGCTGGAAGAATTTACTACGAGGGCTGCCGGACTATTCTGGCCGATTATCTTGAGCTTGAAAACCGGGTGCGGATGCAGGTTGATGAAAGCCCGCTGGAAGGTTCAGTGAAGGTCGCCTCGATCTATTCCGTAGGCCTGCACCACATGGCGCGGATCATTGAAGATTTTCGCAGTAAGCATGCACAGGCACAGGTCAAGGTGGAATATCAGCACCCGGCAGGAGTGCTGGAGAGCGTGCTGGATGAATCAAGCGAACTGGGTCTGATCAGCTTTCCCAAAAAATGGCCCGAGTTGGTTGTCATCCCCTGGCGTGAGGAGCGCATGGTTCTGGCTGTGCCACCGGGTCACCGGTTTGCCGACCAAACCGAAATTGTCCCTGAAGATATTGCTGGCGAAAGATTTGTGGCTTTTGACGATGGCCTTCCCATTCGTAAGGCGATTGACCGGTTCTTCCGCCAGCACACCATCAGCACTGATATTGCTCTAGAGTTCGACAATATCGAAAACATCAAACGGGCTGTTGAAATTGGTTCCGGGGTAGCCATTCTGCCAGAACCGACCATGTTTGCCGAGAAAAAGTCAGGCTCTCTGGTTGCCGTGCCCATCAAAAACGATGCTGATCCTCTGGTCCGCCCCCTGGCGATCATCCACCGCAAGCATCGTGCATTAAGCCCCGTTGCCCAAAGATTCCTGAAACGATTGACAGATGATTCGGTAGCCGATGGAAAATGGGCACCGGGCATTCAGTCAAGGCCGGAAATACTGGCAGGCGCCGATAGACAGGACGTTGTCGCGTCGCCTGCTTTGAGAGTTGGAGAGGGGAATGTCGTATCCATCTGAAGATGATCCGCCGCTTTTCGGAGATCATAAAACGTCCTGAAATCTATCCTGCAGAGCGACCGCCGGTAACTCCTCTCCCGAATTGCCTGTAACAGGCCACAAGTCGCTCACTCTGAAACTGGCCTGAGCCATACTGATTTTATCCGTCCGCCCTTCGCTGAAGCAGGCCCCCTGAAAGGCAGGTGCCTCTTCCTGAAGCCTGATCGTCAAGTCTCATTTTCGTCAGTGAGTCGAATCCTATGTCCCAACAATCTTTTCTCCCGGAACTTCCAATGAATGGTGCTCGCCCCCAGGCCCAGGGCCTTTACGACCCCGCTTTTGAACATGATGCCTGTGGTGTCGGTTTTATTGTTGACCTCAAAGGCCGCAAAAATCACAAGATCGTCAGCAACGCCGTTCAGGCCCTGATCAACCTCGACCACCGTGGCGCAGTCGGTGCCGATGCCGCCACCGGCGACGGTGCCGGCATCCTTATTCAGATTCCTCACGGCTTCCTGCGTGCCCGCTGCCAGGCCATCGGCATAGATCTGCCCGGCCCAGGCCAATATGGTGTCGGCTCGTTCTTCTGCTCACCGCAGGAAGACGCCTGGCTCTCGGGCCAGGCCATGTTTGAAGACATTGTCCGCCGCGAAGGACTGACTTTTCTCGGCTGGCGCAAACTCAAAACCGACAACACCGGCCTTGGCGAAACAGCTCTGGCCGTCGAGCCAGTCATCTACCAGGCTTTTATTGCTTCGCCCTATGGCGACGACACCGACCGCTTCGAGCGTAAGCTCTTTGTCGTTCGCAAGGTCTTTGAAAAGGCCATGCGCGAGAGCGGCCGCGACGACAAGCACTTCTTCTACTTCCCCAGCCTCTCGTGCCGCACTATTGTGTATAAAGGCATGCTCACGCCGCACCAGGTGGCCAGCTACTTCGCCGACGATCTCGACGACCCGCTGATGGAATCGGCCTTTGCCATTTATCACTCGCGGTTCTCAACCAACACTTTCCCCTCATGGGAACTGGCCCACCCCTACCGCATGATCGCCCACAATGGCGAGATCAACACCCTGCGCGGCAATATCAACTGGATGCGTGCCCGCGAAGCCATCTTCCAGTCGAATCTCTACGAACCAGGCGACATCGAAAAACTCCTTCCCATCATCACTGAAGGCCTGTCAGACACGGCCTGCCTCGATAACGCCGTCGAGTTGCTGATCAAATCAGGCTACAGCCCCGCCCATGCCATGATGATGCTCGTTCCCGAAGCGTGGGAAAACCACGAGACGATGAGCCAGCAGAAAAAAGACTTCTACCACTACCATGGCTGCCTGATCGAGCCATGGGACGGCCCGGCCTCCGTCGTCTTCACCGACGGCCGCAACATCGGCGCCGTGCTCGACCGCAACGGCCTTCGCCCCAGCCGCTATTATGTGACCAAGGACGACCTTGTTGTCATGGCATCGGAAGTCGGCGTTCTGCCCGAGATCAAGCACGAAGACGTTGTGCTGAAGGGCCGCCTTGAGCCCGGCAAGATGTTCCTGATCGACATCAACGAAGGACGGATTGTCGGCGACGACGAGCTGAAGTCAAAAATTGCCGCCGAAAAGCCTTATGGCCAGTGGATTAAAGAAAATCTCATCAAGATCGACACGCTGCCAGAAGTGCCGCACGTGCCCGAGCCCGACCACGAAACCCTGCTGCACCGCCAACTCGCCTTTGGCTACACGCTTGAAGATCTCAAGTATATCCTTGGCCCCATGGGCAACGACGGCGCTGAAGCCATTGGCTCTATGGGAACCGATACGCCGCTGGCCGTGCTTTCTGACAAACCCCAGAACCTTTTTAACTACTTCAAGCAGCTTTTCGCCCAGGTCACCAACCCGCCTCTTGACGCCATCCGCGAAGAGTGCGTGACATCTGTCCTCACCTCGATCGGCCCTGAAGACAACCTGCTTCAGCCTTCACCCAAAGCCTGCCGACTTGTTGAACTGAAAACGCCGATTCTCGATAACGATGAGCTGGCCCGCATCAAGGCCCTGAAGGGCTGGAATGGCTTCAAGACCACCACGCTCGACGCCACATTCCTCGCCTCCGAAGGCGCTACCGGAATGGAAGCGGCCCTCGACCGAATCTTTGACGAAGCCGTCCGCGCCATCACCACCGGCGCCAGCTTCCTGATCCTCTCCGACCGGGCGATTGATGCCAAACGTGCCCCGATTCCGTCACTTCTGGCCTGTGCCGGCCTGCATCACCACCTGGTGCGGCAGGGCCTGCGAACCAGGGTCGGCCTGATCATCGAATGCGGCGACGCCCGCGAAGTGCATCACTTCTCGCTCCTTCTGGGCTATGGGGCTGGGGCCATCAACCCCTATGTCGCCTTTGAATCGCTTGACGACATGATCCGCCAGGGCATGCTTCAGCCGGGCATCGACCACGCCGAGGCCGTAGAACACTATCGCAAGGCCATCAAGAAGGGCGTGATCAAGGTCATGTCGAAGATGGGCATCAGCACCATCCAGAGCTACCGCGGCGCCCAGATCTTCGAAGCCATCGGCCTGAACCAGACCTTTATCAACAAATATTTTGAAAAAACTCCCTCCCGCATCTCGGGTGCCGGCCTTCCTGAAATCACCGTCGATGTGCTGGCCAACCACCACCGGGCCTACAACGACCGCGAAGCTGGCCCGCTGCTGCTCGACTGGGGCGGCCAGTATCAGTGGCGCCGCGACGGCGAATTCCATCTCTTCAATCCCGAGACGGTCTTCCGGCTTCAGCACGCCACCAACAGCCAGCGATATGACATCTTCAAGCAGTACACCCGGCTTGTCGATGACCAGAACGAGCGGCTTTGCACACTTCGCGGCATGTTCGATTTCAAATTCGCTGCCTGCACGCCCATCCCGATTGATCAGGTTGAGCCTGTCGAAGCCATCATCAAACGCTTCGCCACCGGTGCCATGAGCCTGGGCTCAATCTCTGAAGAAGCCCATGAAACGTTGGCCATTGCCATGAATCGCATCGGTGGCCGGTCGAACACGGGCGAAGGTGGCGAAGACCCCCGCCGCTACAAGCTCGACGCCAACGGCGACAACCGTCGCAGCTCGATAAAGCAGGTCGCTTCGGGCCGTTTCGGCGTCACCAGCGAATACCTCGTCAATTCCGACGAACTTCAGATCAAAATGGCCCAGGGTGCCAAGCCTGGCGAAGGCGGCCAGTTGCCGGGCGGCAAGGTCTCGTCGTATATCGCCAAGGTGCGGCACACCACGCCGGGCGTGGGCCTGATCAGCCCGCCGCCGCACCACGACATTTACTCGATTGAAGATCTCAAGCAGCTCATTCACGACCTGAAAAACGGCAACCCGCGTGCCCGCATCAGCGTGAAGCTCGTTGCCGAAGTCGGTGTCGGCACCGTTGCCGCCGGGGTGGCCAAGGCCCACTCCGACGTCGTCCTCATCTCGGGCTTCGATGGCGGCACCGGCGCCAGCCCAATCACTTCCATCAAGCACGCCGGCGTGCCTTGGGAACTTGGCCTGGCGGAAACCCAGCAGACACTTGTTCTGAATGGCCTGCGTGATCGCATTGTTGTTCAGGCCGACGGCCAGATGAAGACCGGGCGCGACGTCGTCGTGGCCGCCCTTCTGGGTGCCGAAGAATTCGGCTTTGCCACGGCTCCGCTGGTTGTCATGGGCTGCATCATGATGCGTGTCTGCCACCTGGGCACCTGCCCGGTGGGCATCGCCACCCAGAATGAAAAGCTGCGTGCCAAATTCGCCGGCCGGGCCGAGCACGTCGTCAATTTCTTCAAGTTCGTGGCCGAAGAAGTGCGCGAACTGATGGCCCAGCTTGGCTTCCGCACGCTGGAAGAGATGATCGGCCATTCCGAACTGCTCGACATGCGTAAGGCCATCAGCCACTATCGCGCCAAGGGCCTCGACTTCACCAAGATCTTCTACAAGCCGCCAGTCGGGCCTGATGTCGCCCTGCACCGCACCCGCGTGCAGGATCATGGCCTGGACCGCGCCCTTGACCAGCAGCTTCTCAAGCTGGCCGCCCCGGCCCTCACCTCTGGCGAAGCTGTGCAGATCAATATCCCCATCAGCAATATCAATCGCACCGTAGGTACCATCCTCGGCAGCGAAGTCACCCGCAAATACGGCGGCCCAGGCCTGCCGGAAGACACCATCAAAATCCACTTCACCGGCTCGGCCGGCCAAAGCTTCGGCGCCTTCGTGCCCAGAGGCATTACCATGCGGCTTGAAGGCGATGCCAACGACTACGTCGGCAAGGGCCTTTCCGGCGGCAAGCTCATCGTCGCCCCGCCGGCGGGCGTCAGGTTCAACCCATCAGAAAACGTCGTTATCGGCAACGTGGCCCTTTATGGTGCCACCGGCGGCCGGGCCTTCTTCCGGGGCCGGGCGGGCGAACGCTTCTGCGTGCGAAACTCGGGCGCCATGGCTGTTGTCGAAGGCGTGGGCGACCACGGCTGCGAATACATGACCGGCGGCGTGGCCCTGGTCATCGGTGCCACCGGCCGCAACTTCGCCGCGGGCATGTCGGGCGGTGTCGCCTATATCTATGACCCGGCCCGCGAATTCCCGGCTAAATGCAATATGGAGATGGTCGAGCTGGAAAACTTCACCGAGAAGGAAGATCTCGACCTCGTCCGCGAACTGCTCAGCCAGCACGCCAGCCTCACCGGCAGCGACGTGGCCCAGAAGATTCTTTCCGACTGGGAAACAAGCCACAGGCATTTCGTGAAGGTCATGCCGGTCGACTTCCGCCGCGTTCTGCTTGAACGCAAAAAGGCTGAAGCCGCTCTGGCCGGGGCCAAAGCCTGATTTTTCAATCGATGGCGGGCCGGGCCCTTTTGCCCGCCCGTCATACCTAAGCCAAAACTCATCAAATCATATAAACATATCTACGGGAGAACTGAACAAAATGGGCAAGCCAACCGGATTCATGGAACTGCCACGCCAGACCCCCAAACGGCGTGATATTCTCGACCGACTCAACGACTACCTCGAAGTTTATAACCCCCTGCCGGTCGAATCGCTTCGCTCGCAGGGTGCCCGATGCATGGATTGCGGTATTCCCTTCTGTCATCAGGGCTGCCCTCTGGGTAACCTGATCCCCGACTGGAACGACCTCGTCTTTCGCAACCAGTGGCAAACAGCCATAGAGCGGCTCCACGCCACCAATAACTTCCCCGAGTTCACCGGCAAGCTCTGCCCTGCCCCGTGCGAAAACTCGTGCGTTTTGGGCATTAACGACGACGCCGTGGCCATCAAAACCATTGAAGCCGCCACCATTGAACGTGCCTGGGCCGAAGGCTGGGTTAAGCCCGAGCCACCCAAGGTGCTCACCGGCAAGAAGGTCGCCGTTGTCGGCAGTGGCCCCGCTGGTCTGGCCGCCGCCCAGCAATTGCGCCGCGCCGGGCATGAAGTCACCGTTTTTGAACGGGCCGACCGCATCGGCGGCCTGCTTCGCTACGGCATTCCCGACTTCAAGATGGAAAAGCACCACATCGACCGCCGCCTGGCCCAGATGGAAGCCGAAGGTGTCGTCTTCAAGGCCGGCGTCAATATCGGCTATGACATCTCGGCCGAAGCCATTCTGGCCGAGTTCGACGCCGTCTGTCTTTGCTGTGGTGCCACCCAGCCGCGTGACTTGCCGATCCCCGGGCGCGACCTGCGCGGCATTGAATATGCCATGGACTTTCTGCCCAACCAGAATCGCCGCGTCGCCGGCGATTCAGTGGCCGATAACGACCTGAACTGGGCGGAAGGCAAGCACATCATCATCATTGGTGGTGGCGACACCGGTGCCGACTGCCTGGGCACCGTTCACCGGCACCGCTGCAGCAGCGTTCACCAGTTTGAGATCGTGCCCCGGCCGCCCGAAGCCCGTGCCGACTGGAACCCCTGGCCACAATATGCCAATATCTTCCGCACCAGCCAGGCCCACGAAGAAGGCGGCGAGCGTGTCTTCTCTATCGCCACCAAGCGGTTCATCGGCGACGACAACGGTCATGTCAAAGCCCTTGAAACCAACCAGGTTGAAATGAAAATGGTCGATGGCCGTCCGACATTTGCTGACGTGCCTGGCAGCGAAAAAATCTATCCGGCCGACCTCGTTCTGCTGGCCATGGGCTTCACCGGCCCCGAGCGCAACAAGCTGGTCGAGCAGTTCGGCGTTGAGCTGGACAGGGCCGGCAATGTCAAGGCCGACCCGCACACCAAGGCGACCAGCGTGGCCAAGGTCTTCACCGCAGGCGACATGACCCGCGGCCAGAGCCTGATCGTCTGGGCGATCGCCGAAGGCCGCCATGCCGCCGCTGGAATCGACGAATACCTGATGGGCCGCACCGACCTGCCCCGCATCCTCGACCACGGCAATCACCTGCGGCCGTTTGCGTAAACAAGTTTCAGTAGGGCGGGCCCTTATAGGCTCGCCCTGAATTAAAATCGCTTGCATTTGTAATTAGATTAAAGGAACAAACTGATGCCACTTTTTGAAATGTCGGAAGATCAATTTAAACCCTTGCTTCAAACATCTTTCAGCAGCCTTGGAGTCAGAGAACGTAACGACCTGCAACGCCTTCTCAGAACTCAAATTGAAATTCTTGGTGAAGATTTATATGTCATTTCCGAGGAATTCTCGGATTGGGAAGACAGTCGCCGGCGTATTGATCTTCTTGCAATTGACAAATTGGCAAATCTTGTCGTTATTGAATTAAAACGCACGTCTGATGGTGGTCATATGGAACTTCAGGCTATCCGCTACGCCAGCATGGTTTCCACAATGACTTTCGAACGAGCCGAACAAATTCATGCAAAGTTTCTCTCAGATACAAGTAAGCCCGGAGAAGAGGCTCGATCACGCATACTTGAATTTTTAGGTTGGGATGAACCTGATTCCGAGACATTTGCAGAAGATGTTCGCATTGTGCTTGTTTCAGAAGATTTCAGCAAGGAATTAACGACAGCAGTCTTATGGCTGAGAGATCGTGAAATTGATATCCGCTGTATTCGACTGCGTCCTTATCAGAAGGACAAATCGACTCTGATTGATGTTCAACAGATCATACCTCTCCCTGAAGCTCAGGAATATCAGGTCAGGGTTCGCGAAAAAGAGCAGCAGGAGCGGAAGAAAAAAGCTGAGCGGTATAACGAACGACGAAAATTCTGGGAAGGACTTGTGGCTATTGCAAAAGAAATGCAAACTCGGCATGCAAATATTAAACCAAGTGAAGATTCATGGATTGCTGCCAGTTCAGGCTTTCGCGGATTAAGTTTTAATTATGTGATTAGCCAGGAAGTTGGTCGATCAGAACTTTATATCGATCGGGGTGATCAAATGCAGAACAAACAAATATTCGACGCACTATATGAAAAAAAAGAATCCATTGAAGCCGCTTTTGGCGGACAATTAACATGGGAGCGGTTGGATGAGAAGCGAGCTTCCCGAATCAAGGTTCAACTACAAACCGGTGGATACCGAAATCCTGTATCTGAATGGCCCGAAATTCAAAAAGAAATGGTTGAAACCATGATCCGCCTTGAATCCGCTCTTGACACACCTATTAAAGCTTTAAAGTTGTAACTCAAATAAAATCATTTCACAAACGAGAACACCTAGAAACATAGGATAAACAGACCAACAATTTTTTAAAATATAACTCAGCCATTTCCCTTCTTAA
>JBEITT010000039.1:0-44788 GCA_040374745.1 Planctomycetaceae bacterium | reverse complement strand
TAAATAATGAAAAAAAACTGCGGGATACCTGCAAGTGTGATGGATGTTTTACTCCCAGGGTATTTGTTCGCCATTCGCCGTGGTCGAAACGGCATGGAATCTGGGCCTGGAGTGCGGCCTTTTATTCATCAGCGGGTGAGTCGGCCACGGGTTATTGTGCCGTAGCGGCGTTCGGCTGATGTTGATTAAAGCAGAGAGACAAGGGCGTTGTAGGCCTGCATGATGGCGCCGTAGCCGGCGACGAGTGCTATGAGTGCGGCGGCGATGCAGACAAGAGCCATCCAGAGAGGGCCACCGAGTATGCGGCGGTCGCCGTCGCGGGTCATGAGTCGGAGTGCCGAGCCGGCGATGACGGGCAGCATGAGGGCCTGGGCGAAGCCGCCGATGGTGACAAGGGTTTTTGGGTCGCCAAGAATGAGATACATGCAGAGGGCGAGAGAGGGGTAGATGATGCAGAGATGATTGACGCGGCGGGATCGTTCGGGGCCGGCGGCGTTAGGCCAGAGGCCAGAGATATTGAGGAAGTCGGCGGTCTGGCGGGAATTCCCGGCGGTGGCGACATAAAGTGTTTTAAATAGCACTGCCCAGGCTCCGAGGAGGAAAGCGGTCTGGGTCCACGATCCGAGTGAGGTGTACATTTGCGAGAGCTGGCGGATCATATCGCTGCCTTTGGGTTCGAGTCCGCGGGCGTGGAGGATGGCGGCCCCGAGGATATAGAAGGCGACGGTGCCGATGGTAAAGACGATCATGCTGAACCAGGCATCGATCTGCATGACCCGCATCCAGCCCTGGGCGCGGCGGGCCCAGGCTTCGGACTGGTCTCGCTTGCCGGTGGCCTTGCCATAGCCTTTTTCAAGGCACCAGTAGGGGTAGGCGACCAGTTCGCTGGCACCCACGCCGGTGATACCGAAGGTAGCCATGGCCACGGCCAGCCCACCGGTGGGGATGGAGAAATAAAGGCCGCTGAAGATGGAGCTGGCGGAGAAATCAATCGGGGGCGGCGACCATGGCAGCGCGATGACGGCCAGAACGGTGACGGCGGTGACGGCGGCGACGAGAAATGTGGTGATTTTTTCGACACGCTGGTAGCCGCCGGAGAGGAGCAGGGCGATGGCGGCGATGGTGGTGAGGGTGGCCCAGAAGGCGTCGGAGGGGATGCCGAGGGACTGGCTGACAGACTGGCTGGCAGAGGGGAAGGCCATGGTGGCGGCCTGACCGATAAGCCCTTCCATGGCACCAATTTGCGACTGGGTGGCGAGCATCATGGCGAACCAGCACCAGCAGATCCAGTTAGTGCGGCCCCGGCGTGAGCCGAGGCTGTTAAAGGCTTCAAGCGTGGACTGGCCGTGAGTCAGGGCATGGCGGCCAAGTTCAATCTGCACAAAGACTTTGATAATGCAGCTGAAGAGGATGAGCCAGAGCAGCGAGTAGCCATGTTTGGCCCCCAGGCCGGTGGTGGCGATGAGTTCGCCGGTGCCGACGATGGAGCCTGCGAGCACGAGGCCGGGGCCGATTTCGCGGATGGCGAGGCTGAATTTGACGGGTGGATCGACGGGTGGGGCGTCGGTATCGGAGACGATGTCAACATGTGCTGAGGCTTCCTGCACAGCGTCAATATGATCGAGGGAGTGGTCCTGATCGGACATGGTCGATACCGTTTTTGGTGAGGTGAATGAGTCGTGGCCTGACGGGCAGAGGGTGGCCCTGCCCAGGGCTCTATGCTAGGCTGAATGCACTGCCGACGCAACGAAAAAATTGGCGATGGGCCGAATTGGGGGAATCAAAGAGATGGAGGAAAAGCAGGCGGCCCGTGTAAGGCTTGAGGGGGTGGGTCGGCGGTGGCCGGGTGGCGGCAGCGTGGCGGATATTGGTTTAGAGGTGGGCCCCGGCGAAATACTCGGGCTGGTGGGCCGAACGGGGGTTGGCAAATCAACGATTTTGCGGGTGATTGCCGGGCTTGAACCTGCGGATGATGGAATTATTACAGTTGACAACATTCAGATAAATTATCTCAAGCCGCATGAACGGCAGGTGTCGATGATCTTTCAGCGGCCTGTGTTTTATCCTGGCAGGCGGCTAAATAAAGACATTGAAGAGGCACGGCGGTGTGGTGTTTTACAGAGATGGGAGAAGGTGGGGATTGATTTGTCAACCATAATTGACAGATTACAACTGAAAGATAATTTGCTGAATCAGGCTCCCGAGACATTTTCAGGAGGTGAGGCTCGGCGGGCGTCGATCCTGACGGCGATTTTGCAGGATCGGCCGATTCTGCTGGCCGATGAGCCGCTGAACGGGCTTGACCCTGACACGCGAGAGAGGGTGTCGCGGTTTTTATGGCGATTTATCCGGCTGACGCAAAAAACCATGGTGGTGGTGCTGCACGAGCCGGCAGATTCTCTGGCACTGGCTGACCGGATTGCGGTTTTGCAGTCAGGAAGGATCGTGCAGCAGGGCAGGCCTGAGGAGCTTTTGACGCAGCCGAAGTCGCTGGAAGTGGTAAGGTTATTGCATTTTCCGCCGCCGAATGATGTGTCGGGGCTTTTATCGGCATCGTCGGCTGGGCATTTCACCCTGGTTCCGGCCCGATTTTGCCGGGCCGAAGCCTGTGAAAATACGGACGACCCCTGCCATATCAGATATTTCAGGTCACGGTGGCTGGCTGGTGAGGCCTGGGCCGAGTGGCACTGCCCGGCTACGGGTGGGGTAGTGTGGACGCCGGGCCTGGTGTCAGGCACGGAAGAAAAGGCGCGTCTGGTGTGGGACAGGGCAAGGGAAATAATTCTGCGGGATCATCAGTAATAATTCTCAAGTTTTTATCGACAAGAGAAAGCTCGTCTACTATATTCTAATTAAGCTGCCTATAACCTCTATTTTAACAGCGGTAGAATTTCAGAAGGTGTGCCTTCAGAGATTTACCGCTGTGATTCTGGCTTAAGATTGAATCGGGATTGATCATCATGAGAACTTTTTCGGAAACGGTGCGAGATTGTCTGGTGGGTCGTCGCAAG
Source organism: Planctomycetaceae bacterium (assembly GCA_040374745.1). Classification (GTDB taxonomy): domain Bacteria; phylum Planctomycetota; class Planctomycetia; order Isosphaerales; family Isosphaeraceae; genus QWQI01. Next base: position 41,777 of record JBEITT010000039.1, on the reverse strand, counting down.
TCCTCGCAGCCAAAGCGACTGGCCAGGCAGAAACTGCTTGAGATGATTGTTCTTGAGGATCGGCTTCAGCCGGCGGTGCTGATTCCAGCCAGTGACGGGGCGATGATTCAGGCCCCGGTGATTGAAAGCCAGAATGGCGTGCTTAATGCGACATTTGATATGGTTCGTGCCGGAATTCCGGGCTCGGGCGAGTCGATAAATTATGGTAGCAAACCGCTTTATTCGAACACTTTGCCGGCAGTACCGAATAGTCAGGCGAATTATGCCGCGGCATATCAGGTTGTTTTTCCAGATGGATCGCGGCTGCCGGCCCAGTTTCCCGGCGTAACGATCAAGGTGAAGCATGGTGACACGCTGAACCTGAAGATAACCAACAGCCTGGGCGAGCCGAATTCAGCGCCGACGCCGGACCCCGAGCGAGTGATGACGAATTTCCATGCACATGGTTATCTGGTCAGCCCTCTGGGCACGTCTGACAACGTTTATCGGGTGATGCAGGACGGCAACACTTATGATACGACGATTAAGGTACCGGATAATCAGCCTTCAGGTTCAGACTGGTATCATCCGCACAAGCATGGCCATGTTGCCGACCAGGTTTATGCCGGTCTGGCCGGAGTGTTTCAGACGGGCAGCCCGCTGGATTATTTTCCGCAGTATGTGGGCAAATACAAGGAGCAGATATTTAGTCTGACGCTGGCGAACAAGGTGCAGACGGCTGGTGGCCTGATGATGAGCTCGCCAACGGGCACTGACAAATTTATTTTGAATCCGCTGACAAAAGTGCCGGTGGGCTGGCAGAAGTATGTTAATGGCCAGCTTAACCCCGAAATGACGATGCAGCCGGGTGAGACGCAGATCTGGACACTGGCCGGCATCGGCCGCAACGGTGCGTTTAATCTGGGGATTACGGATGTCGATGGTGCGAACCCGTGGCAATCGACGATTCTGGCATTTGACGGCAACGGCGATGATGCCATTCCCCGGCCCTATACTCAGGTGGCGCCCACAACATTCACCACCAACACCATGATGGTGCTTGACCCCGGCGAGCGCATTACGCTGGCAGTAACGGCACCGACAACACCGGGGACATATTATCTGGTGGATGGCCTGACACCAAGGTATACAACGACGGCCAGCCCTTTTGCACTGATGACCATTCATGTGGCGGGTCCGGCGGCCAGCGAACCGGCGCCGACCTTCGCCCCGACCGGGACAGTGCCCGACCTTTACGACCCGAATATCAAAGTGGATAACTATCGGTCGTTCGATTTCAGCTCTGACAATTCTGGCCCGGGCGGAACGACAGCTTTCAAGATTAACGGCCAGATATTCGGCCAGGCCCCGATCATCAATTTGCAGGCCGGGCAGGTTGAGGAATGGACATTTTTCACCAAGCAGGGCAATGCTCACCCGATCCATCTGCATCAGAACATGATGGCAATTGTGGCCGTGAACGGGCAGCCGGTGAAAGTTGATGGGTCGGGCACCTATCCTTATGTGTCTTATCGGGATATAGCGAATATTCCGGCAAATGGATCTGTCACGGTGCGATTTCGCGTGTCTCCTTTGCCCGGTAAATATGTCACACACTGCCATATTTTGCCGCACGAGGATGCAGGCATGATGATGGCAATTGTGGCCGGGCCGAATGGGTCGCAGAACAGGGTGGCGGCCGGAGACCTGCCGGGCCGGGGCGGCAATGTGATGATTAACGATGGTTTTGGCGAGACACTGGGCACGGTCAATCCGTTCGGTCCAAAATGGAAGGGCGGCGCGGCCACAGCAACAGGCAACCTGACAGGCGACCTGAACCAGGAAATTGTGGTGGGTGCTGCCACGCCGGGCCACACCGGGGCCGTGATTGTTTATGATGGCCAGTCGTTGCAGGAAATCAGCCGGTTTAATGCGTTTCCGGAATTCAGGCACACGGGCGTGAGCCTGGCCATTGCCGACCTTGACAAGGACGGCGTGGGCGAGATTATTGCCGGCCGGGTGGGCCCGGGGCGAAGTCTGGTTCGGGTTTTTGAGATGGACGGAACGCTCGTCAACGAAATTCGCGGCACGCTGGCTGGTTACTTGCCGAATGGCGTCAATGTGGCCGGTGCCGACTTTAATGGCGATAATTTCGACGATGTGGCCATTGGTGCGGGCAAGGGTGCCCTGCCACGGGTGGTCGGGCTTGACGGCTTTTATCTGGGCATGCCGGGCCATTCCATGCAGGTAAAGCTCTTTGATTTTCTGGCTGCACCCGGCCGGGCAAAGACGGGAGTAAATCTGGCGGCGGGCTTTTTGGCTCCGGCCACTCAGCCAGGTTATCTGCCGAATTTGATCACCGCACCGGCGCAGGGTATCGACAATGCCAAGATTTCGGTGTGGCAGGTTAATGCCCTGAACAACCCTATGGCGAACATGGGTGGTATGAGTATGAGCGGAGAGATGGGCGTGCCGGTATCCATTGCAACGATTTTGCCTTACGGCGTGAATCGGCGAAGCGTGCCCGGTGGCCTGCGGCTGCAGACGACCACCTTCGGCAATACGGGCGTTTTTGCCCTGGCCGACTGGAATTCGCCTCGCAAGATCATGTATCAGGCCGTTGACCTTAACGGCAATACGATCAAGCTGAAGTGAGTGAACGGGCCGCAGGGTGTGATAATCAATATCTAACCTGTTTCTGTGTAGATGTTTAATAATGGGGCTGCCGTGGGCCTGGCTGGGCTTGCGGCAGCCTGTTCAATTTGACTGGAAACCGGAAAGTTAATAGATAATTTTTCTGGCGATTGTCCACGTTTTTTATCGATTTCGTAAATTTTACAACGTGCTGTAAGGTGTTGTTATTGCAAACTTTGTCAATAATTGAAAAGCATGGTTCACTTTTTGGCCACTTGACATTCCGATTGGCTAATTTATTCTGGTTTTACCGATTGTATTGATCTGAATTAGCTGTGAATTATCGAAGGTAAAACAAAATGAGCGACGGGGCGAAGCAGGTACGGCCATTGCGTGAACTTGGTGATTTGTGGCCTGGGAAAGAGCGTCCGGCACGTGTCTTTGAGCGTGAAAAGCAGATGGATCGGCTGAAGCGGCAGATCAGGGATCACAAGCGGTCGTTTGTGCTGGTGGGGCCGACGGGGGTAGGCAAGACGAGCCTTCTGCAGAACCTGGCCTGGGAACTGACGTCCACGCGTTTTTACCCGATGAATATTGTGCAGACATCAACGACAGACATCGTGGCAGGGATGAAATACATAGGCGAGTGGCAGGGGCAGATGATGGATCTGGTGAACCAGGCCCAGTTCAGCGACCGGCACGCCATCTGGTTTGACGACCTGCATTTGCTGACCCGCGTGGGCCGCACAGACAAGAACGACGAGAGCATGGCGGCGGTTTTGACACCGATGATGGAAAAGCAGGAGATTTTGATCTTCGGCGAGGCCAGCCCCGAGACATTCCGCTCAAATATTGAGAGCATGCGCACTTTTGCCCGGCAATTCGACGTGATCCGGCTGGAAGCACCGCCGCCAGACCGCATGGGCCGAATCTTGCGCAGCGTGGCGAACGAGGTATCGGAAAAGATCGCACGGCGGACAAGTGTCGTTATTAACTGGCCGGCCGAAGCAATTACGCGGGCAGCCGACCTGGGGGCCAACTTTTTTCCATCGGTTTCGCCGCCGGCGGGCGCCATCAGGCTGATCAGGGAAGCAGTTGACGAGAAGCAGATTGCGGCATCGGCCAGGGCATATGAAGCCCTGAATAACAAACCGATTGAATCGATTGAGATCAAGCCTGACAAGATTGTTGAGGCACTGTGTGAGATTACTGGTGCCCCGCGGAAGATGCTTGACGATTCGATACCACTTTCGATGGAGGAAACCCGTACATTTTTTACGGACCGGCTGGTGGGGCAGCGTGGCCCGATTGAAAAGGTGATTGATGTGATTTCAACCATAAAATCGGGCCTGAACCGGAAGGAGACACCGATCAGCGTGCTGATGTTTGTCGGGCCGACGGGTGTCGGAAAGACCGAGATGGCCCGCACGCTGGCGGAATTTCTGTTCGGCAGCCCTGAGCGGATGGTGCGGCTTGACATGTCAGACTTTCAGGAGTCAGGATCGATTTCCAAGATCATCGGCCACCTGAACACCGACGACCCGCCCGGCGGGCTTCTGGCCAGGGTTGAGCTGCAGCCGTTTTCAGTGGTTCTGCTCGATGAAATCGAGAAAGCACATCCGGCGATCTTTGACCTGTTTCTGGGCATGCTCAGCTCAGGCAAAATGAGTAGGGCCAACGGCGAAACTGTAGATTTTACGCAGACGATTATCATCATGACGAGCAATCTTGGTGCATCGTCATATGTTGATAAATCAATTGGTTTTCATGATGACAATATTGTCAGCCTGAAGGAGAGTGTCGAGCAGGAAGTGCAGGCCTTTTTCCGGCCCGAGTTTTTCAATCGCCTGAACGACACGGTCTATTTCGGGCCGCTGCAGTGGGAAGAGGTGCGCACACTGGCCCAGAGGGAAATTGGCAGTGTGCTGATGCGCAGCGGCATTACCCGGCGAAAGCTGCAGATAGACATTGACCGGTGCGTGATTGACATTGTGGCCAGGAAGGGATATGCGCCCAAATATGGGGCACGGCCGCTGAAACGTGCTGTTGAGAACCTTGTGGTCACGCCACTTTCGCGGATGATTGCCGAAATGAATCCGGCACGCATTCCGGTGCTGATTCAACTGCTGCCGTCGGGCGAGAAAATCAGCCTGAAACCGATCTATTCCAACAAGCGTAAAACAGGCGAGACCAATGGCCATGCCGGAGTGAATGGCAAGAAAGCCAGGCCGCGTGACCTGAAGGCCATCAGGGCGAGCCTGGGCGAGCTTTTTCGTGAAATTGACAAGCTTCCAGGCAGTGGCACCGATGATTCGCTGCGGCAGAAGCGATCTGCGCTGATTGCACGAAGTTGCCTGCCGAATTTCTGGGACGACCAGGCGGCGGCACGGCGTGCCCAGAGCGAGATTCACCGGCTTGAAACTCAGATCGAACAGGTTGAGGAAATTGAGCAGAAAAAGCTAAAACTTGAATATGAATTCAACAGGCTGGAGCCTGACTCACGACAGGATATTCTGGAATCAATAGCTGATGCCATTGAGGAATGCCGGCGCAAGGCGACCATCCTGCGATTTGTCGGGGTGAGCAGCAGCGAGCTTGAGCAGTGTGACGCCATCCTGACATTGGAGCTGATTGGCTCGGGCGATTCCGAGCATCTTGTGATGCTTTATCAAAGCTATGGCAAATGGGCCACCAGCCTTGGTTTTGATGCTGAGGCGATTCATGAGGAAGTGGATGATGAAGGCCGGTTGACGCAGGTTTTTCTGCGTATAACGGGTGTCACAGTGTATGGCATGCTGGCCGGCGAGCAGGGCGTGCATGAGTTCACGAAAAATGTCGATGAACAATCGAGTTTGATCAAGCTGACGGTGATGCCGATTCCTGATGCCGAGATTGACCTGGAGCTTGTGGATATTGAAGTTGTCAGCAACAGGCGTAATGGCAAGCTCATCAGGCATGTGAAAAACGATGTGACGGCCAGGCTGAAAAGCACTGGCCTGAAAGTGAAAGTCAATTCAGGCCTGGGGCAAGAGGAATCAATTCAGGCGGCGTGCGAGCTTCTGCAATGCGAGAAGTGGCGGCTTGAACAGGTAAACGGCCATGGCGACCCGGAAGGCTATGACATTGTGCGGCGATGGTGGCTGGGCAGCAGCCCGCATGTGCGCGACCCGAGGACAGATGTAAGTCTTAAGAAAATCAAGCAGGTCATCGGTGGCGGAATCAATCCGTTTCTGATCGGCTGGCTTGAGAAACAGACGGGTTGGCAGGCGCCGCCGGTGGAAGTAGAAAACTGGCCGTTTTAACTACCAAAAATCGACTTTTTGAGTCGGCTGAAAAACCCTGGTCTGTTACGGCCCAGGGTGCTTGATTTTGTGGGCCTGGCGGGTGCAGTTGCCGATTCATTCTGAAGCCGGGTCTGCTGAACCGAAGGATCAGATTTTGGTGATGCCGCCAGGTTCGGCTGGCCATTGCCGGCTTGATTAAGCCTGAGCCAGGCCAGCATGGCACTGGCTGAGGTGTTAAAGCCAGCGGATTCAGGCAGGGCGGCCCAGCGGTCTGACAATGGTTTGAGGGCATCGCGAGATTCAGCTTCGCCCAGTCTTGCGAAATCAGCGAGGTAATGGCTGAACGACTGCCTGACAGGTGTCGGCCCATCAAGGCCCCAGCGGGCCCAGGCCCAGGCTTCGCGATAGTTACGCGGTGACATTTTGCTGACATCCGTTACGGATTCAAGCTGTTTCAGGTCGGGAAGAGTGCCTGATTCAATATCGGCCATGAATCGCTGGAGATGTGTGTCGGGTGTCTGGCTTTTATCAGGGTGTTCAAAATATTCGGCAAGCCCTTCATCAAGCCAGAGCGGCAGGCCCGGGTGTGTAAGATTGACGATGGCGTGGGTGGCTTCGTGGCGAAGATCTTCCATCAGATGGTCGCCGGCGTAGGTATAGACCGAGCGGGTTTTGGCTGTGGCGATAAAATAGGCGCGGCGGGGTGGCAGTTCAGGATGATAATATTGCAGAAAATGGCGGAAACTCTGGTCGTCGGCAAGTATATAGACATCAACAGGTTTTTGCGCGTTAGGGGTGGGGCTGGCTCCGATTTTTGTTGATACATTGCGGGTGAGCGATTCAAGTTCGCGAACGATGGTGTCTTTCTGACGGATGGGCCTGTGCGAATGGATGACAAAAGGGCCAGTGCGATAAGTCGAGCGACTGGGCAGAAGTTCGTTATGGCGATTGCTGGTAGTCGCACAGCCACTGGCGGCCACAAGAAGTGACAGAAGCAGTTGCAGAATGGAGGGGTAACGACGCCTGTCAGTCACTCAGTGCCCGCTTTCCGGTTGATCAGCTCAAAGGTCGGCCATTCTTCAGGTTTCGGCCAAGTTTGCCTTCCACCTCCCGGCGCACTTCCAGCCAAAGTTTCTTCCAGGCCCCGCGCGGCAGGTGGGCGATGGGCAGATAGCTGCGAAGAAATCGCAGGGCATCGGTCTTCTGTAACAGGCCATGCGCGTGAAATGAAAGAGCGACCCTGGAGAGGTTTTTCACGCGGGTGTCATAAGGCAGGGGGTGCCGCAGGCGAACGCCTACAAGGTCGATCAGCATCATGTCCTGCCATGAGCCATCGTCAAGGGGGCGAATCAGGATATTGGCAGCTTTCAGGTCTCTGTGCGAGATTGACATATCGTGCATTTGTCGAAGCATGCGTGCCATGGGTATGACAGATGAACGAACAGCATGCAGCCGGCAGATCTCGCTCATTTCAACCAGGGTTGTTTCCATGTGCTGGGCGAGGGTGATCATGCCCTCGGGGCACTGGCTTATGGTGAATGTGGCCGTGGGATAGAACCACGCCAGAAGGCTTGAGACGCCCGGGCTGCCGCGCGAAATATAGGCAAGTGGTTCGGGTGTGGGCACACCACGAGCCACCATGTGGCCGGCCGCCTTCCACGCACGCCACGAACGGTGCGTCTTGAGCCAGCCGAACCAGAAATCGCTTGCTTTCAGGGTTGGGATTTTTTTGATGATGACACGCTGGTTGCCGACTTTTGTCTGGATAGTGACTTCTGCGACAGTTGATGAAGGAGAGTGCTTCAGGATGCGGGCATCGCGTGCATAAATCAGGCGGTCGGGGTCTTCGACAATATCACGCAGGTGCTCGCGATCAAGTTTTCGGCTTAAAACAGCCCAGGTGGCCGGAGCCTTCATCACCTTGTAGTATTTGTTGGTGCCCTGGTTTCTTGTGGCCCAGCGGCACCACAGCCTTTCGGCCCATCGGCGGGTGGCTGATTCAATTTCACGCGAGAAATGCGAGAGTTTTTCGGGAGCCAGGGGGTTGTGACGCTTGCGGAACTTGAGGTAAAGCTCAAGAAATCGCAGACGTTCGGCCCGGCTTGAACGCGACCAGAAATAATTGTTGATCTGGGCAAGATTGTCGCGAATCAGGTTGATTCCAAGGGGAACCGGGCGAATTTCAAGGGCATCAAGGTCGATCAGAAAAAGTGTGGGGTGGTCGTCGTGATCAAGCCTGACGAGGAGATTGCCCGGATGAAAGTCCTGATGCAGAAAGCCCCGTTCGTGCAGCCTGGCACAGAGCCTGGCCAGTTCTTCAGCAATGCGTCGGCGGATCAGGCGGACACGGTCTGAATGAAGTGATGGCAGGTTTTTTTCGAGAAAATGATCAAGAGGTTCAACAGCCGGAATTTCACGAGTAACAAGAAAGTTGTCGAATATCAGACCAAGGCGTCGCTGCTCGCCCAGGGCGACCGGCTCAATGGTGGCGACACCTGTCGAAACGAGTTTCAAGGCCTTTTCGCCTTCGTTACGTGCCTTGCCACCCCGCAGCCACTGGCGGATCTTGCCGCGAATCCATGGCACCCGGTAGTGCTTGATAAATATGCCTGAATCTTCGAGTCCGACACGATAGACGGTGCGAAGCGGGCCATCCTTGACAATTTTCAGACACCCGGCCGATTCCCAGTCTTTCCATTTCAGGCCCTGGGGGCCAACGATTCGGCTGAACCAGGTGTCCTGAATCCACCAGCCCACATTGCCCATGGAAAACCACGACCAGCCACGCATGCCGAAAAGCTTCTTTTCGCCGTAGAATCGCTGGCTTGGCCGTTCGTTTCTGGTGCCGGTGGGGCTCATGCCTGGGGGCTCCGTGCCGTGACTGTTGTCGAACTCATCTGGCCCGGTTGATCAGCCTGGTCTAGTTTCCAGTTTTTCAGGGGCTGGTCTGGAATTTTCATTTGTCGAGTGTCAAAGTTGGCCGGGATGGCTCCCGGGGCGACCCTGTCAACAAAAAACGGCCCCCAGTCGGCTATGTCGTAGCCCTGGCGAATGGTTTCGATCCCTGCCTGTGCCATCTCGGCCGTGGCATCGCGAAAGCGGTCGAGCCATCGTACAGCCTCAATCCACTGCTCGTTTTTGTCGACGAGAAAGCCATTTTTGCCAGGTTGGATCATCTCCTGATGCACGCCGACGGGGTTGGTCAGCACGGGCAGGCCACCTGCCAGATACTGAAGCACCTTCAGGCCACATTTGCCACGGCTCCAAAGGTCGTCGGGCACATGACTTATACCAATATCAGCAGAAACTATATTTTCAATTTCGGTCGATTCCGACCAGTGAACCGGTTCGACTCTCAGATGATCAAAGACGGGGAAGCGGTCGCAGACAACGCGAAGTGTTGCCCTGGGTACGCATTGGCCGATGCGATTCCAGATTCTGGAAGTTGATTCAATGCCCTTGAGCGTGCTTGAAGAGCCTATCCAGACCATGACAAGCTGGTGATCGTTGCGGGGTTTTCGGGCGGCTCGCAATTTTTCATAAGCGGAGAGGTCAATGCAAGTCGGCATGTAATGAATGTTGGCAGCTGGGGCACCATGTTGTTCAGCCAGTGAGGCAAGGAAGCTGTTGCCTGCCAGGATCATGTCGGCTGCGGTGACGGTCATTTCAAATCGGGCCTGGCGACGCGGGCAATGATGGCCGCGGGCGGCATAGCTGTCGCGATAGAGCACAGCATCGTCGAAATCAAAAACGAGATATTTTGCGGCTTTCCGCAGTGCCCGGAAGGCCAGCGGATCAAGCAGGCGTCGCTGCAGAATGACACCGTCAAAGCCTTTGGCCGACTGCATTTGACGAAGGCGACGAAGAGGGCTTTTCTCGATGGCCTGATAGCTGATTGTAACGTTAAAGTGCTTTAACCAGGGCTCAAACGCCTCAATGCGATAGCGGCTGCAGACATGCCCCCGGGCTTCCACAAGAGCCAGTAAGTGCATCTGTCCTCCCTGACAGTTAAAGCGTTGTTTAGCATGGTGATAGAGGCCAGTCAGCTGGCCGCCCGGCGAGCTGGTCGCCTGTATGAGAAGCATTAAACCACAAAAGGATACGTCAGCCAAGATCAATAGAAATCATCATGCTGAACAAAAGTGCAAAAAGAGTGTGAAATGAAGGTGTAAAACGATGATTCGATCAATAAAATAAAAATTTAAAATCCCCGGCCTGGATTCGAACCAGGAATGAAAGATCCAGAATCTTTAGTGTTACCGTTACACCACCAGGGAATCTACCCACAATCATATTTCAGATTGTGCTGAGGTCAAGGCCAGTTTCGGGGAATTCTCGTTTAATCGTTGTAAAGGAAGAGAGTAAAGGAAGTTAAAAAAGGGCAGCTAATCCCCAGCCAGGATTCGAACCTGGACTAAGAGTACCAAAAACTCCTGTGCTACCGTTACACCACCGGGGAACTACAGTGATATTATCGCTGTAATCGTTAGAGTTCAATAGTGTTTTTTCGAAAAAATGCGGGAAATGGCTTTGTATGGTTTTGCATCTTGGCACTGCATTTGCACTTCTGGTATGTTTATGATGAAGCTCCGTGCATGGCGCATGAACTGTTTTGCAAAGGCATGGAACCGGACAGGTGAAGCCCATGCGCTGCTTATTGGGAAGCAACTTGATATGAAGCTGATCATTGCGATCATTCAACCGAGCAAGCTGGAAGCCATTAAGGAATCGCTTTCAAGGGTCGAAGTATTTCGGCTGACGGTGAGCGAGGTGCAGGGTTTTGGCCGGCAAAAAGGTTATACCGAGATGTACCGGGGTGCTGAGACAACGGTTAACTTGCTGCGTAAAATAGAGTTACAGATTGCCGTGAACGACGAAATGGTCGAGCCGACGATTGAGGCGATCATTCAGGCCGGGCGGACGCCGCCGAACGGCAAGATTGGTGATGGCAAGATTTTTGTGCTGCCGCTGGACGACTGTATTCGCATTCGGACGGGCGAACGTGGGCCCGACGCGATTTGATTTTTCCGGCTGAAGTCAAAATAATTCGATAGAAAAGCACCATGGGGTCTGAAAAGGGAGTTCCAGAGAAGTGATTCGTGCCGTTGTATTTGATTTCAATGGATTGATTGTGAACGACGAGCATCTGCATTATCTCACTTTTGCAGAACAACTTGCCAACCATGGTGTCAACCTTACAGAAGAGCTTTATAACGATCGTTATCTGGGCTATGACGACCGTGGCTGCTTCACGGCTGCCCTGGGCGACTTCGGCAAGCCATGCTCGGCTGAAATATTGCGTAAGCTGATTGATGACAAGGCAGTACGATACCTTGAGCTGGCCCGGCGCGAGCTTGTTTTTTTTCCGGGCGTGGCCGAGAGTGTCAAGCGGCTGGCTGAACACGTGCCGCTGGCAGTGTGTTCGGGTGCATTACGTGCAGAAGTGCTTCTGGGGCTTGAGATTGCAGGTATCAGTGAGTGTTTTCTGGGTGTGCTTGCCGCAGAAGACACGGCAGCATGCAAACCTGATCCGGAAGGATACTTAAAGGCGATTGCCCTTTTAAAGTCGAAGCATCGGGAACTGGTTGCTGCGGAAATCACGGCCGTTGAGGACAGTCTTGCGGGGATTGAGGCGGCGAAACTTGCCGGAATGCAGGTTGCGGCAATTCCTAACTCATACCCAGTAGATAAGTTGCAGAAAGCTGGGCCCACGGTGATTGTACCTGATCTGCCGGCATTTGCCGAATGGGTTTTGAAACAGGTGCCAAAATGACCGAGCCGAATGCACAGGCCCCGCCAGTGACGGGAATATTGGTGTGTAAAGACCTTTTTTTTACGGCAGGCGTGTCGGCGACGGCACGATCGCTTGGTTTTGGGATGAAAGTCTGCCCGGGGGTGAAAGGGCTTGATGAAATGCTGGCCCGGTGGCCGGAAGTGAAGGCCGTGATTGTGGACATGGGATTGCTGGAGGCTGCTGACACCCAGGCCTGGGAGCTATTGCGGCAGAAGGCAACGAAGCCGATAACCCTGGCGGGCTTTGGGTCTCATGTGGATGTCAGGCGATTTGAAGCGGCGCGGCGGGCGGGATTTGATCATGTGCTGGCCAACAGTTCTTTTTCCGGCCAGATGGTTGATTGGCTCAATGCGTGGCTTTGATTGATTGATTAACTGAACAGTCGTCGATTTGCAGCATTTTTTTCGGAAAAAGGTCGGTCTGGCCGACCGATTGCATTATAATGCAGGCCAAACCTGCCGAGATCGGGCTGAATCAGAGCCGCCTGAGAATAAACGAGTCGAGAACGAACCGGGTTTCCTGCGATGCTGCTTGCCGAAATGAACTGGCCCCGGGTGTGCCGCTGCGTACCTCATACACCTGTCGTTGTTCCGCTGGCTGCTGTTGAGCAGCATGGCCACCACCTGCCGCTGGCTACGGACAGCATGCTTCTGGGTGAGGTGGTGCGACGGGTCGAGCCGCAGGTACACGACGAGGCGATTTTTGCGCCGCTTCTTTGGCTTGGCAATTCGCACCATCACATGGAATATGCCGGAACGCTTTCTGCAGGCCCGCGGACTTATCTGGATCTGCTGAATGATCTGCTTGAAAATCTGTTGTTTCACGGATTTCGGCGAATTCTTTTTCTGAATGGGCATGGTGGTAATATCACGCCGCTGAAGCAGGCCATTTTTGAAGTTCGGCAGCGGCATCGTGCCAATCGCGAACTTCTTTTGCTGGGTGCTTCCTACTGGGACTTTGCCGACCTGAAGAAGCCGGAGTATGGGCTTTTGCAGAGTTCTGTCGGTCATGCGTGCGAGCTTGAAACATCAATGATGTTGGTGATCAGGCCAGATCTGGTGGGTGAATTCAGTCATCGCGAGCCGCGTGGCATGGGTTATTCATTTGAGCCGGCGTATCGTGGCTGGATCACGCAGGAGCGAGTACCCGCCGGTGCCGATGCGCCGGGGCATCTGGGCGAGCCGGCTGAGGCAAGTCGGGAGAAGGGAGAGCTGTTGCTTGGTGAATTTTCAGCCGGGGTGGCGGCTTTCATTCGCCGGGTGGCGGCGTGGGACGGACATTCGTGGGAGTTTCAGGGTTGATAATTCCCGAGAGAAACTGACAAGATACAAAACCCGGCAACCTTTGACACTGAATTCCGGAAAATCATCGTATGGCAATTGCAGGCAGGGCCAGAAAACTGAGTGGCTGGCAGTGGCTGGTGACATTTCTACTTTTGCTGGCCACGATGCTTAACTATATGGACCGTCAGACGCTGGCGAATTTGTCGGTGCGAATTACTGGCGACCTGAAATTATCGCAGGAGCAATATGGCACGCTTGAGCTTGGTTTTGGCTGGTCGTTTGCCTTTGGGCTGATTGTGTTTGGCATAATGGCCGACAGGTTTCCGGTACGGTGGCTTTATCCATCGGTTGTGGTTGGTTGGTCGGCGGTGGGTCTGCTTACTGGCTTTGCATCGACATATCAAGAGATGCTGGTGTGTCGGATCATGCTGGGTTTTTTTGAGTCGGGGCACTGGCCCTGTGCCCTGAAGACGACTCAGGCCGTATTGTCGCGGGAAGAGCGTGTTCTGGGCAATTCGATACTTCAAAGCGGCGGCGCGATTGGTGCGATTATCACGCCGCTGGTCATTCGCGGCATGGTGGGCGACAACATGACCCCGGGTGCCTGGCGGCCGCCATTTGTGATCATAGGTTCATTTGGCGGGTTGTGGGTGATGGCATGGCTACTGACAATTGGCAGAGGCCAGCTGAATCGGCGCCAGGCGACAATCGACAATCGGTCTGTGGAATTAAACACTGAAAGAGAGTCGTTTTTTGGCGTATGGTGGAACGCCTGCCTGACAAACCGACGGTTCTGGGCCCTTTTGCCGATGGTGGTGTGCATTAACATTACCTGGCAACTGCTGCGTGTGTGGCTGCCGAAATTCCTGCAGCAGGGGCGGGGTGCGACTGAGGCACAGTCGCTTTATTTCAATTCGCTTTATTATGTGGCGGCTGATATTGGCTGTATTGCAGCCGGTGCATCGGCAGTGTGGCTTGTGGGCCGAGGGGTGGGCGTGCTGCGATCAAGGCAGATTGTGCTTGCGGCGGGTTCGACTCTTACCGCTCTTTCCATTTTTATTCCGGCAATGCCGCTGGGGTATGGGCTTTATGGCCTGCTTCTGCTGATTGGGGCGGGGTCGCTGGGCGTTTTTCCGTGCTATTATTCACTTGCCCAGGAAGTTTCGTCGCGGCACATGGGCAAGGCCACCGGCCTGTTGGGCTGTGCGAGCTGGCTGATTTCCTCGCCGCTGCAGAAATATTTTGGACGGGTTGTCGATCGAACCGGTTCGTTCGACTATGGTTTGATGATGGCTGGTCTTGCACCTGTCGTGGCCCTGATAATCTGGCTGGTGTTATGGCCTGCTGAACCGGCAGTCTCTCATGAACCAGGTGTATAATTGCTCAAAAAAAGCAAAGTTGCAAATAGATGACAAAATCATATTCTTATATTTTAATGCGATATGTAAAAGTGGTTTTCTGGCTGTCAGCCGTGCTGATGCCTGGAAGCTGGAATAAAGGCTTTTGTGATGAAGTCAAGGCTGAAGCGGGGCGGCCGAGACTGGCGATTTTAACGGACATTGGGGGCGACCCTGACGATCAGCAGTCGTTGATCAGGCTGATGGTATACAGTAATCAGTTTAGGATTGAGGCACTGATAGCCACTGCGGCCGGCACGCGGGGAGAGTTGAGGAATTCGGTGACAAGGGCTGATCTGATTCGCGAAATCATATTAGCCTATGATAGGGTCAGGCCCGGGCTGATGCTTCATGAAAAGGGATGGCCATCGGCAGAAACACTACTCGACCGGGTGAAAACAGGTAATAAATATCGCGAACGGAAGAACACAGGCGAGGGTCATGAGACGGAGGCTTCTCGCTATCTGATGGAGCGGATTGATGCCGGTTCGGCCGAAGATCCATTAAATATATCAATCTGGGGCGGGCAGACAGACCTGGCGCAGACTTTGTGGCAGGTGAAATCAAGCAGGGGTGAGGCAGGACTGGCCCAATTTGTGAAGAAATTCAGGGTTTATGACATTAATGATCAGGATGGAATTGCCGACTGGATGCGCACTGAATTTCCGGGGATGTTTTATATTCTGGCAAACAGGGCCCACGGGCGTGATAATCGCGAAGGAACCTATCGCGGAATTTATCTGACAGGTGACGAACAACTGACAAGCCGGGAGTGGATTGAGAAGAATGTAAGAGGCACCGGGCCGCTGGGGGCTCTTTATCCGACAAAAACGTGGACGGCACCGAACCGGCATGGATGCATGAAGGAAGGCGATACGCCTTCGTGGTTTTTCTTTTTGCCGGCTGGCGGGAATGATGCCCAGGACCCTTCGAAACCGGGCTGGGGCGGGCAGTTTGTGCAACAGGCCGATGGCTGGTATCGCGATTTGGCCCGAACAGAGAGCTTTGACCCAAGAACGACTGTCAGCAGGCACCGGCCGGCTTTTCAGGCTGATTTTGCCAGACGCATGGCCTGGTGTTCAATCAAGCCCGGGCGATAATAATTTGAAACGCCTGCTTTGTTCAGAATAATACAATTTCAAGAGAAATGTTATTAATGCGATGAAAATAAGAATGATCGAGGATGGTTCGGGCACGCCTACTACAACGTATTGAGGATTATTCATATTTGTATTTATAGATTTAATGAACGCGCCAGTGGGTGAAAATTTACTGATAGTGCCATTGCCAGTGTTAACTGCATAAAGGTTGCCTGATGAATCGAGAGTCAGACCCCATGGAGTATTCAGGTCTGAATTAATTGTTGAAACGAGATTTCCGTTTGTGTCGAGTTTTGAGATTGTATTATTACCGGCGTTTGCGACGTAAATATAACCTGATGAGTCAGTTGCAATACCTGCTGGGCTATTCAGGCTGGCGGTGTAGTATGTCAAAAAATTGCCATTGTTATCAAATTTACTGATCTTGAAACCGCCATTTAAGGGGTCAGAATTTGATACGAGAAGGTTACCTGCAAGATCAAAGGCCAAACCAGCCGGTGTTAAAATGTCTGTAGAAATTTTAGACAGAAAATTACCTGCCGGATCAAATTTACTGACAGTATTGTCGTTGGTATTTGCGGCATATAAATTCCCGATGGAATCGAACACCAGTGCTGACGGTAAATTCAAATTGGTATTTGAGAAAATATAGCTGGCGAATTGCCCATTTGCATTAAATTTGCTTATGGCCCGGCCACCCAGCGAGCCAATCCTGTAATTGGCTGCATAAAGGTAACCGCTGGAATTGATTGCAAGTCCTTCAGGCTGGTAAAGATTGGTGGTAATGGAACTAATGTAATTTCCATCCAAATCAAATCTGCTGATACTGTGGTTACCAAAATTCGAAACAAACAGGAAGTCGGTTGCAGAAGATTTTGAAGGATTGATCAAAAACAGAGTCAAGGCAAGTGTAAGTACAATCTTTTTCATAGGTGTCTCGTAAGGATGCGAACCGGTGGGGAAGAGAAATACTTTACCAGAAACTATATCCGTTTGACACAATAATACGAAATATTTGTCTTGTTGTAATTTTTTAAAATATAGTTTTTCGATAAAAAAAGGTTATTGCGGATATTTTCAGCCGCCGATGGAATGCATCAACCTGTCAGGCTTGATGAATCGCGAGGTGTTTATTTCGTGGCCTTCCCACTTGGCTTTGACGGAATCAGAGAATGCCATCTTCAGACGGCTGTCGTCGGCCCCAGAGCGAAGAAGGCTGCGAAGATCGGTCTCATCGACGGCGAAAAGGCAATTGCGCAGCTTGCCGTCGGCCGTAATGCGAATGCGGTTGCAGGATCGGCAGAATGGCTGGGAGACTGAGGCGATAAAGCCAATGCGATTGCCGGAATCCTGATATATGAATTCAGTGGCAGGTGTTGAAGGATCCTGCCCCGGTGCGGGTAGGAGTGTGCCAAAGCTGTTCTGCAGCGTGCTTACGATCTCTTCCATGAGCAAGACCTTGCCGCGTTCCCAGGCGTCGCGGGCATCAAGCGGCATGTATTCGATAAATCGCAATTCCAGGGCTTTTTCTCGGGCAAACTGGGCCAGGGGAATGATGTCAGGCTCAGAAAAACCCTTGATGGCAACAGCATTGAGCTTGGTGTGGGCAAAACCGGCGGAAAGTGCAGCATCAATGCCCTTGAGAACGTCTTCAAGACCGGTGCGGCGAGTGAGGCGAAGAAATCGATCAGGGTCGAGGGTGTCGAGACTGATATTAAGGCGGTCGAGGCCGGCTTTTTTCAGGTCGGCAGCCTGGTCGGCAAGGAGTATGGCGTTTGTCGTGAGCGTAATTTCATGAATGTCAGAGTTCTGTCGTATGGCTTCAATCAGCTTCCAGAGTGAATTTCTGACTAATGGCTCGCCGCCGGTGATGCGAATTTTTTTAACGCCCAGCGAATCAGCCACTTTTGCCAGGCGGGCCAGTTCTTCAAAGCTGAGGATTTCAGCCTTGGGCAGAAATTCAACCTGTTCGGGCATGCAATAAACGCAGCGGATGTTGCAGCGATCCGTCACGCTGATGCGAAGGCTGTCGTGAACCCGGCCGAAGCTGTCGATCAGTTGTGACATGAATGCAAAGGCGATTTCAGAAAGCGGAGTCGGGCTGTAAGCAGAGAGGCGACTAAGTGACAGTTTACGAAAATCGGGCCTGGCCATGTAAGCCCGGCCCGATAAATTGTTTCTTGCCGTGAGACACGTTGTCAGTAGGAGTCGGCAGAGACGACCTCGCCGCCTGCAGGTGTGCCCAGGGCCCGCCAGATTTCACCGCGAATCTGCTCGGAAATGAAGCTGACGGAACCGTCGGCCTTAAGCACCTGCACCCCGCCCGGGTGGTAGCTGCGTGATGTAATGGCTGAAAAAGTGGGGCCCCCGGTGCTTTCACGTCGAGTTGTGAGGTCGATGTCGAGATTTCTGGACGGTGTGCCCATGATTTTCCGGTTAGGCGTGAAAGCCGTGGTAAAACCAGTGTGGTGAGCATGGCCATCAACCCATTCGGTGTGACCAGATAGCTGGGGAGCGGTGGCAGAAAGGAATTGAGCGGAGATGGATTCAGGATTGGCGTTCGGTGAGGGGATTGATTGAGGGGCCATGCCAGAGATTTGCCCCAGGTCTCGAAAATAAGGCTGATAGGCCTTCACTTCAGCCATGAGAATTGTGCCGGAAAGGCCATCAGTAATGGAACTGAATGTGCGGGAGGAATTTACACCGAACGGAGCCCGATTGGCCGGGCCTGAGGGACCGCCCCAGACAAACCAGTCGCCAAGATTCACGCCGTAATTGACAACTCCTGCCAGGCCAAAGCTATGAGAGGCACGCTGGGGTTTGACTTCACTTGGGCAGAGAAACGTGGAAACAGAGAGCGCCGAGACCGTGGTATTTACCGGATGAGAATAGCTGAGTGAAAAATTTAAGGAGCCGTAAGTAGCGGATTGTTCGAGATATGGGAGAATTCGGCCGTGGGCGGACCAGCCGCCGAACCAATTGACGGTGCCGGTGTTATCCGTTTGCAGGGCGACCGACGGCGGGAGTGTGTTGTGGGTGCTCTCATATTGATGCACCGCCAGGCCGACCTGTTTGAGATTATTTGCACACTGAATGCGTCGAGCAGCCTCGCGGGCAGATTGAACCGCCGGTAACAGGAGAGAAATCAACACGGCAATGATGGCGATGACCACCAGCAGTTCGATCAGCGTAAAGCCTTTTTTATTATTGGCTTGGATCATCTTTCTCGCGGCCTTCCGGAACAGGGATGCAAATCTCAAGACCTGATCTAATTGAGACTGAGTCTCAATATCACTATGGTAGGCGCTGGGTGGAATAAAATCAAGAAAAATTGTGAGAATTATAAAAAGAGTGTCTAAGGCTCCTTGGGTGATAGGGATATGTGATTCGTGCAAAAGAAATGATTTTTTTCCAAATAAATTGGAGGGGGTAACGAATAGCTGAATAGAGAGTGGGTGGTTGGGTGCATCGGGGGGGATGTGCCGAATGGCCCGGGATGATGGTGTAAGATTCAATCAACGATGGAGTTAGGAACGATGATATTCGGCATGATCAAAAAATCAGTGATGGCCGGAGTGCTTGGAATGGCAGCACTTGGGGCTGTTTTTGGGACACCGGCGGGTAGTTATGTGAGGACAGCGTTTTTCAAGATCAGGTCGGTGGCGAAGGATGCAGTGCCAGTTCAATTTGAAATTGACCGGGCCCGACAGGAGGTTCAGCAGCTTGAGCCGGCGATTCGGCAGCATATTGAGGTGCTGGCCAGGGCAGAGGAGGATGTGAAGCGGCTGGACGGCGAGATTATGGAGACGACAGCGAATCTGGAGAAGCAGAAATCGGCCATTCTGGCACTTCGAGCGAGAGCCGACGAGCCTTTGGTAAGACAGGCCGCCTATAGCACTGGAGCCACAGATTTGCAGGAGGCTTTGCGTGCGAAGCTGGATGGATATAACCGCTGCGAGAGGATTCTGAGCGAGAAGCAGGCGACTCTGGCCTCGCGGCAGAAAGTGGTGGAAGCGGCGAAGGAGCACCTGACGGCGATAGCAACTCAGAAGAAAGCTCTTGAGTCGAAAATCGAGGAAATTCAGGCCCGGCTGGCTGCGATTGAGGCGAACAATGCCCGGAACAAATATCACTTCGACGGTTCAGCCTTGTCTCGTGCCAAGAAGAGCGTGAACGAGCTGGACGAACGCCTGAATGTGGTGAGCCGCGTGGCCGAGATGGAAGGCCGCCTTGCCGAGGACGGAACTCTGGGCCCCGAAAGCGTATCGGCTGGCGATGTGAAGAGTGAGATTGATGCCAAATTTGGCCTGAAACCGGAAGAGAAGAAACCTGGCGAAACCGGTGCCCGGCTTTGATTTGAAGGTGTGGTTGGCCGCGTGGAATTGAGGAAATCGGGAGCCCGGCGTTTTGGAAAAAACGCCCGGGCCTTCGGTTTTCAGGGTGCCAGGGGGGGCGGAAATTGCCATCATTTGCCGTAATGAATGCCCCGGGAGTTGATAGAATGATGGGGGGGTAAGGTCGGGTGTGTGGGAAATAAGCAGGCCTGGGCCGAATCGATGTTGCTGAAATGGTTTAAAAACTTGATGGCTGGCCGATGGCTGTGGCGGCTTCCGCTGGAGGATGCTCATTCAGCCATGGCTTGGAAACAGCTTCTGGCCCATCGGCAGTGGCAGGCGGCGGCTGAATTTGTTTTACAGGCACCGAAGAGCAAGGCAACGGCTGAATTGCGGCAAATGCGGGCCAATGAGCTATTGCAGCGGTTTCTGCAGGATGGCTGGGCGGAATTGGCAATGGATACGGCCCTGGGTTGGCTGCGGCAGGTGGATCAACTTAATGCAAAAGGTTTTAAATCAGGCCGACTCGAAGAATTCCGGGGAGTGGCTGACCAGGTTTGGGAAGCAGGTCGGGCCAGTGGGCGATTGGATTTTCAGAAAGCGTTGAAATTAGTGCAGCAGGCGATGGAAGCTGCACCAAAGGGCGAAATGGAATTAAAACAACGGCTGGCTGGCATGATTCAGCAGGTGGAATTGCAGAGATTGGGCAATACAGTTGAATGTCATGATAATCCTGAAGATCATAGAAACATCACAAAACGTGACAAAAGTCAGATTTTCGATCAACCTGAGATGATGGCTGTTGATTTTTGGATTGAAACAGAGCCTGATGGAAAATATCTGGCGACGCTGCGAGATTGTCTCATGATTGACGGCAGTTTAATCAGGGCGAATGAAGGCTCGTTAAATTTCAATGGGTTTCAGATTGAGCTTATGCGTGATGAAGAAGGTTGCTGGGTGATGGAAGTGAAGGCTGGCGAGGTGAGGGTGCGGGAAAACGCGATCCGGCGAACGGCTTTGATGGACGGGGCTGAAATGAAAATTGGCAGTGACCTTAAGGCGGTGTTTCATCAGCCGGTGATGGAATCGGGCTCGGGGCGTCTGATTTTTACCGGAATCGATGGTGAAATTCGGCTGAATCTATTGTTGTTGGGACAGATTTTCACCATTGGTGGCCCGGGGCGACCCGATCTGCCACAGCATGGAACCGATTTGGTGGCGACTTTGATCAAGAGTGGTCGCCAGTTGGTGGTGCGGCACAAATCGCCGGAAACGGGGGCCTTTGAAGAAATTCCAATGAAAATTCCGAGTAGGCTAAGTATAGGTAATCAAATGATTTCCATCAAATATGCAGCGGCTTTTGACACACCTGCGAAAAATAATGGAGAATAAAAGAGTGTGGCAATCGAATGAGATAGCAGAGGCGATGGACAGGTGAAGCCAGGAACTGAATGAACCGACGATGACACGCAACGCCGACAAGACCATGCTGATTCTGAACGACGAAGCCCCTGCGGGTGGACGCCGATTTTTGTATCAGGTGGGCGACCAGCCACTGGAAGGCCTGACGATTAAAAGGCCTCTAGGGTGGGGTGGATTTGGCGAAGTTTATTTTGCGGTAACGGATGCCGGAAAAGAACTTGCGATGAAGCATGTAACACATTCGGCTGAAGTGGAACGCCGGGGTGTTGAGCATTGTATTAACATCAGGCACCCGAACCTGATTGAAATTTATGATATTCGCAGGACAAAAGACAACTCGACTTTTGTCCTGATGGAATATGCCGATGGCCAGACGCTGCGATCACTGCTGAACGAGCTTGGTGGCGGATTGCCGGTGTGGCAGGCCTGCCAGATAGCCAGAGGAATGATCAGGGGTTTGGCGGGTTTGCATGCATACGGTATTGTGCACCGTGATTTGAAACCGGCAAATGTATTCGTGAGCAGCGAAGTTGTCAAAATAGGCGATTATGGCCTTTCAAAGCTGATTGGCAGCATGGCCATGGAGCATTCGACAAGCGTCGGCACCTGTCATTACATGGCCCCCGAAATTCGTACGGGGCGATATGAGAAACCGATAGATATTTATGCCGTGGGGGCGATGTTATTTGAGATGTTAACCGGGCGGCCGCCATTTGCCGGGGAATCGCAGGCCGAGGTTTTGATGCGACATCAATTTGACTTGCCACGACTTGAGGAACTGCCGCCCCCGTTTCGCGGGGTGGTGGGCAGTCTGCTTGAAAAGGATCCGGGCCGGCGGCCCCGGGAATTGTTGGAAGTGATTGGCTGGCTGGATGCAGCCGAGGCCCAGTTTGAAGCTGACATAAAAGCAAATGCTGATTGGGAGGCTGCCCGCCGGAAGCGTGGTGAGAAGGGCACTGCCGAACGCCGTGGCCATGAATTCTGGAATCAGATTCAGCATTGGCTGAGGGGAGATTCAAGAAGACGACAAAATAACGACAACCGACAAACGAAAGGTCAGCCGACGCGACCCCTGGGCAGAAATCACGGATGGGAACCAGATGGCCTTGAAATGGCGGTGTGGCCAGATTCACGGCTTCGCCTTCGACAAACCTCAAAGGCAGCGATGATTGCCATCATGATTTGCTGGTTATTGGCTACGCCAGTAGGCTTTTTCAGTGGAGTGAACATGAGTGAAGCGCCGAATCGCATGGCTTTTGTGGCGGTTTCGGGGTTTATGATTTCTTCAGCGATGCTGGCTCTGGCGTCTGTCTGGGATGGCTGGGAAGTAAGCGCAAAAAGAAAACGACTGACGGGCCTTTGCACGGGCAGCATGCTGGGTGTGATGGTGGCGGTGCTTGGAGCGTGGTTGGGGGTAGACGCCCGGCCCCATTTGATGAGCGATGCCTTGCCGGGCTTTTTTGAATCGGCCAGATCGGCTTTCAATGAAGGCACTGTTCTGCATTATGCGATACTGATTGGTCTGACGCTTGCCATACCTAGATGGTGGTTATTGGCCGCGCGTGACAGGCGCAGCAGGTGGTCGATTTCAAAAGTCTTTATGTGGTGGGTCTGGTCGATTGCATTTGTGCCGGCTCTGGGGGCAATTACGCTTGAGCCGCAGGTAGGAATTGGCATGGCGATTGTGATGTTGCCCGGGCTTGTGGTTTCGATTGTCAGCCCGTGGGACAAACGACTTGGCGAACGCAGACGTAAAGTGGCCTGAAATTGAAAAACATCTGAGAATAAGGAGTCAGACATGCTTCCGGCCATATTTGCGATATTGATAACCATTGGTGTGATCGCCATCGTTTTAATGGCAATCGTCATGGCTGTTGTCGTTAAAATTGCATTTCTCTGCCTGGTGGGCTGGGTCATTTATCGGGCTTTTTTCAAGCCCCGGACGGAATATTCTTATCAGGTTTTATACCCGGTAGCAGCCATGCCACGGAAGAGACGGCGACAGGGTTTTAATTTCATACAATTTGGATTGGGATTGGCGATAGGATTATATCTTGTGGGAGGAGTTCGCCAATGGAATACGCTTTCCAATGACGAATTCCTGGTGGCGCAGATTCAAGAAGGGGTGATCAGTGAATCTGTAAGAAACCGTATCAGATCAGCTGCGGAAAAGGGTCGGGACGCCATTAATGAAATTAAATCGACCATAAGCCAGAAAAAAAAGAGAAATGCAAATCAGGATAAAACAGACATGGTTGAAAGAACCGTCACCCTGAAAAGTGCGCCGTGTGCCACGGAGGAGAAGGCAAGGTCAGAGTTTAATGACCAGTTGCGTGAGCTGATCAGGAGTGAAATTTTGCCGGCCGGGGCTGTTAATACGGCCGTGGTTGAGCAGGCTCTGAAATTACTGGCGATCAAGCCGTCGATCACAACAGATTACAAGGAAGTGGCCGGTGAGAAGTATCCGGTTTATTCGGCCGTATATGAATTGAAACTGGGTGACGATTTTCAGAAGAAACTTGAGAAGGCCATGCGTATGAATATCATGGCCGATGCCAGGGGCCGGGTGAACCTGCTTTTTGACATTTCCGTAGTGGTTTTTATTGGCCTGGGGCTGAGTAACCTGCTGCTCAGGCGAAGAGTTTCGCCGGAAATGGTATAATCAGTTGAAGGCTGCCTGATAGCTGAAAAGACTAATGTATATGAGCATATCAGAATCAGACAGGTTATTGATCGGCCAGATTAAAAGCGGCGATGGCGATGCGTGGCAGTCGCTGGTGCGTAAGTATCAGGGTCGGTTGCGGGCATTTATGGAGTCGAAAATTCGTGACAAGGCCACATGTGATGATCTGGTTCAAGAGACGTTTGTCGGATTTATGATCAGTCTGCCGAATTACCGGGATGGCGAGAATCTTGAGGCTTATCTCTTTTCGATAGCCTCTTACAAGCTGATTGACCAGTTTCGGCGGATGGGAAGGCGTCAGGACGAGCAGATTACGCCGACGCAGGCAAGCAATGGCGAGGGCTGGGACGACTTGCCGGACGATTTGCGACAGGTTTCAAGCCTGATGCAGAGCCAGGAACGGCGAGACGCGGAGCAGGACTGGCTGCGTCGGGTGCTTGGCGAGATGATTGGCGAGTGGCAGGAGCGGAGAGATTTTGAGCGGATCAAGTGCCTGGAAATGATTTTTGTCAAAGGCTGGCCGAATAAAAAGGTGGCCGGGTTGCTGAAGATGAGCGAACAGGCCGTGGCGGGTATCAAGTTTCAGGCACTCGCAAGGCTGAAGCAGAGGATACCTGGAAAATAACGGAATTTTGGGGAAATCGGTCGCAATAAAGCCTGTTTTTTAGTTTAATGGTGAGCAGATAAACTCATCTGATGCCTGGATTGAAGTGACCCGACCTGATGCCCGGAACTGAGCCTGCCGACGACGAACTGCTTCGGCAATATCTGCGTGAATCGCTGACGCCTGAACTGATGGCCGCAGTGGAGAATCGTTTGCGCAGCGAACCTGGCCTGCGTGTTTTGCTGGAGAGGGTCAGGGAAGAGACATTTGACCCGATGGTGCATTCGGTGGGGATGGCCTGGGTGGGCGGGCGGCTGACATGCCCGACCCGGCCTGAATGGGCCCGATATTTCAGTGGGTTGCTGGCGAAGGATCAGGCCGATTATCTTGCTTTTCATCTGGAAGTGATTGAATGCCCCTTTTGCCGTGCGAATGTGCAGGACATGCAGGAGCGGCATGAGCGCGACGACCCATCGGACCGCATTGCCCGTGAGTCGGCCAGAGCTGCCGGCTGGGGAAATAAATTCAAGTCTTGACAGAAAAGTGAGGTTGAAATGCAACTGACAAATGAAAAAATAATGGATCGTCGCGGATTTCTGGCTGGCGGTGTGGCGGTAGTGGTTATGTCGCAAGCGGAAGCAAAGGCAGATGACGCCTGGCCACCGATTATCGACACCCACCAGCATTTGTGGGATCGATCGAAATTCCGGCTGGAGTGGATTGAAAAGGGCTCGATTTTAGACCGGGATTTTCTGTCGGCCGATTATGCCATGGCCACTCAGGGGCTGGGCGTGGTGCAGGCGGTTTATATGGAAGTGGATGTGGTGCCGGCGCAGCATTCAGCCGAAGCCAAATATGTCAGTGATATTTGTGCGACAAGATCGACACCAACCCGCGCTGCGGTGATTTCAGGGCGACCTGATTCGCCTGATTTTGCGGGCTATCTTGACCAGCTTAAGGAAAATCAATTCGTGAAAGGCCTGAGGCAGGTGTTGCACGGCCCGTCAACGCCGCCTGACCATTGCCTGAAGCCGGAATTTGTGAAGGGAATACGAGAGTTGGGGCGGCGGGGGCTTTCGTTTGAGATCTGCCAGCGCGAGGCTGATCTGGCCAATGGTGTAAAGCTGGCCCGGATGTGCGAAGGAACTCAGTTTATTCTCGACCACTGCGGCAACCCGAATGTGAAGGCAAGGCCGGCTTCGGCCTGGATGAAAGCGATTGACGACCTGGCGGCATGCAGCAATGTATCGGCCAAGATTTCAGGCGTGATTGCAGGAATTGACAGGCAGAAAGATGTGGTGGAACAGCTTCGGCCGTTTGTCGAACATGTCTGGAATGCCTTTGGCCCTGATCGGGTGGTTTTTGGGGGTGACTGGCCAGTTTGCCTGCTGGGCGGAAGTTATAAACAGTGGGTGACGGCCCTGCGACAAATAGCAGAAGGACGAAGTCGGGTCGATCAGCGAAAGCTGTTTCACGACAATGCAGTCAGGATATATAGGCTGGCGTGATCTGCATGAGCGAAAGGATGGGGGCTGAGGACTGATGAATTATGGCAACTGTTGAGAGAATTTTTGACCTGAGCCGCTGCGACGATGCCCGTGATCTTGTGCATCAGGCAGTGGCCGAGATGGCTGGTGGTGGGCGGGTGGCGGTTGTGAGCCGGTCGGGCCTTGTGCGTGTGCTGAGTTCGATAGCGGTTCCGGGTGTTGCCGAGAGCGGAATTGGCGGGGAATTTTCTCTGTTGCTGCCCAGTGCATCGGCACTGAACGATTGGGTGCTGCCGCCGCTGAAAGAGGCGCACAGGCTGGCGAGAAAAGCCTGGCCAGGACGATTGCAGCTGGCAGTGGAAGCAAGTCAGGTGAGCGGATTGCAGGCTTTTTTGCCCGAGCCGCTGCGACGAGTGGCCGAAATTGAAGGCAATTGGCGATTTGAATCGCCAGCGGTGGGTTGTATCCGGCAAATGTTACCGCTGGTGGCGGGGCCTTTGGTACAATCAGTGAAGCGGCTGGCGATAGCGGCCGATGCAGGCCCGGCGATGCTGTTGGAAATGCTGGCCGGCGAGCCGTGGGACCTGGTTCTGCTTGATGATTCAAGGCCGGCGGGCGAGCTGCCGGCGACGATTCGGCTGGCGGGTGAAGGCAAGGCTGAGCTGGCCAGTGCAGGCGACCAAAACGAAGAGCAATTGAGGTGGTTGATGGGGACGCGAATCCTGTTTGTCTGTACGGGTAACACCTGCCGCAGCCCCATGGCAGAAGCGATTTGCAAGGCGATCCTGGCAGAACGACTGGGTTGTCTGCCCCGGGAACTGAGAGAGAAGGGCTTTGAGGTGCATTCAGCGGGCGTTTCAGCGGGATTCAGGCATCCGGCCTCGCCCGAGACAATAGAGGCGCTGGGTGCAAACGAGCACCAGGCAGAAATACTGCAAAATCATGCCAGTCAGATGGTGAACCCTGATCTTTTACAGACATCTGACTTGATCTATGCAATGACGGCCGGGCATCGCGAACTTCTCCTGATGGAATTTCCGGAGATGGCCGAAAGGGTTGCGCTGCTGGACCCCGACGATTATGACATTCCTGACCCCTATGGCCAGAGTCTGAATGTTTATCAGATGACCGCTCAGGCGATTGAAGAGGCCATTCGCCTTCGGCTTGATGAGTGGGATTTTCTGAATGTGCCAGACTCGGTGAAGTTGCCGGAACCTGGACCCGGGGGCGAGCCGACGACCTGAAAAACTCAGCGTGCGGCAAGGAGCCGGGCCAGCTTTTCAACCGGATAATCTTCAAGAGTGGGATAGGCTTCGTCGGCGCCGGCAGCGAAGAGGACGTCGAGCGGGTTGGTCGAGCCCACACCAATGGCGTGCATGCCCGCGGCCTTGGCGGCCTGAATGCCGAACACGGCGTCTTCAAAAACGACACATTTTGATGGTTCGACACCTGCCTGATGGGCGGCCTTGAGGAAGACTTCAGGGTCAGGCTTACCATGACGGATGTCTTCCAGGCCGACGATGGACTTGAAATGGTTTTCAAGGGCGCAGCTCTGGACGGTGAGGAAGAGATTGTCTCGCGGGCCTGAGGAACCAATGGCCAGTGTAAAGTTATGGCTGCGAAGATTTTCGAGCAGGTCGGCCACGCCGGCCATCAGGCTGATCTGGCCACGGGCCATGTCGCGATAGCAGGCTTCTTTGGCATCGCCCAGACGCTTGGCTTCTTCACGGGGAAGATGGCTGCCGATGAGTCGTTCAAAAATGGTGTAGTTGGTCAGCCCGAAGGTGGAGCGGACAAATTCATCGTCGATCGGCAGATTTTCCCGTTTGCCGAACTCTACCCAGGCGACGGTGTGCAGAGGAAGGCTGTCAACCAGCACACCGTCGTGATCAAAAATGGCAAGCATCGCGTGCGAAGTTCCTTTACGCGTGTCAGAAGAATTCCGAAACGATGAAGTTTGTCAATCGCCTGAGCCAATGATGGCTTCGGCTTCGATTTCGACCATCATGTCGGGGTTGATGAGTTTGGAAACTTCGACAATGGCGGTGGCGGGACGAATTTCGCCGAAGGTTGAGCCATGTGCTTCAGCCACTTCCTGCCAGCGACTGATGTCGGTGACATAGATGCGTGTGCGAACAACGTCTTTGAGGGTGGCACCGGCTTCGGCCAGGGCTTTTTCGATAATTTCAAGAATGACGCGGGTTTGTTCTTTGGGGTCGTTAATGCCCCTGACACCTTCGGGAGAGCTGCTGGTGGTGCCGCTGACATGCACTATGTTGCCGACTTTCACGGCCCGGGAATAGCCCATTTTCGGTTCCCAGGCCGAGCCCGAGGTGATGAGTTGACGGTTGGACATGAGTGGAGCGTTCCAATGTGAAACTGTATGGTCTGATCAGGGGCGATGGGCCGTGCGGCGTGTCGCGACACCATCATGTTAGAAATTTTGGCTGTAATTTATCTAGAGAAATTTTGTGATAAGGCTGGATCTTGCCGGAAACAAGAAAAAAGGCCACGACGCAAAGGTGCATCGTGGCGGTGGTGGTTTTAAAAAGATCGGACGGATTTATTCGCCGGTTTTGGTGTCAGAGCTTTCAGGGCTGGGCATGGGTGTCATGACCCACTTGGCTGAAGATCCGTTGGCATAATGAGATACGACAGGAATTGGCTTGCCGGCCGTGTTGAAATCATCAACTTTGGCGGTGAAAACGGCTCCGTCGGATTTTCCGATCGTCCAGTGGATAGTCTTGGTTTCGGCATCGTAACGGCCATTGACTTCTGAAGTTGTGTCAGTCAGAAGGTCGATATGGTTGCCCTTGATCTCTCCCGCTTTGTTCGTGGCCAGTTGCAGGGCGCGGGTCACTTCGCTGGGGGTGTTGTCGTGAGTCAGCGAGTAAACGCCCAGTGGCATCCAGTCGCCTGAGTTGGCTGCGGCTTGACCGGTTTCGCCGTCGGCCGGCTGGTTGTTTGCCGGAGCCGTTCCTGCTGGGGCACCCACAGGCACGCCGCCGGCTGCAGGCATTCCCCAATAGCCTACCATGTTGGGCCCAGCGGCCAGGGCATAGGCGTTAAAGCCGGGATTGGCATATCGCCAGGCATTGGGATAATTGGCATACCAGCCGGCAGAAAACGGAGCGACGTTGTTATCAAAGGGGCCGCGATTGTCTCGGACGTCCTGTCGGTCGTTGCGATTATCCGTTCGGTTATCGGTGCGGTTATTACGCCGGTCAGAGGGATTGCCCGGGGCGCCCGGGGCACCTGCACCAGGGCCACCTGCACCGCCACGCAGACGATTGAGTGAATTCTGGAAATTATTGGTGCCGGCACCAGGCTGGCCAAAGCCACCAGTGGCTCGCAGGCTGTTGCTCATGCCGGTGGATGGAAAAGCAGAGCCAGGTGAAGCAGGCTGGCCACCACCGGGCTGAAGCCCGCCACGGTTGCCGGCACCGCCGGCCGACTTGCCAAAACCACCACCAGCCGACTTGCCAATTCCGCCTCCGGCACCCTTGCCGAAACCACCGCCACCCTTGCGGGCCTGGGCACTGGCCTGAGATTGCAGGCCGACGGCAAGAACGATGGCCAGAATGACTGATTTATGCGACGCTGTCATGGAAGATTCTCCTGAACCGATTTTTGCTTCGTGTTCTTGATTCTGCAAACACTTCAATGGAAGCGTCAGGTCATTCATACACGGCTTAGCGAAATTAGATTCGATGTGTATCTAAATTTTACAGGATTTTTTTTCATTATTCGAGACGGTGAATGCAAAAAGCGACAAGTTGGTGGAAATAGTACTGGCATTTGTTGCAAAGGCGCAACTGGCATACAGGCTTCTGATCTGGCAGAATAATCGAATTGATACACATCCATTGGTCGCTTTTCGCAGGAGCCCTGAAATGAGCCGGCTGGGAACAATTACCTACAATATCGCCAAGGACTGGGATCTTGACCGGATATTCAAGACACTGGAGAAGTTAAATTATGAGGGTGTGGAACTGCGCACAACGCATGCGCACAAGGTCGAAGTCAATTTGACCAAGGCCGAGCGAGAGAAGATCAAGAAGCGATTTGAGGACTCGCCGGTGGAAATTGCCGGGCTTGGCAGCGCCTTTGAATATCATGCCGCTGACCCCGCTGTGGTTCGCAAGAACATTGACGGCACCAAAGAATATGTGCGCCTGGCGCATGATATTGGTGCCCCTGGCGTGAAGGTTCGGCCCAACGGCGTGCCGAAGGGGGCCGACCTTGAAAAAACGCTTGAACAGATTGGCAAATCGCTGCGGGAAGTGGCTGATGACGCTGACGGATTTGGTGTGCAGATTCGGCTTGAAGTGCACGGGGCGGTGACATGCGAACTGCCAAATGTCGCCAAGATCATGCGATATGCCGACCACCGGAACGTATATGTCTGCTGGAATTCAAACCCGACAGATGTTGGGCCAGACGGCTCGATCCAGAAAAATTTTGCCATGGTGGCCAATAAGATCAGCGAAGTGCACCTGCACGACCTGACAGATGAAAAATACCCATGGCGCGAGCTATTCAGGCTGCTCAAGGCGATTAAATACGATGGTTTCACGCTGGCTGAAATTCCTGACAGCACCGACCCGGAACGCGTGCTGACCTATTTTCGCTCGCTGTGGCTGGCTTATCAGCCACCAGGGGCCTGAAATTCCATCATCAGCCGCACCAGCCAATGATCAGAAAACAACCGGCCAGGTTTTTCTGGCCGTTTGTGTCAGGCCGATGGAGTTGGTCACAGTCAGGGTGAGCTGAATAAACAGATCTCCCTTTTCATAGGAATAATCGCCCACCTTAAACTGGCCTGAAGCGGTATTGGCCAGGGCAAGCAGTGGGTGGCCGTGAGTGTTGTGCCGAAGTTCGACCTGCCACTGAAATTGAGAGGCGGCCAGCGAACCATCAGAGTCGTCAGTGGCCCTGGCGCTGAAGGTGATGATATTGCCTACCTTGACACTCTGGCCATCGTTTGAAACGGTCATTGTAATCTTTGGGCGTGTGCGTGTGGTTGTGGCAACTTTCCACACCGGGCTATCCGTCTGGCCGAATGAATTGGTGGCACGCACGAAGTAATCGCCGGCAACTGATTGGTCGGGCTGGCTGGGGATGAGCAGAGTAGCCGAGACTTTGCCGGAAAGCTCTTGACCGTTATGAAACCACTGATAAACGACAGGCCCGGGGCCGCTTGTGACCGGGGCAAGTGTCGTGCTTTCACCCATGGGCAGAAGCACATTGCCGCCTGCCGAGATAAATGCCGGTGGCGCCTGAGTCTGAGGCTCAATGACCTGAATCGATTTATCGGCCGGCGTATCGCCATAGGTAAGCAGATAGATGCGACCGTCGTTGGTATAGGCCACATCCAGAAGCTGGAATGGCAGATCATCAGCAAGATGAGTGACCGATTTCTTCTGAAAATCAAGGGCACTGACCCAGCCGGCACAAAGGTCAACAAAGAGGTAATCGCCCATGTATTCAGCGAGGGCTTTGTCGATGGTGCCGGTGGGGCTGTAGAATGAGCCGCCCAGAATGGCACAGCCCATGTCGTTATTGGTTGCGATCGGGCTTTTAAAGGTTTTGGTTGTTGTAGTCGGCTTGGTTTTAACGGTCATGGCCGACATATTCATATATGAATAGATTGGCATGGTTGTTGTCTTGATATTGCCACCACGGATTGAACCGAAATAAGTGGCTTCGAAATTTGGCCAGCCGTAGTTGGCCCCTTTTTTGATGAGGTTGATCTCTTCCCGCTGGTAATGGCCGACATCGTTCACCAGAAGCTGATCAGTGACAGGGTTATAGGAAGAAGACATCGGCTCGCGCAGGCCCGTGGCCCAGACGGCCCGGCCAAGGCCTTTTGAACGTTTGTAAAACGGGTTGTCTGAAGGAATGGTGCCGTCGGTGCCAATGCGGAAGAGCTTGCCGTTGGGTTTGTCGAGCTGGGCGATTTTTCGCGGTTCTTCAAGGTCGCCGATGGCAAAAAAGAGATAGCCGTTTCTATCAATTTCCAAAGCACCGCCGTGGTGCATGCGGGGCGCATTGGTAATCGGGATTCGCATGAGAACATTCTCATTGAGAGCCGGTTCGCTCGAAGCCCAGTCGTGCGAGTGGCTCAGCACGAGTTGCGAAATGCGGGCCTCGCGACCTCCGCTGGCGGAAAGGGCATAATAAAAGGCGTACATAAAATGATTCTGGCTGAAATCAGGGTCGAGCACCAGGCCATAAAGCCCGCGTGCATCAACATTTTCAGCCGGAAGTCTGCCCAGAATCTGCTTCTGGCCGTTGATGGTTGAAACAGCCTGAATGGTGCCGTCGAGATCGCCAACGAACAGTGTCGACTGATAGTCAGAAACGAAGGTGGTGGGATTACCGAAGTTGCTGACGAGACTGTTGATTGAAAGACCGGGCGAAAGGCTGGCAAGTAGCTGGCGTGGTTCGAGAGTCGCGAAAAGAGAACTGACTGACGGCTGAAAATGGCGACGGTCCATGATTCGTACATTCCTTGATCAGTCATGATCAGCGAAATTCTCGACAGGATTATCCTACTGCTCAGATGTAATTTGCAGATTGCAGAAAATTATGACAAAAGAAATTTTTTCGTGTGGATTCATCATATCAATTAAAATCAGTATATCCGGATAATAATTCAATTCTAAAGGCAAATTGATCAAGCAATTAAAATATAAGTTTTTATGGATATGCTAGGTTATCGTGCCATGTTTTGATAAATGTCAAGTGTTTTATGATAGATCATCTGAGGGTCGCACTGTGATTCAACAAGTGCACGGGCCTTTGTGGAGATGGTTTGTGCCAGGCTTGGATTGTTCAGCAGATTAATGGTTTGGCTGATAAATTCGTTGTCGGTTTCAGCGATGAGGCAATGGCGGTCATGATCGGCATTCAGGCCCTCAATGCCACTGCGATTGGTAATGACAGGCAGGCCCATAAGCATGGCCTCCTGCACTTTGACTTTCATGCCGCTGCCAGCGGAGGGAGCATAGACAAGCAGGCTTGAGCCGTGAAAATAAGGCTCGATCCGGGGCACATTTCCATGAATTTCAATGTTATCGCGGCCGTGATATTCGCCAAAAAACTGTCGGGCCTGGCGACCTACGACCTGGAGACGGGCATGGGGCATAGCCTTGTAGATAGATGGCCAGAGAAGTGTAAGCATGCGATTGGCGGCCGAATGTGTGGGTGGCCAGTTCATTGAGCCGATCACGCTGAGGACGGGGGCCTGGAGATTGTGTGTTGCAGGCCGGGGCCTGAATTCATAGGCTGAGGCATCGATGGCCAGGGGAACCACATGAATTTTGGCGGAAGGGTGGAGTTTTTTGAGTGTTTCGGCCATGTCGTCGGAA
This sequence comes from Planctomycetaceae bacterium, assembly GCA_040374745.1. GTDB lineage: Bacteria > Planctomycetota > Planctomycetia > Isosphaerales > Isosphaeraceae > QWQI01. The sequence goes on along the minus strand of JBEITT010000039.1, from coordinate 8,403 downwards.
AGCACGCGAAAATGGGTGCATCGGCGAATCAGCCGAAGTTCGGCCCGGATCAGTCGCTGCCGCGTGACAATTTCCCTGAAACTGCGGGCGGGTGGTGCTGCTGTAAAGTCTGTTGAAAGCAGGAAATGGAGACTTAGCAGAACTCGGTCAGGGTTGAACGACCGGGGCAGGGCATAGACCATCCAGGCATGTTCAAGGTGGAGTAAATCAACCAATTGTGAATCGAGTGCCTTCTTAACAGCGGCACGCATGGCCGGCGAGGCATGAAATGCCATTGGCTGCAGGCGGTTATTGATTTTTTCAAAAAACCGGCGGGGTGTATGAATGTCAAACAGGTGAAAGCGGCTTGCGAGACTGGGGAATTTGGCCTGGCAGAGCTTTTCGTCGGCATTGATGTCGCTGGAATTCATCCAGAAAGCGGGGAATTCGATGTTGTCGGTCGAACCGGCCTTGTTTTCCAACTCGCGGGCGATGACGCGGGTGGTGGCTTCATAAGACCTTGCTGCCGCTGATTTTTCAGCGATGGGGGGCTCGTTGAGGATCAGACCGATTTTCAGCGGGTGGGCCATGGGTGGTTCAGTGGTAACGTGGTGCAATTGAATCTGCCGGCTTTATTCCGATCCATAGTTTTTAGCATATAAGTATTAACTGCATAGTGCCATGTGAAAAAAACAGACAATGGATTCATGGCGAAAAAGAAAAATCCCGCCGGTTCAAGGAACAGGCGGGATTTGAACAGATCAGAGTCAGGCCGCTTGGCTTATCAGGCGTTGGCGGCAGGGTCCTGGCCGTCTTTCCAGTTGCCTTCGAGCTTCTGGTAAGGGGGTGGAACAAGCTTCGAGCCGGTGTCGCCAGCCTTCCAGCCCTGAACCTGCTTGGGGTTGCCACGGCCGTGGCTGGTCTTTTCCCAAGCGGCTGACCAACCCGGGTCTTTGTCGGTGATCTTGCCGCTGGCTGGGTCCATGAAGTAGGCCTTGCCATAGCGGTAAGAATCGACACCCAGATTGACCGTGGCGATGGCGGCATAGCCAAGGTCGGCCGGGCAAAGGGTTTCCTGGTTCTTCGAGCGAACGCACTCAAGGAAGTGTTCCCACAGGGCGCGGGTGTCTTCGCGAGGCTGGTCGGGCTTGAACAGCTCGCCACCTTCGCCCTTGTTGGCACCCGGAGGGGCCGGGGCAGCACCGGCGACCTTCTGAGGAGAAAGGCGGAAACCATCGTTCGGCGAGCCGCCAAAGGTGATCGTTCCGGCATGGCCACGGATGATTTCACCCAACTGAACGTCGTTGCACATGGTGGCCGAAATGATCACCTGGCAACCTTCAGCGTAGTCGGCAACAACGGTGGCAACGTCAGGAACGTCGCGACCATCATATTCCATGTAGAGACCACCGGCACCCACAACGCGGCTTGGGAAGCGAACGCCCATGGCCTGAATCAGGTGTGTGAGCTGGTGAACGAAGAGGTCGGTGTACATGCCGCCGCCGAAATCCCAATAGCAACGCCACTGGGCATAGCGGGCGCGGTCAAAAGGCTGATCCGGGGCCAGGCCGAAGTCGGTGCCCAGGAACATCTTCCAGTCAACCGTCTTGGGGTTCATGTCCTTGGTCAACTTATAATAGCGCCACTGGCCGACATCGCTGTTGCGATAATAGCTGGTCTGGCCCTGCATCACCTTGCCAATTTTGCCACTGGTGATCAGTTCGTTGGCAACCTTCCAGCGGGGGTCGGCGGTTGACTGCACGCCGACGGTCATCACGCGGCCGGTCTTCTTGACGGTTTCAGCCACCTGGCGGGCTTCGTCAACCGTGTGGGTCATGGGCTTTTCGCAATAAACGTCCTTGCCGGCGTTCATGGCGTCGATGGTCTGCTTGGCATGCCAGTGGTCAGGCGTGGCAATCAGGGTGACGTGAACGTCTTTGCGGTCAAGCAGGCGACGATAGTCTTTGGTGACGGCATTCTTGTCGTTGGTATCAAGACCAATCTTTTTGGCCGAAGGATAAAGGCCGCGGCCGACTTCGTCGTTACCGTCCCAAACGTCGGCAACACCGACGGTTTCAACGTTGCCGCCGGCTTCCTTGATGCGCTTCAGGATGCGGATGTGCTCCTGGGCCCGGCCACCGGGGCCGATGATGGCGACATTAACTTTTTCATTGGCGCCTGCGACGGCACCAATGGCGGGGTGGGGAATGGTGGAGGCGGCCAGGGTGGTTGCGGCAGCAGATGTTGTGCCGATGAAACCACGACGGCTGACCTTTGAATCGCTTGGAGGCGTCATGAAGGGGCTCCCTCGAATTTTTCGATCAGAATGAGTGAACAGTCGGGATGATTATCGCGGTGGAGAATTTGCAGCGATAATCACGCATGCCCGGCAGGTACGTATCGATCAGTTTGGCGATTTTCATGAGCCGTTTCAATACATAACCGGATAAATTTGTGAAATATTCTCAAGGTAAAACCTTGTGCAAGCCGGGAGATGCGTCTGCTGGCGTGCCGGTTACACAGGGTAATAACAGCGAGGACTGCGGTTCGCGGTCTCAAGCCCGGCAGCAGATTCGTTTAACATCAAAAAAATAGAAACAATCGACCAGGTTGATCGGGACTGGTTTTTTGAAAACTTGCCATATTTGACCATGACCACTATGATCATGATGCTTTACTGCAACGTAAATGTTGAGCAATCAACGGTTGTTAAGAGCAGCAAGATCACGTTGTCAAGATGCTGGAGTACAACGATGCCAAAGACTGTGGAAGAATTAAACCTGGAATCTGGGATCATTTCGGCTGCGGCTGATACTAATATTGCCCCCTTTGCGAATAGCAATCATCCCCGAATACCCACGCAAGCCGAATACCTCGCAGCGTGTAATCGTTTATCTCAGGTAGCTTTTGAAAAATATCCGGAAAAGCAAAACCAGTATATTCCACGATTGGCGAACAGCGATTTAATTTCAGCTTCAATTCGCCGATACCATGATGGTTTTCTGAATCATCCGAACAAAGCAGATGCATTCGATAAAGCCGTTCAGACGAATCTACTTTCAGATCTTTATTTCCTGACCGGCAAGGCGATGCGAACGATTTCAAGAGATAAGGAAGTTCGTTCATTTGGCGACTGCCTGATTTTCCCAATCATTCGAAGCCTTCACTGGGCTGCCGCTGAAGAGATTGGTTCACGTTATCAGGTTGATTCCGAAATGAATCACGTTTCGGATCATGCCGAAATTCATCTTCAAAATGTCCTGCGTACCGGCCTGGGGCAACATGGGTTTAATCTGGATAATGAGAGAGAGGATATCGAACCAAACCTGATTTATTTGCACGACGACAACCAGACCGAAGCGTTGCGATTGCGTATCGAAGGGGGATTGCTGAAAGTCTTTGATGCAGCGTCAAATTCGCTTGTGCCTCTGCATACAGAGAATTGGCGAAGGACAAAAAAGAAAGACTTAAAGGATAACACGGCACACAGTCAAGGTATTCATGACCAGGACAAGATAACATTGTTTGATGGTCGTAAGATGAAAACACAGGGGAAATTTGGCGTTGCGGGTTTCGCCATGTCCATCAGGCGTGAGATTTATGTCAGAAAACACCATGTCATGACGGGCCCGGCTGGAATGGGACGTGGTATTTTTTACCATTCCAGCTATCTGGCTGGAAACGACATCCTCTGTTCGGGGTGCTTGATGGTTAAGCATGGTGAATTGCTATGGGCCGATAATATGAGCGGTCATTATCAGCCGAGTCTGGCGAAACTGCTGGTTTTGCTGCAGACACTGCGGGCCCAGGGGGTAGAAATCAGTGACAAGGCTATCGTTTATGACCGTAGAGAGGAACAATATTATCTGGCGAAAGAACTTCTTGATAATCCGGGTTTGAACCAGGCGATCCATGATGTTGTCCTGCCTATTCATAAAGCTGCCAAGGTAAAGGATGCACTGGTGGCTTACAAAGCAACTCAAAGTGGCTGGTTCAGGAGTGTCAGCGATGAGTCAAGGCTAGCCTTGGCTAACATGAATAAAAGAACTGGCGCAAGCCTGATGGAGTTGGCTTTTGTGTATGCATACAGACCAAATCTTGATCATTATTACGATGATGATTTTGACAGTTATGACCCCATTCCCGACCTGTCAAAAAAACAGCTGTTGATTTTGAACGGCTTTGCCAGAAAATACGAATTGGAAGATAATCACATGCTGAACGAAGATTCAACGCTGAGAAAAATGCTGAAAACTGCACTTGGCCAGACGATGGCGGATGCCGGCATTGCCTGAGTAGCTGAGTGATAATGTCGGTTCAGAAAGCCTGACTTCAGCTGTCAGTTTCATGATCCTGAAGAGGCCCACTTGCTGGAAAAATCGAGATCCGGCTTGCAATTGGCAGTTAGAGCAATATTCCAAACAGCAGCCAGACCAGAATCGTCACCAGCACCGGGCCGAAAATTGGCAGAAAATAGCTGGCCATGATCAACCGCCGGTTGCGCTGGAAGAAGTTGAAAACGCCGGGGCTGCTGTCGTCCGCAGGGCTGGCCGGTTCGGGTTCAACCATGTCGTCGTAGCTCCAGCCGCATTTCTGGCATTTTTCGTCGGCTTCAGCCATGGGGGCCTGACAGGCCAGGCAGATGTTATCGGTGGCCGCTTCGTCCATCTCTCTGGCAAAGGCATCGTGGTTTTTAAGAATCAGCCTGGCCCGGTCAAGATCAGTGGCAGGAACCTGCACTTTGGTATAGCCAATAGCGTTGCTCAAAAGCCAGTCCATGTCGGTTGTCGTGGCATCGGCGACTATGGCACTGATGCCTTCGTTTTCAAGGATGCTCCGGGCCATTTCGGCCTCGTGCCCGAAGCGAAAACTGCGAACGGCTTTCCAGTTAATATCCATAGGTTTGCCTTTCAAGTGACATCCGTGAATCTAGATTTCGCGAATCGAGCTGCGCAGGCGTTCATAGCGACGTTTCAGGCCTGGCCCGCCGGCGTCGGGATAGAGCACCAGAGTGGCGTCGATCAACTTGCGGGCTTCGTCGTCGCGTCCTTCGCGGTAAAGGGCTTTGGCCAGTTCAAGCCGGCCCAGAAACCATGGTATTTCGCCTTCAGTTTCCTGACCGACCCAGCGTGTCAGGTAGTTGATGGCCTTTGATGTGGCGTTTAGCCGCAACAGGGCATCAGAAACGGCATAGAGCAAAGTGGGGCTGACATCAGGATTGGCCTTCATCCAGGCATCAAGCCGGGGTTCGGCGGCCGTTGGCTGACCAGCATAGATGAGCCCGCGAATCTTGCGAAGTTCAAGCTCCTGGTTGACTTCAGGTGACTGCTTGTGATCAGTTGAGGGCAGGCTTTCTGACAACCGTGCCATGGCCGAGCCAAGCTGCTTGCGCACAGGCTCAGTGTCAATAATCGCGGCCGAGATGTCGAGCACGCGACACATGTCAAGGACGATTGAATCATCCATTTTCTGATCGCGTGCCTTGAGCTGGGCTTCAAGATCAAGAGAGCGGCCCAGCAGGGCGTCGGTCATGATCATGACGGCACTGAAGAGCTGGCGTTGACTTTCGCGGGTGAGTCGGGGCTGAAGCCGCAGGCAGGCCTGGCGTGCGTTATCGACACGGTCGGAGCCGGGCGTCAGGTCCATCCGGCAGATGTAAAGCTCAAGGGTGATCCGGTCGGCCGGTGCAATGGCTTCATCGCTTGCCATTTCCAGTCGTTTGCGGCCGGTTTCCCAGCGACGTGCAAAAGCCTTGTTGTCGCCCACAAGCACCAGGGTTTCAAGCTGTTCAAGGTCGATCCGGGCCGAGGCAAGCCGGGCGGCCAGCCAGCGGGCATGGCTGGGCGGAATATCGCCCCAGGCTTCAATCGCATCATCCTTATTACCAGCGGCGGCCTTGTTTTCGCCATCTATCCACAGCACTTCGCCGGTTGTGAGTTCGTCTTCGGCAAATCGCTCCATGTGCATGGCAATGGCTTCGGCAAGCATGCCCCGCCCGCTGATGCCCATGGCTCGCAGGCTCATCACACGAATCAGGCTGGCTTTGGGGGCAAAAGGCGTGGGCACAGCCTGAGTGATGACGCCCAGCATGCGGGCCTGGGCCGTGTTAAATTGGCCAGCCTTGAACCACGCAGCACCGGCCTGATAAGCATATCTGGCAGCATCGGCCGTTTTTTTTTCGGCTTCAGCCCGCTGGGTGGCCATATCCAGGGAACGGGCACCTTTTTCGTCCTGGCCCTGAAAAAGCAGGGATTCAGCCAGGGCGACCCACCAGAGACTGTCGGCATTTTCAGGCGGTGTGATGCCCGAAGAGGCCAGTATTTTGCGGGCCTGAATGGCGTCGGTGTCAATAGCCTGGCGAATTTTCAGCACGGCGGCGAAGATTTTGTTCTGTATGTCAGTTTTCTCGGCTTCGGTCAGATTTTCTTTCCAACGCTGTGCCCAGAGGTCGATCTCAAGCCTGGCGGCCAAACTGGCGGGCAGGTCGGTGGTGCGTAGAAATGTCTCGGCCTCCTGCCATTTTTTCAGTTTGATGAAAACAGCGATTTTGACATCGGCCCAGGCTGAAGCGTAACGGTGACGAAAGGCCGGCGAGGTTTTTTCAAGCACATTCAGAGATTCAATGTCGCGGCCGGTTTCGCTCAGGGCCCGGGCCCGCATGATCAAGGCCCAGTCGCTGATTGATTCATTGTCGAGTTTTTCAGTCAGAGCCAGTATTTCTTCACGCAGTTGCTGGTTTTGCTGGCTGGCGGGTGTAGCCACCACCTGGTCGGCCAGGCACTGGGCCAAAAGGTATCTGGACATCTGGCTTGATGGATCATTGCCCTGGCCAATGGTTTTCATTGATTCGCGAAGCATGGTGATGGCCATGTCGCGATCAGCCCTGGCAGAATCGGTGGGACTGGCGGGGTTGCGGGTGGCCTGAATTCGAGAATTGAGACGCGACCTCTGCCACCAGGCCTCGGCCTGTGTGAGGCGAAACCGCTCTTCCATGGGGTGCCGAGGATGCTTCTTACTGAAGACACTGGCGACCTCGATGAGTTGGGCCCAGACTTTCAGGGCGTCGTCGGGTGATGGGGCTTCACTGATTCGGGATCGCAGCATGGCCAAGGTTTCTGAGGCGATTGCCTCGCGGCGATCAAGCGGGAATGCCGGATCGATCATCTGCTGGCGAACAAGCGTGAGGTATTCGTCGACCGAGCGAAGAAACTCTTCGGAATTGGGCGGCGAAATGGCCTGGGGCGGCAAAGCCGTGGCAGGCCTGTTTTCCTGGGCACTGGCCGCAGGCAGCAACAAAGAACCGAGCAGAAACAATAGAAAAGAAACCTGATGCAAACGATGTGCTGGGGCAGTCGCCTGAAGCTTCAGCCGATTGCCTGATTCAACGCATATAGGGCGTGTCATGGGCATGAAATGGGCCCGATGGCTTTATACAGTTCGATTCATCTACTCAAATCTTACCAGATAATCTGCGGGAAAGCACGTCATGACTCGTGCTGGAAGGGATAACCAGGGCCGGTCAGGCAAAATGGAATGGTGAGAGAAAACTTTGCGATCAGGCAATAAAAGCCTGGAAAGTGATTTCTCTCAATTTTGTCGTTTGCATCGTGGCCTGCAAAAAAATATTTTCAATCAGAGTCCCGGAAAAAGGAGTATCCCGACGATAGTAGTTATGGAAGATGCAGCTTGACGAGGTGGAAGGCGGAGATTCAACCAAAAGGGACGGCAGCATGAAGAAGCGAAATGTGAAGACCACAACCTGCAGGCTCAAGGCAACCGGTGAGAAGGTTATCGCTACGGGCAACGCCAGGGTTCTGCGGATTCAGGCAACAGGCGGCGATGGTGGCCGGAACCGTGGCAGAACGCATCGTAACGTGATGCAGGAGGCGGTTGAACTGCTGGAAACGATGCTGAAAGATATGATTGACACGCCGAAATTTCAGGATGCTTTTCTTGTGGCAACGGTGGTGACAGCCCTGGCAAATGCCCGGATAGCACAACTGGGAGATTTGGCCGATGTTCCTGCCGAAGAAGATTTTGTGTCTGACATGAATGACTGGCGGCCGCTGTCACCAGCCGAATCGGTGGTGGAGTTTGACGACTGCCCAAATCTGAACATCGACCTGGAGAGTCTCTCAACCGAGAAGTCGATATGGCGACGTAAAATGGAGAAGATGTGGCGAGACCATCTGGCCAAAGATGAGTTTCATCGCCCGGTAGTGAAGAATCTGGGAATCCCCGTAATAGTGGTTGTAGACCATGTCAAAAAAGGCTACAGCTGGGATACCATTTGCGACATGTATGTGGGCATGACCCATGAAGATGTGCGGGCCTGCCTGAGTATTGCCACTGAGCTGGGCTGGACAGGGCAGGAGCTCGACTGAATTCGGCAATTGAGGTCATGATTATCAAGCTGATCGGCGG
>JBEITT010000143.1:0-9534 GCA_040374745.1 Planctomycetaceae bacterium | reverse complement strand
GAAATGATTGTCAGCTTCATCATCATTCTGGCCGGGGTCTGGTTTCTTGCCGAAGTTTTGCAGGGGGCATGGTACGAATCGATCGTGCCGAACCTGGCCGCCCGGGTTCTTCTGGCAGCCATCCTGCTCACCGCTTTGCAGATCTTCAGCCACCTACGTATGGAAACTCTGCTTTCTGACAACCTGCCCATGCTCATCGCCAGCGGCATTTTGTGGGTCGGTGCCTTCTGGGCTATTCTGCAATTTGCCGCCAGCCATGCCCTGGGCCTGGGTGTGGCGGGCATGCTGGTGCTCACGAGCCTGGCTGGGCTTGCCTCTGATGGCGTTGCTGGCCTGGGCAGCCGGTCGCCCCGGATCGACACTGCCAAGCCTGCCAAAAAAGCGGTTCGCATTAGATCTTCGAACTCGCCCACGGCAATCACCCAGCTGAATGTTTACCCTGAACGGGCTCGCAGGGCCGATGGGCCGGCGGAAACCAGGCCCACTGAATCGGCCCAATCTGGCCAGAATGCTGCAAAGCCTGATTTGGCAGGTGATAACAGTAATCAGAATAATAAGCCTGATCTGAGTAAACCAGTGCCAGCCCCGACGACTGATGCCGCGAAAAAATCGCCCTGATTTATGAAGGGATCCGGGTGATTTCAGGCATGGAACTGCCACGCAGCAGCTTCTCGACATCGCTGTCGCTGACCTGCTGAAAATCCCCGAAATAAAAGCCCACGGCCCTGAAGTTCGGGTCGTCCGTCAGGCAAAAGACAGAGTCAGCCAGCATTTTGACATGATTCAGGCTTGATGACGAAGCCACGGGCACGGCCACAATCAGTTCAATCGGCCTGCGTGATCGCACATCCTGAATCGCGGCAACCATCGTTGCCCCGGTTGCCAGGCCATCGTCGGTAATAATCACCGATCGCCCTTTGACATCGGCCCGGGGCCTGATCGACCGATACCTCAGCCGCCGTGTTTTTATCTCGGCCAGCGTGCGATTGCGAGCTTCGGCCAGTTGCTCTTCAGTCAGGTGCTTCGCCCGCAGAACATCGTCGTTCCACACCACCGAGCCATCTTCGCCCACTGCACCCGCTGCCAGCTCCGGGTCGTCGGGCGCAGGCACCTTGCGGGCCAGCACCACGTCAAGCTCGGCACCCAACTCGGCGGCCAAGGCAGCACCCACTTCCATCCCGCCCCGCGGAATGGCCAGCACCAGGGGCCGAACCAGTTGGCGTAACTTCAATTTGTGGGCCAGTTTCAAGCCGGCCTGCCGACGATCCGCGAATTCCATGATCGTTTACTCCTGTCACATCTGGTATAACACGAAAGCCGGCCAGTGCCAAATTAATCCCCGGGAAAATGTGCCAGAAACCAGTTCTTCGCCAGTTCTGCCGCTTTTTCAAGCGTGCCGGTCTCTTCAAAAAGATGCGTAGCACCCGGCACAATCTCAATTCGAACCTTCGCCTGCATTCTTGCTTTGGCCTGCCGGTTGAGTTCAAGAACCTCTGAATCAAGCCCGCCAACTATCAGCAGTGTCGGCGATTCCACTCTCGGCAGATATTCGCCGGCCAGGTCAGGCCGACCTCCCCGAGACACAACCACTTTCACCCTGTCCGGGCTCTGGGCCGCTGCCACCAATGCCGCCGCCGCCCCCGTACTCGCCCCAAAATAACCCACCGGCAATTCGGCCGTTTCCTCCTGTTCGGACGCCCAGGTTGAAGCAACCGCTAACCTGCTGGCCAGCATGTTTATATCAAAGGCATTCGCCCGCCGGGCTGATTCCTCTTCTGTCAGCAGGTCGATTAGAAGCGTTGCCACGCCCGCCTGCTGCAATTCGCGTGCGACAAACTGGTTACGCGGGCTGTGCCGGCTTGAGCCGCTGCCATGGGCAAAAATCACCAGGCCCAGGGCGTCAGGCGGCAGGTCAAGCCGCCCCCTGATTAACTCGCCGTCAGCACATGCAATGGCCACATCCCGATGTTGAAACAGTGTCAGCTTGTTCATAACAACAGCCCCCGGTCGCCGCTTCTGATTCGACTTCCCGCACTGCCCCATCAGTTTCGATGCCCATGTTGAGATCATTGCAAGTATTTGTGGCAAATCGTTTTAGGTGGGTAATTTCTCCGCCTTCGACTTGTGGCGACAGATTTTTCCCAATACCCATAAACGATCTGGCAAGATCTTTGTGACACCCTGTTCAGAAAAAAACTGAAAATTTTTTTTGATCCGCCATCGGGCCGGCAGAAGTTGCTAAAATCAATCTAGTCGCCAAAAGTATTGGCCAGGAAGGCTTAACACCTGAATGCTCGCGCTTGACATCCTCAAAAAGCCGGAATTACTCACGCCAAGGCCCATTTGTGTGGTAGCCGGCGACGACCTTTTTCTGAGAAATGAATCAATTGCCACCATCGCCAGGGCCGTTTTCCCGAAGCCCGAAGACCGCATTGGCCTGACACGAAAGTCGGGCGATTCAGCCTCTCTGGCCGACGTTTTCGACGAGCTTTGCACCCCCTCGTTTTTTTCTGACAAACGCATGGTCGTGCTCGACCCTGCCGACGATTTCGTTAGCAACCACCGGGCGGAACTCGAGAAATATGCCGAAAAACCGGCCATGGAAAGTGTGCTTGTTCTCAGCGTCAAATCCTTCCCGGCCAGCACCCGGCTGGCCAAATCACTGGCGAAAAACACCGAAATCGGCCTGCTGATCGAAGCCGGTGCCCCCAAAGAGGCCGAACTTTCCGGCTGGATCATCGGCCGGGCCGCCATTTATCAAACCAAGATCGAAAAAGACGCCGCCACCCTGATGGTCGAACTCATCGGCCCCGAAACCGGCCTGATCGACCGCGAGCTTGAAAAACTCTCTATCGCCTGCCACGACGGCAAGAAAAGCCTGATCCGGCGCGAAGATGTCGCCCGCTATGTTCACTCGGGCCATGTCGAATCGGTCTGGACCATGATCGAACTGGCCGCCACCGGTCACCCAGCCAAAGCCCTTGAATATCTTGATTCGCTGCTGGGCGCGGGCGAACACCCCATCAAGCTCATCGCCGCCATGGCCTCAAACCTGCGAAAGCTGCACCACGCCGGCATGCTCAGGTTTAATAAAATGGAGGCCACCGCCGCCTTTAAGGAAGCCGGCATGATGACCTTTCCCAAGGCCCTTGATGCCGCCATGGCCCAGCACAAGCACCTGGGGCCGACACGTGTGAGAAACCTGCCGGCCATCCTGCTACAGGCTGATTTAGACCTGAAAGGCTGGAGCGAACTGCCCGACCGCACCGTGATGGAACGACTGATCCTGAAACTGGCGGCCCCCCGGCGCGACTGATCCACAGCATGGAAAAAGCCATGAAAAAAGCCAACCAAGCACGAGACGAAGCCTTTCGGCATATGGCCGCCAAAGTGGCCGAAATACTGGCCGGCCCGCTGGCCGACACCGAAACTTGGCCCGACGACCGCCGCTGGTGGCTTCAGCTTGGCTTTAATCTGGGCCGGTTCAGCGAACTTTCAGAAGAAGGCCGCAGCGTCTGGGACAACTGGAAAGCCGCCATTGAAGCCGGCGATAAGCGGGAACTCCAGCGACTGACCGACGCCATCCATGAATACGCAAATTCGGCTGATTCTGAAAATTAAGCATTGAGCAATCGCCCGGTCTCGGGCATATTATGCGTTATTGAAGATTCACTGCCCGCACCATTGGCCTGTTCAGGGACGACCTGCCCATGATTCCTTTCAACCGCCGCTTTTTGCTGCCGGCCCTTCTGCTGGCCATCGCACCCCTTTCGGCCCTGACCGGCCAGGAGAGCTCAAGCCCGCAGGAATCGTGGGATGCCGTCTTCATCGGTGGCAAGCGAGTCGGATCCATTCAGACAAAAGTCACGCCGCTTGAAGACAAGGGCAAACGCTATATCCGCGTGGAAGTGACCACCACGCTTACTTTTAAGCGGCTCAACGACACCGCCACCGTGCGTCAGCGGTTCGGCACCATTGAAACGCCTGAAGGCGAAGTGCTGAGGCTTGACACCCGCAGCAACACCGGCGGCGGCGATATTCGCACCTCGGGCGATGTCAACGACGAAGGCCAGCTGGTGCTGACGCTGGAAGGCCAGGGGCGATCGACAACTGAAAAAGTGGCCTGGAGCAAGGATATTCGCGGCCCCTATGCTGTGGAACAAAGCCTGGCCCGCAGCCCTGTGAAAGCCGGCGAAGAACGCACGCTGAAGTCGTATGTGCCCGACCTGAACAAGGTGATCACCATCAAGCTGATGGTGCGAAGGACCGAGCCGGTGGAGCTGGGCGGCGGCGTGAAGCGCGACCTGATGCGGGTTGATTCGCAGGTGACAGGCTCTGACGGCAAGCGCATCCCCGAGCTTGACACCACCTACTGGGCCGACGAGGGCGGGCAGATCCTCAAGTCTTTTACAGATGCCTTTGGCGGCTATGTCACTTACCGCACCACCCGCGAAAGTGCCGAAGCCCCGGTTATCGCCGAACGGCTTGACCTGCTGGCCACCTCGATCATCAAGACCGACACCAAGATCAAAAGCAGCGAGACCGTTCGGTCCGCCACCTATCAGCTATCATCGGCTGACCTGACGCTGAAGGATGTCATTCCCGACGACATTCGTCAACAGCTTGTGCCGGCAGCCGACGGCAAGACCGGCACGCTTGCCATAACCACGCAGGACAGGCAGTCGGGCCCTGAAGGCCCTGAGAAGGTGGCCGATGAATATATGGCCGCTTCGGCACTTGTCAATGCCGACGACACCCGCATTCAGGACGTGACCCGCACCGCCACCCGAGGCATAAACGACCCCTGGGAAAAGGTGGTGGCCATTAATAACTGGGTCTCGCGCAACCTTCGCCGCAAAAACTTTGAGGTGGCCTTCGCCCCGGCATCGACAGTCGTCAGAACACTCTCGGGCGACTGCACCGAGCACAGCGTTCTGCTGGCCGCCATGTGTCGCGCCGCAGGCATTCCCGCCCGAACTGCGGTGGGCCTGGTTTATGTCGATAGCCTGGGCGGCTTTGGCTTCCACATGTGGAACGAGGTCTATGTCAACCGCCGCTGGGTCGCCGTTGATGCCACCTTCCGCCAGAGCGAAGTTGACGCCACGCACATCAAGCTGGGCGATTCAAGTCTATCAACCGTAGCACCTTATGAATCATTCATGAGTGTTGTGCGAGTCTTTAACCGAATGAAAATTGAGCCGGTGAGCACGCAGTGAGCCATGCTGATAACCGGCAGTCGGGGGCATATGAGCGTCAAAGTTTGCCCATTTTATCCCGCAAAATTGATATTTTCCGGCAAATTGTCGGAACCGGTCTTGAGAATTGCTTTTCAAAGTGATACAACCCTTGGGCAGACAAAAACATGGACGTGAGAAGTCGCATTCTGGCGGATGCCAGGCCCGGCGGCGAGTCCTCACGAGAGTGACCAGATTCAGGGCGAAACAGGCATGACTTCCGCAACCGCCGAACTCTCGCACGACATTCAGGGAAGCGTTTTGCCTGAAGCGGCCGCCGACAGGCTGGACCGTTCGATTGCCGCGATTACCCGCTGGCTGAAAGCCGAGCAGCGGCCCGACGGCCACTGGTGTGCCGAGCTGGAAGGCGACACGATCCTGGAGTCGGAATACATTCTGCTGATGGCCTATATGGGCCGGCACAGGTCGATCGTTTGTCAGAAGGCCGCCCGCTACATGCTGACCCTGCAGAACGCCGAGGGCGGCTGGGCGATTTACCCCGGCGGGCCGACCGAGCTTTCGGCAACTGTCAAAGCCTATTACGCCCTGAAGCTGACAGGCCTTTCGACCGACGACCCCCGCATGGTGCAGGCCCGCGAACTGATTCTCTCGAAGGGCGGGGCGATGAAGTCCAACAGCTTCACCCGCTTCTATCTGGCCCTGCTGGGGCAGATTCCCTACAGCGATACGCCCAGCGTGCCGCCCGAGATGATCTATTTTCCCAAAAAGCTGCCATTTTCGATCTGGGCAATGTCGGCCTGGACACGCGACATGGTGGTGGCCCTTTCGATCATGTCGGCCCTGAAGCCCTGCCGGCCTTTGACAGGTGCAGAAGGGATTGCCGAGCTTTTCGTGCCAGGCGTGGCTTCGACACCTGACCTTGGCCCCCGTGGCCTGAGCTGGAAGCGGTTTTTCTACTTCGCTGACAAAGGTCTGAAGCTCTACGAAAAAGTCGCCCCACGATTCATTCGGGGCCGTGCTGTGGCCGCCAACAAGCGGTTCATGCTTGAGCATCTGGAAAATTCCGACGGCTTCGGGGCCATCTTCCCGCCCATGGTTTACACCGTCATCGCCCTGAAAGCCCTGGGCTATGCTGATGATCATGTCCTGCAGCAGTGGGCCCTGCAGAAGCTGGACGAGCTTCTGATCGAAGAAAATGGCACGATTCGCATTCAGCCCTGTTTCTCACCGGTGTGGGATACGGCCATTGCCACGCTGGGGCTTGCCGACGCTGGGGTTTCGGGCGAAGACTCTGCCATTAGTCAGGGCTGCCGCTGGCTGCTGGATAAAGAGATTCGCATCAAGGGCGACTGGCAATTTCGCGGCCCAGGCCATCTTGAGCCCACCGGCTGGCATTTTCAGTATGCCAATCAGTTCTATGCTGATGTGGACGACACCGCTATGGTGCTTCTGGCCCTTCAGCGGGGTTCGACAAACGACACAGACGAGACAGCCGCAGTCACCCGCCGGGCGGTGGCCTGGCTTCTGGGCATGCAGAACAGCGACGGCGGCTGGGCCGCCTTTGATATTGATATCAATAACGAAGTGCTGACGCAGGTGCCCTTTGCTGATCATAATGCCATGCTCGACCCGAGCTGCGTAGACATCACTCTGAGGATTGTCGAACTGCTGGGCGTGCTTGGTTTCAGGCAGGATCACCCGGCCATCCGCCGAGCACTTGACTATCTCTGGAAGAATCAGGAGCCTGAGGGCTGCTGGTTTGGCCGCTGGGGTGTCAACTACATTTATGGAACGTGGCAGGCCCTGCAGGGCCTGGCAGCCATTGGCTTTGACATGACTGACCCCCGTGTTTTGCGGGCGGTGGCCTGGCTTAAGGGCGTGCAGCAACCATCCGGCGGCTGGGGCGAATCGTGTGCCAGCTACGACGACCCTTCGCTGAAAGGGCAGGGGGTGGCGACGGCCTCGCAGACAGCCTGGGCCCTGCTGGGGCTGATTGCCTCTGGCGAAACCGAAAGTGATTCGGCCCGCCGCGGCATTGCCTGGCTGCTGGAAAACCAGGCGGCCGATGGTGCCTGGGACGAACCGGTTTACACCGGCACTGGTTTCCCCAAGGTCTTTTACCTGAAATATCACTATTATCGAGCCTATTTCCCGGCCATGGCCCTTGGCCGCTATCGTTTTGCGGCAAAGGCCTTTTCTCCAACTTCCAACCGCCCCTCTTCCGTTCCCCGGTCCTGAGTTGTTCAGGCTTTGACAGATACTCAAGCAAGGCATTCCGGATTCATCAGAAACAAGCGAGCCATCATGCGATTTCCACTTTCCATGTCGATGCGAATCGGTTCCTACGTAGCACGCAAAAAGCTCTCGGGTGCCAAGAAATACCCGATGGTGCTGATGCTTGAGCCGCTGCACGCCTGCAACCTGACCTGCACCGGCTGCGGCCGGATCCGGGAATATGACACGCACATCAAGCAGCGACTTTCCATTCAGGAATGCCTTGACGCCGTTGACGAATGTGGGGCCCCGGTCGTTTCCATCTGTGGCGGCGAGCCCCCTGATCTATCCGGGCATCGGCGAGCTGACGGCCAAAATCCTCGAACGTGGCAAGGTCGTCTATCTCTGCACCAATGGCATGTTCATCCGCAAGAAGATCGGCGAATTCAAGCCTTCCAATCGCTTCTTCTGGAACGTGCACCTCGACGGCCTTCGCCAGAGCCACGACATCGCCGTTGAGCGGGAAGGCGTCTTCGACGAAGCTATCGACGGCATCAAGTGTGCCAAGGAGCAGGGCTTCATGGTCTGCTCGAATACCACCGTTTTCACTGAAACCGATATGAACGAGCTGGATCAGCTCTTCGCCCATCTCACCAGCCTGGGTGTTGACGGCTTCATGATTGCCCCCGGCTATGAGTATTCGGCCGTTGAAGTGCGTGACATCTTCCTGAACCGCGAGATGATTCGCACCAAGTTCAAGCAGGCTGAGGCGATGTTCAAGAAGTATCGCTTCAACACCTCGCCCATCTATCTTGAATTCCTGCAGGGCAAGCGTGAAATGTCGTGCACAGCCTGGGCCAGCCCCACCCGCAACATCGGTGGCTGGAAAGGCCCCTGCTACCTGATTACCGATATTCATCATAAAAGCTATAATGATCTGCTGAATAACACCAATTGGGACAATTACGGCTATGGCAAAGACCCACGCTGCGAAAACTGCATGTCGCACGTGGGTTATGAAGTGGCTGCCGCCGTTGGCGTGAATAACAAGCTGGGCGACACCTTCAAGATGATCGCCTGGCAGTTCCTTTGATCTGTCAGCACGGAAAAGGCCTGGGAAACGCTCATGAACGACCGATCGGAAACAGCTGATTCCGGCGGTCGTTCGCGCATGATCGCACCGCCGCCCCACCGGGCCGACATCGGCATCATCGCCGCACTGCCGATTGAAACCGGCGACCTGATCGACAAGCTCAACAAGGTTCGCAAGTTTAAGTCGCCACAGGGCCTTACGGTGCTTGAAGGCGAATATCAGGGGCGAATTGTTGCCGTCATTCACAGCGGAATGGGCCGAACCAGGGCCCGCCGGGCCGCTGAACATCTCATTTTTGGCCACCGCCCCTACTGGCTGATTCATCCGGGATTCGCAGGCGGGCTTGACCCGGCCCTTGGCCTTTCCGACGTGGTTCTGCCTACCGAAGTTGTCGATCCATCCGGATCAGTCATTCCTGTCCCCATCAGGCCTGAACTTCTGCCGCAAGGCATTGCCACCGGAAGACTTCTGACCGTTGACGAAATTCTGAGAAAATCGTCGGAGAAAGCCGAATGGCGTGAAAAATCCGGCGGAGTTGTCGTCGATATGGAGAGCTATGCCGTGGCCGATCTCTGCCGCGAAATAAACCTTCGCTGGGTCGGCCTTCGCGTCATTACCGACACCGCCAACACCGAACTTCCGCCCGAGGTTCTCACCATCACCGGCCCCACCGGAGCCTTTCGCCTTGGCGCCACCATCGGCGCTCTCTGGTCGCGGCCCTCCGCCGTCAAAGACCTGCTGAAACTTCGCGAATCGGCGATTATCGCTTCCGATAAAATCGCCCACTTCACCAGCCACCTAATCTCGGCCTTGCCCATCCCTTAATCATTATTCAGCATAACCATCATGGGGCGATGCATAGATTATCAGCTCAAACAGACTTTCCCCCAGGGTGAAGCCATGGCCCATGCCAGCAGCTTCCCCGGGGGAATTGTTGATTAAGAATTTAAATTGAATCGAAATGCAAATGCAATCGTAATTGCATTATTCCTGCTGTTTTTCGTCAGATTCCGGCTTCTTCGGGCGTTTTTT
>JBEITT010000091.1:0-21357 GCA_040374745.1 Planctomycetaceae bacterium | reverse complement strand
GGTGGCGGCGCCCTGATGAACCAGGCGATTCATAATGTGGACCTGCTGACCTGGCTGATGGGCGACGTGGCTGAGATCACCGCCCTGACGGCCACGTTGGCCCACGACCGAATCGAGGTGGAAGATACGGCTGTGGCGGCACTTCGGTTCAAGAATGGTGCCCTTGGCGTGATTGAGGCGGCCACAAGTGCCTACCCCGGTCTGCTGAAACGAACCGAGATTCATGGTGCGGATGGCTCGGCCCGGGTTGAGCAGGACGACATCACCCTCTGGAATTTTCGGACCGAGACCGATGACGATAAGCGTATCGCCGCCGAAATTCAGGGCCGATCTGCTGGAAATTCAGGTGCGAGCGACCCGCGTGGAATATCGCATGCAGGGCACCGCGACCAATTGGCTGATTTTCTGGAAGCCATTGAGCAGCAAAGACCTGCGAAAGTCGATGGTCGGGAAGGGCGGCGAGCGGTTGAGATCATCCGGGGAATTTATGAGTCGGCCATGACGGGACGGACAATAAAACTTCCGCTCTGAGAGGGTTGACGATCAGCGTCATGATCTGTACGATCGTCAAAATCATTAAGCAACCGGTCGATTCAGGCCGGTTGCAGCCCTGATAGCAATATCATCTGCACTCGCAGGGATGTTACGAGGTCAATGGAGTGACCCTTTTATGGCCCGGCCACGCAACTCCAAAGTCGATTATATTCAATATCTGGCCGTTCGAAGCCTCGTAACTCTTCTGCAGTGGACACCTTTATGGCTTGGTTATCGCCTTTCCGCGGTGATTGCCTGGGTGGCCTATAAGGTGGATAAACGCCACCGGGTGGTGGCACTGAATAATCTGAAAATTGCTTTTGCCGACTCGTTGACCGATGCCGAACGCGACCAGATTGTGCGCGGTGTGTATCGGCACTTTATCAGCATGATCATTGAGATCGCCCATATTCCCTATAAGCTCAGCCTGACGACCTGGCGCAAGTACATAAGGCTGAAGGGGCACGAGCCTGTTTTAAGGGCGATGCTTGATCGTCGCCCGGTCATGATTGTCACAGGCCATTACGGCAATTGGGAAATGGCAGGTTATCTCTTTGGTGTGTATAACTTTTCGCCATATTCAGTTTATCGGGTACTTGATAATGTTTATCTCGATCGATGGTTGCGGCAGTTTCGTGAGCACACCGGGCAGAAGATGATTCCCAAAAAGGGTGGCTTCGACCAGATGGAGGAAGTGCTTAAGCAGCAAGGCCTTCTGTGCACGGTGGGCGATCAGGATGCTGGGCCCAGGGGGCTTTTTGTGGACTTTTTCGGCCGACCGGCATCAACTCATAAAGCCATGGCCCTGATGGCGATACAGCACGAGGCCGTGATTGTGGTGGGGGCCGCCCGGCGCACGCACCCCAATCGGTTTGGATATGACGTGCATATATCTGATGTGATTATGCCAGAAGAGTTTCCGACCGGTCCCGATGCCGTGAAAATGCTCACCAGACGCATGATGGCCGGGCTGGAAGAGATTGTGAAGATCGACCCGACGCAATATCTCTGGCTCCATCGTCGGTGGAAACATGCTCCGCCCGAACCCAGGAAGAAAAAGCGTCTCGACTCGGCTGAATCAACTGCGGCGGCTGGCCCGAACCCGGCCTCGACTGAAAAACAAGAAGCCGGGGCAAGCCCCGGTCATGTGTGATTGTTAATCGCCCTTATCCCTTATCATCTCAGGTATTTAAGTGGTGATTTGAGAAAGGCTTCCATGTGGGCACGGTCGGGAAACAGGTAGCGGCTGCCACCGAAGCGGATCTGAAACAGGTTCGAGCCCCGGCTTTCCGAGTTCTTGGCGGCCATGCAGTGCGGGCAAAGGCCAGCCAGACGAACATCTTTGTCAGCAAACTGGGCTGGGTTTTGCATGAAGCTGCCACGATCCTTTTCAGTGGCACAAAGGAAAATCCGGTCGTCGTAGATTACCGGAAATTCGGCTGAACCAGCTTTTTCATTGCGATCCTGAACAAAGCTGACAACGCATTCGCCGCCCCGGGCCGGAATGTATCGCTCGGGGTTCTGCGAAAATCGGCTTCGGGCCTCGTCGCTGGCGAAATAATATCGCTGGCCGGCATAAGTTGCCGTAATACTCTTGTTGGTGAGCATTTCCAGCTTGTCGTCGAGCAATGTGACTGGGCATTTGGCACCCAGCGGCTCCATGGGGCGTTCGGGGGCGGACTTGTTTTCAGCCACCAGCGTGCCATCTGCTTTAACATCGGCCTCAGGAGCGGGCAGATTCTCTGCTGCCCCAGTCTCTTTTTTTAGTTTTGATTCGGCAAGAACTTCAGACGGGTGATCGTGCCGGGCATGATCTTCAGCCGCTTTTTCAACCGTTTTATTCGCCAGAAGTGCTTTTTCTGAAACGACTTCCAGCTTTTCTTGTAGCTTTTCGTTCATGGCCACGCCAGCCTGGTTTGAAATGCGGGCCAGGGTCTCAGGATCGGCATAGCCTTCGTGCCTGGCGAGAATTTTGCCGTCGGGGCTGATCAGTACCGTCGCCGGAAGTTGCGTAAAGCCAAAGCTCAGAGCCAGTTCGGCGTCGTTTTCACACGAGATTTTGGCAGGGATAAAGAGTTTGCTGAGATGTTCGACAATCTTGGGGTTTTTGAACGATTCCTTGTCCATCCGGTGGCAATTGGGGCACCAGGGGCCGGTGAATTGCAGCCAGACAGGACGTTGGCGGTCAACAGCAGTCTTCAGGGCCTGACCATAATCGCCCAGCCAGTTAAGAGTGGATTCGATAGGTTTGTTTTCAAGACCATTTGCAGCAGGGAGATAAATACAAACGGCAAGAGCGGTGGGGAGAAACTTTTTGAGAAATTGAAATGACCGTTGGCGATCAATTTCAGTGAAATTCATAAGATGATTACCTCAGCCGGGCCATTTGACACGTTTCATCCGTGTTGCCGCAATCGCCCGCGAAGAACCATCCATTTTTCAGCCCTGCCCGTGGTGATCAATCACAGGCGACGCCAGCCATGACGCCAAAGGGGCCGTGAGCGCTAGTCCCTTACCATCCAGATCATTATTTCGGACGAGCCTCGACCAAAACTCGTGATGAATTCGGTGAAGTTATCTTCCCATGATTGATCAATCGGTACAACCAACCTTTTTTTACCAGATTCTCAAACACGGTGAAAGAAAAAAAGAAGACGATCGCCTGGGGGCGACCGCCTTCTTGAATTTTGTGTAGTAAACCCTGGCTGAGAAATTATTTATCGTCGGGGTTCAGGAATTTGAAGACGGCACCAGCCGCAGCACCGCCGGCCAGATCGGCCACAATGTGCAGCCAGATCGATGGCAGGTGAATGGCCCCAAAAAGCCCGGCACCAATGGCCACGGCGGGGTTGAAGGCTCCACCCGAGATGCTACCGACTGAATAAGCACCTGCCAGAACGGTGAAGCCGATCGCCAGGCCATAGAACGAATTACCGGCCGTGCCTTTGGCTGTGGCCACATTCAGCACAACATAAGCAAGGGCAAAGGTATAGAGGAACTCAACGATACCCGCGTTGGCAATATTCGCTGGGGCACCGGCTGAGCCACCACCGGTGAGCGTCTTCACAATCGCCGCCGCTGCGCCGGCACCGATAACCTGGGCCACCCAATAGGGCACAACTTCGGCCTTTGAGTGGCGACCGCGGATGGCCAGAGCCAAAGTGACGGCCGGATTGTAATGAGCACCCGAAAGATGACCGCCGGCATAAACCATGACCATCAGCACGCTGCCAATGGCCAGCGGTGCCATGGCCCCGGCATTAACCTGCCCAGTGACGGTGCAGCCGATGGTGAGCACGAGAAAAAAGGTGCCGATGAATTCGCAGACGAGTTTGCGGACGAGCATGGGCTGAGATTCTCCACTGATTTTTGTACGATCGGGTTGTTAAACCAGACAATATGTCTATAACGAATCATAGCAGTTTCGTCGTATTTCGCTATGTAAAAAAGCGAGAAAATGACATGTGAACGATCACAGCTAATGGATTATTCTGAATCAGCCATAAATCGTTTAATGTGGATCCCTTTTTTTCAAGCCTTTGTGCAGAGAATATCTACGGTGGTGCAATACACTTCAGCATGGGGCTTGTCATGAATCAGCCAAAGCGGCTTATTGTTGGAATCAGCGGTGCCTCGGGCATTGACCTCGGCGTGCGCGTGCTGGAACTGCTCGCTGAAACCGAAATTGAAACGCACCTGATTTTGTCGAAGGCGGCTGAGCTGACCCGCTCGCTGGAATCTGCACACACCGCTGATTCAATCAAGAAACTGGCACGTGTGGTGCACCCGGCCGGCGATGTGGCAGCCAGCATCTCCAGCGGGTCTTTTCGCACGATGGGCATGCTGATCGCCCCTTGCTCGGTGAAGACCCTGGCCGAAATTGCCAACGGCGTGACCGCCAGCCTGATGAGCCGGGCGGCCGATGTGGTGCTGAAAGAAAGGCGGCGGCTGGTGCTGATGGTTCGCGAAACGCCGCTGAACCTGATTCATCTGCGAAATATGGTGAGCGTGACCGAAGCCGGAGCGATGGTCATGCCACCTGTGCCAGCCTTTTATTCGGCACCGACCTCGATTGACGACATGCTCACCCAGTCTGCCGCCCGGGCCCTGGATTTATTTGATATTGAACTGCCACACCTGCGCCGCTGGAGGGAAGAGCGGAACCAGAGTGATGATCGATCGTAAGTTATGGCCGAGCCAGTGGTTCAGTGCCGGGCTGGTTGCGAATGATCGTCAAGTCCACCGGCTGATCGGTCGCCAGGACCGTTCGGCCTCGCAAAGCCGGCAGAATTTCTGAAACTCTTTTCAGCCAAAGTTCTTTGGCCGTGAGCATCAGCCCCGTACGGCTGGCCTGCTGCCTCAGCATGCGAAATCGCTGTGCTTCAGACCCGGCTGATGCCGTGCGTGAAGACGCCTGGGACCTGGCCTGATTGACCATTTCGGCGGCGGTGCTGATTGATGCCTGGCGAATCTCCTCGGCTTCGGCCCTGGTGCGGGCTTCAGCCTTGGCGGCTTCGCTGGCGGCGGCCTGGGCGGCTTCGAAGTCGGGCCTGACTTCGGGCGGCGGTGTGAGAGTGAGCCAGGTGGCCGAGACAATCTGCACGCCCAGGCCAAGGCGATCGGCGAGCGACTGGATCGCAGCAGCAAGCCGGGCAGCCAGTTCGCCACGTTGCGGGCCAAGGGCCTGCGAAACAGGTGCAGCGGCCAGCGTTTCAACCAGGGCTGTCTCGCACAGCCTCATCAGGCTGGCATCGGTTCGATCAAGCCCATTGCGGGCGATCTCGGCGGGGTCGGTGATGCGGTAATCAACGCGAATTTCGGCTTCAAGCAGGTTCTCATCGCCCGTGAGGTATTCAATCGACTGGCTGGCGAAAACGGAAGTGGAATCAGCACCGACCTGAATCTGGCGAACGGTATCGAACGGAATCAGCCGGACTTCGGCGATAGGCCATGGCAGGGTGAAGTGCAGGCCCGGCAGAAATGGCTCGGGGCGAATGCGGCCCAGCACCAGATAAACGCCCCGTTGGCCTGTGGGCACCTTCTGAACACACATAAAAAGCAGTGCGGCCAGCCCGAAAATCAGCATAGCCCGGGCCAGCAGGTGTTTTCTGCTTCGCAGGCGGCTCATTTGGGTGCCTTTCCGGCTTCGGGGCGGGGGGCCAGTGGCGATGGGGCAATAGGCTCAGGGGCGGGGCCGACATCGGGCACCGGGGGCGAATCTTTGGCGAAATCAACCGAAGGGCCCTGCCAAAGCATCTTCCACAGCGGGCTGCCGCTGCTCAGGATGACGGTTGTCCTGGGGTCGGCCAGGGTTTTATAAGTGTCAAGCATGCGCACCAGCTCATAAAGCCGTGGGTCCTGCGAATGGGCTTCGTTCAGAATGCCGATGGCCTCGGCTTCCGCTTTGGCAACCGTCGAATCGGCCTCGGCCCTGGCCTTGGAAAGGGCGATTTCACGCTCTCGTTTGGCTTCGGCCAGCAATTGATCAGTCTTGGATTTGGCTTCGGCCCTGATGCGGCTGGCCACCTGGGCACGCTCGGCCCTGATCTGGTCGAAAATGGCCGGGCGAATTTCAGTGGGATATGCCAATTGCCTGACCATGACGGCCGTAGCCTCAACACCGAATGCCGATTTAATTGACGCATTGAGGGCGTCGGCAATTTCGCCGCTTATCTTTTCAAGCCCTGGGCGGTTCTGGTCGGTCGAGACCAGGGTTTTCAGGTCGTGCCTGGAAAGCACGTTGGCCGATTCCGCCCCGGCCCGTTCGGCCACTCTGGCGGCGGCTGTATTGATTTCATTGCCTGATTCGACAAATATTTTCGGGTCAACCACGCGCCAGACAACTGAAAAACTCATCTGGAGATTTTTTTTGTCGGATGTGAGGAGATCCCTCGGGCCAAGTTCTGCAATCTGGGCCCGCCGGTCGATTTTGACCACGCCCTGCCAGGGCCATTTCAGCGAAAGGCCCTTCTGCCCGGCCTCAGTGCCGACGGTTCGCACAATTTTTCCGAACTGAGTGACAATGGCCGACTGACTCTCGTGGCAGACAAATGCCGAACGTGAGAGTGTCAATAAAAGCACCACAAAAAGTGTCGTTCGGGCGATGGCTTTTCGTGTCATGGTCTAGCCTTCCCGGAATTTGTCGCGGGTAGAGATTCAGGTGAATTTTGCGGAGGCAATGGCGGCCCGGGTGCTGCAATCGGGCCGAGGGGCAGCGGAGAATCCGGTAAAATAAGGTGGCGTTTGGCCGAATTGGTGCCGTAAAGGTCGCCGGGTGGCACATCAAGCATGATTTTCGGGCGATCGGTTAGTATCGTTTCAAGGCCCGACCAGAAAATGCGGTGGTCGGTGAGGTTCGGCCAGCCCCGGCGGGCGGCCAGCAGCGAGCGAAAGCCGGCGGCGGAAGTCTCAGCCTTCTGCCTGATAACTTTTGTATTTGTCAGTGCGTCGCGGCCAAGCTGGCTGATGGCCGAGTCGTTGGCTGATTTGGCGGTGGCGATACTTGATTCGGTTTTAAGCTGAAGCGTTTCAGCCTCGCGCTGGGCACGGGCCGAGTCGCGAAAGGCATCAAGCACCGGCTTGGGCGGCTGCACGCGGGTGATGCCAATGGAAAGCCCGGCCAGTTTCAGGCCCGCGGCCTCCAGCCTTTGGGAGGCTTTTTTTGTGGCGTCGTCAATGATTTTTTTGCGATTGTCAGAGAGAAGTTCGTCGAGTGTGTGGCCGGCGACGGCACTGCGAATTTGCTGGTGAACTTCAGCACTGATCTGTGCAGGCGGGTCGGCTGAATCACGCACCAGGCGGGCGAGATTTTCGGTGGAAGGGTCGGGCCGGGCCTGAATCACACCTTCAACCTGTAAAAGCTGGCCATCACCCGTGAGCCAGAGCGAATCGGTGGTCTCTTCCGTGCTTTTGGCAGGCGACCAGGCGCCGGGCCTGCCGGCTGCTGTTTCAATAACATTGCCTGGTGCATCCAGCGATGCCGACCACCAGGCGGCGGGTCGCAGGCGATGCACTTCCTCAAAGGGCCAGGGGCGGCCGAGATAAAGCCCCGGGCCAATGGTTTCAGCCGATCCTGACGGGCGAAATCGCACCAGCACTTCGTCGTAGCGCACCATCTTGATGCCCGAACCAAGGTAGTAGGCTGGCAGAAGTACTGCGGCAATGACAAGCAGTGTGCGGCGCGACGGTACGGCGGCCCAGGCCGAGCCAGCCGCCCTGCCCACAAGATGATCAAACTGATGGAGCAGGGCCTCGCCCCGGTGCGAGAGGGCCTCGAATTTCAATTCGTCAAAAGCCAGAAGCCGCAAAGCGTTACACAAAACGGCCAGCGAGCCGATCTGGTGAAACACCGCCGCCGCCAGTGGGCTGAGTATGCCCAGCCCTGCCAGCAGCACGGCCAGCCCATTCAGGCCAAAGGCAAAGAGAAAAATATTCTGCTTCAGGATTTTCAGGGCGGCCTGCGATACTTCACGAGCCCTGACCAGTGACCGCAGCGGGTCGTGCATCAGGATGATGTCGCCGGCTTCGGTGGCAAGATTGGCCCCGACCTTTGAAACAGCCAGGCCCACGCGGGCCACGGCCAGGGCAGGGGCGTCGTTAATGCCGTCGCCCACCATGGCCACATATCGCCCGGCCACATGCCTTTCCTGAATCCAGGCGGCTTTCTGCGTCGGTGTCAGTTCGCTGATCACATTCTTGATGTGCACCTTGCGACCAATGCGGCCCGCCGCGCCAGGGCGATCGCCGGTGAGGATCGCCGTTTCACTGAAGCCAAGATGCTTCAGGTCGTGCACCATGTCGTGCGCTTCGGGTCGCACTTGATCAGCCAGGGCTATGTGGGCCACCAACCGGCCACCGATTGCCACCAGCAGGGGCGTTTCGCCACCGGTGTCGCACTCTGCCAGAAAGGCATTCGACGAATCTTCCAGCGCAATCTGATTTTCCTGCATCAGCCGCATGTTGCCGACAAGCACGCTGAGAGGCTCATCATTTTCACTCAGGCGAACCATGCCTGAAATGCCTGCGCCAGGAAAAGTGGTTGATTCAAGCAGGATTGGTTTTTGGAGCGATTGCGATTCAAGCCCGCGCACCACGGCCCCGGCCAGCGGGTGCGGGTTTGAGGCTTCTACGGCCGTGACGATGGATGCAACCAACTCAGCTGAAAGGTCTGGAATATCGGCAGTAGATGTGGCTTCGGGCGAAAGATCAAAGCGAACAAGATCAGGCTGACCGATGGTGAGCGTGCCGGTTTTGTCGAAAGCCAGCGTATCGCACAGGGCAAGCTGCTCAATGGCGGCACCGCTTTTGACCATCACGCCGCGCCTGGCCAGCACAGCCCACGCGGCTAAAATGGTGGCAGGCGTGGCCAGCACCAGCGGGCAGGGGCAGGCCACCACCAGCACGGCCACGGCTCGCAGCCATTTATCGGGCCAGCCCATCACAAGCCCGGCCAGCAGGGTCAGGCCGGCGGCGATCTCAACGGCGGGAAGGAAATAGCGGGCATATCGATCAGCGGTGCGCTGGATTTTCGACTTCCGGGCCTGGGCTTTGGTCATCAGCGTGACGACCTGCCCCAGAGTCGAGTTCATGCCCACGCGCTGGGCTTCGACTTCAAGCCGGCCAAACTGGTTGATCTGCCCGCAGGCCACGCACGAGCCGGGCAGAATGTCCACCGGAATGCTTTCGCCAGTGAGAGAGGAGGCATCGACACTCGACCGCCCCTGCCGAACCAGCCCATCGACGGGCACCATCTCGCCCGCTTCAATGGCCACGGTTTCGCCCACCGCCACACTGCCGGCGGGTATTTCCTGCCAGGTGCCATCGCGCAGCACGCGGGCCGTGCGGGGGGCTTTCTCGACCAGTTCGCCAATGGCCTGGCGGGCCCGACGATAGGCAACATCCTCAAGCCATTCGCCCACCAGCGAGATGAAGATAACTTCAGCCGCAACGAAATCTTCACGCAGAAAAAGAGCCGCAAGCGCGGCCTGGGCCAAGGCAAGGTCGGCCCCGATGTGCCCATGCAACAGATTTTCAAGAACGCCGTGGCAACTCCACAGAGTGCCAACGATCGCGGCCCAGCGAGCCGGCGAATACCAGCCCTGAAATTGGTAGGATGTGCCACTGAGCCAAATGGCCAGCTCGGCAGCCAACAGCAGGCCGATGATTTTCGTCAGCCACGTTTGAAATGCGCGGCGGCGAGCGGCTTCAGCGGCCAGGTCAGCCGGGTCGCCTTCATCGTGATGATGATGATCGTGGTGATCGGCAGCAGCCGGATTTTCAGGTGGTTTGGCGGCAGAACCCGGTGAATCAAAAGGCGCAGCGGGGCCGGTGGGGAAGAGCTGGCTCGTCCACTGCGTGAATTCGTGCGGATCATGCTCGCGGTGCATCTGAAGTTTTTCTCAGCGGCTGTTCGATTTCTATTTTGCCGCTTTTTGAACCTGCCAGGATCTCATGTGCGACTAACCCAGCCAAATCTCTTAGTGATCATCTAAATATACCGCAATTATCCTATTCTGCCAAATTGATAGGATTTTCAAGTGTTGGGCCATACCAATCAGTCCAGATTCATGGCTTTTCTGAGGAAGCTCACAATTTCAGACTCGTAGCTTTTATTCATATAAACCAAGTTACTACCTATATTTGAATGGGTTCCACCGGCAACTTTGATTAACTTGAAAAAGACACCAGCACTGGCAAGAGCATCAGCCATTTTTTCTGATTGGTTCACGGGAATTACATCGTCGGATGTGCCGTGAATCATCATGATTGGTGATGTTGTCTTTGAAACATGATTTATGGGAGAAGCATTTTTGTAACGTTGAGGATAATCAATTGACGACCCACCCAGAAAACGTGCTATGGCTCGACCCGCACCCTTGCGGCTTTCATTAGCACAACTGGCGAGTTCTGTCGGCCCGAAAAAGCTGACAGCAGCATTTATTTTCGGCAATTTCTGATTCGAAATCGGGTTGCCTTGCAGTTGACGTCCGGTTGACGGGTTTGAAGGCTGAAAGCCCGTTGCCAACATCATGGCCAGGTTTCCACCGGCTGAAGTGCCTATGGCTGCAATTTTCTGTGGGTTCAGCTGATATGTGACAGATTGTCGATTGATCCAACCCTGCGCCTGCCACAGGTCAGAGAGAGCCACTGGCCATGATGGTTTTCTGGCCGTAGATAATTCATAATTCACCGCGACAACGGCGAATCCGGAATTTGTCATTGGCAGCACTGCTGGTATGAAATGCTCCTTGCTGTTTCTATACCACCCACCACCATGAATTGAGAGAACCACGGGATAACCGCCAGTTGGGGCGGGAGTTGATGGCAGATAAACATCAAGTTTCTCTTTTCTCTGGCCATCATTCAAGTAAACAATGTTGCGATAAATGGTTGGGTTTGATGAACCGGTTTCCAGCCCGGGGGTATTGGATGAATTCAGTGGGCTGGGTGAGGCTTTCAAGCCCGGCGGAGTGGTTTTAGTCTTGCCTTCACCGATACGATTCCCGAGTGTTGATTCATTTGCATAAACTCTTTTTTGCTTATAGTTTATGATGAACTGTACTGAACCTCCCGAGTAAAAAAAATTCGACGTTGAACTGGGAGTTAAACGTAATTCCATGAAATCAAAAAACGGCTTTAAATTCTTTTTTTGCCTGTTGTGCATCACTGTTCTGTTGCCGCTTGAGATTGATCATCCAGAAGCCTCTTCAAGTATATAACATTAAATCTCTGGATTTATCATGATTTGAAGCAAATAAGTGGTGATGAGTCATAAAAAAAACCCCCTGTCGAAACAGGGGGTTTCTGATTGGCGAACCAGCCATGGTAGTGGCTGAATTCACAAGTTTGATCAATAGGAGTCGGAAGAAACCACTTCGCCGCCATCGCGGGTGGCCAGGGCCCACCAGGTCTGCTCAGAGATAGAGGCCTTCATAAACTTCACTGATCCGTCGGTCATCAGGGCGTTTACACCACCCGGGTGGTTTGACGATGAGCCGAACAGGTGACCGAAGTCTGAACCACAGCCCGCTGAGCAGTCCATACGGCAAGCGCCGAATGGAGCATTACCTGACATGGGCGTGAGTACCAGGTTCATGAGGCTGAGGCCTGGTGATCCGGTCTGCCAGCGATAACCGCGATTAGAATTACTGCCAGGCGTACGCTGAATGGCCGTGGTGCACTGCTGGATGCCCTGACGCAGGGCAGCCGGCTGGCTACGAACGTCAAACTGCATGAAGTTTGTTGGAACACCAACACCGGAAGCCATGTTACGGCGAGGGTTGTCGAAGCGGTTGAAGTCGCCGGTGAGGGCTTCCACAAAAGCAATCGTGTTAGATGTGCCGTCGGTCACGTCGCCAATGTTATAGGCTGTGAAACGGGGCGCGAAGATGCCGTTTGTTTGAGTCCGCCATGGGTCGGTTGTCGTGCCGAACGAGCCGTGATAGCTGTTCAGGTGATCTTTACCGGCGTTGCCATCTGAAGGACAAAGGAAAACAGCAGCTTTCATGTTCCAGACAGTGGCGTTAATCGGGGCACCAGTGCCATACCAGATGTTCCAGCTGAAGTTGGCAGCGTTGTAAATCTGGGTCTGTTCCATGTAAGGCAGCATCATGGAATGGGCCGAGAATGTACCCCAGTCAGTAACTACACCGGGAGCTTCAAAAGCGCGGGCATTGCCGAGCGGAAAAGCACCAACCGATGAGTGATAGTTGTGCATGGCCAGTCCAATCTGCTTGAGATTGTTGATGCACTGGCTGCGACGGGCGGCTTCACGGGCAGATTGAACAGCTGGAAGGAGCAGAGAGATGAGTACTGCGATAATCGCAATAACCACCAGCAGTTCGATCAGTGTGAAACCCTTTCGGTTTCTATTCATTGAGACACTCTACTTTCTGTGACAGGAGGAACTGACAAATGAGACGATTCAAGTGGATACATCCGAAAAATCAGCGAGGAGCTTCACCACCAGCTGGCTTATTAGGAGCACTGCCGCCTTTGGATTTGCCCTGCATGAAATCCTTACCTGCGGATTTCACATAGGCGTCATTGGCAGCCTTTGCGGCAGCAGACTGTTCAGGTGCATCACCTGTAGTGTTTCCGCCACCACAACCTGTGACGGAAAAAACAAGGGCGGAAAGAAGAATTGATGAAATCTGGAAACGAGACATCGAGGCAAAACCTTGAGGGTTGAGAACTGAATACCAAGAGGTATTCGACGTTCCTGAGTACCGTTTTTTTTGTGATGGATGAATTACAAACCCATTTCTCCGGCATTGTTCATTCCGGAATCATTGAGTATGTACTTATTAAATATTAACATTGATTCCTGACAATGTCCACGAAGTTATTGTCGGTCTATCAGAAAAAACGGCTTGAACTGCTTAATACGATTCACCGGAAATGCTTTCACGATTTAGCGTTAATTTGTAGTAACAAAATTTACATGCCATCGTTTCAGCACTAAAAAAATATCGCTGGTGGGACTCGAACCCACACGAGGGAATTACCCTCACCGGATTTTAAGTCCGGAGCGTCTGCCATTCCGCCACAGCGACCTGTCTTCTGAAATCATATACTGAAATCGCAATCTTCACCAGATTTATTCATCTCGGGTTTTAACCTTTTTGAGAATTTTCGGCAAATTCCGTTTGAAAGAGGTTAGATTTTATGATACTTTGGACGATCTATCGTAATGGGCAAATAGTTTTGATACTGATTTGCGCATCGCTAATTCACGATAGCCGAACCAAATCGGGTCATCGCCGCTTTTGGGTTTTGGCAGGCGACACAGCCTGAACTGCCAATCGGTGGTGGCAATCTATACGAGATATGATTTTCAGAGGAGAGAGTCTGTGGTTAAACTGCGGGTCCGAGCGGGCGAATCAATCCAGGAAGCTGTACGTCGTTTTCGTAAGCTCTGTGAGAGAAGCGGTCTGCGTAAAGAAATGCGACGTAAGACCTATTATGAAAAGCCAAGTGAGCGTCGCCGCCGCGAAGAACTTAAGCGTCTTCGCAAAGCCCGTCAATCGACCCGCGTCTGACTGTGCCGTCGATAACTCCTCTATCGAAACACAATACGCCAGCCAGCTCTTATGAGTCTGGCTTTTTTTGTACCATCAATACCCAAAAAAACCAGATAATTGTTTAATGCTTGATCAGCTCAGGGTTCACTCAAGCTAAGAACGGGCGGCAAACGTCAAAAACGGTTTCAGGATAACCCGAAGCCGACAGGACTATCAGTTATTTTCACCCCTGATGTCGATGAGGGTCAGCTTGAAAGTGTTTCCGATCATGCCGCATAACTAATAATGCCGGGTTATTCGCGGGATCAGTTGGTTTTACACCAGTTCGGCGATGGGCTTGATATTGGTCAATAAGGGCTGCGGCCGACCGGTTGGGTCTTCCAGAATAGTCGTCTCAGGGTCGATGCCAAGATTGTGATAAAGCGTGGCAAAGACTTCCTGAACATGCACCGGACGCGAAGCTGCAGCACCCGCATCCTTATCCGTAGAGCCAATCACCTGGCCAGCCTTCATGCCACCACCGGCCAGCATGGCCATGCCAACGCGGGGCCAGTGGTCGCGACCACCATTACCCGAAGCAATTTTCGGCGTTCGCCCAAATTCGCCCCAGACAACGATCGAAACATCGTCGAGAAGGTCGCGTTGCTCAAGATCATCCAGCAGCATCGCCAGGCCATGGTCAAGAATCGGCAAAACCCTTCGCATACGCGGAAAATTGTCGCTGTGAGTGTCAAAATCACTGAGCGAAAGGCTCACTGCCCTCACGCCTGCTTCAACCAGCCTTCTGGCCAGGAGGAATTTTTTGGTCGCTTCCGCCCCGTCACTCGTGCCAACTGGCGGATGATTCGCCGCATTTTTCATCGTGTAGCGGGCCAGCACAGCCGGGTTTTCCTGCGAAAGGTCCATTGCCTGGGCAAACTTGCCCGATGTCAGCATCTGCAGGGCCTGGCGATTAAACGCATCAAGCGATTCCGATTCCGAAGCGTTGTCCAATACTTTCTGAAGTCCCGCCATCGTGGTTCGCAACCGGTCGCGGCCGAAAGCTCGCTCGGCCGAGAGCCCATCGGGCAGGGTAAGCTGGACGGCATGTTCCATGCCCCTGGCTTCAAGTTCCTTCACCATGCCAGGTTCCAGCTTGCGGGCAAACATGGCCGAAAGGTCGGGCCGGAATGGCTTATAAGCCTGGCCCAGAAAGCCGGGTCGGGCACTGTTGCGAACCAGCGGGCGGCCCTGCATCATGTCAACAAAGGCGGGTGCTTCGTCGGCCGTGCTGCCCTGAAGCAGGCTGACCACCGAGCCCATCGCCGGGCGGCCACCGATCGGCTTAAGATCGTTCTCCGCATAGCCTGACTGCACCTGAAATGCGTCGTGGGCACTGGCCGAACCGACCAGCGAACGAATAAAGGCAATTTTATCGGCTCTGGCGGCAAGCTGCGGCAAGAGTTCACAAATGGAATAACCGGGAATTTTGGTTTGAATCCGCGTGAATTCGCCGCGAATCTCGGCCGGGGCGTCGGGCTTCAGGTCTATCATGTCCTGATGCGGCGGGCCGCCATCCAGATGGATATTAATCACCGCCTTGCGAGAATTTTTATTGCCGGCGGCCGATTCGGCTCGCAAAAGCCCGGCAAGGCTCAGGCCGCCCAGGCCATAGAGGCAGGATCGCAGGCAACTGCGGCGGGTGATGGGCTGAATCAGGGGCGAATGGCGGCCATCAATCACGAACATGGCGATTCACCTTGAATACAGTGCCTGCTGAAAATCCGTCAGTCCACAAGACCTTCTCAATATCGGCAATCCGCGACAGTTGTCAACAGATTTATCGGAATATACCCAGGCATTCAGCCGGGCAGCCATCGCCACCCGGCCTGAATCAAGGTGTCAGGCGATCTCTAGCACCTTCTTCATCCGGTTATAAACGTCGGTCAGCACCTCGCGGCCGCCGCCACCCACTTCCGATGTGGTGAAGCCTTCATAGCCAACTTCGGCCAGAGCGGTGAGGATGTCAGACCAGTCTTCCGTGCCTTCACCAATCTTGCACCAGGGGTTCTTGCCTTCCTTGAAGGAATTCATGTTGAAGCCCTTGAAGTCGAACTTCACCAAACGCTTGCCCAGCGTGCGAATCCAGGTGGCTGAAGGCACACCATATTTCAGCATGTTTGAGCAATCGAAATAGGCACCCACCCAGGGCGATTTGAACTGGTCAACATAGGCCACCATCTGCTCGGGCTTCGTGATGAAGTCATTCCAGACGGTTTCAATGCCAATGACAACCTTAAGCTCTTCGGCCAGAGGCAGCACTTTTTTGACTTCTGCAGTCGATCGCTCAAAACATTCGTCGTAAGTCACGCCGCCCCGGGCCACACCGGGAACAAGCAGAGCCGTTCTGGCGCCGAAGAAGTGGGCATCGCGTATGGCTGTTTCCAGCGCCTTCAGGCCCTCGGCACGCACGGCGGCGTCGGGGCTTGAAAGTGGCTTGTTCCAGTGCACCGAGTCGATGGTGCCGTGCACCACGATACCGGTCTTTTCACTGGCAGCCTTCAGGGCAGGCAGGTCGATCTTGGAAGGGCTGTCAATCTCGACACCTTCATAACCAATCGACTTGACCAGCTCCAGCTTCTCCAGCGGGGTCTTGCCCTCGCTGATCATGCCATATTTCACGGCCAGCTTCAGCTTGGGACGCTTGCCAGGGAAGGCCTGCGCCGAAAGTCCACTGGAAGCCGCCAGGCCTGCGGCCACACTGGTTTTTACAAAACTGCGACGGGACTGATTCATGGTCGGGAGACTCCCTTTTTTTCGTTTGTTCGCCCGGTTAAATCAGGCTTTGTCAAGTGTGGTGATGCCCGGGATGGCCACTGGCGGCACGGGGTAGTCGCCGAATTTGAGGTCGGCCGGGAAGAGATTCTCTTTGGAATTCATCATCTCTTCCCATGTGACCGACTTGCCACTGTAGGTGGCCATGCGGCCCATGATCGCCATCAGCGTGCTCTTGCACATGTAGTCGCTGTTGTCAATCGTCTTGCCGGCACGCAGGGCGGCGAAAAGCTCGTTGTGCTCGTTCTGATACATGTCGTCCTTCAGGCCGGCCGGCTTGCGATAACGCCAGCTCTTGCCACCCGCCTTGCCTTCAATGCGGTGCTTGAAGACGTCGCACACGCCCTGGGTGCCATAAATCCAGTCGGAAACGTCGTTCGCCGTGCCGGCCTGCTGGCGGCAGAAGCTGTAAAGCCGCACGCCGTTGGCATATTCATAAACCACGGCATGGTGGTCGAAAATATTGCCGTAATCGGCTTCCGTCCGCTGCTGGCGGCCGCCCAGGCCCACGGCCTTGACGGGTGGCTCGTCGCCCATGGCCCATGCCATTTTGTCAAGCGAGTGAATGTGCTGCTCAACATTATGATCACCCGAAAGCCAGGTGAAATAGAGCCAGTTTCGCATCTGCCATTCCATGTCGCTCCACTTCTGCTCGTTCTTTTCCTTGAGCGAGCGATACCAGAGCGGGCCGGTGTTGTAATTGCACTGCATGGTGAGAATTTCGCCCACGCCGCCATCTTTCACGGCCTTGAAGGTTTCACGCATGCCATTGTGATAGCGCCAGCAAAGGCCCGAGACCATCATCAGCTTCTTCTCGCGAGCCTTTTTGCACGATTCCATCACGCTGCGAACGCCCGCCGGGTCGGTCGCCACCGGCTTTTCAGCGAAAATATGCTTGCCCTGTTCCACGGCATAGGCGATGTGCTGCGGCCGAAAGCCTGGAGGCGCGGCCAGCAGAACAACATCAACACCCGAATCAACCACTTTCTTGTAGCAGTCAATGCCGGTGAAGCTCGTTTCTGGCGTAACCTTGACACGGCTTGCCAGTTCGGTCTGGTTCTTCAGCGTGTTGTGGCAGCCTTCCAGCCGATCCTTGAACGCATCGCCCAGGGCGGTGATATGCACGCCGGGGTCGGCCGAAAGGGCCTGCACCGCGGCACCCGTGCCACGACCGCCGCAGCCGATCAGGCCGACTTTGATCACATCACTGCCGGCGGCATGCGAGCGAGGTGTGACCATGCCCACCAGCCCGGTGGTAAGGGCCGCGGTGGCCGTGCTTTTTGCGAAATCACGCCGGGTCGGGGAATGATCGAACATTATTCTGCTCCTGATTTAAGAGAGACTGGCTGAAGTGGTCGGTGTTTCTGCCGAATAAGTGGATTGGCTTGAGTGATCATTTCGGCAGTTATGCGGAATTCCATTAAATTACAATAAATTCACGGTCCGTTCAAGGGCGCAGCGGCGGCTTTTGTTAAACACGGCACTGATAGTCATTCGTAGCCGAAGTGCTGATCAGGCAAGGATCTTATCGATGACCGTGCCGTGCACATTCGTCAGGCGGCGGCGAATGCCGTTGTGGTAATAAGTCAACTGTTCGTGATCAATGCCGAAAAGTCGCAGCACGGTGGCGTGAAAGTCGTGCCAGGTTGTGACATTTTCCGCTGATTTCCAGCCGATTTCGTCAGTCGCACCATAACTTGTGCCGGGTTTCAGGCCGGCACCGGCCATCCAGACGCTGAAACCATAGCGATTATGGTCGCGGCCCGGGCCGATCTTGTCGGAATCGCTCTGGGCGAAGGGCGTGCGGCCAAATTCAGTGGTGAAAAGAATCAGGGTGTCGTCGAGAAGCCCGCGACGGTGGCAGTCTTCCAGCAGGGCGGCCACGGGTTTGTCAATGCGAATGGCTTCGGCTGAGTGGTTCTCAGCAACGTTCTCGTGGGCATCCCAGCTCGCCCTGGGGCTGCCGGCGATGGGGCCGCCCGAATAAACCTGAATGTATCGCACGCCACGTTCGGCCAGTCGGCGGGCCAGCAGGCAACGGCGACCAAATTCTGAGCAGCGGTCGTCATCCAGGCCATACAACTTCTGCACATCTGCTGATTCGCCCGAAATATCGGCCACTTCGGGCACGGAAAGCTGCATTTTCGCCGCCAGGCTATAGCTTCTCAGGCGTGCAGCCAGAATGGGGTCTGGCACGACTGTTGTCTCTTCCTTTTGCTGGATCCGGTCAAGAAACCGGCGAATATCGGCATCGGCACCTCGGCCCCGTGGGTTCGGGGCGTAAAGGTCCCGCACCGGTTCTGGGCCACTTTGAAAGCTCACGCCCTGATGTTCCGCCGGCAGAAAGCCTGACGACCAGTTGGAAGCCCCGCCATTGGGGCCGCCGCGATGGTCGGGCAAGACGACAAATGTCGGTAGTTCGTCAGATTCATTCCCCAGGCCATAAGAAAGCCAACTGCCCAGCGACGGGAAACCGTTGAACTGAAAGCCGCTGTTTTCAAAGAACAGTGCCGGCGTGTGATTGGCTGATTCCGAGACCATCGAGCGAATGATAGTCAGGCGGTCGGCCTGTCGGGCAATGTGCGGGAAAAGTTCGCTGACAGGCAGGCCGCTCTGGCCCCGCGGGGCAAAGGCCCAGTCGGGCTTGCGTAAGAGGCCGATTTTGCCGTTGAAAGTATCGGGCGTCTCGCTGGTGACGAGATTCTTGCCATGGTGCGAGACAAGTGTCGGTTTGAAATCAAACGAGTCAACATGGCTCATGCCGCCAATCAGGCAGATATGAATCGCCCGCTTGGCCCTGGGGGCAAATCGGCCGGGATTGAATTCGGTTGCGTGTGGAGAAGCGTGATCAGCTGCCGGGAGGTCTCGCATGAGCATGTCGAGCAGGGCCGTGGCCCCCACGCCACTGATGCCCCAGTGGGCCAGCCATTCGCGTCGAGAGAAAAGCGTTTCGCCTGGATTTGCTTTAGATGCCATTTTTGCATTGTGATCTTGCATTTTATTTCACTTCTTTTGAATTATCGGGCGATCACAAATTCATTGGTGTTAAGAAGCCCCAGGCATACAGCCCACAGGCCATGACGCTTAAGCAGTGCAAGCGATTCTTCGCTTTCCACTCTGTCAGGGGCACGCTGCAACAGCTGTTGCCAGGCTTCATTTACCTGTTTTTCGGGTGAATCGGGAAATTGTATTTGAATTTTCGTGGCCAGCGATTCCGCCATGCGCACCGTGAAAGGCCCATGCATCAGCGAGAGTGCCTGAAGCGGCGTGGTGGTCACATTGCGCCGGGGGCTGGTGGTGGAAGGGTCGGGGCAGTCAAAGGTGTCCAGTAGCGTGCTCCGGCCACCCCGAGGGCTGAAACGGTAAATGGTGCGCCGCTGAAATTCCGGTTCAACAGGGTCCAGTGGTTCGTAATAGGTTGTGCCATTATTGTTGTCAATTGTCACATCAATAAAGCCTGGGCCGCCCATCTGCTGGTTCAGCATGCGACTGATGGCCAGCATGCTGTCGCGCAGCACTTCGCCCTCAAGCCGGGTGGGGTTATGTCGCCAGAGCAGGCGATTACCGGCATCTTTGGCAATGTTTTCAGCGTTGGCGGCCGACGATCGTTTATAGGCATCCGAGCTGACAATCAGGCGATGCAGCGATTTCATTTGATAATGATTATCAATTAGATAGCGGGCAAGAAAATCAAGCAGTTCCGGATGACTGGGGCGGCCGCCATTGAAGCCAAAATCGTTGGGTGTGTCAACAATGCCCGTTCCGAAATGATAGTGCCAGATTCGATTCACGATGACGCGGGCAAACAAGGGGTTTTCGCGCGATGTGATCCAGCGGGCCAGTTGCAACCGTCGGTCGGCGTCGGTCGAATCCGGATTTAATTTCCAGTCGGCATTCTGGCCAGCCAATTTCAACCCTGAGGGATTGACCACTGGCCCGAATTGCACCACATCGCCACGCAGGTGCACCTTCATGGGCCCCGGGTTTTGTCGCGGGGCAATCGCATAAATCTTTGTCAGCGATTCTTTTGCCGTGGCCGTCAATTCCTTTTGCAATTTAGCCAGCCGCGATTGCAATTCAGTTCTGCGTGCGAACTGATCCGCCGGCAGAATTTTTCGGAAATCATCCTCGGAAATGAAATCGCCTTCGCGACCCGCTGATTTTGAAATTTCGTCGGCTTTCAGGGGTCTGTCATAAACGCAGGCCCTCAGCACCCGGCCCTGAAAATGCTTGTTGCCGCCAGCTGGCAGGTGCCGCAGGCCAATGGCAATGTGGGTCTGGCCCAGCGGAAACTTGGCGATTTTTGTCTGCACGGGCAGGCCATAAAGCCGGCCATCGCGATAGCAGGTAATAGTGCCGTCTTTTTCATAAACAATGGCAATATGCACAGGGCGATTTTGCATGGCATCTTCCATTGGCCCCTGAAACGAAACGGTGCGCGAAAAGCCGTCGCTGCCGGGCATCCAGCGCCGCAGTTCCTGTTCGCCAAATACAATCGCATCGAAAATCGATCCGTCGTCCGATTCCAGGCTGACAACGCCGCCGCCCCGCTGGTCAAGATTGTCGGACATCACCCACGCTTCAAAGGTTTTAATGCCCAGTGTCCGCTTCATGGTCGCCGTGCGCATGTAGCCAGATTTGCCGTCCAGAACCAGGGCACCACCTTCCAGCCGGGCATTGCCGAAAAGCTGGCCGTGAAGGTTCCCGGCCGAGTCTTTCAGGTCGTTGTCAAATGTCCACATGGCGAACGGTTTGGGAAAGTCTGCTCCGGCTGTGCTTTTGGTAGCCTTAGGGCGGTTGTTGCGTGCAATGTTTTCAATCGATGTAATTTCGGCACCGGCTTTTTTAATTTCGGCATCAAGCAATTTCATTTTGATGGCAATATTGGGGTCGGGGAACGAGCGTTCGCCATGCTGCACACCGTCGATGGCCGAAACCATGCTGTAATATTCACGACTTGAAATGGGGTCGAATTTGTGGTCGTGGC
>JBEITT010000156.1:0-8081 GCA_040374745.1 Planctomycetaceae bacterium | reverse complement strand
GACGGGGCGGCTTCAGCATGGGGTCATGAGCATGACAATGGAAGGCTCTTACCCTCGCAGTTCTTATGACCCGGCCCAGTGCCCTTTTGTGCCGGCCCAGTTTCGCCGGCAGGGCTATCACACAGCGCAGATTGGCAAATGGCATACGGGCACTGACACTGGCTTTGGCCGCGACTGGGACTATCAGATTGTGTGGAACAGGCCGAAGCATACGGAAAATGCCGGAAAATACTACGATGACCAGATCCTGACATTTAATGGTAAAGATCAATTAACCAAAGGTTACTCAACCGACAATTACACCAACTGGGCTGTGGATTATATCCAAGGGAAAAATCGCGACACGAGCAAGCCCTGGTATCTGTGGCTTTGCTATGGTGCAATCCATAGCCCTACGACACCTGCCGATCGTCATAAGGGAACGCTGGCTGGCAATTCAGCGAAATTGCCTGCCGATATTTTTGGCCCCTGGCCTGACAAGCCGAAATATCTGGAAAACACCGCCGCCTGGACCAGGGGACCTGACGGGAAGGCCTATATGGCCAGAAAGAAAGGCGGCGATGTGATTTATGACGCCAATTCGCCGGGCAAATCATTCGATGCCTGGATTCAGCAGGTGAATGAATGCAATGCCGCAGTTGACGAGGGTGTGGGCCGCGTGATGAAGGCCCTGTCTGATTCAGGCCAGCTTGAAAATACACTGGTCGTGTATTCGGCCGACCAGGGTTTTGGCCTGGGCGAACATGGCTTCACGCAGAAGGTGGCACCTTATGACGCGACTATCTCTTCGCCTCTGATTTTTTCGTGGCCTGGCAGAATTCCGGCCGGCAAGGTCAGCCGGCATCCGGTGAATGCCCCTGATCTTATTGATTACTTCTGTCGGACAGCTGGCGTCAGCATTCCCTGGAAAATGCATGGCCGCGATATTCGAAAACTTGTTGAGGACCCTGAAAACGCCAAATGGGATTCGCCTCTGATCTTCACGCATACTTCGCGTAATTACGGTGCAGAAACTAATGAAATTCCAACGGACGATCGACTGACATCATCCAGCGATGTGCCGTGGTATGTCATGATGCGAGACGGTTCCTTTAAATATGTCCGTAATCTTGTGGCAGGTGAAACGGAAGAGCTTTATGAGCTGGGCCTTGACCCGGACGAACTGACAAATCTGGCCGCAAAACCTGAGTTTGCGGCAAAACTTAAAGCCATGCGACAACAGGCGATCGCCGAACTGCGACGAACAGACGCCGGATTTGTTGACCGCATGCCCATGACAAAAGGCGAAATGCAAAAGTGAACTGATAGTAATTAAATTTGAATTGAAAAAGAGGCATTCTGCTCTGGCAAAAGAGATCAGAATGCCTCTTATTGTGTTATGAAGATCTGGGCGTGAACGTGAACTGACTGCTGTCAGTATTCCAGTCAATTACAACTGTAGATCCCTGCGGGGA
The DNA here is from genome assembly GCA_040374745.1 of Planctomycetaceae bacterium. Lineage (GTDB taxonomy): Bacteria > Planctomycetota > Planctomycetia > Isosphaerales > Isosphaeraceae > QWQI01. Next base: position 6,627 of record JBEITT010000156.1, on the reverse strand, counting down.
CTTGCCCAATACAATGTCCGATGCTTTTTGGTTTGCCATAAAAGGATTCAGGATAGACTTTGGTTAACGACATATTTAAGTGTAAAATTAAAGTCAAGTTGTTAATTCGAAATTAATCACAAGTTGATTTGGAAATTTATAATACAATAAAAAACAAAGACAAGCAAATGGATCATTCTCGATTCATATTTTGAAATGATGTAAAGGCATTTCAGTACAGAAAAATGAATTTGATAATCATAGGTAATTTCTGCAGATTCATGAGGGTAAACGGAGCGGATTCATTGAAAAAGCGAATTTAAAAACTTGAGGTAATTCTTATTTCGATGCGAAAAGACATTGAATCAATAAAAATTTGAACTGCCTGTCATCTTGAACGAAAAAAGTTGCTCTTATCGTTAGAGCTTGCACCTACCAAATGAGGGATCATTGAAGAATAGCTGCAAAATCGGTTACAGGCGGTTAAAACATGGTTCGCGAGCAGGTAAAGGAGGTCGATTGATGCTGGGCACGATATTACTTGTGATATTGATCCTGATGTTACTGGGTGCATTACCGTTATGGCCACACAGCAGAAGTTGGGGTTATGGGCCAACAGGCGGGCTGGGTCTGGTGGTTGTGATATTACTGATACTTGTGCTGCTCGGCTATATTCGCTGAACGACGCCATTCATTTGAGAGAAAACCACAATGAAACTATGCAAATTTTGGTCAATTGCATTTCTTCCGCTGATTTCCATCGGCTGTGGAACTAATGCAGTGATAGACGAAACTGCAACGCAAGAGGCGCCCATCGCTAAAACCGTAGAGGAGTCGGCCCTGGCTGCCAAGAATGAATTCCATAAAAATATGGAAGGTCGTCTGAAGAAGCTTGATCTGGAGATCAGCAAATTACGTGAAAAAGGTCGAGAATTGAAAGGCGAAGCCCAGACAGAGTGGGATACAAAAATGGCTTTGCTTGAAACAAAGCGTGATGCGGCCCGAGCCAAGACGACTGAAGTAGGAAATGCAACCGTAGCAGCCTGGAAAGATATCCAAAAGCATGCCCAAAGTGCTTGGGATGATTTGGAAAAAGCTTTCCAGGAAGCGTCTCGCCAGTGAGATTTAATCTCAAAACTATTACAACTTGAAAATAGCACTTCAGGAGAGATGACGATGAACGCAAAGGGCGATGAAATTAAGGGTCGTATCAAGGAAGTTGCGGGAACATTGACTGGAAATGAAAAGCTACGTCAGGAAGGCAAAGCAGAGCAGGCAGTGGCCAAGGTGGAACAAGCCGTTGAACATACTGTTGAGAAGGTGAAGGCTGCTGTTCACAAAGTAGTCGAGTGATTCCGGTTTCCGCTCAATGTCAAAAATTGTTCAGGTCAGGACATCTGTAATGGACTTGGTGCCCTGATCTGTTTAATTGAATTTCGATGTGTTTTGTTAAAAAGGGCTTGATATGAGCAGCGTGGCAATTGATATTCAACGTGGGATGGGTCCCATGACACATGGAGGAGGAGTCGCCTTCAGAGTATGGGCGCCGAATGCCGAAGCTGTTTTTGTTAGTGGTACATTTAATGGATGGTCGCCCGACGCAAACCCCATGATCAAAGAGGAGGAAGGATATTGGTATGCAGATATTTCAAACGCAGCTATCGGCAATGAGTATCGATACCACATTCGTAGTTTTAATAAGGACTTCCTGAGGATTGATCCTTATGCAAGACAGGTGACAAGTTCAGTTGGAAATGCAGTCGTGCATGATCCTGATTTTGACTGGGCTGGCGACGATTTTCATTTGCCGCCAGTTAATCAACTTGTGATATATGAAATGCATCTTGGTACATTTCACGATAGGGAGGATGGCAAGAGAAACAAATTTGAAGAAGCGGCACAGAAGCTGGATTATCTGAAACGCCTTGGCGTAAACGTGATTGAATTAATGCCACTGGCCCAATTTGCAGGGGAATTGTCATGGGGCTATAACCCTTCTTGCATTTTTGCTGTTGAAACAAATTATGGTGGCGCGAACGGCTTTAAGCAGTTTGTCAAACAAGTGCATGCAGCTGGCATAGGTGTAATTCTGGATGTCGTTTATAACCATTTTGGTCCAAGCGATCTGGATCTGTGGCAGTTCGACGGATGGAGCGAAAATAACATGGGGGGGATTTATTTTTATAATGACTGGCGGGCTGAAACGCCATGGGGTAAGACCCGGCCTGATTATGGCCGTAAGGAAGTGCGACAATTTATTCGCGATAATGCAATGATGTGGCTGGAGTAATACCATGTGGATGGCCTGCGATTTGATTCTACCCCCTATATTCGTAGTGTGCGAGGCGATGGTGACCCGGGCAGTGATCTGCCGGACGGTTGGAGTTTAAGCCAGTGGATTAATCGCGAAGTGCGACTCAAATTTCCGGATCGTATTACTATTGCTGAAGATTTACATAACGACGACCGGCTGACTCAATCTGTGGAGAAAGGTGGTGTTGGTTTTACCGCCCAGTGGGGGGCGAGGTTTGTTCACCCTGTACGGAAGGCTGTGATCACTACGAAAGACGAAGATAGGTCTTTGGATAGTGTGAGACAAGCTCTTGAGGGTAATTATAATGGAGACCCCTTTCAGCGAGTGATTTACAGCGAGTCGCACGATGAAATTGCAAATGGCAAGGCAAGAGTGGCAACTGAAATAGATCCTGAAAATCCGGAAAGCTGGTTTGCACAAAAAAGAACGACTTTGGCCGCTGGGCTGGTTTTAACCGCACCTGGCATACCGATGTTATTTCAAGGCCAGGAATTCTTGGAAGATGGCTGGTTTCAGGATTCTGTTCCATTGGATTGGGATAAATCCGTGGAGTTCAGCGGGCTGGTGCGCATGTATCGCGACCTGATTCATTTAAGATTAAATCGCTGGGGCACCACGCGCGGACTGACTGGCTCAGGATTAAATTCATTTCACGAAAATCAGGCTGATAATGTTATTGCATATCATCGATGGAACCAGGGTGGCCCTGGCGATGATGTTGTTGTTGTGGTGAATCTTTCGCACGTCGCCCATGAAAATTACAATATGGCTTTTCCTGCCGCTGGAGTTTGGAAATTAAGGCTTAACAGCGATTGGAGAGGTTATAGTCAAGGCTTTGCGAATCAGTCATCGAGTGATGTGACTGCCATTGTCAAGCCAGACGCGAAAAATAAGGTTCCTCAGACCTTTCTGGCAACTGGTGTGATTCATATTGGCTCGTACAGTATTCTGATTTATTCGCAGAACTTAATTTCTAACGCTGAATAAAGCCGAAATTATAAAATGTAATAAAAAAGGTGGAATTGCTTCCACCTTTTCAGGCAAGTTCATCAAGACTGCTATCACGACTTCAGCGTGAACGTGAACTGACTGCTGTCAGTATTCCAGTCGATGACGACTGTCGATCCCTGCGGGAATTTGCCCGATAGAATGGCCGAGGCCATGGGGTTAGCCACCCGCTGCTGCAGCACCCGCTTCAACGGGCGGGCACCATAGGCCGGGTCATAGCCTTCTTCGGCAAGCCGCACCTTGGCATTGTCGGTCATTTCAAGCACCAGGCCGGCTTCGGTCATCTGGGCCACCATTCGTTTGAGCTGAATATCCACAATCTTGCGGAGTTCATAGTAGCCCAACGGATGGAAGATGATCTTTTCGTCAATCCGGTTCAGGAATTCCGGCAGGAAGTTCTTCCGCAGAATCTCTTCAATCGCCTCACGCATCGCCACTTCGTCGCCTTTTTCGGCCATCTCGCTGATGACCTGGCTGCCGACATTGGATGTCATGATGATGACGGCGTTTTTGAAGTCAACCGTGCGGCCCTGGCCATCGGTCAGACGCCCGTCATCAAGCACCTGTAAAAGCACGTTAAAGACGTCGCGGTGGGCCTTCTCCATTTCATCCAGCAGGATAACTGAATAGGGCCTGCGACGAACAGCTTCTGTCAGGCGGCCGCCTTCCTCATAACCAACATAGCCGGGCGGGGCACCGATCAGGCGGCTGACATTGTGCCTTTCGCCATATTCCGACATGTCGATGCGGACCATGGCGTTTTCGTCGTCGAACAAAAATTCGGCGAGGGCCTTGGCCAGTTCGGTCTTGCCGACACCCGTCGGACCCAGGAAGAGGAACGAGCCAATGGGCTTGTTCGGGTCCTGAAGGCCGGCACGACTACGGCGTACGGCGTCAGAAACAGCACGCACAGCATCGTTCTGATTGACCATTCGCAGGTGAATCTGGTTTTCCAGATGCAGCAGCTTTTCCCGCTCGGTGGTCAGCATTTTGTTGACCGGAATGCCTGTCCACTGGCTGACAACCTCGGCAATCTCTTCCGAATCGACTTCCTTTTTCAGCAGCACGCGGCCTTCTTTGCCCTTGGAATCAGGGGTTTCGGCGGGCGCAGCGGCTTCGGCACTGGCGATCTGGTCTTCCAGAGACTTTTTGCGTGATTCAATCTCGGCCAGCTTGCGGAAGACTTTTTCGTCGGGCCGCTCGCCGCGCTGCATCATGAGGTTAATTTCTTCATATTGACGAGCGTAGTCGATCTTGACCTTATCGTATTCCTCACGCACCTTCTGCACATCGCCCAGACCCGATTTCTCGAATTCCCACTGCGTGCGCAAGTCCTGAAGTTCTTTCTCCAGCCTCGATATTTCCGATTCAATTTCAGCCAGGCGATCCTGGGCATGCTCTTCGGTTTCATTTTGAAGCATGCGCTGGGCAAGCTGCAATTGCAATAATCGTCGCTGAATGACGTCGATCTCGGTGGGCACCGATTGCAATTCCATGCTCAGGCGGCTGGCGGCTTCGTCAACCAGGTCAATCGCCTTGTCGGGCAATTGTCGATCAGTAATGTAGCGGCTTGAGAGCTTGGCGGCTGCCACCAGGGCAGAATCACGGATCGTCACCTTGTGGTGAACTTCGTATTTTTCCTTGATCCCCCGCAGAATTGCAATCGTGTCCTCAATGGTCGGTTCTTCAACCATCACGGGCTGGAATCGGCGTTCCAGCGCTGGGTCTTTTTCAATATGTTCGCGATATTCGTCAAGAGTCGTCGCGCCCACGCATCGCAGTTCACCACGGGCCAGGGCCGGTTTAAGCAAATTGGCGGCGTCCATGGCACCGTCACTCTTGCCGGCACCGACGACCAGATGCAATTCGTCGATGAAAAGGATAATCCGCCCGCCGGAGTCGGTCACTTCCTTCAGCACGGCCTTGAGGCGTTCTTCGAACTCGCCGCGATATTTGGCACCGGCCACCAGGGCACCCATGTCAAGGGCGATGAGCTTGCGGCCCTTGAGCGATTCGGGCACATCGCCCGAGACAATGCGCTGGGCCAGGCCTTCGGCGATGGCGGTTTTTCCGACGCCGGGTTCGCCGATGAGGACCGGGTTGTTTTTAGTGCGGCGAGAAAGAACCTGCACCACGCGGCGAATTTCGCTGTCGCGGCCGATGACCGGGTCAATTTTGCCCTTGCGGGCCAGTTCGACTAGGTCTCGCCCATATTTTTCCAGGGCCTGATATTTTTCTTCGGGGCTCTGGTCGGTCACGCGCTGGCTGCCTCGCACTTCTTTCAGTGAATTGAGAATCGCCTGCTCGTTCGCTCCAAGGGCCGTAAGAATGCCCTGCGCCTTGGTAGGCACTTTGACAAGACCGAGCAGCAGGTGCTCGATAGAGACGAAGTCGTCGCCCATCTTCCTGGCTTCGTCAGAGGCTGTGTCAAGCACCTTGGAAAGGTCCGGGCCGAGGGTCAGTTCGCCGCCCGAGACTTTTGGCAGGGCCTTGATGCCTTCAGTGGCGGCTTTTTGAATCTGCCCGGGATTGACGCCGAGCTTTTCCAGAATCGCCCTGGAAACAGACGGTGTCGGTTCAAGCAAAGCGGCCAGCAGGTGCATTGGTTCCAGCCGCTGGTTGCCATTTTCTTTGGCAATTTCCTGCGTGCGCTGAATGGCTTCCTGCGACTTGTGTGTGAGTTGTTCGAATCGAAATGCCATAGTGTTGAAATCCCCCTTGATTACAATTCTTTACGATGGCCGATTGCATTTTGTTCGAGGCTTTTTCACGACGACTTTTGCCGGATTGCATTTTCAATTGCCGGCAATTAGGCTGCCGTCGGTTGATTGCCATGGGTGACTGAGGCACTGCTCAAGGGCCTCTACCCATGATTCTTCCGGGTCTGATGGCAGTCGAACGCCGTCGGGGTTCAGGTCGTGCCATCCCGATCCGGGGCGGCCCGTGTCTTTTCTTACAACAAGTGAAGCGAGATCCGGCAGGCCCATGCGTCGGCAGCGAATGGACATTTCACGCAGCAATTGGCGATGAATCTGGCGGTGATGCAGGGGCCTGCCGGCCCGACCGGCCAGTTCGGTGTATGTCACAGTGCGTTTCTGCCGGATGGCTTCCCATAGAACAGGCCAGGCCCTGAGCATATTGCGTGAAAAATCAGATTGTATTTCCGTCCTGATTTTCATTGCATTTGGGGCTTGATTAAGTTGAAGAAAAAAGGGAGTGCCGGGTTTTCAGCACTCCCTTTGACTGGACCTTGATTAATTGAGATGTTGCGAGGAAATTCTCACGACTTCTCTTCAAAATCGACGTCAATCACATCATCAGGCTTC
>JBEITT010000003.1:0-129366 GCA_040374745.1 Planctomycetaceae bacterium | reverse complement strand
GAGATGCTGAACGAGCGTTTGGAGACTACAGACGAGCGGTCGAACTTCATGTGGTTCGGTAGTCGTCGGGCGTTTGAGGAGCAGATGCGTGAGGCGATCGCTCATCCTGACACGGTCTGGGAGACCGTGAAGCAACAGATCGAACAGCACAAGGTCGGCAAGTTGCCTTATGAGGAATTTGTCGGTGCCGTGCCAGTCGGGCGAACGTAATTCCAAGATTTAAACCAACGAGCCGAAAGTGTAAACGACAGCCAATGATTCGGCTGAAAGAGCCGGGCATATTGGTTTGACGCACTTCACCAAAATTTCATCAGTCTTTTCTTGACAATTTGGGGCCTTGCAATATCGCTTTCTGAAAATGTTTTGTTAAAATATCCGGTCAGATGGGGCTGGATATTCTGACCCGGCCCAGGTCTCAATTTCATGCGAACCGAGCATGGGCATATTTGATCATAAACCCCGGCTTATGGCGGGTTAAGCGGAGTTCTTCACGGTGTTCAAGATTGGCGTGATAGCGGGTGACGGGGTGGGCCCCGAAGTGGTGCGCGAGGGCGTGGAGACGCTCAGGCTTGTGGCCGAAAAGGAAGGCTTTGAGCTTGAATTTGTCGAATTCGACCTGGGCGGCGAACGCTATCTTCGCACGGGTGAAGTGTTGCCTGCTGAAGAGAAGGCGGCTCTTTCACGTTGCGACGCCATTCTGCTGGGTGCTGTGGGCACGCCGAAGGTGCCGCCGGGCGTGCTGGAACGCGGGCTTTTGCTTGACCTTCGATTCTCGTTTCAGCAGGCGGTGAACCTCCGGCCGATCAAGCTCTACCCCGGTGTGGCCACGCCGCTGAAGGATGCCACGCCCGAGAAGATTGACATGGTTGTGGTTCGCGAGAATAACGAAGATCTTTATGTGGGTGCGGGTGGTTTTGCCCACAAGAATACGCCAGAGGAAGTGGCGATTCAGACGTCGATCAACACGCGTGCCGGCATTGACCGGGTGCTGCGTTATTCATTTGACCTGGCCCGCCGGCGCGGAGCCGAGCGTGTTTTTGCAGGCCTGACCGACGCTGAAAAGGCGGCCGGCAAGAAGGGCAGAGTCACGATGGTGGCCAAGACCAACGTGCTGACTTTCGCCCACGACCTTTGGCAGCGGGCCTATAACGACATGGCGGCCCAGTATCCGGAAATTGCGACGGATTATAACCATGTGGACGCCTGCTGCATGCATATGATCAAGGTGCCGCAGCGATATGACGTGATTGTGACGACCAACATGTTTGGCGACATTATTACCGACCTGGGTGCCGTGCTGCAGGGGGGTCTGGGCGTGGCGGGGTCGGGTAACATTAACCCGGCCAAGACCTTCCCGAGCATGTTCGAGCCGGTTCACGGGTCGGCCCCTGATATTGCAGGCAAGGGGATCGCGAACCCGATTGCGACCTTCCTGACAGTGGCGATGATGCTTGACCATTTGGGCAAGTCGGCCGGGGCGGAAAGAGTGAGGCGGGCGGTGGGGCATGTGCTGGCTGAGGACAGGATAAAGACGCCTGACCTTGGCGGCAGCAGCTCGACCAGCGAGGTGGGCGACGCGGTCAGGGCGGTGATTCGCGAACATTGATTTGATGTCAAAGGGGCTTTGAAAAAGGCCCCTTTTTTATTGGGCCGGCAGGCGGGAGTGGTGGTAAAAAGAGGCCGGGAAGTGCAACTTTTTCGGCGGGACGGCGTCAGATAAGTGGAAGGAGGCGAGAGGCGAGGAGATCGGCAGGTATGTCAAACTGGCTGACGGGTGAATCCTGAAAAAAGCGGGATTGACCGGAAAAGTTCAGCCAAAAGCGATACGAATCCGGTTCCGGGCGAGGAAAAACCTCAGAAAATGCCTGGTTCCAAAAACAGAGAGCAAAAGCCCCCAACGGTTTCGAAAGGAAATTGAAGCCGAAGGCAAAGCAGGGACGCCCTGATTCGTTCGAACAGACCCAGAGAAAAGCCCGATCGGTTGACGCATGAGGTTTTACAACAATGAGTTCGGTTACTACAGCAGCATTGCAGGCGAATGTCCTGGTTCTTAACAGGCTTTACATGGCCGTGCAGGTCATATCCGTAAAGCGTGCGATGATATTGCTTTACAAGGGCGATGCCGAAGTTGTGCTGGTGCAGGAGGGCGGCTATTTCGAGTCGTTCGACTTCAACCAGTGGATGGGCAGGTCGATTGAGCGCACAGGCTCGTGGGAGCCTGAGGACGACGTTCTGCGCACGGTTCGCTTTGAGGTGGAGGCCCCGCGGATTGTGCGACTGATGGGCTATGACCGCCTGCCGAGGCAGCGCATCAAGTTCAACCGGCGCAACCTTTTTGCCCGCGACGGCAATCGGTGCCAGTATTGCAACAAGAAGTTTGCGCCTCATGAACTATCAATGGACCACGTGGTGCCGCGCAGCCGGGGCGGACCGGCCACCTGGGAGAATATTGTGACAGCCTGCCTGCGCTGTAATGTGCGCAAGGGTGGCCGCACGCCGCAGGCGGCGGGAATGCCGCTGGTGAAGCAGCCGGAACGGCCGCGCACAAGCCCGCTGCTGAACACGAAGCTGTCAAACCGGAAGTATGAAAGCTGGCGGGTGTTCCTGGAGAACAGCAGTTGGTCGATTGATATATCGTGAGGGCGGATCTGGCTGAAAAATAAGCGGGTCGAATGAACCTGCCCGATTGGGCAGGTTTTTCTGTTTTGGTGCAGCGATCAGCCGGGGAGATAGCCTTCAAACCTGATGATGCCTTCGGCCTCCATGGCATATGTCGGGGGTTTGGGAGAGAGCCACCCGACAATTTCATTTTTTATGGCGAAAGCGAAGAAATGCTGGCCTTTGGGGTTGTAATGACCAATGTAGTATCGATCGACATAGGCCTTGGCGTCGATGCGAAACTGGCGGAATTCTTCGACGTGTTTTTGCGCCGAGTCGATATAGGGGATTTTACGGGATTCGAGAAATTCCATGAATTCACGCGGATGGAAGTCGAAGATGGGGGCACCGGTGGTTTTGGGCTTGCCGGCGCAGGCATACCAGATATTGGAAGCGGGGTAGCTGAGGAGAACAAAGAGCTTTTTGCCGGCCCGGGCCAGCGATTGGTGAACCCGTTCCATAATTTTCATGCCGGCCTTGATGGCATAGGCCTCGTAAAGTTTCTGGGTGGATTGTTTCACTTTATCAGGCGAGGAGAAGTCGAGATTCTTCAGGCCGGTGACAGCGGCCATTTCGTCGATGCTTGCCTGGCGGACAATTCGCCCGGTGCGAATGGCGATGAGGGCATGCACGATGAGGTCGTCGTGGAACCAGTCATAGACAGTTTCAAAATTGCAGAGCATCCGAAGTTTGTCGGGGGTATCGGCCTGGTTTGGGCGATCAACCAGATTGCCGGAATTGGGGTCGATCCGGGCATGACGCCAGGGGTTGGAATGATACATTTTGCCGCTGAGGCCTTTGACGACTTCGGGCGGGAATGTGAGCTGCCGCCAGGCATTGATACTTCGCCAGTGATCATCGCCCCAGATATTGAAAATGACGTTTTCGGCACCAAGCGGTGTCGGTTCGTTTTTTTCAAGCCGAAGCGAGGCCTGATAGACGCCGAAGCCGCCGATGCCCCAATTTCTGATTGGTTCGCCAAAGTGGCCTGCCAGAATTTCCTGCCAGGTTTCGCAATCGTTTGACTGGTGGCCCTGGGTGAAGCTGTTGCCATAGGTATTGATGCGACAGGGGCGATCGCGAAAATTGACCTGAAATCGCTGGCCGGTTTCTTCGTATCGGGCGAGGGTGTATGAGCCATCCACGCCGTCTCTCATGAAGCTGTTTCGCAGGAGGTAGCCGGTATCGGGGTCGAATTTGGCCCAGACACGGGCCTTGGGGTTCAGAAAGTCTTCAACGCTTTGGGTGTCCATGACATAGGGGCGAAAGAATTCGCGAATTTCTTTCTCGGCAGAGTCCTGCGCCAGAACATGAGTTGAAACCGCAAACGGTGCCAGAATGGCTGATTTCTGAAGGCTGCGGCGTTTGATCTGGCCAGGAGATGTCTCGTTCATCAGGATTCTCGCCGATTCTGAACTGGTGCAGAGCTGAGACTATAGTGTTTGTCGTAGGTGCTGATGAGTATGCCAGAAGCGAGAACAGAGCGTCAAATTACTTTTCAAAAAACCCATTTTTTAGTTGAAGAATGGTGAAGCAGTAGGCAACGGGCAGGCGTTTTGACAAACGATTTTTTTGGTGCATAAGTCGTTTATTTTATGATTGAGTCTGCATGAAAACTTATTATTGAATTGCACCTACTTATCAGGAAGGAGCCTACTGCTTATGATATTGACAGTGTTGAGCGAATTGAGAAAAAAAGGCCGGCGGATACCAGTCAACAATGAGAAAGATACCTGGCCGAGGCCGCTTTGATCGTCACAGGCTGATTGGTTACCTGTTTTTTTTCATTTGCTGTTTTGGTTATCTGCATGATTTAGTGCAACCGGCATGGGCACAGTCTGCAGCATCGCCGGCGCAGGATGATTCAATCGATAACCCGAATGCCGGCCTGAGCCCGGCGACGAAGAAATTTCGGGAACTGGCCGAGCCGAAGTCCAAAGAGAAGGCCAAGGCCGACCTGGAGCGACCGCCCTTTGAATTTTTGCGCAGCCAGATTGCCCCATTTGATGTTCTGCCGTTTTACAAGCAGAACCACTGGATGATGATGACGATTGAGGCCAGGTCGAGCCGTGAAGATTTCAAGGGCTCGATTCAAACGCAGCCCATTTCGCTTTTCGGGTCTCAGCGAGACCTGATTTTCCAGCGGCCGGTGAGCATGGACCGCAACACGCCCACGCGCATGAGCACGCCGATTTTTGTGCCGCCACGATATATGCCGCAGAGAGTGACAAAGATATTCGACCTGGATTTGTTTCGAGAAAACGCGCTTCGGCCGACGGAAATCTGGAAGGCGAACGTGCGGGCGATGGAACCGCACCAGATGGCTGTGCTGGTGCTGGCCCGAGATCCGGCGGCCTATAATTTTATTGGGAAATACATGAGTTCCATACCGTCGAGCATATCGCGAGATTCGCTGACACTGGAACGCGGGCGATATTACCGATTCATTCTGCCTGATAACCCTGAAAAACCCCTGCTGGCACCCAGTTTTCTATTCTGGACAGGCATCAGCCACGTGTTGTGGGATGGATTTGACCCCAACCTGCTGGATGTTGACCAGCAAAGGGCCCTTGTTGACTGGCTGCACTGGGGCGGGCAGCTGGTGATTGCCGGCGGGGCTGATTCGCGAGCCACCCTTCTGCGTGAAAGTGTGCTGGCCCCCTATCTGCCGGCCGACTTTGGCGGAACTAATAAACAGCTGGATTTTGCAGGGTTGAAGCCACTGGCTGAGGCATATCGGCCGCCATACCGGCCCGTGGACACGCTGAATGAGGAAGATCGACTGATTGTAAACGAGGACACCCAGCGATCGAATCGCCCGGAATGGGCAATAAAAGCAGGCGAGGAGAGCCCCTATTACGATCGTGCGATGCCAATTCTGCCGCTGGCCCGGTCGCCTGTCTTCGTGTCAGGACTTCAGCCCCGGCCTGGGTCAACGGTAATTCCCATGGGCGATGACAAATCAACCATACTTGGTGCTGAATGGCGTGTTGGTCGCGGTCGAGTGACTTTGCTGGCAGTCAACCCGACCGACCCGGCCCTGGTTCGCTGGCGGGGCATGGACACTTTTTTTCGACGCGTGGTGCTTCGCAGACCTGAAGAAGATAAGCCGCCCCCCCGAAGTCTGGGCGGCGATGTGGCCCGCGCACCGATGCTGAAAGCCCCCGACCTGACCTGGCTTCGTATTTCGGCCCGCGACACCGGTGGGCCGCATGTGCTGGCGCGAGGGCGGTCGGAAGAGGCCTATAACGCAAACTATGGGCCGACCAGCGGGCTGACCGAAGATGCCTTCCCAGACGAAGAGGCTGCCACCTGGATTGACTCGGTCGGGCTGCCCAGAATGGCCCGCGAGATGCTTGAAAAGGCTTCAGGTATCAGCATTCCGCGAATCTCTTTTGTGGCGAAATCACTGGCAGCCTATCTGGTTTTGCTGGTACCGGTGAACTGGATGGTTTTCAGGGCGGCAGGTCGGCGCGAACTGGCCTGGCTGGCCACACCGGTGCTGGCTTTGCTTGGTGCCGTATGCATTGAGCGGCTTTCGGCCTATGATCTGGGGTTTTCACGCGGTCGTGACGAAATTGGTGTGCTTGAGATGCAGGCGGACTATCCTCGGGGGCACCTGACACGACTGGGAGGGCTGGCATCGACGGGCCGGGACACTTTCAGGATCGGATTTCCCAACGACCTGAACGCCGTGTGCCTGCCACTGGCTTATTCGGCGTCGCGAGCTGAAACGGTTCAGACCAGCCGCTATGGCTATTTGCCTTACCCGGCCCTGAGTGATTTTCAGGTTCAGCCGCGAAGCCTTTCTTACTATCGTTCCGAGCAGATGGTGGCCCTGCCGGGGCCAATCAGGCTGGTGGAGAACGGCGAAGAGAGATCGATCGAAAATCGCACACGGCTGGCTCTGCGGCAGGTGGTGGTGCAGGGGCCTGGCGGCAAATCATATGACCTGGGCGATATTGGACCAGGTGAATCGCGGTCGTTGACTGGCACCGTGGTGAGTGGAGCGGTTTCCAGGCAGGATTTGCTGGGCAAACTCGACCCCGAGCCCTTCCTGCGATATTTACTGGATAACCCGCTGACGGCTGATGGTGACGGTAACGACTGGCGGCTTGTGGGTTGGTCGGAATCAGTGCTTGAAGGGGTGGAAGTGACACCCGAGCCCGACCGGGTTCGAGGTTTTACGGTTGTGGTTGTCAACCTGAAATCAGGTTTTGCTCCGGACCCTGATACCGGGCGATATAACGCCCTGAACCGCAAGGCCGAGCCGGTGCAGGAGCAGGATATGAAGGCAGCCGCGGCGAAGGCCGAGATGGACGAATTTATCCGGATACATGGTGGCATCACGCTGCCTGCGCCGAACCGGGAATCATCAGACCCACCACGCATACAATCACGCAAGCGAAGGGCACTGCCATGATTGAAGTGATCAATTTCACCAAGCAATATGGCGAGTTCATGGCGGTTGACAATCTGAATCTCTCGATTGGCGAGGGCGAGATTTTCGGATTCATTGGTCCGAATGGAGCGGGGAAGAGCACGACAATACGTTTTCTGGCGACACTTCTGAAGCCAACTTCGGGTGAAGGACGGATTGCCGGCCATTCGGTGACACAGGACCCCATGGCGGTGCGCCGGGTGATCGGCTTCATGCCCGATGATTTCGGCGTTTATGACGGCATGAAAGTGTGGGAGTTTCTTGATTTTTTTGCTGTCGCTTATGAAATCCCCCGGAACCAGCGGCGGCGGATTATCGGTGAGGTTTTACAACTGCTTGACTTGACGCACAAGCGTGATGATTTTGTCAATGGCCTTTCCAAGGGAATGAAGCAGCGGCTTTGCCTGGCCAAGACTCTTGTTCACAACCCGCCCGTGCTGATTCTGGATGAGCCTGCCTCGGGGCTCGACCCGCGTGCCCGGCTTGAGATGAAATATCTTTTGAACGAACTGAGCCGCATGGGCAAAACGATTCTTGTTTCGAGCCATATCCTTTCGGAACTGGCTGATTTCTGCACGTCAATTGGTGTGATTGAGCGGGGCAAGCTGCTGGCAGCCGGTTCAATTCAGGAGATTCAGCGAGAACTGCGGTCGCACCGCGTACTGAAGATCAGGCTGATTGACGATCACCCACAAAAATATGAACATGTGATTAAAAATCATCAGGCAGTGAAGGCCGATTCGGTGAACACGATTGACCGCACAATATCGGCTGAATTTGAGGGCGACGGCGCATCGCAGGCCGATCTTCTGAGGCAGCTGATTGACGCTGGGGCAACTGTTGAAGCCTTTGACGAAGAGCAGCTTTCGCTGGAAGATGTCTTCATGATGATAACCAAGGGCATAGTGAACTGAGCCAGAGGCTTAGCGTTTTTCAAGCCAGATCAGGATCCGGGGTCGACATCAGTCATGGGTATGTTTCGCGATAATCCGGTGCTTTCCCGCGAGTTGCTTGTCAATCTTCGCAGCCACCGGGCTTTCGTGCTGCAACTTGTCTATGCACTTGTGCTGGCCGCTGCCGTGCTGGTGGCCTGGCCCCGCACCGGCGATGATTCTATTGGCATTGGTGTGACAGCCGCCAGACAGCTGTTTGATCTTTTCTTTTTTGGCCAGTTTCTGCTGGTGGCACTGGTGGCCCCGACATTCGCAGCAGGCAGCATTACCGGCGAAAAGGAGCGTAAAACCTATGAACTGCTGCTGGCCAGCCCGCTGCGGCCCTCGTGGATTCTGGTGGGCAAGCTCTTCAGTTCGCTGACATATCTGGTGCTGCTGTTGACATCAAGCCTGCCCATGATGATCCTGGGTTATCTGCTGGGCGGGATTCTGCTTTCAGAAGTGGCACGTGTTTATCTGGTGCTGGTTCTGGCCGCAGGCACATTCGGGCTTGTGAGCGTGGCATGTTCCAGCTTTTTCAGCCGCACAAGTTCATCACTTGTCGTAAGTTACCTGATTATATTGCCCATGGCCCTGATCGGTGTTTATCTGGCCAGCACCAACAACCTGGTTTTGCGGAACTTTTTTTCGGTTGCCCTTCTGCCGCCATGGACATTGGCCACCTGGGCCATTGTGATTGGCGCGATTAATTATCGGCTGCTTCGTCCGCCTGATGTGGGCAGTGAAGGCAAGGAAGTGGTCGATGAAAAAGAAGAACAGAAATATGCTATTGGCGTGGTAATCGACCGCGATCTGTTTCCTGACAAATTATTCGCCCCTGCCAAGCGTACCGACCTGATGCCTGATGGCACCAATCCGGTGCTTGATAAAGAGATGCGCAGTGAAATCTTCAGCCAGGGCACGCTGATGCTGCGAGTCGTCATACAGGTGTCGATGTTTATCTCAATTCCGCTGATGGCTGTCTGCCTGTTCTGGCAGCCATTACCCGGCTATTATGTGTGTTATGTGCTCACGTTTAACCTGCTTGTAGGACCGGTGTTCAGCTCGGGTTCAATCACACAGGAACGGGAGCGTCAGACGCTGAACCTTCTGCTGACGACGCTGCTTACGCCCGGACGGATCGTCAGGGCCAAACTCATGGCCGCACTGCGTGTCTCGACAGTCCTGACACTGCTGCTGACTGAACAGATTCTGCTGGCCTATGCACTGGTGCGTGACCTGCAGTTACAGTTTCTGACAATCGTCCCATTTTTTCTGATCATTCTGGTGACATGCCTGCTGACAAGTTCAATAGGACTGATGTGGTCGAGCCTTGTGCGTCGTACATCTGTCGCAATGATTATGACCTATCTTTCGCTGATGATCCTTTTTGTGGTGCCGGCAGGGCTTTATAACTGGGCCCTGGCGATTTTTCCGGACGTGCGAGAGAATGTACTTCGCTGGATTATGACACCGAGCCCATTTGCGGCAGCTTTGAGTGTGCCGATTGTGGGTGATCGGCTGACGGCCACAGGCTCTGACATCACTTCAATTGAAAGGCCGCTGGCCTATACCCGGATTCAGATCTGGGTAATATATCTGTCGCTGGCTCTGCTGCTGAGCATTGTGTGCCACCTGATTACGCTGGCGGCATTCCGTTATCGGTGGTGGAAGGCAAGGGAATCTGTTTGACGGCTGTAAGCGAGAAGATGTTGCAGGAGATTCACGAAAATCAGTTCATGAATGATGCCAGGCCACTGCAGCCGGCCGAATTGAAAGCCGATTCAGGCTTCCGGCTGTGGAATCTGATTCAGCTTACATTTGCCATGGGGCTCTGGTTCGCCCTGATTCGGCGGCACATGGACGAACCGACCCTGCAATTCCGATTTCGGTCGGGGGCACCGCTGAGTGTCAGCACAAGGCTTTTTCTGGGCCATTTGATGACATCACTTGGTCTGGTTTTCGGTTTTTCGCAAATTTACAACATGACTTTTCGCCTTGGCCCGCCGCGCATTTCTTTCGGCCGGTTTGGCTGGGCCATAACCGGCTTGTTTTTGATGTTTCATCTGCTGGCATCGCTGGCCTGGAGCGGGGTTCACCAGGTTTTTCGCAATTCTCAGACGGCCGGCAGCGGACTTGTTTCAGTGATGGAACGTGTCGTACTTTTGACAAGCCACCAGGGCTGTTTTGATGAATTTGCGTGGCTGCTGGTGGCCTTCTGGGCAGCTGTCTGGCTGGTGAATCAAGCCAAAAGCCCGAATACCGGAACTGCCATGACAACCCCCATGCCACTGGAGAAAAGCGACATTACTTTCGCCTTATATACGTCGATTGTCGTATTAGCCACAATTTTTCAGCGGGTGCTTGAAGCGTGTGGTGGCTGAATTACGATGCATAATTTGACCAGTGACTGAAATAATCGGCTTTTCCTGAAATTTACCATTTTTTTATTGACATCGAGACGCAAAACAGCGAAAAGCATGTATGGCCTGCCCATGTTTTCAGCATTCTTTCCTCAAATTCGGGGATATTGCCAAGTTGATTGGGCAAGGCACCAACTTGAGACAAAGCAGGACCTGACTCATGGAACAGACGAGCCAATTGAAAGGCCAATCCCGCCGACACTTCGGCAAATTGTCGTCAGCCTTTATTTTTTCGGGCATCCTATCTGCCCGAGGAGCGAACGAACGCCTTAATCTTGCAATTGTCGGCACTGGTGGCCGCGGTGGCGGCAATCTGGCCGAAGTTTCCGGCGAAAATATTGTGGCCCTTTGTGATGTGAACGGCCGCAATCTTGACAACGCGGCGAGGAAGCACCCCAAGGCTGAGAAATATGTTGATTTTCGCAAGATATATGACAAGGCCGGTGCGATTGACGCGGTGGTGGTGAGCTGCTCGGAACACACGCATGCTTTTGCCACACTGCCGGCCTTACAGCTGAAAAAGCATGTTTACTGTGAAAAACCGCTGGCTTATAACATCTGGGAAACCCGCAAGGTGATGGAGGCCGCCAAGGCCGCCGGTGTGGCCACGCAGATGGGCACACAGATTCATGCGGGCTCGAATTATCGCCGGGTGGTTGAGCTGATTCGTGCCGGTGCGATAGGCGATGTTTCGGCCGTGCGGGTGTGGGTGGGGCGGGCCTGGGGCCTGCAAAGTGCTGAAGACGCCAAAAAGAATGGCGATATTGTGAGCATTCAGAACCGGCCGACGGAAGCGATGACGCCTCCGGCATTTGTCGATTGGGATCTGTGGATTGGCCCCGCACCGTGGCGGCCTTATCATGATGTTTATTTTCCTGGCCCGAAGTGGTATCGCTGGTGGGATTTTGGCGGCGGCACGATGAGCGATCTGGGCAGCCATTGGAATGATCTGCCCTTCTGGGCCCTTGACCTGGATGCCCCGACAGCCGTCAGTGCCAGTGGTCCGCCGCCGCACACGGAACTGGCACCGGCCAGCATGAGCGCCACCTTTGAATTCCCGGCCAGGGGCAGCCGTAAGCCGCTGGTGATGACATGGCACCAGGGTGCTGACAAACCGCCGGAATGGACTGAGAAGAAGATTCCTCAGTGGGGCAGTGGCGTGCTATTTGTGGGGTCGAAGGGGATGCTGCTTTCGGATTATGGCAAGTATCTGCTTCTGCCAGAGGCCGATTTTGCTGATTACAAGCGTCCTGAGAAGTCGATTCCTGAATCGCCCGGGCATCAGAAGGAATGGCTGGTGGCCTGCAAAACAGGCTCGGCCACAACCTGCCCGTTCTCGTATTCAGGCCTTTTGACGGAGTCGAACCACCTGGGCAATGTGGCTTATCGGCTGGGCAAACGCATTGAGTGGGACAGCAAAAACCTGAAATGCCCGAACGCCCCCGAAGCTGACCCGCTGATCAGGCGGAATTATCGCGACGGCTGGAGTCTTGGCTGATTGATTTTCAGGGTAATACATTTGAATGAGTGGCCCCGGCAGGATTCTCCTTCCGGGGCTTTTTTTGTCGTGGAAAGAGTTATTCAACTGCGAATTTTGCATTAAGCCTGAAATGATCAGTGCAATGGCCTGTGCGGAAAAAATTTTCAGGCGATGTTCTCATTTCATATGAGAGTGTCTTAATTTTTGGATATGCAGGTAAAAGGACGAGCAACAGGGGAATGACAGACCTGCAACAACGCTGATTTGAGCGACATCAGGGAACAGAGGAGATTGGACAATGCTGGTACTTACTCGCCGAATTTCCGAGAAATTCATCGTCGGTAATAATGTGGTTATCACCGTGTTAAAGGTTGATGGAAATCAGGTCAGGATTGGTATCGAGGCCCCGCGTGAAATATCAGTGGTGCGAAGCGAACTGGTTAATACTGCACCTGCGAATCTGGTCAAATAATTTCAATCTGGGTGACTCAGCTGAATTGATTCTGAAAATACAATTGACACCGGTCTTTTTAACAGAAGGGCCGGTGTTTTAGTTTATTTTGATTAATTGATTGAAATTCAGTTTCAAGTCGATGGCAGTGATTCATTCAGCCGGTTTCATTATGTGTGATCTGTTCTGGTGGCGGTTGAATCTTGCCATTTATCTATTCAACTCAGTGGGAAAATGTGTAAGATAAATCAGCCCTAACGAGGGCACCCATGATGGAGCGGGATTCAGAAAACCTGGCGAACGATTTTCATGTCTAACCGAACGATTTTCAGACTGCCTTTCGAAGAGCCGGTTTTCGAGATGGAAAAGCGGCTGGCTGATCTAGAATCACGCTATGCCACAGCGAAGGCCGAACACGACCCTGCAACCGCCGACATTCAGGAACGCATCAGGCGCATGCGGCGTGAAATTTCGGGCATTCTTCGCAATATATACAGCAATCTTGACAGTTGGCAGACTGTTCAGGTTTCACGACACCCTGACCGACCCCAAACGCGTGACTACATCTCATTGATGTTCGACCGCTTTCTGGAACTTCATGGCGACCGTGCGATTGGTGATGACAAAGCGATTGTGACCGGTTTTGCCCAGTTGGGTGAGCAGAAGGTCATGTTTATTGGCCAGCAGAAGGGTAAAAATCTTGAGGAACGCATGGCCTGTCACTTCGGCTGTGCGCACCCTGAGGGGTACCGCAAGGCCATGCACAAGATGCGTCTGGCCGAGAAGTTACGAATGCCGATTGTCTGCTTTATCGATACACCGGGTGCATATCCGGGCATATCGGCTGAAGAGCGTGGCCAGGCTGCGATAATCGCAGAGAACCTGATGCACATGAGCATGATTCGTACGCCGATTGTGTGCGTGGTGATTGGCGAGGGGGGCTCGGGTGGCGCTTTGGGCATTGGCATTGGCGACCGTGTGGCGATGCTTGAACACGGCTATTATTCGGTGATCAGCCCGGAAGGCTGCGCCAGCATATTGTGGAAGAGTGCCGAGCATGCCCCGAAGGCGGCTGAAGCTCTTAAAATGACCAGTAAATATTTGAAACAGTTTGGGATTATCGACGATGTCATTGCCGAACCACTGGGCGGTGCACATCGAGACCACCGGGAAATTGCGTCGACACTTAAAACCTATTTGAGCAAGAATATACGAGATTTGAAGCATCTTTCGGATGACGAATTGCTGAACCAGCGATATGAAAAGTTTCGTCGAATCGGGCTTTTTACAGAAGAAATTGATGCGGAACTGACAGCCGGATCGTAAAATCAGCCGGTATCAATTCAGAGCAGCCCATATCAACTTCAGCATTCTCTCCGGAGCAGCGAACTATGCTTCGTCAAGCCGCTTTATGGTGTTTTCAAGTTATTACCCTGCTTGGTTTTGCGAGCTTTTCGCCTGAGCTTCTCGCTGCTCGTCAGCCAAACATAATCCTGATCGTGGCCGACGATCTGGGGGCACATGATTTGGGCGTGTATGGATCAAAATTCCATCGTACGCCAAATCTTGATGCAATGGCTGCTGGTGGTGTGCTTTACACGCAGGCTTATGCGGCCGCACCGGTTTGTTCACCCACACGGGTGGCATTGATGACCGGCCAATTTCCGGCTCGGGTTGGGCTGACCGACTGGCTTCCAGGGCAGGGCGATGGGCCGGCCAAACGCCTGCTTCGGCCACAAATACCAATGCAATTGCCGCTGGAAGCCGTGACAGTGGCTGAAGCCTTAAAGCAAAAGGGATATGCAACCTGGCATGTGGGGAAATGGCACCTGGGTGGCGAGGGATATGGCCCGCAGCAACAAGGCTTTGACGTCAATATTGCAGGCGATCATACGGGCACGCCGCTTAGCTATTTCAGCCCGTTTGCCAATGCCGCCGGTCGCAAGATGCCGGGCCTGGAAAATGCTCCCAAGGGGGAGTATCTGACTGACCGGCTGACGGATGAAGCCATTCGGCTGATTGAAAACCGAGGAGAGAAGCCGTTTTTTCTTTATATGCCGCATTATGCCGTGCACACACCGATGCGTGCAAAAGAAGAGGTAATAAAGACTTATGATGGTTCAAAAATTGCTCCGGGGCGTCAGCGAAACGCAGTTTATGCAGCCATGTTGCAGAGCCTTGACGAGTCGGTCGGCCGGATCATGAAAAAGCTGGATGACCAGAAACTTACAGAGGAAACATGGATCTTTTTTACATCGGATAACGGAGGACTGGCCACAACGGAAGGCCCGAATACCCCGGCGACATCGAACGCCCCCAGCCGAGAAGGCAAGGGCTGGCTTTATGAAGGCGGTTTGCGGGTTCCCCTGATTATCAAGGGCCCCGGTGCTAAAAAAGGCAAAAGGGCGACGCCTGTCATTTCAACCGACCTGCCGGCCACAATCGCTGAGCTTGCGGGGGCTGGAAGTGATCTTAAGGCTATTGATGGCAAGGCGTTGGTGCAGAATTTGAAAGATGATATGCCGGTTGACTACCGGCAGGAATTGTTCTGGCATTATCCGCATTATGCCAATCAAGGCGGCCGGCCGGGTGGCGTAGTTCGTGACGGAAATTATAAGCTCATTGAGTTTTATGAAAATAACCGGCGAGAGCTTTTTGACCTTTCGAAAGATATCAGCGAGTCGCGAAACCTTGCCGCCGAGCAACCCTCAAAAGTTGAAGAGCTTGCTGCAAAGCTCGCAGCATGGAGAATTTCGGTTGGTGCAAAGATGCCCAGCCCCAACCCCGGTTATGTCGCTAATCCGCAGAACAAAGAGGGTAATATCGTTTTGCCGGCACGCACGGCGATTGTCTCTGGCCAGCAACTTCGATATGAGCCGCAGCCGCACAAGAATACCCTGGGTTTCTGGGTCCGGGCGGAAGATACGGCCATGTGGGAATTTACGGTGAAAACTCCGGGTGAATTTGAAGTTGTCGGTCTGATTGGATGCGGCCCGGGCCAGGGCGGTAGCGAAGTTGCCTTTATGATTGACGACAATCAGACCTTAAAGCTGACTGTGCCTGATACGGGTGGATTTCAGGCTTTTGTACCAATGAATCTGGGGCGGGTAAAAATCACCAGTCCTGGCCAGCACCAGCTATCAATCAAGCCGATCAGGAAAAACAAGGCTGCCGTTATGGATGTACGCGAAGTGACATTGCGGGCAATCAGCAACTGACATTTTTTCTATGGCGGCTCTTCTTGACGAGCACCAGAACCCCAAGCGAAATTCCGGCAAAAATCATTGAGCCAGGCTCGGGCACAACGGCAAAAGAAGGGCTGTTATAAGCAAAATTGAACAAATTACCACCGACCTGCATGCCAACCCGGATCTTGGAAAACGCCGAGGCGGAGTCGGTCGCGGCAACACCGATAAACAGAGCAGATCCATCGGCCGTCTGCGAGGAAATTCCAGGAGACGTAAAACGGGCAATTTCCACGTTATTTGCATCCAGCACACTTATGTAGGCTGTAAATCGGCCATAAATGTCGGGCTGGATCTGATACCCAAAAGAATTGAGTCTGGTCGTCCCGAAGTCGAAAGTGACCGGGCCGCCGTATTGTGTTTTAATTAAAGCCTCACCTGGAAGAAAGTTACCAGCCCATCCATTGGTTGCGGCACTTTGATCGACTCGGGCCGGTGAACCAGCATTCTGCGACATCGTAGCGACTTCGCCTGTATTGGCTGTCAGCGAATTGCTGAGAGGCAATGTCGTGCCTGCCGGGCCCAGATTAGCCAGATTAAATTGCCCCGTCTGGTTCAGGCCTGCGCGGGAAGTGACCAGCACAAACCCAGCCTCTGCTGATAAATTCAGGCAATGAAGCGCAAGAACAGCAAGAATTGCCAAAACCGCTTGATTTCTGATCATTAGCCCATTTCCAGACATGACTTCAGTTCAAATCGTCCTGCATTACTAACGACGATCGTAAATTCGCTTATTGTTGTTTCGGTCTCGTTCGCCCAGGTTCTTTAATTTTCCGTTATCAAAAAGGTCTTACTGTCAGATTATCCAACTTAACAGGCAATTTTTATCTATTGTGAAAAAGCCATGGTGAGTAATAATTAGATGTGAACAAAGCCTGATTCTTACTGGGGTTGCCGTCTCTCATGCCAGATTCAATCATTCGCCGGATCGAAGCGATCGTTGCCAGTCGTCGGGACGAAAGTGTCAGTGCAGAAAAGAGTTATGTTTCAAGCCTGTTGCAAAAGGGGGTGCCCAAAATTGGCTCGAAAATCATCGAGGAAGCCGCAGAAGTGGTGGAAGCGGCGGGTGAGTCGGGAGTGGAAGGGCGCGAACACCTGGTGCGAGAGGTGGCCGACCTTCTGTTCCATACACTTGTGCTGCTAGGGCATGCGCATATTGAGTTTGCCGAGGTTGAGGCTGAACTGATTCGCCGGTTTGGTGTCAGCGGTCATGATGAAAAGGCGGCACGCACTGGCCCAAAGAAGCCGAATGACTGAAAGTTAATTATTCAAGTGCCAGGCGATTTCTCAGTGGAAACGATCCTTTGTTGGCATTTATTCCAACTTCTGGCGAATAAACAGATAGTCAGCACCAAAATAAACTGTATCGCCAGATAACCACAGGCCACCAGTCGGGGGTCGATGGTTGAAGAAATGATGAGCTTTTCCATGTGGGTTCTGGCAAAAAGCTCGCCGGGCCATATCAGCGGACGTCGGTTTTCAAGCCAAATTGGGAGGATAGCATCCTGCAACGGGCGGGCTATATCCTGACTGATTCGGCCACCGACCGAAAGAAATAAATCAGCGAGAATTAATCCTGCCAGGTAAAGTGGCGGCGATAATCTGCGTAACCATTTATCATTTAATGAGTAACCACTTGCCAGACCGAGCCATGGGAGGGCAGGGGTCAGAAGCCTTGGGCCTGTTGACCAGCCGCCGGTCCACTCTGGGTAGGAAAGGTTCACCCAGAGTGGGACGAGTAATCCTGCCAGAGTGATTACAAGCAGGCGGTAATGGCGATTTCGCAGCATCAGAAACCAGCCGAAGGGTGCCAGAAGAACCCAGGGAGAGTAGAAGCAAAGGCCGCGATATTGACCCCAGAGCAGTTGCGGAAGTCGAGAAAAGTCAGGCGAGCCAAGGCCCAGTGGATTATCAGCAGAATGGACGCGGGCAAATTGCTGGGTGGCATGGTGAAAATAGCCCATGTCGAAGGCTGATCCGAATGCAATAAAGTTATATAGCATAAGAATTAAAGCTGTTGGTAGGGCGCCTGTGAAAAGGAGCGATCCGATTCGTGTTTTTGCGGCCGGGCCATGGCCAAAACTGAGTCCCACCAGGCCGATGACGATTGCCAGAGGTGCCTGGGCGAGTTCTGTCAATACACCAAGACCACAGCAAAGGCCTGCAAGTACAGGCCATAAAGCGTTTTTAGATTTATGTTTACAGAAAAGTATGGCTGTGGCACCAACAAAGAGCCCTGAGGCCGCCTGGTGGCCATAAGCCAGAGTGGCGTAAACCGCCATGGGTGAAGCCCAGATTGTGGAAATGCCGCAAACTAATGAGATATATGGATTTAAGCCGTGTTTGTTTAGGATCAGGCAGATGCCTGCCGCAATAATGGCACTGGCGAGACCGCTGGAGCACCATGTGACCCAGGCGTCGGCCAGCCAATAGGCAAATCCATCCTGATTCAGCGGATGATCAGGCCACCCAAAGACTTGTTTGCCAATAACATAAGATGGTGTGGCAAGGAGTGAAAAGCCGGGTGCTTTGTCGCAGTAGTAGTGGCCGTCCTTGAAGGCGAGGTCGCCGGTTTGACGCTGCAGGCCATCGATGGTGATGGTTCCCCGGTCGCCCAAGGCATAAACCAGCATGAGTCGGCTGGCAACATTCCAGTCGCGTGATTGCCAATACCAGCCTGAAGCCAGCCAGACCACGATAAAAGCAATTACCGGCCCGAAAATCATGTGAGAAGTGATTCCCGGCAAGGGCTTTGCTGAATTTGTGGCTTCAGTGGCGGGTTGGCTCATGCCGGTAGTCTCGAATCTGGCTTTGAAAAAAAGATGCGGTGGAAGATTTCAAGTAAACCGCTTGCCGCCAAAATTGACGAAGGGATCACGATCGGCAAAAAGTAACGATTCCAGGCGAGTGGTAAGAACGCACCGACGACCACCAGCGAACAGACCCAATAGGTGATTATAAACCATGCGGCAGCTTTGTGTTGCGTGGATTTACGGCTGGCAGTGAAAAGGCCGAAGAGAACCAGCGGCAGCCACAGGACAACAGGCCAGTCCTGGCTGGATTGAAAGCGTACTTCGGAATTGTCTTTTGCAGGGCCTAATGGGCTGAATCGGCCAAAGCCCTGAACGGCCATAACGCTGATTTTCTGGGGCAGTGTGGTCAGAGCATCGTTCGGGAAGAGTTTCTGCCCTTCTTGAGAAACGCCGATTCGGTGATCGGCCATGAACTTGAGCCGCTCCAGCAAATTCATCTGCCTGATCTGATCAAATTGCGGTTCACGCAAGCCCTGCGGATTGGCATAGAAAAACGGGTTTATGCCGATAAAGATTGATGCGCCACAAATACCAGCAGTTATGAGACTTAATGTTAATTTTTGGCTGGTTCGCAAATGAGTCAGGCACCAGATAACCAAAACGATGGAGGCCAGAAAACCATTGAGCTTGGCACTGGCAGCAAGGCCAAGAAAAACACCGCAACCAATTGCCCTTCTTAACCTTATATTTATAGTGCCGGCACTTGGAGCGAAGAGCCAGAGGGCAACGGCCACACCCATTTCTGTAGGAATATCGGCCATGGCTTGTCGGGCATGGCTGCGAAACAGGGGGTTTGAAGCAACAAGAACAATGGCGATTGCTCCGCCGGTCGGGCCGATCCAACATTCGGCGAGGCGGCCGACAGCCATGAGAGTCAAAATGCCGCAGAGAACGATTGGAATTCTGGCATGAAGCAGGCTTTCAGGCGATTCAAATCGTTTAGAAGTGTCATTGTACCACGCACGCATGGCGGCCGGCCCGGGGCGGGGGTCGCCGCCGGCGACAAGACCTGCCCAGACGAGATATTTGGTGAAGGGTGGCAGATCGTAGGCCGGGTATTCAAACCAGAGCGAAGAACTGACCTGGCCCGTGAGAAAAAGGTCGCCAAAGTAGGCCTGACTGACATAAGCCGACTCATCGACAAAGTGCGGATGACCCTTCAGGTTCGCGAAAAGCGAAAATCCCATGAGCAATGCGACCAGCGGAACAACCCATGGCAGGTAGTTCAAGAGGGAAATGGGGGAAGGCTTGACGTCTGTATCGGACTTAACGGTCATGGATCACGAATCCGGGGGTCGGATCATTTGGAAGTTGACTTTTTATCTTCCATATTTCCTTGTAAGCGGTAAAGCGGGTGAGTCGCCACCGGGGAACATGGAAGCGGCTCGATTCATCCTTGCATGGTGGCACAAGTTCACGCAAGGGCAAGGTTTTACCGCAGTTGACACCTTGCGAAAACCACTGGGGAGTTTGTTCAAGATGAGACACCTGAGCCGAAATCAACGAAATCAGAAAAGTCGCCGCGAGGCAATCCGCAAGTTGGCCACGATAAGCCTGATAGGGCTCATGCTATTTTCCAACGCCGGCTGCCGGTCTGGCGGGGGCGGCCTTGGCCAGCGAATCCGGGATTGCCGGCTGTTTAACATTTTCCACCGCAACCAGCAGCAAACGGTTGTGGCTGCGGGCGACCCCTGCTGTGGCAGCACAGTGGTGACGACAGCTGACCCGTGTGCCACAAGCGGCACGATTGTGACCTCGCCGGGGGCTGTGATTCAGACCACGCCGAGTGCCATTACAGTTCCTTCGGGTACAACGTCGGTTCCAGACCTGGCTCCGCTCGACAACAAGCCGACCAGTAATCTGGACACGAAGGGTGCGAACTTCAATCGGCCCATCACGTCGAACCCAACCACGCTGCAGGCCCAGATTGGCGGAACGGGCAACGTCCGCTGATTTATTGAGGCAGCACAATTCGATTTCCCTGGTGAACCCATGTGGCCAATGGAATAAGGGCCACACGGGTTTCTACCAGTTTTATTGATTGAATTCTTCAAAATGTTGCTTGCCGGCTAATTCTGTCAGTGCATCGATTATTCAAACGGCCAATCGGCGGGCAGAGGTGCCTGCAGGACCAATGGTGTTTTCAAGGTGGGATGCAGGATTTGTAAGTAATTGGCATGCAGGGCGATGCGACCAAACCCGGATCGGCTTGGGTAAGCTGTTGCTGAACCATACTTTGTATCGCCGACAACAGGCAGCCCGCGGCTGGCCAGTTGTACGCGAATCTGATGCCCCCGGCCGCTGCCAAGACTGACTTCAAGCTGGGCAAGAAGGCGGATCGTCTTGAGTGTACGGATCTGGAGCGACGCAACTAAGGAACCTTCAGGGAAATCTTTTAATGAATAGACTTTAACCGTATTTGTGCGTTGATCTTTCCAGAGCCTGTCGTTCCAGGTTGTCCACTCAGCAGGAGGCAATTCGGGCCCACGGCTGACGACGGCCAAATAGCGTTTTTCGACTTCCGGAGAGTGCCAGCCCAAGCACAGTCTTTGTGCTGCCTTGGAGGTTTTGGCCAGCACCATGACGCCCGAGACCGGGCGGTCGAGCCTGTGAACGAGCCCGATAAACGCTTCACCTGGTTTGTTTTCGTTTCGTTTTCGATAAGACTTCAGTTCGTCAACGACATTCGGGTCGCCGGTAATGTCGCCCTGGGCCAACATCCCGGCCGGTTTATTTACAGCCAACAGGTGGTTGTCTTCATAAATAATTTCAAGCATTGAACTTGTGTTCAGATTTAAGCGTCGGTTTCCTCTGTAGGTTCTTCAACTGCTGACTCTTCGACAAGTCTTTCACCCACAGCAGCTTGAAGCCGTTTGATGATCAGGGTGGCATAGGAGCCCCGGGGCAGCTCGAAAGCGAGGCGGGCCATGCGTCGGCCTGGGTTGAGGTCGTCTGGCTGAATGGTGCAGTTGCCGACATTAGGGCGTAGCGAGGCTTCGCGTGTGCCTTTGCCGAAGAAAACATCGTCCATTTTCTTGATTCGAAGGCTGTGCCAGGCCAGACCCCACTTTTCCATCACAAGGTTGGCCGCCGCAGCAATGGCCGGATCCTCGGGAAAATTATTGCGTGAACAGGGCAATGGCAGACGAGTGGCTGAAATATGGATGGCCTGCTCTTCGGAAAGGTCGTGCCAGAAGGGCCTTGGGCCAGTTTTTGACTTCACCTGCCAGATCTGCGAGGGGTTTACCAGTTGGCGGATCCAGGCGTCGAGCATGTCGTTAAACAGCATGCTCTGCAAGGCTGAAACATAGATTCGGCGCATGTCGCGACGGAGCCTTGTGAATGCTCCGCGAAAGTCTGTCGGGTGGTCGCAAAGGTATGTGACTACGCTTCTTGTGTTGCCCTTGTCAAGCTCCTGCTTGAGAGTGGGCCAGTCTTGCCAGTGGGCCTGAAGGAGATCTTTTTCGCGGCGGGCCGCAGGTCGGTCGAAAGGATGAGGCTCGGCCAGGGCGAGCTTAAGGGCTTTTTCATGATCTTCTTTCATCCATGCGTGGATGATAAATTCACCTGAGACACCGACAGAGCCGAACCGTTGGTCGTCAAAGTAGTTAGGCACACCTTCGCGAACAGTGGCATCGAGTACTGAGCGAATCTGGTCCGCTTTTTCGCGGGCCAGGTCGCGTAGTCGAATAGTGAAACGATTTCCTCGAAAGCCTTCGGGCCCATAGGGTGAGTTCAGGCAACCGATGGGTTCGAGCTGAAAACTTTTATCAATCAGGTTTGCGTCCGGGCCATTGGCAATAGTGAGGAACTGAATGGTCTGGGCGTGTTTATCCTTGAGGCCGCCGTGGGCCATAGCGGAAGCGGGGAGGTTCCACCGGCGACGGATAATTTCAAGGGCTTCGGGGGTGCCAAGCCCTTCTTTCGTCAGACGATAGAAACGGAATCGGCCGGTCTTGCCGGGCCTCACACTGGGAAGTTCTTCAACCTGAAAATCGTCCGGGCGGCTTTTGACTTTCATCACGGCTCTTTCGTATTAGCGGGCCTGGTCGGCATTAAAGGATATTCTAGCCTGAAATGTTGTGAAATGGCCCGACTTATTCCGACTTCAATCGGATATAATAATCGTTATGAGCCAGCCAGAGCCGTTCGATTTCCCGAAGCTGAATATTTTGCCCGACTCGGACAAACCGCCCGAGGCGCCGCGGCTGAGCGTCCAACAAAAGTATGGCGGACTTTACTGGCTGGGCATTGGTGGGTTGATTGTCAGCGTGATTCTGGTGGGTTGGTTTGCCACTCAGCTTTGGCTTCTGCGCGACGTGTGGCGCGAGATTTATGTGCTTCACCGGTCGGAATTGCCTGATGATCGGCGGATAGCAGCGGCAGCATTTCTGGCGAAAGATCCACGTGTCGAGCCGGCGCAGATTCAGCCCATGCTCTTTCGCCGCACCCTGCCCGAGAAAGCCAGATATATTCTGGCAGCCGGTCTGAACAAAACAGATTCGGCGACTTCGGCCCGCCAGATGCTGGGTCTTCTGGCCACTGAAGGTGCGACAAGCCCGCCGGATTATCTGCGAGGGCACCTTGCCAGGCTCTCTGCACTGAATATCCCAGCGGAGATGAATTTTCCGAATGAGTCATTTGAACGACTTCTGGCCGACAGGAATCAGTCAGTGGCGGCCTGGTCTGCTTATGCATTGACACGTAGCCAGGATGAATCAAAAAAGCAGGCTGGGCTGGCGTATCTGGAGAAGCGGGCGAGCGAGAAATCAGCAATTGACGCGGCCCTGCTGACGGCGGCCCGCAGTAGCGATCTTGCCCGCAGCCTGGCTTTGCAGAGAGCCATTGATTTAATGAAATATTAATGAATTTTTCTTTAAAAAGTTGACTGGCATTTCAGTCAACCGATACAAATGTTGTTAATAACCATCCTTCCCGTCTGGAAAAGAGACGCATGTTAAACACGACCTTCTGGCAGGCAGTTTCTGATCTTCCTTCCATTTCGCTGCTCTTGCTGATGCTGGCCTTGCTGGTGGCCTTCGCCTTTGAGTTCATCAATGGATTTCACGATACGGCGAATGCTGTGACAACCGTGATTTACACCAATACGATGAAGCCTGTGCCGGCGGTCTTCTTTTCAGGTTTCTGCAATTTTCTGGGCGTGTTGCTGGGCGGCACGGCGGTGGCTTTTTCAATCGTGAATTTGCTGCCGGTGGATGTTCTTGTGGGTGAAACAAGCCAGCAGGCGATTGTGATGGTGATTTCGCTTTTGCTGGCCGGTGTGATCTGGAACCTGGGCACCTGGGCGATGGGCATTCCGGTGAGCAGTTCGCACACGCTGATTGGTTCGATTTTGGGGGTGGGGCTTGCTAACGGCCTGATGACGAAAAATGATTTGAGCGGCGTGAACTGGGCGAAGGCGACCGATATTGGTCTTTCGCTATTGCTTTCGCCGTTATTTGGCTTTTGTGCAGCGGCTTTATTGCTTTTACTCATGCGGAAGACGGTGCGTGACCCGAAACTTTATGAACCACCAGTGGGCAAAGAGCCTCCGCCCAGGTGGATCAGGGGAGTGCTGGTTTCGACATGCGGAGCCGTGAGCTTTGCGCACGGGTCGAACGATGGCCAGAAGGGCATGGGCCTGATTCTGCTGGTGTTGATTGGTTTCATGCCAGGCTATTATGCGCTTGATTTGAATCACCCGGGGCTGGCGATCGATGTACATGGTTCGGCGGAATTTGCCCTTGAGAATATTTCTCCGGATCAGTTGAAAGCGAATAACAAGCTGGAAGATGAGCTGAAGTATGTTCGCGATACGCTTCAGGGCAAGTCGAATTTCTCGGATATTCCGATTTCTGAGCGATGGCGTCTGCGGCAATCGCTGTTTCATGCACGCGCGGCGATCAAGAAAGCCAAGTTTTCTCCTGAGCTTACCAGGAAGCTGGCCGGGCCTGTCGACAATTTCACGCATGCCCTGGAGTATGTTCCATTCTGGGTAATTCTGGGAGTGGCATTAGCCCTTGGTGTGGGCACAACAATTGGTTATCAGCGAATCGTGGTGACCATTGCCGAGAAAATTGGCAAAAGTCATCTTACATATGCACAGGGTGCATCTGCCGAGATGGTGGCCGCAGTGACAATTGGCGCGGCAGATCTGTTACACTTGCCTGTCAGCACTACGCAGGTGCTTTCATCTGGCGTGGCAGGCACGATGGTGGCCAATCGCTCGGGTGTTCAGGCTGCGACACTGAAAAAGATATTGCTTGCCTGGCTGCTGACACTGCCCGCCTGCGTGAGCCTTTCGGCACTGTTCTATTTTATAGGCAGCAAACTGGTCTGAGGATGAATTCTCAGGCTGCAGGATTAACTGGCCAGGGGTTCGGGCCAGCCTGAATTATTCAATAATGATTTGTTCATTGGTGATGGGTAACCATTCACAATTGAATAAATGTCCATAAGATTATTGACCTCGGGTCAGTATAGACATGTAGAATCAGCGTCGACCGCAATCATTCGTCAACCGATACCATGCTCCGGGGATTTGATTCATGACCCGCCGAAAATCAGGCTTCACTCTCATAGAACTGCTTGTTGTTATTGCCATCATTGCCGTTCTAATATCCCTGCTTTTGCCAGCTGTGCAGTCGGCCCGTGCAGCAGCACGACGAGCCCAGTGTGTGAACAATCTCAAGCAGATCGGACTTGCCGCACACAATTTCGAATCAACCAATGGTTCACTGCCGCCAGGCTATGGGCCGACTCCTACACGAAGTGTGCCGCAGTATCCGCGAGCCACACCCATTGTTCAGGTGCTTGGCTATCTGGAAGGTTCAAGTCTTTACAGCACATTTAATTTTGAGTTTAACCTGAACGGCATCTATAACAATCGTACGAACGATGTGAATTATACGGCAGGTTCGCAGATTGTCGCGGCGTTTGTTTGCCCGGCTGATCCGGCCCTTGAAAAGTTGGCCGGTTTCACAGGCTATACCAACTATTTTGGCTCGATTGGCGGCACAAGTTGCCCCGAGCTGGGCACAGCCACTGCGGCACAGGAGCCTAATGGCCAGCTGGCCGGTGCATTCTGCGTGACTCTGGATATGGCTGCACCAGCCCAGCTAAATGGTGCCAACAACCCGAATTATCAGAAGGTGATGAGTGCTGCGACAATTGCCGCGATTACGGACGGCACCAGCAACACGACGATGTTTTCCGAGACAATTCGCGCGACATCGATCCAGAATGTGGCTGCCGAGATTCCAGTCGAGAGCCTGCTGAATATTAATGCCCTGCCATCGGGCTATGTCACGAGCCAGTATGTCGGCGGCTGTCGCACGTTTTCGGGTACGCGCCTGCGATACCGCGGCCAGCAGTATTATCGTAATCTGCCAGCCACTTCAACATTCTCGCACACGATGACGCCCAATATGAAGTCTTACGACTGTGCGAATTCGGCCTTTTCTTGCACACACCTGGCGGCACGCAGCTATCATTCTGGCGGAGTAAATGCGGTGTTCTGTGATGGTTCGGTGCGATTTGTGAAGGATTCAGTAAATGCAGCGACATGGCTTGCCCTGGGCACCATGAAGGGTGGGGAAGTGATCAGCGCCGACAGTTATTAACCACGAAGCCCACAAAAAAACCGGGCGAATAATTTCGCCCGGCGATTACTACTGATTAATTTGCAGACGAGAAAACCAGGCTCAGGCCCTGGCATTGACTTTTGTCGCAGTATAGCTGAAAAGCCTGACCCATGCTGTATCCATCTTAATATCAGCCGTAATTCTGATGGAACTGGGCCCACGGCGTGTGATGGTTACCTGCACAGGGTTAATCTGTGCCGTGGTATCGGTTGATGTGCCGTCAGGGCCGGTGGTGGTTCCGGTGATCTGGCTTGAGCCAGCAAAGACGATAGAATTATTGGTTTTGCTGGCCATTTTCAGCTCGACAGGTTCTGTGCCGTCGGCCGTGGTCATGGCCAGAGTCGGTGTGGCACCTGGAGTGATGACAAGGCCATCAACCGGCATGGTGGTGTTCTGAGCAGCGGCCAGTGCCGATTTGCCAACGAATTTGCCATTCACAATATTCCAGGTGTCAACACTGGGCACCGAGGGCATCCGGGTGTTTTTCTCGCCGAGACTGGCGGCTATCGACTTGAAGATGTCGATCGAGGTTTTCGACTTCCATGATCCTTTCAGCCACGACCATCCCTCAACACTTGTCCAGTCAGATGGTTTGGCTGCTGCAGTTGGTGTCGATTTTTGACCGGGGATGAGCTTTGAGGTAAGAAATGAAACGGGATTAAGCGAAGCCAGGCTGGTGGGCACTTCGCGTCGTTCGAGATCTTCATTAATCTTGGGCTGAAACTGGCGTGAACTGCGGTCTTCCTGACCATTCATGAGCTATTCTCCTGGCTTCCATGCCATCAGACGGGTCAAATTTCATAAAAAATAACCTAACTCGAAAAACTGTCCAGAGGAATTCTGCGTCACAGGAACTTTTCCAGTTATTTACCGATCAGGCCAGTAATTCGCGAATGGGCTGGCCACGATAGATGCGATAAGGCCGGCCTTCTGCATCTTGAAATTCTTGGTCGGGGCCGATGCCAAGGCAGTGGAAAATTGTGGCTGCCAAGTCTTCTGGTGTGAAGGCCTGGGAAACGGGCCTGCCGGCTTCGCGGTCGGTCTGGCCGATGATGCGGCCAGGCTGGATGCCGCCGCCTGCGAAGAAGCAGGGGAATACATCGCCCCAGTGGTGCCGCCCGGCCGTGAACACCTCGCCCGAGGCGTTTTTACCACCTGCCGAGATGGGTGAAATCACGGGTGTTCGGCCCATTTCGCCACACATAACGACCAGGGTTTCATCAAGCAGGCCGCGTTGCTGTAGGTCGTCAAGAAAACCGCTGAGGCAGTAGTCAATTGAAGGCAGAAGGTGGGCCTTGAGATCACGGAAGGCGTTTTGATGGGTGTCCCAGCCGCGCAGGTTCACCTGCACCATTCGCACACCAGCTTCTACAAGTCTGCGAGCGACCAGAAAGCCCTGGCCCCATTCTTCGCGGCCATAGAGATCAATTGTGCGGGAAGATTCTGTGGAGAGATCGAAAGGATTGGTTCGAGTTGAGCCTGCCCCGGTCACAAACTGCATGGCCTGGTGCCGATGGGCGTCCCAAGCCCTGAGCTGATCTGATTTGGCCGCCAGTTCATAAGTGCTGCGGAATAGATCCATTTTTTTGATAAGGTTTGAGCGGGTGGAAAGGCCTGCAAGGCTGAGAGATTTATCGATGCCAAAATCAGGCAGATGGAAGGCAGGGTTGCGGCAGCTTGAGTTATCCCACCAGGCATTGGGACCGGGGCCGGGGGCACGTTTGGGGTCGTTCGGGTCGTCGTGGCTGAAGCAGTTGGGGCACGAGCCGGCGGGGTCTTTGGAATGGCAGACGGGAGCGAGATCTACACCCAGACGATCGTAGGATGGCCCCAGAATGCCGGGCTCGCGGCCGGGGTAGCTCATGAGGTTACCGCGAGGCAGTTCGACAACGTCGGGCAAGGCATTCTGGCCTGGCGGGTGGGCATAGCTGATCATTGAGCCGATGGAAGGCCAGCTGAGGCGACCTGGGCGAGGGTTCACGATTGAGGCATTGGTGTCGCCCGGGGGCAGGGCGGTGGTGCCGGTGTGCAGCAAATACATGCAACTGTTGTGTTCGTTACGAAATTCACGAGGTGCGATGTGGTGCATGGTTCGCACGATGGAGAACTGGTTGGACCGGGCCGCCAGTCGGGGGAGGTATTCGCAGAAAAGGCTGCCGGGCGTGCGGGTCTGGATGACGCCATATTCGCCACGAATTTTGTCGGGTGCGTCAGGTTTGGGGTCAAAAGTTTCGTGCTGGGAAGGGCCACCTGACTGAAAGATAAAAACGACAGAGCGTGCGGTGGCCCTTTGGCTGACGGCGGGAGTGGCCTGGGCTTCAAGCCTGAGAATGTCGGCAAGTGAAAGGCCCAGCAGCCCCAGACCACCCACCTGGAGGAACTGGCGTCGAGGCAGACGGACGTGGGCCTGTTCGCCACAGTGGTCGGTGATCTTTTTGTTTCCAGTTGGCATGACCGGGGTCCTGGGTTCTTTCAGGCAGTCTTTGACATCAAAAGTTTAACACTGGCCCGGCCAGGTGACAACGGATTGTGAGATTTGGCTAACAAATGTCGTGCCATGGTGTTGGCTGCTTCAGAGAAGGAGCCGAGCCGAGCCATAGCCAGGGCCCGAATCTGCCCTGTTCAAAAAGGCGAGTGGTGTTAAGATCATTGGAGCAGGTTGTGAACACGTGTCAGGGATGGCTGCAGAGCCTGTGGCAAACCATGTTGGGCCAAGACGATGGAACGTAAATCTCGCCGGTATCTTCCTGAAGGACTTTCGCCGACTGAGGTTCTTGAAGAGCGAATCGCATTGAGCGTCTCGCGGCTTCAGGGCGGGCTGCCGGGTGTAGGCCAGCAGCAGACCCCACAGGCGACGGTGCCGGGTGGCGGCAGTATGTCGAACCCCTGGGCGATTCGTCGCGAGGCTCGTATTCAGCGAGTGCCTGCCTCTTTTTATGAAATTGACCCGACACAGATCATCCCGAAATCTGTGACGACATCCATTCAGGCAAATCTCACGCAGCTTATGGGCACACTGCCGAACAAAACTGCGCCTTATCTGCGGCAACAAATGAACCAGATTGTCAAGGCAATGGTGCCTTATCAGGGCGTTTCGGCCCAGTCTGCCGGTGCGATTAACAAGATTTTTGGCGAACTGCTGCTTTCGGCCGGGGCGAACCCGACTATCGTTACGGCCCTTCAGAATGACATGACGCAGGTGACACAGGCAGCAATTCAGACATCGACCCAGCCTTCTTATGCTGTCACTAATAATTATATTTACATGTATTTTTCTGCGACGACGGTTGGCTGGTCCATACCGACGCCGGGGGCACCACAGCTTGCCCGGGCCCAGAATCTGAACCCGAACGGCGAGCCCGTTACTGCAAGCCGTCGGCCGACATTTAGTGGGCGATACACGCCGAATATGGCTGTAGAAGTTCTGAATGTGGCGACGGGCGAGATAGTGGCCCGAGGTCTGGCGCAGGCCAATGGTGCGTTTCAGGCGAGATCATTGTTGGTGCTTGACCCCGGAGTTTACACTCTGACAGCCCGTGGGGTGACCCAGGGTGGTGAAACCAGTGCCTTTTCACCCTGGACAACGCTGACAGTCACTTCGTCGCCGAGTCGGCGATGATTGTGATTTCCTGAGAGCCGCTGGTTTTGGGGTCGATATTGACGACACGATTCACGGTGGATTGCCCGGCGGGAATGCCGCGGACGATAGCCAGTGTGATGAGATCGACACAGAGGGCAATGCCCAGCGAAGTGGTGTCGAGCGTCATGTGGAAGTGGTGTGGGTCGTCAGAATCCTTGCGATAAAGGGCCCAGTCAAATTGCTTGCGGCGGCGGTCAAGGTCGCGGGCGGCACGCCTTGCGGTTCGGATCGAAACGCCCATGCGGTCGGCCAGTCGGCCTGCCCGGTTAGGCAGGGGGGCGATCAATCGCACGCGAAGGGTGCTTTCTTCGGGCAGTATAAAACCGGCGCCGCGGCCGACGATCACGGCTTCGCCGAGTCGGCCGATCTCCTGAATCAGATGCTCCAGGTGCTCAAAATAATTTTCCTGCGGGGCATAGTGTTGTTCACGCAGGGGCAGTAGCCAGTCCTGGATCATTCCGGGAGCGAGTTCATCAAGTGTGCGAACCATCTCGGGGCTGATTTTCATGCGTCTCGAAATGATTTCGATAAATTCTTCGTTATAGATGGTCCAGTTGAGCCGGGCGGCCACCTGACGGGCAATAATGTCGGAGCCGCTGCCTGATTCACGGCTGATCCAGACGTTGTTAAATCGTGGTTGGGGGTGCGCATCTTCACCTGAGCCGGCCAGTTTTTTGCCAGTGACGCGTGATTTCAGCCAGACGAACCAGGAGGTGTCGCTGCCTTTTCGGGCGGAGTCTCCCGGGTTGCCGGGCGATACAGTCCTGCCTGGTACGAGCGAGTTTTCCAAGGCCTGGGGCTCCTCCGACGAAGTGGTGGCCAGTGGGTGGCGACCTGTCAGTGAGATTCTATCACAATGGTCGCTCTGTGTACGCCTGCTGTCGTGGGCTTGGCGAAAAGAAGAATCTGGCATTCTCGGCCACCAGATTCTATTATTTTAACATATCGGGAAATAATCGCCATTGCCGACACTTTTCAGCAGTGAACCGCCGGAGATTTTTTTGTGGAACCACTGATCAGCAGGAAGTTTGAGTCACTCACGGTAGAAGTGTATCCCGATCGCATGACCATGGGTCGAGCCGCGGCCCGTTTCGTGGCCGATGCGATGAAAACCCATACCAAAAAGGCCGACGAAACCCGCATGATCTTTGCCGCTGCGCCCAGCCAGAACGAGATGCTGGAAGCACTCGTGTCTGAAACTTCGCTTGACTGGTCGCGAGTTCGTGGCTTCCACATGGACGAATATCTAGGTCTGGCGGCTGATCACCCGGCCTCGTTCCGCAACTTCCTGAATAAAAAGATCTTTCAGCGGGTAGGTATAAAGCCTGACAAGCTGCATCTGATAGCCGGCGAGCGAACCGAACGGCCGATGATGGCCTGCCTGGCTTATGAAGAACTGCTGCGAGCCTATCCAGTGGATATTCTTTGTGCGGGCATAGGCGAAAATGGCCACCTGGCCTTTAATGATCCGCCAGTGGCTGATTTTCTCGACCCGGTGAAGATCAAGCTGGTGCGGCTTGACGCTGTCTGCCGCCGGCAGCAGGTAAACGATGGCTGCTTCGCCACCATTAACGATGTGCCCAGGCACGCCTTTACGCTGACTATCCCGGCCCTGATGGCTGCACCAGTGGCATGTGTGGTGGTGCCGGGGCCGCTGAAACGGGCAGCCGTGAAGGGGGCCCTGTTCGGGCCGATGGATGAGCAAAACCCGGCGACCATTTTGCGAAGCCATGCCGGTGCGACGCTGTTTCTTGACAAGGACTCTGGGGCCGACCTGCTTTAATCTTAAAAGGAAGGGGCCAAGCCCATGCACCGCATCGACCCGATCGTGGAACTGCTCTGGAGCACACCGACATTCATCATCCTGATGTTTGTTGGAATCCTTTTTTCTGTCTGGACCAAGTTTATACAGTTTCGGGCGGTGACTCACGGCATCGCGGTGCTTCAGGGTAAATACGACGACAAGGACGACCCCGGTGCCATCAACCATTTTCAGGCTCTTTCGGCGGCCCTTTCCGGCACGGTCGGGCTGGGCAATATTGGGGGCGTGGCTCTGGCCATATCGATGGGTGGGCCTGGAGCTCTGTTCTGGATGTGGGTGACAGGCTTTCTGGGCATGGCCATCAAGGCGATTGAAGTCACTCTGGCGATGATTTATCGCGATGTGACTGACCCTGACAACCCGCGGGGCGGGGCCATGTATGTCATCACGCGTGGCCTTGGTGCGAACCTGGGGCCAGTGGGCCGGGCACTATCGTGGCTGCTGGCGGTCTGCTTTTGCCTGACGGTGCTTCTGGCCACCATGACGGGTGGCAACATGTTTCAGTCGGCCAATGTGGCGATGATCACCACGCAATATTTTGGCATTCCGGGTATTGTCACAGGCATCATTCTGGCCGTGAGCACGGCGGTGGTAATTCTTGGCGGCATTCAGCGTATCGGCGATGTGGCCGGGCGGCTGGTGCCGCTGATGTGTGGTCTTTATCTTCTCTCAGGCCTGGCTGTGCTGATTGTCAAATCAGCCGATGTGCCTGCACTGCTGGCCATGGTGGTGCGCGAGGCGTTTTCGCCGACCACCGCCCAGGGTGCTTTTCTGGGAGCAACAGCCTGGTTTGGCCTGACCACGGGCCTGCGGCGGGCTCTGTTTTCAAACGAGGCCGGGCAGGGCACCAGCCCCATGGCACACTCGGCCGCCAAAACACGCGAGCCTGTGCGTGAAGGAATTGTGGCGGGGCTCGAGCCATTTGTTGATACCTGCGTGGTCTGCACGCTGACGGCCTTGGTCATTCTCGTCACCGGCACCTGGAATCGGGAATCGATTGGCCTGATAAAAGGTGAAGTGAAGCTCGTCAGCGAAAATGGCATGACACGCGTGCAGGGTCCGGCAAATGTGGATGCCTTGCCGGTGCCGGCGGGCGAATCAGCCTGGACTGCAGGGCAGAATTTCTTTCTGATCGGCCAGACACCCGAAGTGCAGAAGAATTCGGGCGATGTGCTGGTGAAGATCAAAGGGTCGGTCGTTTCAGAAAATGGCAGCCTGAAGATTAAATGGGGTGAACCGCCGGCGGGCACGGTGCTGAAAGGTGAGCCAGCCGTGTATCGCGATCTTCTGGGCGCGGCCCTGACGGGGCTGGCCTATGACCGGGCCATTCCGGGGCTGGGCAAGTGGATGGTCACGCTGGTGTGCTGGCTTTTCGCTTACTCCACCCTGATTTCATGGAGTTTTTACGGCGAAACGGCCAGTGTTTTTCTATTCGGCAAATATGCTGTGATGCCTTATCGGCTGATTTATTGCCTGGCCACAGCGGCAATCACGCTGCCGGGCATGATCGAAACCGAGAAAGATCTGGGCAATCTCTCAGATCTTGGCACAGGATTTATGCTGCTGGCTAATGTGCCGATTATTTTGATCATGGCTCCAAAAGCCATTGTTGCGCTTCGTGAGTATCTGCGAAAGCTCGATTCCGGGGCCTTTGGCGGTGGTCAGCCACCGCACAGTGTGGTGGATGTAGTCGAAGGTCGATAAATCATAATGTCATAAGATTCAGGCACCTCCTGCGGGATCCTGGACTGGTGAACCGCCGGAGCGAGTGCGAAGGCGGGGTTTGGCTGAATAGCCCAGAATCATGGTTCTATCGCAGTCGGGTTAATTAACAAGGGTATTGCACAGCAGGGGTGTGGCGATTGTCAGCCAGTCAACCCAGCTGCCATCATTGTGTTCATAGGCTTTCAGTATGCAAGCATCAGGCGCTATGACAACTTTCACAGGAACTTTCAGCACTCCTGTGCCGATAGTTTTCACCCAGCCGTCTTTTCGGGTTTGATCAGGTCTCCAGAAAGTGATCTCGGCCGATGGGACCCCTGAAGTGAATGTTCGGGTTGAGTAGCAAAGCTCGATTTGCTTACCATGCCACATTACAAAAAACTTTGTGCAGAACCCGCCGCCAAAGCAATCATTGGCCCAGACTTCCAGCTCTTTGAATGAGTTAAACCGGTCTGGGACATTTCCTGGTGGTTCTGCCACTGTTGCCACGGCTGAGCTGGTGGAGACCAGCAGGGTGCCTGTGATTGCTCCTCTTCGTGTTATCTCTGGCATTGATGTCCCCCCCCCAGGCTAGGGTGTTGTGCAGCTTACGATGCTCATGGCTTGGCAATCTTTATTCAGAATTGACGGAGCTTCGCCCAGGGTGATCCATAAGATCAAGCCGGGCCCGAAGATTGCGAATTTCCGAGGCATTGCGTCTCTGCTGGTTAGCCAGCATCCAGAGCACAGCCGGCAGAAATGAATAAAAAACCAGGCTTGCAGGATTCTGGGTGTCGCCAGAAAAAATCTCGCCAGCCACCATTGCAGTGCACAAGATCATTGCAAATGCAATTGGGCCGGGCGGTATCCATTGCCTGAGATCTGGCATAAGTCGCTACTCTTTCAATATGTTTTTAGTTCGGGCCAGTTCGAGTTTTCGCTACTTTCAATCGCGTATTGCCTCGCATGTATCCGGCAATTCGATGAGAGCGGAGCGTTCACGAACCATGAGCCAGAACACCAATGCAGAGACCATGATGTGGGGAATGACAAAACCCGGGATGTAGAGTGTCGAGCTGATAAATTCAGCAATCGAGGCTGGACGAGGTGTTGTGACACCGTATATCGCCGCTTCAAGTGCCGCAAAAAACAGCACTGCCAGCACAAAGGCCAACAGGTGAATGCTGCCGCCACCCAGCCGCTTTCGCCTGTGAAGGAAAATGGCAAGCGGCATCCAGAAAATGGCCGTAATTAAATAGGACGCAATTACACCGAGTGTCAAAATCAGGATGGGCAGCAGGATGATGCCAATCGGAGTTCCGGGATCCTTCGGGTCAGAGAGAAGTAGACCAATTACAAAGACATCAATTGCCAGTAGCACGGGCGCGACCAACGGGGCGACCCAAAAGGCTCGCCAGAGTTTTTTTGTGGCGGAAGGGTGCATTTTTTCATACTCAAGCGAGAGGATTGCCGGATCACCGACCTGTTCGATTGCCTGATTAAAGGCCTGTGGTTCTGAGATTCCACCAGCGAGGAGGGCCTGATATGCCTCAATCAGGTGCGATTGAAGTTCATCAAGTTCGTCGCGATTCAGAATGCCCCTGGCTTCAAAGGTGGCCCGCCACAGGTTGATCTCATGGTTCAGGTTGAACATGGGATCTCCTTCCAGAGCCTTGAGAGCACCCGGTTTGTCAATTTCCATTGGGCCTTGTGCTCGCCCAGCGATTTGAGACCCGCCGGCTTGATACGATAGTAACGACGCTTTTTTCCAGTGTCGCCAAGTTGCCATTGCGACTCAACCAGACCCTGACTTTCAAGCCGACGCAGCACCGGGTAAAGCATGCCGTCTGTCCACTCAATCTCATTCCCCGAGAGGGTTCTGATTTCCTGAATGATGGCATAGCCATAGCTTTCACCACGACTCAGCACCGACAGAATCATGGGGGTTGCCGAAGCCGCCACGAGTTCCTTCGATTGAGACACTGGCAGACTCCCCCTCCATCGGTTGAAAATTACCTTGTACCTATATGTATAATATACATTGTAATACAATGTATTTCAAACTTTTTATGTCTTGATATTTTCTGAACTGAAGAGAATTTCATGAGCGAGCTTATGACGGGAGCTTATCACAGCACGTATCGTTAGCGCATGGCTTGTGCCGAATTGATGCAGAGAGCAGGGCCAAAGGGGTTAAAAGGTTGTTATCTGAATCATCTGATGAGCGTTGCGGCTGGCGGGAAATATGCTTGCTAAAGCATTGTCATGCAGTGTGTTATCACTATTTAATCAAGTTCCGTGCACACGGTGGTGGTATTCTGACAAAATCGTTCGTTTCCATTGACTTTCAGGTGCGGCTCACGAACAGTTAATAAGGTGGTTATTCCACCAATGCCTGACCGTCATACTCCATCTATGAGGACATGCCCCCATGAATATCCGTGACGCTCGACGATCAGTTTTCACCCTCAGCCGTTTCCAGATCATCGCCGAAGCCCTGGAGAAAATGGACGCTCAGGGTCAGGCCAAGCCTGACAGTGCCGTGGTGAAGGTCACTCAAATGTGGGGCCATGAACTTAAGAAGCCGGTTAACCTGAAGACCGAAGAGACGGTCTTCGACTTTTATGCCGAGAACGTGATCTATAACGACGCCTTTGCCCCGCCGCCATTTGTGGCCTTTGCCACCAAGAAGGACATTAAAAATGTGTTTCGCAAGCTGACTCAGTGGGAGCAGCGTGAACGCGACCGCAAGAAGCAGGAAGGCGAGCAAACGGAAGATTCAGGCCCGGCCAACGATGAAACCTGACTTTTCTTAAAATCAGGGTGTCCAATCCATTTCAGCCACTTCCGCAGGGAGGTGGCATTTTTATTGCTTTTTAACCACGGCCCAGTGCAGGCCGCCGGAACGGTCGCACACGGCGAACCATAGTGTCGATTGATCAACCTGATGCACCGCTACCGCCATGGCACGCACCTGGCCAAGCCCATAAGGCCCTCGAAGTTTCTGAAAAACAAAATAATCGCCGCCCAGAAAACCAAACTTGCTGGCCTCTTCTGAAACAACCGCCACCTGCATGTCGTGAGCTGGCCCGGGCAGGCCACCCAGCCCCGATAACTTCAACTGGCTTGTGACTTTGGGCATTTGTTTGGGTTCATCCGCCGCGGTCAAAGCCATCGCCATCGCCTGGCCTGTCTTTGAATCGGCACAGACAAAATAATTGCCTGTTGAATCAAGCGCGGCCCCAACCGGCTCGGCTCCCTCAGTCAGCTTTATCTCGTCAGCCCATATTGGTTTAGCCGGGTTGGTCCAGTCGAGTTTTCTTACAGTCCCCGCGCGGCCCAGCGTGATCATCGCCACATGCTTTTCGGCCTGATTTTCAGATTTGATCGATCCCGCGACAATCCGCAGTGGGTCTTGATTGAGCTTCTTCACCTCTGGGATTTCAGCCGAGCTTATCTCTTGAATCTGGAATGACTTCGGATCGATCTCGACCACTCGCACGCTGCCATTGGGCCGATTATCCTCGCCCTCGGCATTGCCTGAAAGCAGTATCAGGCCGTAAAGTCGCCCATCGCGTTCGGCTATCACCAGGTCGTCCGGCTCCCAACCCAGTTCCACCGGCTCGCCGATTCGCTGGCCTTCCGCATCGAAAATTTCCATAAAGCCTGGCTTGATGTGCCGGTCGTCGCCCGGCGGTCGCTCAACCACAAGCACTTTATCTCCAAAAGAGACAAGCCTTTGGGGGCGGCCTTCTAGCTCTATGGTCTTCAGCGGAAGTGGAGCCCGATCAGGTCGTGTCTGCCAGAGAGTCAGCCTGGTGTATCGCGGGCATGTCATGGCCAGCCGTGAGCCATTGCTGAAAAAGGCGATGTCGTCGGCCCGCTGCAGGCCGGTGCCGATGCGAGAGAACCGGTTAATTGACCAGCCGAAAGTTGAATTGGTTGCGACCAGTTTGCCGGGAATATTTTTCGTGAGATGTGACGCTATCCAGCCGCCAATAAGAAACGAGACAACCGCCAAAATCCCAATAAAAAGCAAGTCAGGCTTCTTTTTCATGACGTTTCTTCTGGCCGACTTTCGGCTCGGTTCCGGCAAGGATGCGTTTGATATTGGCCCGGTGCCGCCAGATCATCATGGCCCACAGGCCGATCATGATTACCGAAGTGCCCCATTCCAGCCGGCCCAGCGGCTTTTCGGTGGTGGCAAAATGGCCGACCAGGAAGGCTGTTGTGGCCAGAAGGCTGGAAAGTGAGATGTATTTCC
The DNA here is from genome assembly GCA_040374745.1 of Planctomycetaceae bacterium. GTDB lineage: Bacteria > Planctomycetota > Planctomycetia > Isosphaerales > Isosphaeraceae > QWQI01. Next base: position 91,853 of record JBEITT010000003.1, on the reverse strand, counting down.
AGATAGCCAGCGTGACGACAAACACTGCCAATGCCAGCAGAGAACTGTTTAGATCAAGTGCCAGCACCACGCCCAGACTTGTGGCTACGCCCTTACCGCCTTTGAATTTCAGGTAGATCGGGAAGTTGTGACCAATCACGGCAGCGGCGGCAACGAGAATGGGTGCATGGCTGACGAGTGGTGTCAGGTCGGCGGGTTTTATTCCGGCCATGCTTTCCATGACCAAAAAGGTCGGCATAAAGCCTTTAAGCATATCGAGCAAGAAGACGACAAAAAACCACTTGCGGCCCAGCGTGCGGCCCACATTTGTGGCCCCGATATTGCCCGAGCCGTGCTGGCGGATGTCAATGCTGGCGACAAGGCGGGCCACGATCAGGCCGAATGGGATTGAGCCAATCAGGTATGTCCAGACAACGCCCAGCATGATGTCGAAGCTGGCAGGGCTCATCGATCGTGGCCTGCATGCGTGCGAATCGATTCGCGAGTTTTAAACAGGTGCGGGCCCTGATCGCTGGGGTGAGCAGCACCCAGAAATTCGGTGCGACGGGCCTCAAAAATGGCATTGGCCGATTCGTAATCATCATGCCGGCCAATATCCAGCCAATAGCAGTTTTGCTTGAAGCAGTGGATGTCGCGTCCCTCGCCCCGCAGGTTTTCCAGCAGTTCGGGCATCGTCAGTTCTTGCCCGGCGGGAATACGATCCCAGGCTTCGGGGGCCAGGATATAAACACCCATACTTACCTGAAACGAGAAGGCCGGCTTTTCACGATAACCGGCCAGAATGTGTGGGTCATCGGCGAAATCAAGCACGCCGAAGTCGATTTTCACCTCGCGCGGATAGCTGGCAATGGTGGCCACCGAGTTTCGATTGACGTGAAAATCAAACATTTCGCGATAATTCAGCGTGGTCAGAATGTCGCCATTCATCACCAGCACTGATTCTTCGGGCTTACCCAGCAAGGCCAGGCCACCAGCCGTGCCCAACGGCTTTTCTTCGCGAACATAGTCAAGATGCACGCCGAATTTGCGGCCATCGCCGAAAAATGACTCGATCAGCTCGCTGAGATAGCCTGTGATCAGCGTAATATCGTTGAAGCCAAATCGGGCAAGCTGCCTCACTACGACTTCAAGAATCGGCATGGCGTTGGCTTCACCCAGCGGCATCAGCGGCTTGGGGAAAACGGAAGTATAGGGCCTGAGCCTTGTGCCGCGGCCACCGGCCAGAATCACTGCTTTCATGTGGTCATCCCCGATCGCGATCCATGCTGAGGGTTGATTTACCCGCATTTATGCCGGGAAAGTGTGGTTTTGACAAGCCCGATTCCTGCCGTGCTCTCTGTTTCTGCTTTTCAGCAGCCACCTCGGCGAAGATATTTTCGAGCTTATCCACATGGGCTTCAAATGTCTGGGCCTGGCCCAACATCCGAGCGGCAAAGGCCATTTTCATCCGGGCTTCGCGGTCGGTCATGGCGTCAATCGCCCGGATGAGCCCATGCTGGTCATCCGGCCTTTCCACCACAAAGCCTTCCAGGCCCGGCGTGATCAACTCGCCCGCACCATTGCAGGCCGTGGTTATTACGGGCAGGCTGCAGGCCAGGGCTTCCATGACCACCAGCGAACAGGGGTCGTAATAGGTGGGCGAAACGAAGAAATCAGCGGCATGAAACAGGCTTTTCACATCGGGCGTGAAGCCCAGCAGCTTTACCGAATCAGCCAGGCCCAGTTTGGCCACCATCTTCTGAAATGGTCCAAGTTTGCCACGGCCCGAGACGAGCAGAAAGACCTTCTCTCCAGCCGGGTTGGCCCTGTGGCGTGCAGCCAGGGCTTCTAACAGCGGTTTTAAGCCCTTGAGCCAGAAATTATGGCCAACAAAGAGCCCCACGTGTGCATCGGCCGGCAAGCCAAGTTTTTCACGGGCTGCATGGCGTACGACTGCGGGATCATCAACAGTAAATCGGTTTGGATCGATTGAATTATAAACCACATGAATTCGATCGGCCGCCACCCGGCGAAACCGCTGCAGGTGCCCGGCCACCAGCTTGCTGACGGCCACGACGCGGGCATTGCGGGCCGGGTCATATTGCAATTGCTCGATTTTGTCATACTTCCATTCACTGGGCGAAAGCCGCTTCAGCAGGCGATAAACCGCGCGGCGAAGCGGCGAATGAAAACGCTCGGCATTGTGCAGAATGGAGCCGGCACGCAGGCCACCCTGCGGAATGATCACATCATGATGCCATGTGTTGATAAAGCCCATGGTGGCGTCAAACTGGCCTTTGCAATCGTTGAGAAGCTCTTCGGAACGATTGGCAAACGACCAGATTCTGGCCGATCGCGAGAGGCCACTCACGGGCACGTTCAAGATCTTTGTCTGAATTGGCACGCAACCCGGCTTGACATGTTCTGCCACCAGTGTCACTTCATGGCCACGGGCCACAAGCGAGCGTGTCAGGTCGGCGACATAAGTTTCGGCACCGCCTTTGTCGGGGTCGATATTGCGATAATTCAGGGCAATTTTCATCTCAGGCTGCAACCTCTTTGATTTTACGTGCCTTGCGTGCCTTCAGCTTGACATTGTGCCGGTCGTATCGGGCTTTTTTCAGGTCAACCATGCGTCCGACCATCCGCCGCTTCGGCTTCGACCAGCCCATAGAGCGGCTGTAGGCCACCCAGAAACGCAGAATATCCCGCTGGCTGACCTCGGGCACATCAACCGTGCTGTAAATCAGTTGGGCAAGGTCTTTAACAAGCCATCGCCAGTAGGTTAGCCGGTGCCTGCCCAGCCTGTGCAGGTCGATCATCCGCACGGCAGCCTCAGGCGGTTCGGTTTCCAAGCTCATGTCGCAGTGGCTGGCCCAGTTCATATTTACAAAGAAATGGCAGAGATAGAGATCCTTGTGGAACATCGAGCTTTGGTGCAACCGGGCTGATAATTCAGCCATGCGTCGGGCAAGCACCCGCCGCAGCCACTCGAGCCGCTGTGTCTCTAGCTCGCGGGCAAGTGGCCCGGCGGCTTCATTCACGGCCATGCTCTCTTCAAGCTCGGCCACGACCAGAAAACTTTGGGCCCACAGGCCCGGGCCAAGTCGTTCGCCGGCAGCGATGACATGCGGCACGGGAATGCCCAGCGAACGAGCCTTTTCCAGGTGCCGCCATTCGACAGGCCCCGGCGTGCTTGATCCGGCGGATGTCAGAAGGGCAAGCAGCCGCTCTCGCCACGGCAGTTTTTCAAATTTTTTGACATAGGCATGAACCGTCTGCCCGCCAGCTGAATCAAGCCTGACGCGGGCCGTTGATCGACCCTGCTTGGCATGAAACCGGTCGCTGCTCTGAATTGCCATACATGCATCGGCCGACCAATCGTGGGTGTAATCTTCGTAGGCCGGGTTCAACCAAACCCAGCGACAGCCATTTTTCAGGCGATTTCTCAAGTTCCGCAGCGGCCGGGCCAGAATCATCGGCGACGTTCCTCCTGAACCGGCCTGTGATCAACCGGCCTGATTCTATCGTCACGAAGTGGCGTCGGTATTGAATCGGCCAATTTTTGCCCTGTTTCTGAGTCATTCCATGCCAGCGGGCGGCTCCACTGAAAAACCAGCACATCGCCCGGGCTTTGCTGCCCTTGTTTTCGTTGGAATTGAGCCGCCGGCGAGCCACCCTCATTGATGATTCGTGTGTAAGTCTTCGCCCGGCCTGAGCCACTTTCCAGCTCGGTACGTTCCACCACAAAAAAACCTGTGGATTGGTCGGAAAGGGCTTGGGCAATATGGTAGGGGTCATAGCGGCGACGATCGGCCTCAAACGAAGCCCAGCCGCGCGTGTCGAAAACAGCGGCAGATTTGGGTGCGTTCTTCGCAAGCCATTGCCCGGCCTGATAATGCGGCAATCGCGATGCATGTTCGGGCTTTGTCTGGATAAAAATGCCCGTCAGCAAGAGCAACCCCAGGCCTGCCTGGGCAAATCGTCGCGAAGCGACTGGCGAGAGGCGTGTCCACCGGGAAATATCGCTGTGGGCCAGCATCAGGCCCGAAGCCACGAATGGCAGGCTCAGGCAGAGGACCATCAGCATGTGCCGCTCGGAAAGATAACCACGCACAACTGATTGATACGTCAGCACCGCCAGCAATAGGGCAAGATGAATCCGGATAAGCCAGTTCGCCCGGCGATCGTTCACGGTTGCTCGAAAAATACCCGAGAGACAAAGCACCGCCAGAAAAATGCCCAGTCCTTCCGACCAGGCCACAAGCATTCGCCAGAGGCCGGGCCCAAGGCCGGTTTCACGCACCTCGCGGCTTATGTCTTTGGGTGAAAAGTCGAGCGAAGGGTCTTGAAGGGCTTGCGGCAAACCCTTTGGCAGATTTGATTTGAGAACGGGGGAGATGGCCATGTTCGTTGGATGAACCGCACCGGCCATGCTCATCAGGCGATCGGTGATTGAACCGTTCACCCAGAGATAGCCGATTACGGAGCTCGTCACGATGAGGCAGTAAACGGCAGCCGCCAGCCAGCTTGACCATGCGGGATTTTCTGGCGAATTTCTATCGGCGAAAAGCAGACTTACAAACCAGAAGAGCGGAATGGAAAGGCCGACCAGTAAGCCTTCAGGCCTGGTGAGGTAAGCCGCAGCGACAGCCATTGCGGAGCCCGCAGCGAAATAAATTCGAAAACGTGGCACGCGGCTTTCCGCCGCCTGTAAGCCGAATTCAAGTGCCCAGAGGCCAAAGCAGAGGGCCAGAGCATCGCTTAAAGTTTCGTGCCCGAGAGCCACTGGCAACGGAAGCAATAGCCATACAAAAACGGCGATCAGGCATGCTGATTCTCCTGCAAATCGGCGACTGATCGCAAAAATGGGCCAGAGTGCAGCCAGTGATGCCGCAACCGAGACGAGTTGGGCCGAGATGCGCCAGAGATCCGGCGAAGTGAATGGGCTGAATCGCAGGAAGGCGGCGACACGGTTGACAAGAAACGGATAAAGCGGGTGCTGATCGGCACTTCTGACGACGTCCCAGGCAGGTTGATAATTGAACTCACGGGCGATTTCAATAAATTTCAGGCCATCCTGGCTGGGCATGCGCACGCGGGCCACGGCCACCAGTTGAGTGACAAAGCAAAACAGGAACAGGGCGGGCAGAATCCGGCCACGGGGCATGCGTTCGATTCCTCCCTGAATCGAAGCCTGATCAATTGGTCAGGGCCTGGTTTTTACACTCGGCCGTTGATGCTGAAAATCTAAGGGGCAATGCGAATTACGTCAAGACCAAGGTGATTCCCATAAATCTTATTTCGGATTCTGTATCTGGTCAAAATAATCGCGGACATTCTTCTGTAATCGGCGCGGGATGCGCTGCTGGGTCAGGGCATCGGCCGAGGCTTCGCTCACGGCGGCTTCAATTTCGCCGCCATCAATCACGCTTTTGCCCTTCGATTGCTGGCCAGGGTCGCCAAATCCCTTGAGCTGGAACTTGCCCTTGGTCAAGTCCATCTTCACCCGTGTGTCATAGGCCGATGTCTTGTCGGGTGCTTCGGGCCGGTCGCCCTGACCACGGCCGCGACCCAGACCATCGCCATTCTGCATGCTGAGCATGTCGCCCAACGAATTGCCGGAGTTCATGGCATCGCCAAGCTGGTTGCCGTCGCCTTCCTTCGACATCCCGTCTTTCGCCTGCTGCAGGTCGGCCAAGGCATCATCCAGCGACTGCATGTCGGCCATTTCCTGGGCCATTTGCTGAAGCTGTTGGCGGGCCTCCTGAAGGCTCTGGCTTGCCTGTTCCATATTGCCCTGCTGCATAGCCTGCTGGGCCTGCTGCATCTGCTGGGCCAGTTGCTGAATCTGCTTGGAATTGGCCGCCTGCTGATTGAGCTTGGCCATTTCCTCCTGATGTTGCTCTTTGCTCAGCCCGCCATTTTTCAGGGCCTCGTCAAGCTGCTTTTTCTTTTCTTCAAGGCTGGCCATTTTCTCAAGCTGTTTGGCCATGTCGGCAAGTTGTTGCTGAAGCTGCTTTTTTTCCTCTTCCGAGAGCTTGCCGCTCTGGGCTTTGTCCATCAGGCTCTTAAGTTCCTGGGCAGCATCATTAAAATTGCCCTTGGCCAGATCTTTAGCGAAATCATCGGCCGGGCCATCGCTGGCCATGTTTTTCATCTGTTGAAGCTGAGCAGCCATTTTTTCAGTCGAGCTCATCTGCTTCTGGCGTTCCTTGATGGCATCAGACAACTGGTTCAAAGCTGCCAATGCTTCCGATTTCTCGGCCGGTGGCGACTTGGCCATGTCCTCTACCGCTTTTTGAAGCTGGGCCATCAGTTCTGCCGTCGGGGCAGAGACTTTATCGGCCTGCACCTTACGCTGCTCAGCCAGCTTCTTCGCCAGGGCTTCCGACTTCTTCAGCACAGTTTCGTCAGGTTTGTTTGTCGCCAGCTTGGCCTGACTCTTTTTCTGGATATACTCTGGGGCCAGTATCACCGCTCCGGCCACTAGTAACGGCAAAAGCGGCATCCAGGCTCGCCTGGGGCGGCGAATGGGCATGGCGTCGGCCAGGTCCAGATGCTCAATCGCCTGGTTTGTCTCGGCTTTCAGGCAGATTCCAGCCGGTGTCGCGGCCAGATCTGCAGGCAGGTTCACAATGCTGCTCAGGCGATCCTTCAGGCCGAAGGCTGAATCCACCTCAGCTGCCGTTTTCAGGCGGTCAGGCCGCCGAATCATCGCAACCACCGCCGCCAGAACCAGCCCGCCCAGAACGCCACCACCAAGAAGATATTCCGGCTGGATGGAAAGCAGATCGGGCCTGAATTTCAGGGTCCCCAGCAAAATGGCTGCGATGGAAAGACCGAATGTCAGGCACCAGACGGTGTTGTTCAACCACGACTGGCCAACAAGCCGCCGACGCGCACTTCGCAGGGTCTTATCCATCTTGGTCATGGCCGGGTCTCTCCTGAAACTGGCTTGCTTTTCAGACTCGACTTAACTCACGCTGAAGCATAAACCGAATCAGCCGCCGCCACGGCCGCACCTTCGCTCTTCACGGCACCCAGGTCTCGCAGGCAAGTTTCAAGGGCACCCAGCACCAGCCGAACGGCTTCAGGTGTCGAGCCATGCCCCATCAGGCCAATTCGCCAGGCCTTACCCTTAACCGGCCCCAGACCACCACCCACTTCAATGCCCCAATCGTTCAGCAATCGGCGGCGAACGGTCATGTCGTCAACACCTTCGGGTATAACCACACAATTAAGCTGTGGCAGGCGGTGCCCTTCCTGCGTGAAATATTTCATGCCCAGGGCATCGATCCCGGCGGCAAGGGCCCTGTGGTTCAGCATATGGCGGGCGTGGCGCGCGGGCAGGCCTTCTTCCAGAACCACGCCAAGTGCTTCATAAAATGCATAATTCATGCTGATTGGGGCTGTGTGGTGATAAAACCGGTCGGAACCCCAGTATTTTTCGATCATGGTGAGGTCGAGATACCAGCTTTGAACTTTAGATTTCCTCGCCTTGATCTTGGCCATGGCCCGCTCGCTGAACGACACCGGCGCAAGCCCCGGCGGACACGAAAGGCACTTCTGCGTGCCTGAATAAACGGCGTCAATTTCCCAGCCGTCAATCTCGACAGGCACACCGGCCAGGCTGGTCACAGTGTCAATTGCGATCAGGGCCCCGTTTTCATGGGCAATCCGGGCAATTTCTTCAACGGGCTGCCAGGCACCGGTTGATGTTTCGGCGTGAACGATGCCGACCATGGCCGGGTTATGTTTCTTGATGGCTGCTTCCACCTCTTCAGGCGTGAAAACTTCGCCATACGGGCGATCGATGCGGATGACCTCGGCCCGGGCCCGATCGGCCACGTCGCACATGCGTTCGCCGAAGACACCGTTAACGCAGACAAGCATTTTGTCGCCGGGCTCGATCAGGTTGTCAACAACAGCTTCCATGCCGGCAGAGCCCGTGCCGGAGACAGCGATTGTCAGCCGGTTGGCCGTGCAGAAGACCTGGCGAAGGCGGTTCTGCGTTTCGTCCATCAATTTCACGAATTCCGGGTCAAGGTGGCCATAAAGCGGCAGGCTCATGGCGGCCAGCACCCGCGGGTGCACCGGGCTTGGGCCAGGGCCCATCAGAACTCGGTCCTTGACAGTCAAAGGCAGGTAAGAATTCGTGGCGTGGCTCATTTCACTCGGTTCGCTGGATGTGATTTGATTCAGATTTACAGGTGGCAAGCGTGCAAACATCTGCCTACATTTTGTTAATTTTATCTTATTCCAGAGTGAAGTAACAGCCGGATGTCGCATGAATTGGACTCGACCCTGACAATTCAGAAAGCGGCCGGCTGCTTTTGAACTGAATTTTGCGCCACAGGCATACCATTTTCCGGGTGGCATGGGCTTGCGGGCTGATTTTCAAAGTTTCGGCTGAAAGTGTGCCGGAAGAGCCGACCGGCATTGTGGGTGGTCGGCCTGGAAGTTGCGGTTCAAGGCATCGCGCGGATTTGAATTACTGAATTCACGCAAGAAGGCTGTGCGGACAAATACTCACTCGTTTTCGGCTTTCACTTTTGCTTTGCCGAGCGGTTTATTAACCCTGACCTGAACGTCGTTGGCTTGGGCAGGGCCGGGGGTGCTGCGTCCCCTGGCGATGTAATCGTCGAGCAATTTTTTGAGATTTTGAGTCAGCTCGTGATTTTCAGCCTGCACATTTCTGGTTTCGGCAATATCTTCCTTGAGATTGTAAAGCTGCAAGGGCGGTAACCCGTTTTTCTGGGCATCGGCATCGCCGGGTTTGCCCCAGCCGCCGCTGCCGGGGCAGAATTCAAGTTTCCATGGTCCCTGACGAATGGCAAACCGGCCCTGAATGCTGTGGTGAACAACCGCCTCTCGAAGGGGGGCCGAGGTTTTACCCAGAAGGGCTGGCAATATGCTGACACTGTCTTCACCCGCATTTTCCGGCAGCTTAACGCCCAGAATCTCTGCACAGGTAGCGATAAAGTCGGTATGGCAGATGATCTGGTCGCTTGTTGAGCCAGGCTTTACTTGGCCGGGCCATCTAACAAAAAATGGGACACGGTGCCCGCCTTCCCAGATGTCAGCCTTGTAGCCCCGAAACTTCTCACTGGGAAAATGGCCCTGATTTTGCAGTTCATCTAATTTAGCGGCCGGTGAACAGCCATTATCAGATGTAAAAATGACAAGAGTGTTATCAGATAACCCTGAACGATCAAGTTCTGCCAGCACTTCACCAACAACGGCGTCGGTCTGCATGACAAAATCGGCATAATCACCTAGGCCGCTTCTGCCTTGCCAATCGTTTGTGGGCACAATGGGTGTATGCGGCGATGTCAGGGGGAGATAAAGGAAAAATGGCTGGCGGTCTTCGCCGGCAGTACTTTGCCCTTTGATAAAATCGACAGCTTTTTTGCCCAGCCGTGGTAGCATATCAATGGGCTTGATGGTCTCAATCACTTTGTCGTTTTCAATGAGTGATGACATTGTACGTGCATTTGAACAGCCAAAATAATAGTCGAATCCCCGGGTGGTCGGCCCACCTTTGATTTTTGCACCGACCGGCAGCCCGCCCTGGCCAGCGGCCAGTTTCTTCTTCACGACAGCTGAATCTGACTGAAAGCCGAGATGCCATTTGCCTATGCATGCTGTTTGATAACCCTGGCTTTTTAACAGGCCGGCGACAGTCAGGCGATCGGCTGCGATCAGAGGCTCGTCGTTGCCTCCGTCAAGCACGCCACTTTGAAGCCTTGTTCGCCAGGCATATCTTCCGGTGAGCAAACCATAACGTGTCGGAGTACAGACCGATGAACCACTATGAGCATCGGTGAATGTCATGCCCTGTGAAGCAAGTTGATCGAAATGGGGCGTGCGAATTTTACCCTTTTCGCGATTCAGGCACTGCACGTCACCATAGCCTAGATCGTCGCACAAAATATACAGAATATTGGGCTTTTCGGATTCGGCCGCCAATGTAAATCCATTAAAAAGCAGCATAAAACCGGCCACGATCAATGACGAAAGTTTCATAAACTGGTTCTCTCAGGGCTTTACAGATGAATGGAAATGACCAGCCTATCAATTCACTGAACCAGATGCCATCTCTTTCGCCTGAAGAATTTCAGGCGATGTGAACAGGGCGATATTTCATTGTGAGGTTATGTTGGATCACGATTAAAAACGCTGGCGAATCAAATGAAACGGGTGAGTTAAAGCAGCGGCGAAATTAATTGCCGGGAATGCGAAAATTTTCCATGCCGCTGGGTCGGCTCATCAATTCATTGACGGCATCGCGGGCTGACAATTCCCCACTGATGATCTTCTCAACCGTTTCGGTAATCGGCATTTCAATCTGCTGAATCCGTGCCGCCGCTGCAACACTTCGAGTGGTGAAAACGCCCTCAACCACATTCATGGTCGAACCCTGAGCTTCGTTGAGCGTAAGCCCCCGGGCCAGTTGGCAGCCCAGGGCCCGATTTCGACCATGGCTGCTGAAGCAGGTTGTCATCAGATCACCAACACCAGCCAGCCCGAAGAAAGTGGAAAACGAGGCCCCCTGGGCCACAGCAAACCTGGTCATTTCAAGAAGGCCCCTGGTGATTAATGCTGCCTTGGCATTATCTCCCAGGCCAAGGCCATCGCACACGCCTGCCGCAATGCCCATGATGTTCTTCAGGGCACCGGCCAGTTCGACCCCCAGCGGATCTTCGTTAATGTAAAGTCTTAAAGAACGTGACCCGAACAGCTGCTGCACCTCAGTGGCAAGGCTGGCCGATTCCGAGGCGATTACCAGCGATGTTGGCCGGCCATGGGCCACTTCCTCGGCATGGCTAGGGCCGCTGAGCACTGCTCCCTGACGCTCGCCCAGCTCCTGCCTGATGATCTCGCTGGGCCGGTTCAGCGTGCTCACCTCCAGACCTTTCACCACCGAAAGTACTGGCAGACCCTGGGGTATCGCAGCGGCGATGGCATGAAGAGTCGATCTAAGATATGCAGTTGGAGTGGCGGCAACAATCAGGTCAGCGCCGGTTGTGGCTTCGTTTATGTCGGCAGTAATAAGGATGGAATCCGGTATCGGAACGTCAGGCAGGTGTCGAGAATTCACACGAGTGGCTGACATCACCTGACAGAAACCGGCGTCGCGTCCCCAAAGGGCAACATCACGGCCAATGCGGCACAAGTGAATTGCCAGCGATGTCGCAAAGCCACCTGTACCAATAAATGCCACTCGATTCATCAGCAGCCTGCACTTTTTGATATCTACGGTCTGAGGCACTCTGTCAGTTAAGCCCATATTACGCATGAGAGACGCAAAACCAGTTATAATTTCAGTGGTTTCTGTCATTACTGAAATGATTGATTGAAAATAATCGAGAAAAGATGCTTGAAAAGTAAACGGATTTTGGCTTGAAAGGGGTGAGAAATCGGCGGGGAGAAATTCGTAAATTATATATATTATTAGACTTATGATTTTTTAAGAAAGATTCAAGTAGGACTGATGGAATTGTCGAAATTGATATAGCGTCATTCTCGACTTTGGCATATAAGAGGCACTGCAACGTGACGGGTGAGCGACGCCATCGGTGGAACCGCGTGGCAAGATCGCATGGAGCAACCTGGAACGTGGCACCCGACGAAAGTTCTTTCGTCAGGTTTCTTGGTTCGCCAGGAAGGCGAATTACCTCATGTCTGGCAGGATGCCCGCTTGACGATGGCCCGCAACAGGCACTTTTTCAAAGTCTGTCGGCTGTTTTTGACTCTGGTCAGAAATGCAGCCTGCACCATTGCCGGCGAGGCGAAGCCACGCCTTGTTTACAGCGTTTTTCTGATTTCAGTAACACTGAATCGAAAATCAACGGACCTGGCGGATTGGTTTTCAATCGTGGGAGCATGGTCGTGATGCGCGTCCTCGCACTTCTTATGTTCGTAACGGGTTTGTTAACCACCCCGCTTAATGCCCAAACGAGCAAGCTCAGAGTTCAGCCCGCTTCGGCGGCCGCAGCCGGCGTTTCAACCGGAGTGCTTGATGCCCTGACGCTGGAATCGGATCAGCCGACCATTCTTGAATTTTCAGCCAGCTGGTGTGGTCCCTGCAAGGAAATGAAGCCCCAGATTGATGAACTGATTCGCAAGAAATATCCGGTTCGAGTGCTTGATGCCGATGAATATCCCGACCTTCGGCAGAACTATAGAATATCGAAAGTGCCCACGTTTGTAATTGTCGACCCGGATGGCAGGGAAATCGGTCGTAGCGAAGGAGTGCAGCAGGCATCTGAACTGGCATCGCGGTTTCGAGTGCTAAAGACTAATTGGCTGGAGTCGCGTAAAAATCAGGCTGAAGTTGCTGATGAAGAAGAACTTCCTGCCAATGACCAGGAGCCGAATGCAGGTAGCCGAGCGGCCAGAAAATTCGGGCAACCCGGCGAAACAATTGATGCCGAGCATGAAAATGAACATGCCAAGCCCTGGCAGACGGTGGTTCGAATCGTGGTTCATGGTGGCGGCGTGATGGGTTTCGGTTCAGGTACGATTATCTCCTCAAATGCTCAAGAATCACTGATTCTGACCTGCGCCCATATCTTCAAGATCGAAAATTCCCGCCAGCAATATGCTCCCGGGCAGTTCCCCAGGCAGGTAACCGTTGACCTGTTCGACGGAGTGCTTCGAGGCCAGGGCCTGAAAACAGCCACACGTGGCATTCCGGCTAGGGTAATTGATTACGACTTTCAAAGTGATGTCGGCCTGATTGCAATTTCGCCAGGATACACACTGCCAGCCAGCCCTGTGGTTCCCGCCAATTGGAAGCCTTCCACCAACATGAAGATGATTACGGCGGGCTGTTCGGGCGGACGCGATGCGACGCTTTGGAACACGAATGTTGTTAAGCCCGAATCAAAATTATTCATTGAGAAAAAGCCGTATGAAGCCATCGAATGCCTGCACGAACCGACGCAAGGCCGAAGCGGTGGCGGCCTTTTCACTCTCGATCATTATGTTGCAGGTGTGTGCGATATGGCCGTGGTAGGTGGCCAGCGTGGCTATTATGCTACGCCGAATTCAATTCATAAAATTCTGGCACGCAATGGATTTGAGCGATTGTATTCAAGGCAGGTAGACGACATGGATCGCGGCCGGATGCTGGCCCGAAATGGTGAGCCCCGCCGAAGCCGAAGCACTGCCCCTGAACAGGTGCGAGCCCAGAGCGAAGACGACCTTGTGCTGCCGCCTCCGGCATTACTGGGAGTGAGCGAGCCAAACAGTGCCGGCCTTCCGCCTGCTGGTTCAATGGCTATGGTTGACTTTATGACCGACAAGCCTGTGAAAAATGTGCCGGCTGATACCAAAGGCTGGAACGGTGGAACCCGGTTTCGGAAGATTTCTGATTCGTCGGAATCCTCGCCGGGCCTGACCCTGCCTAATGCCAGAAACCGAATGGCGAAGACTGATATTGCAGAAAACGACCTTGTACCCATAGCACATGACGAGCCGGAACCTCAGCCGGAAGCCATGATAAAGCCGGTTGGGAAGGGTCGCGAGGAATTGGCCCAGCGATCAGCCGAAGATGAAACTGATACAGCATCCGGGAAATCGTCCGTCGAAAGCGGTACGCCAAGAGTGAAACTGATGCCCGTTCAGGGGCTGGATGTCGATGGCGAGCAGAAATCATGGAATAGTCGCCGGGCTCGCTGATCAGACCACTGCAATTCTCATTTGATTCAAGGCCGGGGTATATTTATCCCGGCCTTATTTCTTTTATAAACTGATCTTCACTAAATTTAAGAAAATGATGTAATGACCTTCAGTTCACGACATTTGAAGGGAGTGCTGGCACGATGGAAGGTCCGGATATTTCAGTTGTGATTGCAGCAGTGAACGGGCCTGAACTGTTGGGCCTGACTCTTGATTCACTTGAACGCCTTCCTGAAAGGGAACGGCTGGAAGTGGTGGTCGTTGCGACGGAAGCTCTTGATCCGGTTTTTCAGCAATCGCTGGAGCAACGGCAGGTGAAGGTTGTCTATGACGGACGATTGTCAGAATCTATTCCACGGCTAAGGCATCGAGGCATACAGGCCAGCACAGCGCCCATTGTGGCGATTATTGAAGACCACGTTGCCGTGGAAAGTGGCTGGGCCCGAACAATCTTGCAGAAAATGGACGACAGGAGTGTCTCGGCAGTTGGTGGTCGGGTGGAATCTGGCCGTGGTGGATGGCTTAATACTGGCGTATTTCTTGCTGATTATGCCCGCTATATTGGCCCTGTGGCTGAGGGGCCTTATGCAGATTTGCCAGGAAACAATGTGGCTTATCGACGTGAGGCCTTGCTTGAGTATGCCGACGCCCTTGCCGACGGCAAGTGGGAAAGCTGGGTGAATGAAGCCCTGGCCGCAGCAGGGCATCGGATGATTTCAACAAATGATATGGTTGTGAGCCACATCAAGGGATTTTCTTTGGATGAGGTTATCACACAGCGATGGCACTTTGCCCGGGCTTATGCTGGAATGAGAAATGCTGAGCTTGGTTTGGCTAAGCGGGCTGTTTATGGTGCGGGTTCGACGATTTTGCCATTACTTTTGACATGGCGTGCCACGCGGCTGTTTCTCGCCAAGAATGTGTCGAAGCTCACAATTGTGGCCACATGGCCGCTTGTTGCAGGTTATATGACGATCGGTGCGGCGGGTGAATGCGTGGGCTATCTGTTTGGCCCCGGTCGGAGCCTTCAGCGAGTGAGATAGAATCGGGAGTAAGCCTGATGAGCCGCGAGCCAGTCTCTGTTCTTGTCACGCCCACTAAAAGCGGCGGCAGCCTTTGTGCCCTTATGGGCTCGCTGCTACGGTTTTTTGACCACATTTTGCCAACGCAGATGGTTGTTGTTGTGCCGGATGAGCAGGATTCTCTGGTTCTGCAACAGCATCTCGCTGATCTCTCTGCCTGTGGCATCGATATTTGTCTGATTCGTGTCGATGAACACCAGGCTGGCGATGTTGCTCGCTGGCGTGCCCTGGCATGGGCCCACGCCAAACACAACACAGCGGTTTTTGTTGAAGACAATGCAGTTATCGAACCTGGCTGGTGGCAGGCCTGGCGTGGCTGGGCACTTGCTGAAACGGCTTCGCCCCTGGCCAGTGGCATTGTCCTGCCTGACGTGGAACGACTTGGCTGGGTAGAAACCGGCGTTTTCTATTGTGAATACGGACCCTTTATTCCAGTCGCCCAAAACGGCTGGGGCTGGCCGCTGCGACGTGTGGCAGGCAATCACTGGGCTGTCCGCCGCGATCTCATCGCAATTGATCAGAAACCAGCCAGTATTGACGAACACGACTGGGTGCAGCGGTTCTCGGCTAAAGGCCGGAAGCCTGACTGGGTAACTGAAGCAAGGGTGCGTTCATACCGTTCAATTCGTGCTGGTTCTGCTTTTATGGAACGAGGCCGCCAGGGCTTTGCCTATGGATTCGGCTCGGCGAGAAAATCAGGCTGGGTGCGTCGTGTGCAGATGGTGCATGGCGGGCCGGCGATTGTGCTTGTCCAGCTTGGTCGATTGTCCGTAGTTGTTCTAACACGTCGCTATCGTTTGAAAACTTTTCTGAAGACCCTGCCGGTTACTTTTTTACTGCTGAAAACATGGAGCCTTGCCGAATGGGCCGGATGGATTTCAGGCACCTTCTTCTCGCCGTTTTATCTGAACAAGCAGGATAGGACCGAACAGCAAAGCCAGCAGGCGGAAAAATCGGCTGGATTGCAGAGCCGAGTTATACGCGTGGATCAGTCGCACAAGTCGCCCGCCCGGCCGAGCGACCAGGCCCGGCGAAATGCTGTAAAATATGCCTGGATTGTCGAAAAAGAGGCCTGATAACAAGCGGTTCCAGCCACCGGCTGATCGCGTAAAAATGCCTTGCCATGGGGCACTGCCCCTCCATCGGCAATAGGCGGGAGCAAGCCGGCGGGGAAGCCAGCCTGCGAAGAACAGGCCGACGTGGGGTTCTCGGCCAAGGCTGAAGCGGTTGGGAGTCGGATAAACAGCCTTGCCACCCGGAGCCAGGAGCCTGGCCGTTTCGGTAAATACCCCGGACGGATTAGTGACATGCTCAATCATGTCGCCGCCAAAAACGATCGAATATCTGCCTGATTCCAGCGGAATGGCCTCAGCATTGGCACAGAGAAGCCTGACCGCCTCAAGGCCGTTCTCCATAAGCCTTTTTCTTGCCAGAACCAGCCATCGCAGAGCAATATCGACACCCACAATTGCTTCTGCGCTTATGCCCGACTTTGTCAGGGCTATAATTGCCGTGCCTGTTCCCGTGCCCAGGTCAGCCACAGTTAAGTCTGAATTTAACCTTGAAAATTCTGAATCCAGGCACATTTCTATGGGGTTGTCGCTTCTGAGGATGTGCGAAATTTGCCGTCTCACATCATCAGGGCCCAGTTCCGGGCAATGATTCACGAAATAATATTCAAGCAATGCCTGAAAATTGAGTCGATCAAAATGACAGGCCAGATTTCTGGCTATGGAATTGTCGGCCGTGTTGCCGCAGTAGGGGTCTTCACCCGATCGAAGGTCAACGATTCCCAGCAGCGAGGGATAGTTTTTTCCGCATGAACACACCACATTTGAATCGCAGTGTTCAGGCCATGCCATTCGAGACCGGCAGCCCGGGCAAAAAAGCCCGGGTCGGCTGGTCTGTTCAACATCTGGGGTCATCGCTTGCGGCTTGACGAAGGCCCCATTCCTATCCATGCGGTAACAACCCGACCAACAACCGCCATGCTATCACCCGAGCAATTTTCAGGAATGTCGTCCATGGTGTGCCAGTGTGGGTATTCAAAATCGATTAGGTCGGCGGTGGGAATCTTGGCCTGGTTCAGCGGAATATGGTCGTCGAGCACGGCCGGGCCGACACTACGACTGAAACGTTTTTCGCCCAGGCGGGCGGCCACATCCCATACATCTCGCACCACTGCGGGTGCATATTCCATACTGTATTGTTCCTGCTCAATGAGCAGATCCTTATCGGCCACCATGTCGAGCACCAGGCCTGCATCATATTTCCAGTCGCGGTTGCGGGCCTGGGCCAGATATTGGCGTGCGAAGTGGCGAGAACCAAGAAAATAAGGGTCGCCGTCCTGGTAAACCAGCTCTTCGCCGTCGAAAAGAACAAGGTCTACGCCCCATTCGCTTGTCATCTTCGGTAAGTGGTTGGCAATTTCCATGAGTAGTGCCACGCCCGAGGCACCGTCGTTGGCTCCGATAAATCGGCCTCTGCGTTTGGCCGGGTCGGGGTCCTGGTCAGGGTAGGGGCGGGTGTCGTAGTGGGCACCCAGCACAACGCGTCGCTTCTTTTCCGGCTGCCACGAGCCAATCAGATTCATCAGCTTCTTACGCTGGCGATTTGATGGGTCAACGGCGTCGAAAGCCTGCTCCTTGATTTCCAGGCCATTTTTCTTGAAGTGTTCGGCGACCATCAGCCGTTGTTTTTCATTGGCGGCCGAACCGGCGGGCCGAGGACCAATATTGCAGATGTCCTTCAGATATGAAAAAGCACGTGCTGCATCAATCGCAGCGGGTTTCAAGTCGGCTGTTCGTTCGGTCTGTCCCACAACAGGTCTCACTTCGGCCTGATCCATGAAAATAAGCAAAATGCCGGTTGTAATCAGTATGGCAGGGAGTAAATAACCGCCAAATGCTGCATTTTTCGATGACCGGTTCACGCGAGACTCCCTTCAGCCCATTTTCTGAATATCTTCGAAGAGTGCCAGCAGCTTTTCAACCGGCAGGCCCACGATATTTGACCACGACCCCGAAACGACACTGACAATCGGGTCGTCGTCCTGCACGCCATACGCCCCGGCCTTGCCCTGCCAGAGCCCTGAATCAAGATACGCCAGCCGCTCGGCATCGGTCAACGGTCGCATGTATAAAACGCTGGTGTCTACCAGCCCGTGCCAGGCTGACGCCCCGGCCTTCATCAGGCAGAGCCCCGTGTGAATGGCCACCTCGCGGCCCTCCTGAAGGCGAATCATGCGATCGGCATCGGCCCTGTCAACCGGCTTATTGAGCACCAGGCCTTCGAGATCGCCAGTGGTATCGGCCGCCAGAACCCAGCCTTCAGCCGTAACTCTCGCCACATCCCAGGCCTTATTCCAGGCAAGCTGGGCGACATAATGCCGAAGATCCTGCCTGATAGCGGGTGGTGGTTCGTCATAGGCCGATGGCTTGATTTCAAAGGCAATTCCATGCTTTTTCAGCAATTCAGATCGTCGGGGCGAAGCACTGGCCAGAATCAGGGGGCAGGGGTGTCTCATGGCGTTGAGTCATCTTTTTTTCAGTAAATAAAAAAGGTGGCCCAAGCTGGAGCCACCTTTGCAATGGGTTTATCAGAAGCTCAAAGGATCACCAGTAAACCCAGCTATAGGCAGGGTCCATCAGGCGAATTTCATCTTCATGAATTTCGATATGATCGCCAAAGACCTGGAAGTCGATCTTCAGTGACTTGTATCGTTTCTGCTCAGGAGCACTTGCTGTGGCCTTGATGATCTGGTATCCATCGGAAAGGCCCCTGACATAAATTGAGAATCTGCTTGCCTTGGCGTCGAAATCGTTCCAGATTGCCACGCCATAGACGGCGTCAAGCACACCTTCTTTTTTTGAAGGTGGCACCGTGCCGACCATGTCAACAGACCCCAGCAGCTTGACGGCAGGGTCTTCGCGGGCTTGAATCAGCTTCACCGCCTGGGGCAGCGGCACATCGTCTATTCGCCTGTTGGTGTTTGTCACGATCGAAAACTGAGGCACAAGTAACCTTGGTTCTTCAGTTTTATTCACCACACGGTAATAGAGATAGAAAATATTGCGACGGCCTTTGCCTGGTATTTCCACTGTGCGAATCCGCAGCGGCTTGAAGGCGAAATCCAGCACCCAAAGACCGGTGCGGTCGGCGGGCTGTAGCGCGGTGTCAACCATCTGAAAGCTGAAAGCTGTACTATCAGTTCGGACAGGTATCGTCGGTAGTGGTTTTGAAAGCTCGGCCGGCGGAATGGGTTCCGGGCCAGGCAGGTCGCCAGCGACTGGTTTATCTTTGGATTTGGCCTGCTGAGCCAGGGCGACTCCGGGCAAAACCATGCTGGCCATTGAGTTTAAAGCCCATTCGCGTCGAGTCCAGACTGCCATTGCAACCTCGATCCGGTTGGTTTGAAAGCACCACGGATTCGCAAATTCCGACTCGCATGACTCAGAATTCCAAATCCACCGCTATCATGATGATTATCTATAAAATTACCCCATCTTCCAAAAACGGTCAAGCAAAGCATGCAGACTGGACAAAGGGTAAGCCACAAAATCGTTAAAGTTCGAATTAAAACAGAAAATAAGACTGGGCGCACGAGGATTCGAACCTCGGACCTCACCCTTATCAGGGGTGCGCTCTAGCCAACTGAGCTATGCGCCCGTCACCATTTCGGTAGAGAATTTATAGCTTATTCAAGCGAGGTAGTCAACATTCTGCCCAAAATTCTCTAAGCCTTGATTTGTTATAGCCTGATTTCAATCAAAGACAAATCCATTGTCAGTAATACGATAAGGCACAATTTCGTCGCCGCAGGCGCTGCCCCGGTGCTTGATCACATGCAGCGCCCGGCCCAGCCGACCGGACTCTCGCGTTCTGCCCATCAGGATGATTGTATTGGCATTTGAAAAAATATCACCCTGGGCAATGGGTTCGTCGATCAACTCTTCCACAAATTTATGCTTGGTGGTGTAAAGATAAAGGCACCCCACATCGCGATGTTCATAGGCTTTGGCGTCAACATTCGCAGAATTTCTGAGAAACTGCTCGCGCAGCAGTTCACGCGCTGCCCAGTCATGGTCTCTCCTCAAAATCTGATGATAAACATACTCAAAAAATTCAAACTGAATCGATTCGCTGAATTTATCCGTCGGTTCTACGCCATCAACCACAATTCGCCTTGAACCTCGAATCATCGAACCATAAAGATAAAAACCGGCCAGCCTTAACGTACGGCCCAGCTCAACCTTCCAGTTGTGCCAGTCGTCAGGGTCAAGGTCATCTCGGGTGACTCGTTTGCCGGCTCGATAAAACGGGTGGAAGTAATCGCCCCAGGCGGTGGCATCGCTGAAAACCTCGCTCAGGTCGTGCGGCACGACACCATCAAAAACAGGCAGATCGATGCCATACCGGTCGGCCAGATAACCCGCGTGGTTCTGCGAATCGCCACGACTGGTCAAGTCCATTATCGTGCCAAGTTTGCCATCAGCCTTCAGCCCTTCGTGTGCCCAGGCAAGGCCCAGCTGGGTTTTGCCCGCTCCCGTGGCACCAGCAATCACCGTGAGCGTGCCGGGCAACAGGCCGCCGCCCAGAAGGTCGTCCAGCCTTGCACAACCAAATTGCTGGCGATTTCGTTTTTCCCCGGGCGGTTTCGTTGTCATCGTTGCTGGCTTCGGTTCAATTAACAGAAAAACGAAGAAGCCCCTAGGCCTTTTCGCTTTTCGGGTCAGAAGATCAGTGCATAATTTTACCGTATCTGTCAGGATTCATCCACGACAGGGCCGCCGGGGGTGAAGCGGGGCCATGCTTGGTTTGGCTTGACCAGATCGCCATAAAATTCGGGCCTTCGGTCGGCCATCCGGTTGATTTCATGAATGCCGGGTATTCGAATCACCCGTTTTTTCCGGGCTTTGTTGACATCCATCTCTGCATAGATAATTGTATCTTCGGCTGAACCTGCCGAGGCGAGCAGGAAGCCGCCGGGTGCAACAATAGAGCTGTGGCCGATAAACTGGTAGCCCCTTTCGCCCCCGGATCGGCCTGAGGCCAGGGTGTAAACCTGATTTTCCAGGGCACGGGCAATCATCACGTGATTAGCGAAAATATCTGCAGCCGGTGGCCAGCATGTCGGCAGAACAACCAGATCAGCCCCGTTGATGCTCATGGCCCGGCAGAGCTCGGGGAAGCCGCCATCGTAGCAGATGTGCATGCCTACGCGAACGCCGGCGATTTCAAAAACTTCCAGTGGCAGATCGCCGGGATCAACAAACCTGTCAACACCGAGAAAAGGCAGGTGCAGCTTGCGATAATTGCTGACAATGCCATCGGGCCCAAAACAGGTGGATGCATTGAAAACACGGTTTCCGTCTTTTTCAAGCAGGCCGACGATGGTAAAAACACCCAGCCTGCGACAGTCGTCGATGATCGGGCCCAGAAGCTCGTTTTCTGGGTTGAGAGTAACTGCCGAGCCGAATGCCTCGTCGCGATTTTCAAAGCAATAACCACTCAACGCACATTCCGGGAAAACGACAATTTTCGCACCGTTTTCGGCCGCCATTTGCAGCCGGTGGCGAATGCGGGTGAGGTTTTCATGAAGATGGCCTATTTGAAAATTGGCCTGAACCGCCGCGATGATCATGAGCTGTGCTCCATACTCATGGTTGGTTGGTGCAACACTGGCCCTTTAGAGCATGCTGACTTCTTCGTCAAGCGGCAGAATGGGCCGCCGCACTTTGGTGTAATGGAATCGGCGAGGGTTGGCTGCAGTGAGGCCGGGCGTATCCACTTCAATAATTGAAGCAGCGATTGGTTCATAAGCGGCGCGAAATGCCACGGCGGCCTTGACGATGATGATGCGGGCACGAGTCGGGTCAAGGCCGAGGCTTGTCAACTGACCGAGACTGAAAGGGGCGTGACGGTGGCTGTTGCAGATAATGATGTCGCCCCGGTCGGTCTGAACGACAGCAGTCAGGCCCTGATCGTGAAATCGCACGCCACCGTGGCGGGCCTGGGGCTCCTCATATTTGCCGTCGTGAACCAGTTTGACGGTGCCTGAAACTGTCAGCGGCGGGGCGTTGCTGTCAACATGGCCACCGATTTCTACATGGACATTATTGCCTGCGCCTGCTTCAATACAAGCCTCTACAGCGGCGGGGTCGTGTAGTACTACCCAGAATTCAGGGCCTTCCTGGCGAATTATCTCGTGGGCGATCAGAGTGGAATCGGCTGCCGAGCCGCCGCCAATGTTGTCGCCGACATCCACCAGCACAGTGGGCCACACGGAAGCTGAAGTGGCTTGCCGAACGGCCTGGGCGGCTTCAGGTGGCTGGGCAGACAGCTTTTCGCGGATCGACCAGACGAACGCGGCCAGAGTCTGGGCAGCCGAATCTGCCACGGCCTTTGATTCAGCCACAGCAACGATACTGACACCTGTCGATTCACTGTCAGCATACGGAAAGCCCGCAACAAACTGAATCTCAAGAAGGCCTTCTGTCTGACTTCGGATGCGACTTGCTTCGTCGAGTATCAATCTTGAAGGGTTTTTGCTTGTGTTCTGAGTCATAATATTCATCAGAACAGGCATCGGTTTTATTGATGTAACAGGTTTTTTACCTGTGTCGATGGCCCGCCTTATGATTTCTCCGGCACGCAGGCCACGCTGCTTTTGATCAACGTGCGGATTGGTCTGGTAAACCACCACGGCATCTGCCGATTCGGCCAGTTTTGACGATACATTGGCATGAAAATCAAGAGTCACGACCATTGGCAGATCAGGGCCGAGCAGTTCACGCACCCGCTGTGCTGTGCATGCATCAGCTGAGTCGTTGATTCCTTCAACCAGCATTGCCCCGTGCAGGGCCAGCAACAGGCCATCGCACTTACCTGATGACCTTATCGAGGCCAGCAATCGATCAAGTAAGTGATCATATGTCTCCCGACTGATCATGCCAGAGGGCATGGCCCAGGCCGTGAAGGTGGGAATCAGCTCAAAATCAAAGGTTTTAGCCGCTTCAAAAAAACCGCCGATTTCATGATGAGCTTCGGCCCAGCGTCTGGCCACGGCCATCCCCGTGTCAAGGCCGCCGACTTCAAAATCGGCAAGCGTTGTCGCCCCCGGCGCAAAGCCGTTTGACTCGTGCATCAGGGCGGCAATGGCAATTCGTGGCCTGCTCATCGCTGATTCAGCCTTTCGAAAGCGGTGGAGTGTCTAAACCGAACATGCGTTCAACCAGTTCTTCTGATGGGGATTTTGTCTTGAGTGAGACAACTGCCCCCGCCAGGAACGAGGAACTGATGCCCCATACGCAGGGATCAAGGCCCAGCAGGTAATACGGAGCAAGTGCGCCGCCCGCTCCAATACCGCTATCAAAGCCCGTACTGGCCAGAAACATGCCGAGTGCATAAAGCCCCAGCGTTACACCTGCACCAGTGAGCATCGCGGCAATCATTCCCACTCCGTTGGCCCGCCGCCAGAACGCACCATAAGCTGCTGGAGCCAAAAACGAGGCTGCCATGCCCGACGACGAGAACACAACTATAAGCTGAAGGTATTCGGGCGGATTCAGGGCGATCAAGCAGACAATCACACCCACGAGCACGGTGCCAAGATAACTTGCCCGTTCAATTTCCTTTTCGGTGGCCTGGGGCCGGTAAAATCGTTGATAAAGGTCGCGTACGATGCCTGAACTGATAATGAGAAGCCAGCCGGAAACGGTGCTCATAACGGCGCCGAACGGGGCAGCGATAATCAAACCGGCAATGTAGGGATTGGCCAGAGTGATCACCAGGCGTGGCATGACTTCATCCGACTTCGCAAGATTCGGCAGAATCTGCCGGGCACAAACGAAAATCATGATCAGCGGCACATAAATGAGCAGGTTATAAATCGTCAGGTAGATAATCGACCATCTCAGCGTGCGCGTGTCGCGAAACGCCATTAATCTTACAAGAGTCGATGGTTGGCCCATCGCTGAGATGGCCCACATCACGAAAAACGAGACTGCCAGGCCAATCGGGTGAAAGGCACGCACGGCCCCGGGGCCGTAGGCATAAGAATCGTCGCCTGTCTGTGAAATACCTGCCAGCGTGCCGGCATTGATACCCCCGGCAGCATTCATCGCCAGAGGGAACAGAATCATTACGCCCAGTGCCATGACAAGACTCTGGAAAACATCGGTCCAGATCGCGGCAAGAAAACCGCCGTAAGCCGTATAGAAAATGACTGTGATTGAAAAAACCACCAGGCCCAGCACATAAGCCCGGTCTTCCCAGGTGTTGGCACGATATTTTGGTTTTTCAGCAGTGGCGGCCGCCTTTGTGGTAGCTTCGTCGCTGGCTGCGGCGGCAACAGCCGACATCTTGTCGGCCGCTGACTTGCCCGGTTCGGCCGTGCCAAGCATGGCGTGAACCGACTGGGGCAAAACAAGTTTCAGAATCAGCCCGCCGCCCTTGAATTGGGCGACCAGATTGCAGCTCAGGAAAAGGATTACCAGAATGCTTGTAATCAGGCCGAGCAGGGGGCTGGCAAATCGCTCGCGGAAGAAGTCGGGCAGGGTAATCGCCCCGGTTCGGCGTGCAAGCTGTCCAATGCGTTTGCCAAGCACGCCCAGCACAGTTACCGGCACCACCATGTAGCTGCATATCCACAGACCAACGACCCAGCCGTATTTGTAAACCAGCGACGGGAAACCAAGAAATGTGCCGCCTGACATGACAGCGGCCGTCAGGGCCACTGCGAATGCACCAAGCGAGCGGTTTCCGAGAAAATATGATTTCAAAAAACCTGATTGAACTCGGCCGACATAATTCGCGACTACGCCAAGGCCAAGCGAAATAACCATGAAAAGAATCAGGGCAAGGAACGTGGCCAGTTCGGCCTGTACTGGTTCAGACGAGTTCATGAACGTCCTTCCCTTCGTGAATTTCCTGCTCAAGAGCCTCAGTGTGGTCAGACCCCAGGTCTTCATCGGTCATGATGAAGCCTGCATAGACCACGCAAACCACTGAGCAGACAACCCAGGGAACCAGCACCGAGAAAAAGAACCAGCCTGGAATGCCCAGGATCGGGTTAATATCAGCGGCCGTGAGCTTCTGCCCCGCACGCTGATAGCCCAGAAAATACGAAAGGCCGCACACCGTTGTTGTAGCGATGGCCCAGAAGGCCATGCCGAATCGAGCATCCTTCAGGCTGTTAAGATAGACGGGATCTTCGGCGGAACTTGACTTGTCAGGCATCATGGGCGGCGAGCCTCTTGTCTTTTTGAGAGGTTCTGAATGAGTTGGGGTGTTTCCAGAGAAACTTGTCAGGGATGAACCGGGGCGGCATTGGTGGCCGCCATCGGCCGGCCAGTGGGTGCTGAGCCACTGCTCTGGCCCAGCAGGTGTGTTTCGAAGAACTGCACAGTCTTGTTTCTGGCAAAAGTGGCATCGGCCATACGGCGAAAGCCGTGTCGGCCTTCAGGCACTGCCAGCAGCTCAAATGGCTTGCCGGCGGCCATAAGGGCCTGTACCAGCCGGGCGGTGTGGCGATAGTGCACGTTTTCGTCGATCATGCCATGAATCAGAAGCAGTTTGCCTTTGATGCGATCAACATGGCTGAGCACCGAGGAGTTTTTATAGCCATCGGGATTTGTCTGGGGGGTCTCCATGTAACGTTCGGTATAACAGGTGTCATACCCGTCCCAGTCAGTGACCGGTGCAAAGCTCACACCTACATGAAATGTCTCAGGAGCTTCGGTCAGGGCACGCAGCGTCATATACCCGCCATAGCTTCCTCCGGTTATACCTACGCGTGAAGAATCAACCTCGGGGAAGTGCCGGGCCACGTGACGCACACCATCCACCTGGTCTTTTACTTCCACATCACCCATGTTGCGGAACACTGCGGCTTCAAATTCTTTTCCACGGCGACTTGATCCGCGGTTATCCATCTTCCAGACGGCGATGCCCCTGGCGTTGTAGGAAGATGCCGAGCCATCATTGCCAGACATGTAATTGTTTGTCACCGTCTGCACGTGAGGGCCACCATAAACCTGCACAAGAAGGGGGGCCTTTTGCCCCGGCTTCAGGTTCTTTGGTGGATAATACGCACCATAGAGGGTGACACCATCGCGGCTTTTGAAGGAAAGTAGCCTGGCACCCGAAGGGCTCTGTTCAATCAGCCCTTCAATAATATTGCCGTTTAATCCAGCGGAAGACTTTTTATCAGCAGAATCGGCACTCTTCTGCTCTTCCAGTACCTTGCCATTGCGATCTTTTTTCAGTGACTTTGAAGCCACACTGAAGCTGGAGAAGCGGTCGGTGAACGATTCGCCGTCGTCAGCCACCGTGGCCGAGTGCATGCCCGGCTCGCTCGTCAGCTTCACAGGTTCCCCACCGTCAAGCGAAACGCGGAATAGATGACTTTCAACGGGTGATGTATCCCAGCCCCGATACCAGACTTCACGCCGGGCCGGCAGGAATTTCACGATCGAATCAACGGCTCCGGGACCCTTTGTTAATTGTCTGATGACCTTGCCTTCCCGGCTGCGCAGTTGCAAATGCTTGAAGCCTGATTCTTCTGTGGCCCAGATGAATTCGCCTGATTTCTCATCAACGAGTCGGAATTCTTCATGCAGATTAATAAAATCTTTGGCTGATTCACTGAGCACCACTGCGGAATGGTCTGATTCGGCATCAACCCGCAGCATTTTCAATTTCTTGTGGTCGCGCGATAGCAGTTCGACAAGAAATGATCTGGGTGAATCCCAGTGGACCCTGGCCAGATATTGCTCACCTTCGCCCGGTAAAATTGTCAGCCACCTGGTCTCGCCACCACTGGCTTTAACCAGCCCCAGGCGAACATTGGCATTGGCCTTGCCCGGGAAGGGATAACGATGATTTTCTACATTCCATTCAGTGTCCCCCTGATGCACAATCGGATAAACAGGAATATGACGTTCGTCAGTTTCCTGATAAACAATTGTTGAGCCATCGGGCGAGATCCAGAACCCGTCAAAGCGGTCCATCTCTTCCTGTGCCACAAATTCTGCCTCGCCGTAGCCCAAACCCTCAACAGCAGCTGGCGAAAGTCGCGTTTCTTTCTTGTCGTCAACCGTCATGCCATAAAGAGCATGTTCACGCACATAAGCCACGAATTTACCGTCGGCCGACAACTGAGGTGCAATCTCTGCACCGGGTGTTTCCGTCAGCTGCTTCTTCTCGCCGTCTTTTATGAACAGGACCAGATCGCCATTCTCGGTGCTGATGGCACGGCCGCTGGCATTGAAGTTGACTGGACCGGCTGATCGCATCCGCATGCGTTCCTGTCGCAGTTCTTCTTCCCGCGAGAGTTTTTTTGTTGCATCCTTTTTTTTCTGGGCACCCTGGCCACGCTGGGCCTGGGCCGAAATACTGCCCGATTGAGCCATTAAAATAAGGGCAAGGCCGGTTGCGAATGCAAAATGCCAACGACGGTTCATTAACATGGTTGCTTGAATCCCCGGCATTACTTGCGGATTGTGTGGAATCAGTCGGATGGAATGAGCTTCGGCCATCAACGCTGCATGGTTACACGATGAGGGCGATCAACCGGTCATGGATGTAGAATAAATCCTGAACGGATGACAGGCGAATGTCAAGGTTTTTTGACTCGAAGTAACTGATCAATCCGAAAAATCGCCTGTTGGGCCTCGCTGTCAAGCGGGTTCAAGTCGGCCATCACGCCCCACCACGCCCTGGCTTCAGGCAAGTGCCCTACCGTTTCGCAGGCCAGAGCCAGCCGCCTGGGCAGATCAGCCACTTTCTCGGCATTTGGGCGGGCAGCTTCCTGAACCAGCGTCGCCAGCTTATCAAGGTTGGTTGATCTTTCCTGATATAGTCTGGCTTCATCTTTCTTGCCAACGGCCCCAAGCACGCGGGCCAGACCAACGATTGCGTCGCGATTATCCGGGTCGATTTTTGCTGCGGTACGAAATTGCTTCTCGGCTTCGTCCAGTGAACCTTCAGAAAGAGCCATCTGGGCTTTCATCATCGACAGGTCGAAATTGTCGCTATGCACAGATTTTAAAATCTGCCTGGCTTTATCGGCATCGTTACGGTCAAGGGCGAGTTGTGCCCTGATTGACGCAGCATCCGGGTCGTCGGCTGGTAATGGTTCCACAGCCTTATCAGCCTCGTCGAGCCGAACCAGTCTTCGCAAACTTCGGGCCAGCGCAATTCGCGACCACTTGTCGGTCGGGTCGGCGGCGAGAAATTTGGTCATATCGTCAATGATTTCCTGCGGTTCCCAGTCGTTACCCCTTGTCAGGCACCAGTGAAACACATTCTGGAATCGCATCGGGCTGATTCTTGATAGTTTTTCAAACGTTTCTCGCAGGTCGCGCCGGCGAAGTTGCAACCCATAAATATAGATCAGTTCGCGGTGAGCAATTACCTCTGTAGGATCAAGCCTGATTGCGCTGAGAAAGTCCTTTTCGGCAGCCTTTATGCGACCTGCCCTGACATGAATCTGCCCCGAGATCCGACGGGCAAGTGGTGCCATTTTCGAGGTTTCAGCAATCGAGTTCAGCAGTTCTACCGCTCGGTCATCGCGCTTCAGTGCGAGATTTAACCGGGCCTCATTCATGGTGCGTCGCTCGTCTCCCGGGTCAGCGACTTTCTCAAACTGTCTGAACACAATACCCGCCTGCCGAAACTGCTTGGTTGACAGGGCAATGTCAAATTCGGCAGCCAGTTCATCGGCTGTTTTATTGGGGGCAGTAAGTTCGGGCCAGATCCAAACCAACCAGCCGATTGCCATGGCCATCAGAAGGGGGCCGGCAGCGAACAGAATCAGCCTGATTTTTTTTTGCCTGACCAGATCCAATGTGGTCTCAGTTGATGATGGTGTTGGCAGGAATTAGTGTTGAATATTGCCAGGAGTGCCGAACGAATACTGAAAATTCGGTGTCAGCCGGGTTATTTAGGCTTTTCGATTTTCAGATTCTCGACAGCGGCCTGACCTGAAGGTTCCCGAATTTCATGCATTTTGTCAACTTCCAGGCCGGCATGGTCGGAAATAATACCCGATGGCCAGAAAATTCGGGCTTTCACGATCGGTGATTTCTCACCCAGGCCGATCAACAGCCGACGATCATTGACTGAAAGCATGCTGGCTCCGTCCTTAACCTGCCGCGTGATCTGATTCTCGGGGTCCAGCTGAATTTCAACCCTTGCACCAATGGCGTCAGGGTTCGATTTGCCACCCTTCAGGCTGAAGCGTATCCAGTGGTTTTTGCCAATTGGCGTGTCGTTTCGCAATATTGCCGGAGGTGCATCCTTATGGTTAACAACAATATCAACATCGCCATCGTTATCCAGGTCGCCAAAAGCAACGCCACGCCCCACATGCCCTGATTCAAAGTAAGGGCCGACATCACGCGTGGCAATCTTGAACCGGCGCTTGCGTCTCTCAGCGGCACCGGCCCCTGAATTCTTCACAACCAGTTCGCGGCCACTTACCGGCACATTCACCCAGATCAACGGTTGTTGTTCATAGTTAATTCCTGCCCGATTATTATCGACATGCCCATTGCTTACAAAAACATCAGGCCAACCATCGCTGTTGAAATCAACAAGGCCGCAGCCCCAGCCGACCATTGGCATGGAGTCGGCTGATAATCCCACGAAAGTTGTCACATCGTAGAATCCGTTATTGTTCATGTTCTGGTAAAGCGTGTTGTATTCATTCGCGAAATTGGTCACGAAGAGATCAAAGCGACCATCGCCGTCAAAATCCTCGGCGTCAATCCCCATTCCTGACTGGGCTTGCCCCTTGACATCAAAAGCCGCGCCCGAGAACTCGGTGGCATCCTCAAAAGTGCCGTCGCCCTTATTCAGAAACAGAAAGTTCGGATTCATGTCGTTGGCTACGTAGATGTCAATTCTGCCATCACCATTGATATCGGCCGTCACTACGCCAAATCCATGTCCGTCATCGCGGCCCACACCCGCTTCCCTGGCAACATCAGTAAAAGTGCCGTTACCGTTGTTACGATAAAGCAGGTGGGGGACTGTCTTGATTGATCGGGGAGAGCAATAATACCGCAGGTTGTTATCGACATCACCACAGAAGTTGTCGTCGGTTTTTATATCCCAGGTTCCATAGTTGGAAACATAAATATCTAGGTCGCCGTCATTGTCATAATCAAGCATCGCCCCGCCACTCGAAAAATACTTGCCCTGCTTGATCCCCGCTTTTTCGGTTATATCTTCAAAGACTCCCTTGCCATTGTTCCGCAGAAGTCGATTATCTTCAAATGTCGCCAGAAAAATATCCTGATCACCGTCGCGGTCAATATCACCGGCAATTGCCCCATGGCTGAATCCACGATAGCCCAGGCCTGATTCGCTTGTCAGGTCTTTAAATTTACCATTCCCCAGATTCCTGTAAAATTTGTTTGAAGGAGCCGTATCCTTGTTTACTGGCAGCGGGCAGTTGGTCAGAAAATAGAGATCGAGCAGGCCGTCGTTATCGGCATCGAAAATCGCTACGCCAGAGCCATTGGCCGTTGGAAAATATTTTTTTTCAGTCATCCCAGATATATGAATAAAATCAATTCCCGTGTCTTTGGTAATGTCAGTAAATTTGAAAGGGCTGGGCTCCTGATTCGCTACGGGTGTCTGTGTGCTGGCTGATTTCACGCCCGATAACCGGTCACCCACCATGCGTCCTTCACCCGAATTTCTTTTCTTTTCGGCCGGACCGTTTTCTTTTTCAGGTGTACCTGATTTCACGATCGGGCTGGCAGTGGTGTTCACATTGGCAGGAGGCGACTCCTTGCCGCAACCTGTCAGGCTTAAGATGATTAATAAAAAAGTCAGGGTATAAACCGAAGCCGGCAGGGCTGTAAATCTTGAGAAAAGTTGATGGATCATCGTTCAGACCGGGCCTCTGCTTCTCGCTGCCTGATTTTATTTGAGCGTCTTCATCACGCAACTTCTACAAACAAATTATATTCCAGTCCGAGCCAATTCGGCCATCATCTTGAGGAGAATCCGACGGAAGCCGTCGCTCACCAGGCGTTAATCAGCAGCAAAATCGCGGTGACGAAAAAAAGCGTGCCAAAAATTTTCAGCGATAACGCGATGGCGTTAATCACAATTACGCCTGGAACTTCTGATCTCGTAGCGGCATAAACGGCGCTGATCGCCGGTACGATCGCGGCCAGAAAAACATAGCTGTTCCAGTTAACCGGGTTCACTTGGTTTCCGCTCCGGCAGGATTTACAGTTTCTGTTGCCTGGGCAACTTCCGGTTCGGCATATCTCACCGGTCCGCCAAAGGCATCCATGATGGCGAGCATATTCAGAAGACCGGCAACGGCCGTGTAAACAGTTCCAATTTCAACCAGTTTGCCAATTTTCGGGTGCAGGCCGTTAACAACCTCCTGCGAGGGAGCTGCCATCCAACCACCCAGAATCGGCGCTTTGTTGACATAAAGCAACAAGCCCTGGACCATGCCCGGGAAAGTGAATCCACCCACAAACGACTGAAAAATGAAAGACAGCCTGAAATTTTCAGAGTCGCGAAGCGGGTTGACCCATGTCCAGTAAACGACCATGCCCCGACCAACCCAAAGGCCTGTCAGGTAGAGACCAATCACGCATGATCCGAAGACAAAGGCTTTGAAGTAACGTCGCTGATACAAGTGCCCAAGCCCGGGAAAAAGCCAGGCCAGAAGGGCGGCCTTCACAGGATTGCGTAGGTCTGGGGATTCAGGGCTGTCTGCAGAAGGTGAACTCATGTCTTCGATTTTCAGGCCGCTCAGGTCTTGATTCTTTCCATTACCATCCATTTCATCAGAGCTTTATTGAACTATAAACACATATTTTTTACCAGATCTAATGAAAGAATCGGTCTGACTTCCCATACAAAAATCGCTTCCAAAACCAGAATTGCCAGCAGATAAATTCAGAATGCCCCGGCCTGCAGCAAGGCAATTGTTTCTCTCGGAAAGCC
Organism: Planctomycetaceae bacterium; assembly: GCA_040374745.1. Taxonomy (GTDB): domain Bacteria; phylum Planctomycetota; class Planctomycetia; order Isosphaerales; family Isosphaeraceae; genus QWQI01. Next base: position 60,120 of record JBEITT010000003.1, on the reverse strand, counting down.
CCGCGATTTTGCCCACAACCTGGTTATATCATCGGGCTCGAGATTTAGCCCAAACTTTTTCTGGTGAATAACTTCAGTTGTGTCTCCCTCAGACCATGGCGGCAAAACCGGAGCCTCACTGGCCGAAAGACCCCTAAACGGCGTTCGTCGCAGAAACAGAGCCTGCTTTTGAATGGCCAGTTCCATGGTTTCCCGGTCCAGTCTGTCGGCCTCGACCACCAGCCTGACACAAAACCCCTGACGAGAAAGGCACTGGCATGCTAAGTTCAGCCAAATACTAAGTTTATCTTGACTGATTAACCAATTGGGCAATTCCACATCCTTATTAATAACTTTCGACCACTTCTGAATCAGCTGATTTGCTGTGGCCACTTGCCCCGGCAAGAATTCAGCATGATAAAGTTTGATGCGGCGAAATCTGTTTCTCTGTCTTAACTCACTGCATAGTAATGTTTTGCCGCATCCACTGTCGGCGTCAATAAGCCATCTTCCGGGTGATTGTGGCAGGGCTGAGGGCTCATCCAGCCACTGGTTCAGCAATCGCCATACTGGTCCGTAAACTGGCAGATCGACCCATCCGCGATCAGTCGTTGAAGAATCGACCGCTTGCCAGAGCGGCTTTTGGGAATGGTTCCGAAATTGATCATTCGGGCTGGAGGTCAAAACCATGCGGCCTTTTGTTATATTGCGATAGATTTGAGAGGCCGGTGTTCCGCCTCACCATATTGCTTATCGGAAAAATCGCACCTCAGGGTTTGGCTGATTTTTCGAAGGTGTTTCACGGGGGAGGCTGCCGCGACATGCTTCGTGTATTTGCTTCCGAAGGACCCGTTTCAGGGCTCATTGAGCTGGGCCGGGAAGAGGCTCACCATCTGGTTAAAGTGCGGAGGGTGCAGGCAGGCGAGATTATTGAAGCGTTTGACGGTGCAGGTAACTCGTGGCGTTGTGACGTAGCTGAATTTGGCAGAAATCATGTCGTTCTCCGAGTGCATGAACAGATTAGATACAGTATCGACGGGCTAAAATATCCTGAAATCACGATTGCCAGTGCCGTGCCCAAGGGCGACCGCTTTGACTGGCTTATTGAAAAAGCCGTAGAGCTGGGCGTAAGTCGTTTTATACCATTGAAATGCGATCGATCGGTGGTTGACCCTCGGGAGTCGAAACTTGAAAGAATTCGTCAGTCAATTATTGAAGCATGCAAGCAGTCGGGGCGGAATCAATTGATGGAAGTGCATGCGCCTGTAGGACTTGATGATTATCTGGATCATCTTACGGCGAAAGCGGGCGACTCAGTGATTTATTGGGCTGACATGGCGGGGCAATCCACGGCTGCCGTCCTGTCAGACGACTGGACGAAAAAATCGGTCAGTGTGCTGATAGGGCCGGAAGGTGGTTGGTCGGATCGCGAACGAAATCTGTTAGTATCACGGGGAGTTCTTTGCTGGAAGTTTGCAGACAATATACTTCGCATCGAAACGGCTGCGATTGCCGCCGCATCGATACTTTCAGCAATTAACGGCAGGCCGATCGAGCCGCGGCCAGGCTGAGGAATCATTGGATCGCAGCAAGATGTTCAAGAGAAGGGCTTAATAACAATGGCTGTGCAATTGATCGTGACCGGGCTTTTGCTGGGCCTGGTGGCCGGTGTGGCTGCTGGCATGTTCGGTATCGGCGGCGGGCTGATTGTTGTGCCGATTCTTGTTCTGGGCTATGGCCTTGACCAGAAAACGGCCACTGGCACCAGTCTCTTTGCCATTATGTGGCCGGTGGGCATATTGGGCGTTATTGAATTTTACAAAAGGGGCGAGTTAAAGCCGGTTCTGGGAGGAATGATCGCTTTTGGGATGCTCTTTGGAACCTATGCAGGAGCAAGGTTAGTCGCCGGGTTATCGCAGGCCGGGCTTCAGCGTATTTACGCCGTATTTCTGCTTGTGGTCGGAACCTGGATCATCATTAAGCCTTATTTCATGCCGCCTTCGGTTAAGCCTGCCGCGGCAGCTTCAGCACCTACTTCAGTTATTCCAGTGCCCGCCAATGATGATGAAACCGAGAAGCCCTGATGAAATGTTAAGCAATTTTCCGATATGTCATGGCGTTGTGGCTTGTCATTGAATAAGATGCGAAGCCATGCAACCAGATTGTATGAAAAGTGACTGATCTGAAGCCCGACAGGGCCGTTTACGCAGGAAGGAAACGAGAGATGAACCATCCGCTGCAGGGGCTGGAAAAATCGTTGAAAATGGCAGGCGGAATGAATCGCCGTATATGGCTGGCTTATTGTTCGGCGTTGGCGTCGATGACTGCATTTCAGCAGAGAACAGAAGCACGTGTTGTTCGGCAGCCGAAATTTGAAGCGGACCCTTTTGCAGTCGGTGTGGCGTCGGGCGATCCTTCATCCAGCGGGTTTGTGATCTGGTCGCGACTGGCCCCAAAACCGCTTGAAGCATCGGGTGGAATGGGCCCTGATCTGGTTGAAGTGTCGTGGGCAGTTGCTGAAGATGAAGGCATGAAAAAAGTGGTGCGGCAAGGCAAGGTTCTTGCCACACCCCAGCTTGGACACAGCATTCATGTGGAAGTGGAAGGTTTGAAACCGTCGGCCTGGTATTATTACCAATTCACGGCGGGTGATGCAAAAAGTCGTGTGGGCCGCAGTCGCACCACGCCAGCACGTGATGTGCTGGCAGATCAATTGAAATTCGCATTTGCCTCTTGCCAGCATTATGAACAGGGCTATTTCACAGCCTACGCTGACATGCTAAAGCAGTCACCTGATCTTGTCGTGCACCTTGGCGATTACATTTATGAAGATAAAGGCAAGGATAATCTGGTAAGAAAACATCAGGGCGATGAAATACAATCGATTGACGATTATCGCATCAGGCATTCTCAGTATCATCTGGATGAGCACCTGGCTGCCATGCATGCCGCCTGCCCATGGCTTGTAACGTGGGACGATCATGAATTTGATAACAATTGCGCAGGAGATATTTCGGAAGAAAAAGGTGTTGATACCATTTCTTATCTCAAGCGGCGGGCGAATGCCTATCAGGCTTATTATGAAATGATGCCGCTGCGTCGGCGCAGCATTCCGCAGGGCCCCGACATGTTGCTTTACAGGTCGGTTGCTTTTGGCCAGCTGGCCAGTTTTCTTGTGCTCGACACCCGTCAATATCGAACGGATCAGCCGAATGGCGACCGTTCCAGCCCCCTGAATGACGAGGCCCGCAAGCCAACCAATTCCCTGCTTGGTTCAAGGCAGGGCGGCTGGTTGAAGTCGAATCTGCTCCAATCCACATCACAGTGGAACATCCTTGCCCAGCAAGTCATGATGGGAGTGGCCAATATTTCAAGAACCGAGCAGGCCGCCTACTCCATGGATCAATGGCCAGGTGCCCTTGCCGAGCGAGAGAGCCTGATGGATTTTATTGCCAGCCGGAGAGTCCCGAACCCTGTCGTGCTTACGGGCGATATTCACTCCAACTGGGTGAATGACCTGCATGTGGACGACACCATGCCCGAGACACCTGTTATTGCAACTGAGTTTGTCGGAACATCAATTTCAAGCGGTGGTAATGGCTCGGCTGTTGTGCCAAATCTTGATAAATTCAAATCGCGTAATCCGGGGGTAAAATATTTCAACACCCAGCGGGGCTATGTGCTGTGCACTGTGACTTCGGAAACCTGGCGAAGTGATTACAGAATTGTTGATAAAGTCACCGAGAAAGATGGCCAGGTCAGCACTGGTGCCTCATTTATTGTGGAGAGCGATAAGCCTGGCGCGAAAAATGCGTGACCTTTATTGAAAGTTCGATTGCCCGCCTGAGCTCATCAGGCGGGCAGACTGATTTCCATTTTCAGGCCAGGGCTGGTGTTTATAGCACTGATTTTACCGCCAAGTGCAGTGACTATGCTCCTGGCGATTGAGAGCCCCAGGCCAAGGCCACCGGTTTGCAGATTACGTGATTGGTCTGATCGAAAAAACGGGCTGAAAATGCGTGGTAAATCAGCTTCAGGGACACCAGGGCCTTCATCACAGATTTGAATTAAAAGACTATTATCTGGCTTTCTTTCAATTGTGATATGAACTTCACTGTTTTCGGGGCAATGCCTGATGGCATTATCAATTACATTTTCAATAGCTCTTGCAAGTAAATCCGGGTCTGTTTCCATCTCAACAGGCAGGGTTGCATTAAAATTGATCAATTTCAACCGGCAATTTTTCTGATTTGCAATCATATGCATTTTTTCAATAGATGTTTCCAGGAATGAAATTACATCAATCGGTTGCATTTCAGTGCCGCATCGACCCTGCTCAATATCGCTCAGTTCAATGAGTTTCTGAGGCATCATGGCCAGATCCTGAATTTCCATTTCCATCTGGCTCATGTCACGCTGGCTTGCAATTCCCGTGTTAATTCGTTCCAGCAGCAGAAGCATGCGTGTCAGGGGAGTTCGCACCTCGTGCGCAATATTTCGCACCATCAGGCGTTCGCGATTGAAATCATTTTCCAGCCGTTGTGCCATATCATTAAATGAAATTGCAAGTTGGCCGATTTCGTCGTTCCGCATGATGTCGCTGCGGGCGCCAAGGTTGCCGTTCCCGAACATTGCCATGGTTTGATTTAATTTTGTGACTGGCTTACCGATATTTCTTGAAATCAGTATGCCGAAAATAATCAGGATGGCTGAAATGCTTAAAAAAAGGGGTGCGGCCGGCAGAGGCCGATGTTCGGGAACCCAGTGAATCAGAAAAAATTCGCCAGAAGGTGAGACGGCCAGAAAACCATGCCTGCCGTTTTTAAGCGAGTGAATCGGCATAATTCGGTTGTCTCTCGAAGGGCGACCACGCCTGGGGCCGCCTCGTCTGCCGTTCTCGTCATTGTTAAATGCTGCCAGGGTGGGCTGATCTTCACCACCCAGCAGATCGTGTCCATCTTTATCAAGCCACTGGAATTGGCTGTCCTGGATTTTCTCCAATTCGTTTATCTGTAGTTGAACACGGTCATATTTTTCTTCATTCCAGAGTCTCTCGAATTGTGATGCAAAAAATCTCAGGCTGCCATGATGAAAGATAGCCGGCCCATTATTCCTGAATTCAATATCAGCAAGTAATGTCAGCACGATGGCACACAGTGTGACACATGCCAGAAGCATCAGTATTAATTTTCTCTGTAGTGTAAGACGCATCAGTTGATTCCAGTTTTAAATCCATGCTGAATTATTTGAGTATCTCGTGAGGCGGAATAAATTCATAACCAACTCCCCGAACCGAGCGAATACAATCGCCCCAGGGCGATAATTTGGTTCGCAGACGGCTCATACGAATGTCAATTGCCCTGTCAAATGCCCGTGCAGGTCGGCCCAGCAGAATTCTCGACATTTCGTCGCGTGAGACAACCCGGCCAATATTGCGGGCCAATATCAAGAGGGTTTCAAATTCCTGGTCGGAGACAGTTACCGGAATGCCTTCAATTCGAAGCTCGCGGAACTGGCAATCAATGGAAATCGGATTGAACTCCAACCGGTGCGATACCGCTTCTCCACGAAAGCCACTGCGACGCAGCAGGCTGTGCATACGGGCCAGTAATTCTCTGGGCGAGAAGGGCTTGACAATATAGTCGTCGGCCCCGCGTTCCAGCCCGGCAATTTTATCGGTCTCTTCTCCCATTGCGGTAAGTATGATTACAGGTGTCTGGCTGGTACGGCGGATTCGGTCAAGCACTTCAAGGCCAGGCACACCCGGCAGCATGAGATCGAGCAGAATCAGGGCGAAACCGGTTTTCTCAATTTTTCGCAGTGCTGCCAGGCCATCTGTGACACAGCTTACCCGAAATTCATTTTCCTGAAGAAAATCCTGCAGAAGTTTTGATATTTCCACGTCGTCTTCAACCAGCAGAACAGGTGTCAGGTCGCCTTTGGAGTTTTCTGATTCTTCAGTTGCCATGGCGAAGGGTCCGAAAGAGAGGATGAATCGAAATCGATGCCAGTTAATGGCTACTTATCATATATTTTTTTGCTGAATGACGAAGTAACGGATTGTAACCTGCTATTTGTGATAATCGGGAAATTCATGGAAATAATCGATCTTCATTTGTCGCCTGGATTGTAAGCTGGGGCGTAGTCTGGTCATTCCTGAATTGCTCGAATCGCTCTTCAGCGATTCGCTGATTTGCTGTAAAATCTTAAGATACTGAGCATGGAGGCCTTTTCTCCCGGCGGGATTTTAGAGATACGGGACACGACTCAGGATGATCGACCACAAGGGTGTTTCTCGATACGGCAAATCGGTTGTGCTGGGCTTCCTGGTGCTCTTCACCGGGCTTGCACTTGCAACATTCGATCCGGCCGATCCGCCTGGAAGATCGGTTTATCCGACCAACGTTATTGTGCAGAACCAGTGCGGGCCAATTGGTGCAGTTGTTGCCCATCATTTGATGGAATCCTTTGGATATGGCTCGGTTGTGCTTCTGGTGGCCGGGGCTTCGGCCACTCTGCTGTTTTTCCGCAACCGGCCTGTCACCAGTTGGGGCTGGGGCATTGCTGGGGTCCCGCCCCTTGTCGCGGCTGTTTCCGCTTGTCTGGCACGCTGGTTTCCTGACATTCAGCCCACAGGACCGGTTGGCCCGGGTGGTTATCTGGGTGCAGCCTTCTCGCTTTATTCCCAGCAGCACCTGGGGCGATTGGGGGGCAGCCTTTCAATTATCGCCGCGGCCCTGGTGGGTCTGAATCTCGCCTGGGAATTTCTGGTGCTCTGGCCCGTGGCCGAAATCAATGGCCTTTTGCGTTGGCCAGCTACAATCAGAGCGTATGTCGCCGGCTTTATTCCCAAAATTAATCTACGGCTGCCGCAACCAAGATCTGCCAGTGGTCGGGCCAGTTCCGCAGGCGGCAGGGCCATTGCCCCCGTTGTGCGTCAACCGGCCGTACCAGTTCCAGAAGAACGCAAGCCGGTTTTCACACCTGCCCCGAATTTTTCTACCGCCACCAAAGTGCGCACTCCCGCCATGCAGGCTGCCATTACAGGGCCCGCTTTGCCGGCCGGCATGCCAGGCAGTTCGGCTGTTCCGGCGAAAACCTCGCCAGCCCCGGCCCCCTCAAAAAACAGTAATTTTCTACTGCCGCCTTTCAGTCTGCTGGAAGAACCGCCGCCACCAATTCAGGAAAATGAAGACAGGCTGCAGGAACGGGCGATGGTGATCGAACAGACAATTGCAGAGTTCGGGCATCAGGTGCGAGTGGTGCAAATTGATACTGGACCAGTAATTACGCAGTTTGAAATAGAACTTGAAGCTGGCCTGCGCGTCAGTCGGATTGTTGGCCTTGCCGACGACCTTGCCCGTGCCCTGGCCGTGCAGAATGTCCGTATTATCGCACCAATTCCCGGCAAAAGCACCGTCGGTATTGAAGTGCCGAACGAACGCCGGGGGGTCGTCAAGCTGATTGAGATTATCAACAGTCTTGGCGACCGCATGAACCGAATGAAGATACCGCTTTTTCTGGGCAAGGATGTCAAAGGAGCGGCCCTGGCATATGACCTGGCCGAGATGCCTCACCTGCTGATCGCCGGGCGTACAGGTACGGGTAAATCTGTCTGCCTGAACGCCATGATCATCTCAATTTTGATGACCAAGCGTCCGGATGAAGTGAAGCTACTCTTGATTGACCCCAAAATGGTGGAACTTTCGCAGTTTAAACAAATTCCGCACCTGATGCATCCAGTTGTGACCGACATGAAAAAAGCCGAGGGCCTGCTGGCCTGGGCCTGCGAAAAGATGGACGAGCGTTATGCCTTTCTTGCACGCGTTGGGGTGCGTAACATTCAGACATACAATATGTTAGGCCCTGAGGCCATTTACGAGAGACTACGCCCTGAGGACGAAGAAGAGAAGGCCAAGATACCGACTTACATGCCTTATATTGTGATTATTGCCGACGAAATGGCCGACTTGATGATGACTGCTCCGAAGGATGTCGAAAGCCATATTGTGCGGCTTGCCCAGAAGGCACGGGCTGTGGGTATGCACCTTATTCTGGCAACGCAGAAACCCACTGTTGACGTGATTACTGGGTTGATCAAGGGTAATCTGCCGGCGCGGATTGCGTTTCAGGTGACCAGTCGTGGCGACAGTCGCGTGATTCTTGACGAGATGGGAGCTGATCGCCTGTTGGGCATGGGCGACATGCTTTTTCTGGTGCCGGGCACGAGCCACCTTGTACGCAGCCAGGGGACATATGTCTCAGATGCCGAGGTGACGCACATCTGCGACTATCTCTCGCAATTTCCGCAGGAGTTTTCCAAAGAGCTTGTACAGCTTCAGGTTAAGGGTGGTGCCGGCGGCAAAAGTGGCGATGCACTCAAGCAGCGGGACGATCTTTATGAAACGGCGATTGAGGTTGTTATTCGCGAGCAGCGAGGCAGCACTTCGCTATTACAGCGGGCCCTGGGTATTGGCTATGGCCGGGCGGCCCGACTGATTGACTATATGTATGAAGATGGGATTGTGGGTGAATACAAGAGCGGTTCGGCCCGTGAAGTGCTTTATAGTTGGGAAGAGTGGGAGCAGATCAAGTCGGGCGGGGGTGATGGTCCTGCCGAGCTTTGATTTGTCAGCTTTTATAATGATGACTTATGTCGGTTCTATAAGATTCTCGCCCTGGTTTCCGGGGCTGTTGACTGCTTTTGAAACCGGCCATGCTTCAAGATAATCGTCGGGTGCCGGGTGAAAGAGGCTTGTCAGTTCACGCGAGGCTTCGGGCGGTGTGTGCAGCCACCGGTCGAAATCTTTTGGTTCAAGAATCACAGGCATGCGGTCGTGCAGCATGCTCATCATGGCATTGGCACTGGTTGTGAGAATAGTGCAGGTTTCCAGCGGGCCTGAACCGTCTTTATTCCATGATTCCCATAAACCAGCTAATGCAAAAGGTTTACGGTTATGCCGATGAATCCAGTAGGGCGTTTTGGCATTTGATTCGACTGATTTGTGCCACTCAAAAAAGCCATCGGCGGGAATAATGCATCGGCGATATTTCAGGGCGGCCCGGAATGCCGGTTTTTCAACGACTGATTCACTGCGTGCATTAATCATCCGCGACCCGATTTTGGGGTCATCAGCCCAGAATGGCACCAGCCCCCAGCCCAGCATGACAGGCAGGGGTCTGGCAAAATCTTTTTCGGCTCTGATCGCCAGCACGGGTTGTGTGGGTGCTATGTTGTATCGGGCAGCCACGCCGTTGGGCAGGGCGTCGTCAGCAAAGTCAATCAGTTCAAGAAGATCTGATACTTTGGACGCTAGCGTGAATCGGCCGCACATAGTCAGTTTCTCCCAGAATACTCAAAAGTGAAGCGACTTCGATCGCTGTCAACCGCCAAGTACGGGCATCACATAAGGCCCTTTGGGAATGACGGCCACGCTGGCATCGCCGCCATATTCTGCCAGACTTGCCTGCAAAGCAGCCTCAATGCTGGGGGCTGATTCGACAAAGAGTTTATTTATCACTTCTGCGGAGAGACCCTGACTGACAACCTTTACACGAGCCTTCCGACGCACCTTGGCCAATTCCTCAAGCTGCCACTGGTCCATCACGAAGTAATCATTGCCAAGAATACGAGCCATAAATTGCTCAAGATCGGTGTTTTCATCAAAAAGCGAACAGAACTCGGGGCTACCAATACCTTCTTTCAGGCCGGCGGCAATGATAATGGTGCCGCCTTCCTTCACGATGGGAAGGGCTCCGGTCATGCCCTTTACAGCCTGATAGAAAGTGGTGTCAAGCGGGTAGCCTGCTGAACTTGTCACCACAATATCCACCGGCTTTGGAACTCGAACGGTAACGATATTTTCAACGAACCTGACACCTTCATGAAAGGCCTCGATCATATCGCCGGCATGCACTGAGGTAATTCGTCGCTGCGAGTCGATCGTCACATTCACGATAAAATCACAGCCGGCCAGTTGTGCAATTTTTGTGTTTTCTTCATGAACAGGGTTGCCCTCAAGAAAGCCGTAATCGGCCCTGGGGTGTTCAAGAAGGCTTGGGCCGTGCCAGATCTTAACAGTTTCCAGAGCGGCCAGGCCCGGGCAGATGAGCTTTCTTCCGCCGGAATAACCAGCCATGAGGTGAGGCTCGATCAGACCCAGGGTGATTTTCAAATCGGCCTGTAGATAGCGTTTGTCAATCCAGGCCGGGATCCCGCGATCTGTCGTGCCGAGATAGGCGTGTTCATCAAGCCTGGTGCCGTAATGATCTTCTACGCGATAATTTCCGACAATGTCCTCGCCCAGCATTTCTACTTTTTCAGCGTCGGTCGAAGGTCTGTGCATACCGGTGGCGACGAGAAAAAAAATCTCGCTGCGGGGTATCCCGGCGTTTTCCAGGATGGGCAACATGGCTTCGGCAATATGCCGGTTGGGAACTGGGCGGGTTATGTCGCAAATAACGATACAGGCTGATGTTCGACCGGATGCAATTTGGGCCAGCGGAGGAGTTCCGGTGGGGTTGGCCAGTTTGGTGGCGATGGCGGCGATGGGGTCAGCTACGGGCTGGGCTGCATGAATTTCAAGCGGACCAACGACATGGGCATGGTTAATATCGACGTCGAGACCCGTGCGGTCGTAAGCCAGCGTGACTTTCATGATTCAGCAAAGCCCTGTTTGTCATTCGGGTTGAACGATTGATGATCCGGCAGGCGATCATGCCAGAAGAGGACAGGCCCATGCGGCTTGTCCTCCTGCGAAGTATAACAGATTGTCAGCAGAGAGTCAGGCAATCAGCGGCCGAAACGAAACCAGGCCGGCACCAGGATCATATCTTCTGGCGAGGAAGGTGGGCTGACTTCACCCTTGTGATTAGTATAGATGTCGTCGCCGGCGTTGTGAAATCGACGTGATTTCGAGAATTCCACATGGCCATCGGCGAAAACAACATTCTGGCCCAGCCCACCGTGAGAATCGCTGTTGAGATGCATCTGGGACCAGAAAGTGGTGGGCGCGGGCCGGTCGCCAAAGAGAGGTAGATTCGACCGCATTCCTGCCGACATGTTACGGCTGAGATGTTTCAGGCCGTCTGGGCCGCCAAGGCCAGGATGCACGGCATAGGCTTCTTGCAGAGCCGATTCAAGTTGCTGTACATGGCGGGCATAATCTTTTTCAATTTCGTGCCAGGCAGGCAGTTCTTCGAAATGAATCTGGCGGCTGCATCCCGGGCAGGTCAGGGGAACTGAATCATTGAGATGCCCGGTGTGTCGCAGGAGCAAAAGTGAGGCACCAGCCGGCATTTGCTGATTCTGGGCCAGGGCACTGGGGTAAACATTAAAAGACTGGGAATAGAGCTCGGCCCCTTGCCAGAGTTGCGACAGATTCGCTGAACAGGCGACATTGGAAGCTGTGAACCTGGCCCGGTTCAGTGCCGGGAAACTGCCGAGAAACATGGCAAACATGATTGAAGCAGCAATGGCAATGTCAGATATTCGCCATTGTCGCCTGGGAATTACTGTTTCCCGAAATTGATCCTGCAGAATTGATTTCTGATGAACTCTGGCCATTGTTTTTCGAGCCAGCCCCGGCGGAGGCTCAATGTTATCGCCGTCGTCAACCAGCAGGAATATCCCCTGGCGAATCCTGGTCATGTGTCGGTCAATTTCAGGGTCAGCGGTTACCTGGTTTATTTGTTCATAAAGCCCAAGAATTAGACCGACTGAATCATCTGAATGATCATCGTGAGGTGAATAATTGCGACTCATGATGCTTTATCCTTCATCGGCATTGATGTGGTCGATCCGGGCTTTCTCGGCCAGCTTGAGCAGGGCCGAATGCAGGCGAGATTTCACGGTTCCAAGCGGAACATTAAGGATTTCCGCAATTTCGCGATATTTCAGATCCTGATAAAAAGCCATGATCAGCGTCTCTCGCAGTGTGTCAGGCAGTGAGGCAATACTTTTTTGAACCCACTGCCGTCGTTCTTCAGCCTGTAAATTCGCAAGCGGCCCGTCGGCGGTACTTTCAAGCAGCATTTCCAGGCTGTTTCGCATGGATTCGCCATCTTCATCATTCGCTGAGGTAGAAAGGCTTTTCGTCGGATGCCGACCCACTCGCCTCAGCGTATCAATCGCCTGATGATTGGCAATTGAGTAAATCCATGGCTTGAATGCCCTGCCTGGCTCATACATATGCCGCTTCTGGTGAATCTGGAGAAATGTGTCCTGAAACACATCTTCGGCTAATGACTTGTTGCCAGTGTAACGCACGAGATAACGATATATCTCAGCCTCATACCGTGAGATAAGGATCGAAAAGTCCTCGTCATCACCAGTTTTGGCATAGCGAGACATCAGGTCTTCGTCAGAGAGCCCGTTCCCCGAGGGAAACTTCTCCATGCCGACAACTTTCAGTACGTTCTGTTTCACTGGATGGTTCGCCAGTTTTTTGATTTTTGCTGATTCGTGTCACACGAAAAGGTCGTGGATCACGCGGCCGCCAACGTCCGTCAAACGTTCGTCCCGACCCCCGTGCAAAAAGGTCAGACGCTTGTGATCCAGGCCCATCAGATGAAGAATTGTCGCATGAATATCATTAACATGAGCCCGGCCTTCTATGGCGTTGAGGCCAATTTCGTCGGTTGCCCCGTAAACTTTGCCTCCCTTGATTCCACCACCGGCGAACCACATGGTGAAGCCTGTGGCATTATGGTCGCGACCGCGACTACCTTTCTGGGCCACCGGTGTTCGGCCGAATTCGCCACCCCAAACCACTAGTGTCTCATCAAGCAGTCCCATCCTCTTCAGGTCAGTCAGGAGGCCAGCCACCGGCTTGTCAGTCATACCACACATTTTTTCGTGATTGGCATTCACGTCGTCATGGGCGTCCCATTGCATGGCCACCGGGCCACCGCCAGAATAGAGCTGAACAAACCGCACACCCCGCTCGATCAGCCGACGTGCCACCAGGCAGCGACGCCCAAATTCGGCCGTCCTATCCTCGTCTATTCCATAAAGTCGTCGGGTTTCAGCCGATTCGCGGCTCAGGTCAACCGCTTCCGGTGCTTCAGCCTGCATCCGGTAAGCCAGTTCATAGCTCGCAATCCGGGCATTAAGCTCGTAGTCATCAGGCCTGACTGTCGACTGATTCAAGTCGCGAATCAGGTCAAGAGTCTTTCGCTGCCGATCCGGTGTGAAGTCTTTGTCAGCCGATGCCAGATTCACGATCGGCCTGGGCCCGGCCCGGAAAAGAGTTCCCTGATAGGCTGCCGGCAGATAGCCGCTAGACCAGCATGGTGCACCACCTTCGGGAGTGCCCTCAGGCTGCGACATAACCACATATGCAGGAAGGTTTTCGGATTCAGAGCCAAGGCCATAGGTTACCCAACTGCCAAGGCTGGGATGACCCATCAGGATTCGGCCTGAGTTCATCTGATAGTGGGCCGGGGCATGCACCACACTGTCAACCACACAGCTGCGCACCAGTGCGATATCGTCTGCCAGCGGATGCATATAAGGCACGAGATCTGACATGTCCATCGCCGATTGACCACACTTATACCATTTGCGTGTATTGCCCAGGCATATGGGGTCGTTTTCAAGAAACTGGCTGTGAATTTTGCCGAAACTCTCTGGCAGTCGTTTACCATCCAGTCGATCAAGCGCGGGCTTGGGATCATAAGTTTCCATCTGGCTGGGGCCGCCAACCATAAACAGAAAAATACACCTTTTGGCTTTGGGTGCAAAATGACCCAGCTTTGCTGAAAGAGGGTTGGCCAGGGCCGAACCATCAGCCAGACTGCGATTCTCAAGGCCAAGCAGGTGCTGGGCAGCCAGCCAGCCAAAGCCACCACCGACACTTTTCAGCCAGTCCCTGCGTGAAGATTCTGTTGGCTGAATTGGTTCTGCAAACGGCCCCGGGCACTTTTTCTGACTTTGATGAATCATGGCTTGGCCTCGTGGATAAGTGTTGCCCTGTTTCAATCTAACGTATGCCATGGCTTGCTCACAGACCAGTTCGACAGATTGATCCTGGCAGATCAGATCATTCTATCCTTGCACTCGACATGCCTGCAGCGGCTCAGGGCACATAGAGAAACTCGTTCAGGTTAAGCAGGCCCAGGGCCAGATCAGCCCAGTTTTTCCGGTCAGGATTCGAGCCAAGGAATGCCTTCAGTTTAAGAAGTTCTTCCGGGCGTGGTTCTCTGATCAACACCTGCTGAAATAACTTTGAAATGCGTTTGTCCTGGTCTGTTTCACCAGCTGAAATTTCGGCCAGTTTGCGTGCTGAAGTCTGGCTCAACTCACTGTTCAGCAGAACCAGAGCCTGTGGCGCATGCGTGCTGACAGATCGCACAGGGCATGGTGATTGGGTGTCAGGAGCGTCGAATGCATCGTAAAGTGCATAGTGTACATTTCTTTTACGATAGACAAAAAGCGATCGACGATTGAATTCCTCAGGGTTCAGGTCTACTGGCCAGAGGTCAACCACCTCGGCTTCAGTGAAGATCAATTCCTTGATTTCGTCTTCAATCGGCACCTTAACACCGGGGCCGCCCATTTTCGGGTTAAGCCGGCCGGAAACGCTCAGAACGGCATCTCGCAGTGATTCGGCTTCCATCCGACGCCGGTTCATCCGGTAAAGAGTCTCATTCACCGGGTCATCGCGTTCCTGTTCTGGCATAATAAAGTCTGACTTCATCCGATATGCCGAGCTGGTCACCATGAGTCGATGCATTGCCTTCAGTTTCCAGCCGCTGTTCACCAGTTCGGTGGCCAGCCAGTCAAGCAGTTCAGGGTGGCTGGGTGGTTCACCGCGGGTGCCGAAATCTGATGGTGTTGCCACGATTCCACGTCCGAAATGATGTTGCCACAGTCGGTTAACGATCACCCGGGGAACAATTGGGTTTGAGGGGTGTGTGAGCCAGTTGACAAGATCAGTGCGTCGAGGCGGGTTGTTTACTGCTTGCCCGTTCAGCCAGCCCGATTCACCGACTGAAGCCAGTATTACTCCAGGAGGCCGCGGATCAACGGCCGGCCCCAGGTTTCGCCAGTCTCCCCTTTTGTAAACAAAGGTTGTCGGTGCCTTGGTTTTTTCATTTTTGATGGCGAAAGCCTTGGCAGGTGGCTGGGGGCGAAGGCGGTCGAGTTCGTAAATCTCTTTTTTGATCTTCTCGCGTGCCTTGTGATCTGCCGCGTTCTTCGCCACGGCTTCTGCTACTTCTTCCCATCGAACTGTCAGTGCCGAGCTGATACCTTCAGCTAATCGCTGTTCTTCCAGAGTTCTTTTCTCCTTCGGGATCGACATCACATGTCGCTCGCGTGCAGTCAGCCCGTCTTCCTTTTCTTTCCTGAGCCTTTCCCGATAGGGGCGTTCAATCTCGGCCTGTCGTTTTCGCAAAGGCGCAACTTTCGCATCAATTTCTTTATTTCGTGCAGCGATTGAATCTTTTTCGTCTTTGGTTGAAATGTCCGATTCAACCAGCTCTGCACCAGCCCAGAACGATTGAAGGCGATAATAGTCGGTAGTCGGGATAGGGTCGAATTTATGATCGTGGCAACGGGCACAGCCTATCGTCAGACCCATCACCACAGATCCGACAGTCGTCGTGATTTCAGTCAGATCGTTTTTACGCTTTTCTTCCGGAGCAATATTGCCGCCCACCACTTCGCGTGGGCCACTGCGCACAAAGCCAGTGGCAATCAGCGCCGAGACGTTATCAGGACGAATCTCGTCACCGGCAATCTGTAAAGCCAGAAACTGATCATAGGGCATATCCTCATTGAGTGCGTCAATCACCCAGTCGCGATAACGCCAGGCATCGGGCCGATCGGCATCAAGCTCATAACCGTTAGAATCAGCATAGTGTGCCAGATCAAGCCAGTGCTGGGCCCATCGCACACCATAGGCCGGTGAGGCCAGCAGGCGGTCAACCAGCTTATCGTACGCATCCGCTGCCTTGTCGTTCAGGAATTCTCTGGCCTGTTCAGGTGTCGGGGGCAGGCCTGTCAGGTCAAAAGTAACCCTTCGCAGCAGCGAGATCCGGTCTGCTTCCGGAGCATGCCGAAAACCAACATCCTCCAGCCCTTTCAGGATGAACTGGTCAATTGGGTTTCTGACGAACGATTGTTCTTTCACCCTGGGCGGATCGGTTCTTCGAATAGCCTGGAATGCCCAGTGATCCTTGTCAGATCCAGAGAATTTCTCGGGGGCGGCAAATTTGACAACCGGTTTTTTCTCCTCTGCCACCAGTGGTTGAGATGGTACTAAGAAATTAAGACAAAACACCATTACGCCAACTCGATAAACAGATTTAGGAATGAGGCTCATCGAGATGTTCTGTCTCATGTTCATAAGTGATCATCCTGTAAGGCGGGAGGATCGGCAGGCGGTTGGTCAGCCTTAGATACAGGTCTGCTTTATATAATAAACCCGTAGTGGCCGGATAGACAAGAGAATCCTGCAATTTGGCTGCTTCAAAAGGCCTGGACATGAAAAACGGCAGGAGAAAATTGAAAAAATGTCAAACAAATACACTGGCAACTGCCATTTAGATTCGATATATTATCAATAGAACCTGCCTTGCATTCCGCCAGTCATTTGCGGTAACCGGTTTATCATCTATCACCCGTTGCCGTGACCAGCCTGAGAATCAAGTCATATGGAGGGCCAACGAAGATGCTGACGATTTACGGTCAAGGGCACAGGATGTGCGATGGTTTTTCCCGCCGCAGTTTTTTGCAGGCCGGGGGCTTATCGCTGTTTACGGGCCAGTTCCTCTCGTTGACAGACATTTTTAAGGCTGAAGCTGCCGAACTTAATGTTCATGGCCAGAAACCGGATCTTATAAATCCCAGGACAGGTCGCCACAAATCCGTTATCTGTGTATTTCTGGGCGGCGGGCCGCCGCATCAGGACATGTGGGATCTGAAGCCGGATGCCCCGCAGGAAATCCGCGGCGAGTTCAAGCCGATTGAGACCAACGTGCCGGGAATTATGGTGGGTGAAACCTTCCACCGGCTTGCCAAATTGCAAGACAAGGCCACATTAATTCGTTCGGTCGTGGGCAATGATGGCGCCCATGCGGCATTTCAGTGCTACACAGGATACAGGCCGCAGGACCTTGCGGTGGTCGGTGGCAGGCCCAGTATCGGTTCGGTCGCTTCGAAGGTGCAGGGGCCGGTTGACCCTTCGGTTCCGCCATTTGTTGGACTCTCGCCCAAAACGTCGCACGCTCCCTGGGGTTCACCGGGCGAGCCAGGCTTTCTGGGGCCAACTTTTTCGCCATTCAAGCCGGATGGACCGACGCTTGAAAATATGAAAATGCGTGACCTGACGCTCGAGAAACTCAATGATCGCAAGAAACTCCTGGCCAGCTTCGACCGCATGAAGCGCGAGGTGGATTATGCCGGCCAACTGGCGAGTATCGACTCGAAAACGGCCCAGGCATTTGATGTCCTCACCGGTTCGAAACTGCTCAGAGCTCTCGATCTTTCTAAAGAGGATCCTCGAACCCGGGCTCGATATGGCACTGGTCAGCCTTTTAACTTCACTTACGACGGTGCCCCGACCAATAACGAACTGCTGCTGATCTCGCGACGACTGGTGGAAGCGGGCGTTCGTGTGGTCACCCTGACTTTCGGCCGCTGGGACAGCCACGGCGACAATTTTAATCTGGTTCGCGACCATGGCGGCAAGCTTGACATGGCCCTTTCGGCCCTTGTTGAAGATCTTTCAGCTCGCGACATGCTTGACGATGTCACGGTTATTGCCTGGGGCGAATTCGGCCGTACTCCGCGAATCAATCCTGGTAAGGGACGCGACCACTGGCCGCAACTTAACTCAGCCTGGATCGCCGGTGGTGGTCTGAACCATGGGCAGGTGATCGGTGCCTCAAACAGGCTTGGTGAATATGCAACCGAACGGCCAGTGCATGTTCAGGAAGTTGTAGCCACTCTCTATCACGCAATTGGTCTGCCGCCGACCAAGACCACGGTCATGGATCCGGCTGGTCGGCCACAATATCTCACCGATAAAGAACCGATCAAGGAATTGATTGGCTGATTGTTTACAGGATAGGTCAATAAAAAAAGGAGAGAGGAATTAACCTCTCTCCTTTTTTATTTTAAATTCCAGCATCAGCAGTTGGGTGCTTATTAACGGAAAATGCGTGGTCTGGTAGCTTTCTGATGGTTGGTTGAACTGCCCGGTTTAAACGATTCAATGGCTGACAAAACGCCCTTGGGTCGTTTTGATTGATAGCTGACCAGTGAATGAGCGGTATGCTCAGGGCCTGATTTCCGGATAATCTTGTGGGCCTGGGGTCGGGCTGATTCAGCCGCCGGTGTGAAGGCAGAGCCGGGGATCACCATTGATGCAACAACCGTGGTGTCATTATCTGTAATTGTGCAGTTTACATCTCTGGTAGTGATTCTGGCATTAACAATCGAAGAAAGCAGGATACCGAAAAACTCATCGTTTTCTACAACAGTGTCGCCAATAATTCCTACCCTGACTTCTTTTGTCACTTCCCCTGGCTTGAAAATGAGAGTTCCTGAGGCTGGTACAAAATCCTGGTTGGCCTGGGCCGTTCGCGAAGCGGTCACGAACCTGATCACCGAAGTCGAACCGATATTGCCGGTTCTTATCAGGTTGAAAATAGCAATACGGGTTTCAGAGTTGCCTTCAATAACCGTGATGTTATTTCCGGAGATCGTCGAGGGTACAGTCGGGTTATCATCATTAAGAATATTGATAACACCCTGATTTCGGTTGATCGTGGCATTAGACGATGGGTTGGAGAGGCGAATGAAGAACGATTCATCAGCCTCGACAATGGTGTTTCCGACGATCGGAATTCTGATGATCTGGCTTCGAACACCGGGTGTAAATGTCAGTCTGCCTGAAACGGAAGTATAATCCGACCCGGCGATGGCAGTGCCATTGGCAGTTGCGTAGTCAACAGTTACCTGGGCTGCATTCACCTGGTTCAGGGCGACCGAGATTTCTGCATAGGTAATGCCTGAAGCTCCCTCGACGATGGTGGCGTCAGTGATGGAGATTGCGGAACTTGTAGCGGCAGGAGGTGGAACGACTGCCAGGGCTGAATTCACGTCAAGTCGGCCACCAGTGGCTATTTTGTCGATCAGGTCTGAAGTTGTTGATGTGGAAGAAAGAATGGCATTTCTGATAGTCGAGGCAGAAGTGCCGGGATACCTTGCCGCGTAAAGAGCAATCGCACCGGCAACGTGCGGAGCAGCCATCGAAGTGCCGCTGTTGGCGGAATATCCATTGGGTATGGTGGATGTGATGATGGAACCGGGTGCAACCAGATCGACCGAGTTCTTGCCGTAGTTGGAAAAATTGGCAAGAGTCCCCGAGTTGGTCAGGGCACTGACAGAGATCACCGAGTCATAGGAAGCAGCTGACTCGGTAGCAGAGGCGTTCAGGCTCGAGTTGGATGCGGGATAAAACGGCACCTGATCGGTGTTGTTTCGATTGTTACCCGCTGCAGCAACGAAAAGAATATCGGCCTTGGCCGCCCTGTTGATGGCGGAGTGAATGGCCGTCGAATAGGCACTTGCCCCCCATGAGGCATTGACTGCAACAATATTGACTCCGTTCCTGATTTTCAAGTCAGTCAGGTAATCGATGGCTCGCACGGCATCGACAGTGGTTCCGCCCTGGCTGCCGATAAACTTGGCCGAGATCATGGAAACATTCCAGTTCACGCCGGCCACGCCAATCCTGTTACCGCCCCTGGCCCCGATAATTCCAGCCACGTGAGTGCCATGCGTGTCAGCAATGCCGTCATAGACACTTCGGTCGTTGTTAACAAAATCCCAGCCGTTGGTGTCATCAACATAGCCATTGCCGTCGTTGTCGATACCGTCCTGGATGTCGTTCGGGTTGATCCAGATATTTGAAACCAGATCCGGATGAGTGACCTGAATTCCAGTATCTACAATACCCACTACAACTGACCTTGACCCGGTGTTGCCCGCATTCCAGGCACTTTCAGCATTTGAACCAAAAATGTTGGTCGTTCCGGCTGGCCCTGCAGGGTCCACATCAGAACCGTACATGTTCCAGAGTGTTCCATCAGTATAGGCTGGATCATTGCTGATCTCAGAAACGGAAATCATGTAATTTGGTTCGGCAAATTCAACCCCCGGCTGATTCTTGAAGTATGATGCAAGTGCTTCAACCGAGGTGCCGGCTGGAACCTGCACCAGTTCCATCATTCCCGGGGTGGATGTGCCACCAGGAGAGTTGGCGATTTCCTGGCTGAGCAGGGCACCGCTGTTCCATCTGTTAAGAGCCCTTGACTGAACATTCGCCTCAGGCCTGTACTGCACGAGAAGTTCACCGGCAACTGAACCAGTGATTTGATGGTCGGCCGCCAGAAGCAGCCTTGATTCAAGTTCAAATTGGTGATTAAAAAGCGAAAAACTTCTTGATCGTCTTTTATTACCTTGGGAAGTCAACGATTTAACGCGTTTACCTGCGGGCATGCATCAAAACTCCATGATGAAGGCATAAAATGATGACGGTCAGATGTTGTTCAAGAACATGAGAATATCTTCTGAACGGGTCGCTACAAAATAAGACTTTTGCGAATGTTCTGTCAATTTATAGATTAAAAAATTGACTAAAGTTGACTTTCGTCGAGCCATCGTGATTATGGATAGTTTCTAAATCATTAAATTGCTTGGCTTTATGGCGATGAGTCTATTTGTGGCCAGGTTGTTTTTTTTAAACATGGCTCAATTGAGTTTAGCTACGTTAAGTTGACAGTGAACAAAGCAGTCAACCCGTGCACTTTATGGAGTTATAGCGAGTTGACGGATCAGGAAGCGTTAAAACCTCCGGCAAGCGTACCGCAGGCAGCGGCAATGTCGGCCCCACCGGAATATCGCCTGACCACTGGCTGATTCAGTTCTTCCATGAGTCGTCTGCGGAAGTGAACAAGCTCATCCAGCGTTGGACGACGAAATTTTCCGGAAAGATCTGTGACTTCAATCAGGTCAAGCCTGATGGGAGTGTCGGCAACAAGATCGCGAATGGCCCTGATGTCTTCTTCGCCCATATTCTCATCGGCCAGGCAGACATAAGCCAGATTCACGCGGTGGCGATAGGCAAGTGCATATCGCCGGGCGGCCTCCATCAGTTCGCGAACCGGCCAGCGGGCGGCCACAGGCACCAGTCTGGCCCGTTTCTCGTCGATTGCCGAGCCAATACTGATCGAAAGCCGAAAGCGGCGTCGTTCGTCGATAAACCGGTGAATTTCTGGCACCAGCCCGACTGTGCTGATCGTCATGGAGTCGCCCTTGATCATGCCGCCATGGCTGCAAGATAGAAGTTCGGCCGCATTCATGACTTTGGAATAATTAGCCAGCGGTTCACCCATGCCCATGAAGACCGCACCGGTGATTCGCCGGCCCTGCCTGCGGGTAATCTCAAAAGCATGTGCCATTTGGTCGATTATTTCCCAGGTGGCCAGGTTTCTCCGGCTGGGCATTCGTGCCGTGGCACAGAAAACGCAACCCCACGCACAGCCTACCTGGCTGGACAGACACACACTGACGGCACCCGGTTTTTCCAGCGGAATCAGAACCGTTTCGATCGCCTTGTCATCAGTGGTGATCAGCCGTAGTTTCTGGAAATTATCGATCGGCGAGACTTCCATTTTGTCAAGCCTGAGTCGGGGCAAGGTGCCGACAGTCTCGCAGACCACCATTGGCAGCTTTGAATGTTTGTTCCACGAAGCTGGTTCGAAATCGACCTTGTGTACGATCCTGGCCAGCCAGCTTCGAGCCGCCTGGGGGTCGATTCCTGACTTGGCAACATGAGCATTGAAATCCAGGGGCGAAAAGTCGCGGGGGTCCAGCCCGCTCCAGTATTTCGCTGATTCAATATTAGCCAGCCTGTCTTTCGCCACCGAATATATCCCGAATTATTCAGAGAAGATGTCACTTATTTAACTATTTATATCATAACCCGGGCGATGATGGCCTTTGACTCAGCAGGCATGGTTCCAGCATTTCTGATGCAAGTTCTTTGTAAACCGGCGTTTGTCAGGCATTTTCCAATTGACCATATTGGCAAAACTTATGAAAATTATACAGGTCGATGGAATGTCGCCGCTGGTTTTGACCCGGTTCAGACGAGGAGCATGGCTGATGCATAAGCTGAAATTACCTCGGATATTGCTGCTTCTGTTGTTTATTGCACTGGTTCCTGCCCGAATTTCAGCACAGGTGGCAGCCCCACTGTTTTCGCTTGATAACCCGGGCTGGGCCGAGGTGCTCAGTGTCACGCCCAAATGGGTTGTCCTGCAGTCAGCCGATGGGCGTCAATATCCTGTTGATGGTGCTTCAACCGGTCGATTTCTTGTCCGCTGGCCTATCACTCCCTCCATGGTCTCGCGATCGGCTCTGGTTGAAGTTGAAGGAATGAGCCCATCAGTGAACATTCTTGCCACCAACACGGTAGAAGTTTATGAAGGTGCAGCCCGTTCGCTGGTTACACCATCTTTTATCACACCGACCGATGCCGGCATTTTGCGGCAGTATGATGCCACCTATACCTTTGGATTCGATTCAATGAACCAGTTCTGGTCGCTTTATCCAAGCCAGCCAGCTGTTGCCATGAATAATGTGAATCTGCTCACCTATATGGTAGCTCCGGTGGTGAACACCGTTCCGCTGATGTTGGGTACGCCCGCCAATCAGGCAGTCAGGGTTGTGCCGGCCAATGGTCAGAGCTATCAAATGACAAGAATTGTGGTGGGAACACTGGAGCAACTTCGCCCGGGCGACCTTGTTTATGCGGTGCCACAGTTTGCCAACAAGAAAGCGATAAGCCTTTCGGCATTCATCGTCTTCAAAAATTACGCGCCGGTCCAGAACCAGCCCTGAGCCCATGCCAGGTGCTGAATTATCTACCAAAAAGAAAAGCCCCGCCGGTTTCAGGCGAGGCCTTTGCTTCCAGTTTTCAGGATGTCTGCAGTTTATGAACCCAGTACATCTACTCCGGAGTGATTTCTGATCGCCGGGTTGGCTGGTGGCAAGGTGCCAATCCGACGACGGGCGAAAACACCTGAGCCAAGTCGGCCGAGAGCAGTGCCGCGACCATCGTAATAAGCCAGGCCTGGCGATTTAATGCTGCCCTTTACCAGACCCGGATCAACCTGATTCGAGCCACTGGCATTGAAATCGTTGTTCGCAGTATTTGGGGCATAACTTGCGGAAATGACAGAGTCAATCAGGCTGCCCTTCATTCGCAGGCCACGAACTGCCGAAGGCCCGGTGATCGGGCTCACGCCACTGGCATATTGATTATAGTCAAAGCCTGCTGCAATTTCCGACTGTTGCAGGTCGCCGACAATAGTGGCACCGGCTTTGTTCGAATGAATCACTTTGTTAAATTTGTGAATCAATCCAGTACGGTTGGCAGCAGTACCTATACTACCGGTGGTGGTAATGGCCGACATGGTCATCGCATTACCCGCTCTTGGCGTGTAATTGGTCGATCCATTTGTCGTCTGGGCACTTTGCGGACTATTTGATGTCGCCATCACGGTGTTGGCGGCACCAATGGCAAGCCGATGGATACTTCCAGCGTTAATCTGGCCGCCCATCAGTCCAGTAGCCGGATAACCATTAGTGGTCGGAGGAGTGCCCCAGGCCGCTGGGAATCCGGTCGCCACCGGTGGTGTACCGAATGTGGTGGCTGCCGTTGACACACCATTCGGGTTGCCCAGGCCTCTCATCAGACGAAGGCTGCGAATTGGCCCGTTAACACTCACTGAGAGTGCATCTGCATTGCCGCCCACATGTATCAGGCCTGCATGGCTCAGCGATGTCTGAGGTGAAACAGTCATCGTGTTGGTCGCATTCGTCTTGGCAATTCGGGTGAAATTCACCGAACCCATCGACTGGAACTGGCCCAATGAGGTGGTTGAAATAGATGTCATTCCCTGTGCACCTACGGGCGGGAATAGCGTTGATTGCCCGGCCACCGGCGTATCGCGGGTAATGGCGTTGGTCGTCAGGGCTTTGGTTGGCCCATAAACCAGAAATTCTACATTCGGCTTTGTATCAGGTGTAGCAGGCACACCCACCTTGGTCGAATCGAAGTCTGTGTTGTAAATCGTTCCAACACGAATGATTGGAGCAATGGCCAACGGGGCTGATTCATCACCCACAATAATCTGGAATGGCGATTCGGTGCGGGTAATATCGTGGAATTTCTCAATATCGGCAATCTGCAGGGTTCTCACTCCACCTGGCATATAGATGCTGGGCTCGGTGCTGGCAGGGGCAGTGCCACTGTTATCGGATGGCTGGGTGTGCGCCAGCGCAAAGCCATTGAGAATTATGGAATTCACACCGTTCTGAGAGATCAGGTGTTCAAACCGGACCATGCCATCGGTCACAACGCGGGTCGATGAGCTAACCTGGGCAGTGACATAAGTCCTGTTGATGTTGCCACCAACAATCTGAATGGTGTCGATGTCGTCCATCAGCACACCATCGTTTGGTGTGACGTCTGTCACCACCACTTCGCCTGGCCCCTTCACGGTAATGACATAGCTGTTACCGTTTCGATCTTCGCCCCTGACAATCCGGCCGGAGTTATCAAGGCTGTTCATTACCTTCTGGCTTGCAGACGCGGCTACATAGGGTGCCTGGGTCGTTCCGCCATGCATCTTGGTTTGAACAGGAACGACATAGGGAGTGTAAAACTTGAACGGTGATGCGGGCATCGTCGTCATAAGTGCCCGTGATTCAAGCGACTCAATGTTGCGAACGACAGATTTGTCGGTGCGACGATCCGACCTGCGATTAACATGCGACATGGAGAAATCCCTCCTTGACTCCGATAATTCCGCACGGTTGAACAGTTCACAAGAACCGTTCCAGATCAGGTCGAGCATGATTCATGCACGAGCCGGGCGGCACAGAGCCCGAAATAGTTCGGGTAGGCGGAGATCCTCTCCACTGGCATCCTGCGTCGATAATCCGCGACCAGAGCGCGTTTCAGCATCCTCTTTCCAGAGGGCTGAAATTCCATGCAGGAGCGAACGTTCTTCGCACCCCGAACCATGGAGATTTCGATTAGTTATTGAAAAAAATCGGCAGGCCTTGCCCGCTGAATCACTATTGCTTGACCGGAATATTCAGAAAGACCGAAGAATTTATCGGGTTTACGGGTTATGAGGAATGAATCAAAGCCATAGCCGCTGGAATATCGTCAGCGACGTCGAAATAGCTGGCCAGTTTCACGATTTCCAGGGCCTGCTTCACATCAGCGTGCATTCCGCTGATTACCAGCCGGCCACCGCGGTTTGTAACGTTTTTCTTGAGCAGAACCAAGGTTGCAATTGCAGTACTTGAGAAAAAATCGACACTGGAAATATCCAGAACGACGCCATTGGTCTCAGGGTGACTCTGCAGAATTTCCTGGAGTTTCCGCCTGAAATCCTCGGGTCGCGACTCATTTAGACGCGATTTGTCTTCCACCCGGATCACAAGGATATCAGATTCAACGCGTTCGGTGATCGGCTCCACAAAAAACTCCCGTGAGCAAATAGCCTGCTAGTGAGACAACTTCCCGAATTGTTACTACAATGATAACAAAGTCAATGCGATTCGTTAAGCCTTTTAACTGCAACACTATTGATATTTATTGGATTCACCTGGGTCCAGTTATTATGATAATGGAAAGGGCCCAGAAGGCTTTGCCCAGGAAACAGAGCCTGAATCAGCAAGATAGGCACCCACTGTGAACCGACTATTGATCGCCATCCAGGCATTCATCAACACACTTCTTAATCCCGAGACAGCACAGAGAGTTGCGCTGGCGATTAACCCGCCTCCGCCGCCACCGCCTGAACCGGAGGGCCCTCCTTGCTTTGATCTCCGCGTGCTGTCTTTGCTTCAAAGAGACGGACGCCTGATAGATTTTCTCATGGAAAATATTGACAGCTTTGACGACGCCCAGATTGGTTCGGCCGTTCGCGACATTCATGCCAGGTGTCGAAAGACTTTGCTCGATCATTTCACCATTGAGCCAATCGGTGGCGCCGAGGGCTCTACGCTTCAGGTTCATATAGGATACGATCCGGCCACAACCCGACTGGTCGGGCAGGTTGCCGGCTCAGGGCCATGGAAAGGTACCATTTCGCACAGTGGCTGGCAGGCGACATCCGTCAAAATTCCGGAAATTCCAGGTGCTTTTGGCGAGGTGCCAGTGCTCCATCCTGTCGAGGTCGAAATCTGAATCAGAGCGGGCCGATCTAAAAAGGAGTGATAAGATATGGCGAAATTTGTGATTGGTATCGATCTTGGAACGACCAATTCTGCACTCGCCTTTGCGCCGCTTGACACCGAAGCAACTGCCCGCGAAATGCTTGAAATACCTCAGGTGGTCGCGGCAGGCGAATGTTCCACACTGAAGTTGCTTCCCTCGTTTCTCTACATTCCGCACGAGGGTGAATTTGAGCCGGCCTCGCTCGATCTCCCGTGGACAGCCCCGGTCAGTGGCCAGCTTCCCTGGGTCGTCGGTGCCTTCGCTCGCGACCATGGTGCCCGTGTTCCCGGCCGACTTGTCAGTTCGGCCAAGAGCTGGCTTTCATTCGGTGCCGCCGACCGCTCGTCGTGCATCCTGCCACTGGCTGCACCAGAAGACCTTCAGAAAATTTCTCCCGTCGCCGCCTGCTCAGCCTATCTTGCTCACCTTCGCGACGCATGGAACACCCACTCTGCCGCACAGGGATGGGAAGCCCCTTTTGAAGAACAGGAAATTTTTGTCACTGTGCCGGCTTCCTTCGACACTGTCGCCCGTGACTTGACCATTCAGGCAGCCCGCAATACCGGTGCCGACAACCTCACGGTTCTTGAAGAGCCCCAGGCCGCCTTTTATGCATGGCTGGCACATTCCGGCGAAAACTGGCGTAAATCAGTGCAGGTGGGCGACCTCGTCCTGGTGTGCGATATTGGGGGTGGCACAAGTGATTTTACGCTGATTTCCGTGGGGCAGGAAGAGGGCTCGCTCAGGCTTGAACGTGTTGCCGTCGGCGATCATATCCTGCTCGGTGGCGACAATATGGATCTTGCACTGGCCCATGTTGTTGCCGCATCGATCAAAGGTGGTATGGATGGTCTAGACGCGATTCAG
Organism: Planctomycetaceae bacterium; assembly: GCA_040374745.1. Lineage (GTDB taxonomy): Bacteria > Planctomycetota > Planctomycetia > Isosphaerales > Isosphaeraceae > QWQI01. Next base: position 32,959 of record JBEITT010000003.1, on the reverse strand, counting down.
CGAATTGCCCTGGTCCACGGTTGCCGATCAGCCAAAGAACAGCTTTTTGCCAACCCTGGTGAGAAAAAAGTGCCTATAACCCTGCTGGGCAAGGGCTCCAGGGTGATCGGCGGCTCGATCAAAACGGCACTTGATCGTGAAACACTTGAAAAAGTGATTCTTGACGGCTTTTTTCCGGTCACACCACCTGAAGAAATGCCGGCGCGTGGCCGTCGTCTGGGTCTGACTGAAATTGGCCTGCCCTATGCCGCAGACCCAGCCATTACCCGCCACCTCGCTCAGTTTTTAAGACGCCACTGCTCGCTCTCTCCCGGGGCACCCATGGCCATGCCCACAAAAATTCTCTTTAATGGCGGGGTTTTTGAATCTGTCATTCTGCGAGACAGGCTTGTTAAAACCATAGAACAATGGACAGGCCAGAAAGTGCCGGTTCTACCCGCTTTTGACCTGCATCTGGCTGTGGCACTCGGCGCAACTCAATATGGCCTTGCCCGTCGGGGCAAGGGGGTGCGCATACGCGGTGGTGTGAACAGTTCATACTACATCGGTCTCGAAATTCCCACTCCCGCCGTGCCAGGAGTGGCCCCGCCCATCAAGGCTTTGTGTGTTGTGCCCATGGGCATGGAAGAAGGCACCGAAGCCGATGTGCCGACGCCTGATCTGGGGCTTTACACAGGCGAAGAAGCTGAATTCAGATTTCTGGCTTCAACTGTCAGACGCGATGATGCCCCTGGTACAGTGATAGATCGCTGGTCTGAGGATGAACTTATTGAATTACCCTCGCTACGCACCATGCTTGAAGCCGAATCAGCCGATCAGGCCGGTATGGCAGTGCCAGTACGAATCGTCGCCAGAGTGACCGAACTGGGTACAATTGAGCTGGTCTGCCAAAGCCGGGCTGGCGAGCAGGCATGGAATCTTGAATATAATGTCAGGAATGTAGAAACCGGAAAATGAGTGACTCTCACGCTGCTCCTTCAATCTTTCAGGTAGATCATCTCACCACCGAGGCGGTTAATCCGGAATCGGGTCATATCGACACATCTTCTGCCGAAGAAATAGTCCGTATCATCCTGCAGGAAGATTTCAGGGCAGTTTCTGCAGTCCAGGCCGTATCGACCGAAATTGCCCGGGCCATTGATATGGCCGCCCGTGCATTTGAGCAGGGAGGTCGGCTGATTTACATGGGTGCAGGCACCTCAGGCCGCCTTGGGGTGCTTGACGCCAGTGAATGTCCGCCCACTTTTGGCAGTGACCCTGCCATGGTTGTCGGGCTGATCGCCGGTGGCGAGCCGGCCCTTCGAAACCCAGTGGAAGGTGCTGAAGACAGGCCCGAAGAAGGTGCAGCAGATCTTGACCGCCTGCGGCCAACGGCAAATGATCTGGTCATGGGAATTGCAACATCAGGGCGTACGCCTTATGTCATTGGCGGGCTGAAACGTGCCCGTGAAATTGGTGCGGGCACAATCGGGCTGGTTTGCAATCGCCCTTCGGCCATGGATGATTTTGTTGATCTGATGATTGCCCCGGTGGTGGGCCCTGAAGTGCTCTCAGGCAGCACACGAATGAAAGCGGGCACAGCCACAAAGCTGGTGCTGAACATGATTACCACAGGAGCCATGATTCGCACTGGCAAAACCTATGGCAACCGCATGGTCGACCTGAAGCCGCTGAACGAAAAACTGAAAATTCGCAGCAGGCGAATTCTTCGTGAAATTGCCGGAATTGATGATACTTCGGCCGCACGACTGCTTAATGAATCTTCAGGCCATCTCAAACCGGCACTGGTTATGGCTCTGGCAGACGTTGATTTTAAACACGCAAGCAATCTTCTGGCCTCAAGCGGGGGGCATGTTCGCACAGCAGTTATTGCTCACACCACACCACAACCCAGCCAGATTCAGGGTTCATAAATGATCATTGTTCATCCGGATGTCAAATCGCAGTTTATCCTTTCTGTTGATGGCGGCGGCACCTCCACGGAAGTCATTCTGGCCGGCCTTGATGGCCATGTTATGGGTGAAGGCTACAGCGGACCATCCAACCCCAAAGCCGTGGGTGCCGAGGGGTCAATGAAAGCCATTGACGATGGCATATTGGCCGCCTTTGCCAACGCCGGGCTTGCGCCTCAGCCTGTCGCAGTCGCCAGTCTTGGGCTGGCTGGTTTTGACCGCGACGAAGATCACCTTATTCTTAAGCAATGGGCTGAAGGCAGGTCGGCAGTGCCAATTGGCAGGCTGATCATGACCAACGATGGCCAGCTTGTGCTTGCCGCCGGAACGCCCGATGGTTGGGGCGTAGGCATCATAGGTGGAACCGGTTCGATTGCCGTGGGTAAAGCACCAGATGGCACTTTCAGCCGTGCCGGCGGCTGGGGTTTCCTGATTGGCGACGAAGGCTCGGCCTATAAACTGGTGCTCGACACGCTTCGATTCGTGGCCAAATCGATTGATGGCCGGATGCCCAAAGAGGCGACGAGCCAGTCGTTTATTACTCAGGTCCTAAAGGCTTTCGGCGTCACGGGCGACCCAATGGGCCTGGTCAGCGTAATTTATGAACCGGGAATGGATCGCACGCGAATCGCCGGTTATGCACCCAAAATTATCGAAGCTATTCGCGCAGAGCATCGATTAGTCAACGTATTTCTTAAGCCGGCAGGGGTCGAACTTGCAGAAGCTGCGGCTGCTGTGGCCCGAAGCCTGAAATTGCAGGTCGGGCCCCTTCCACTGGGCCTTGCTGGCTCTTTCCTGATCATGACACCTGAAATTCGTGCTGCACTGCTTGATCACCTGCACAGGCTGGGCTATCAACCACAGGTGACGGATGTCGAACGGCCGGTTCTGGGTGGCATTATCCTGGCACGGAAATCGATTGCTTCCTGATTCGGTAAGATATCAGCGGAACACCCAGATACATCATGAAAATTAAGCCTGATACTGCAATGGGCAGGGTCAAGTTAAGTGAATCAGGCCAGTAATAAAATTCAATTTCGCTGGTTGTGGGCGTCTTTTCATTTGAAGTGACCAATACTGCCGTTTGTCCACCATTGATCGGGAAAATCGTAACCTCTTGATTATCCTTTGCCCTTGCCTTCAAACCTTTGTCAAATGTCTTTCTGAGACACAAGATGAACGAACCGCGGTGAGAAACCCTGACCCTGTCTGATTCTTCTGCTGATGCAACCGAGGCTTCACGATCCAGCGGTTTTGACAGGATATGTTTAAAATCATTTAATGTTTTGTGAGTCATAATTAGATTGTTTTTTTCATTTGACTGCGTCAGCCATTGATTGAAAGCATCTTTTTCGTTGGCTGCTGATTGAATCTCTCCATTAAATAAATTGATTGCATTTTCAGTACCTTCAATCTTTCGCAGGTAAAGGTTTTGAACCCTCCCCTGTAGTGGTGCAATTACGCCTGATAGCGAATCATTTGGGAATAATTCAGCACCAGGGCCTGATGCAAGTTGTAATTGATGTGTGGCCCCGATCTTTCGCAGGTAATTGTCATAATCGCCATGCCTGCCCTGTCGATCAAGCTGAACTGCCTGTTCGACAATTGCTTTCGCCAATTCGTTGGCTGAAGGCATATTTACACCAAAATATGCAGCCGTGGTTCGAACTCCAATGCTCACAGGCAAATTGTCAACAGGGCCGCTAAGAGAATAGGTTTCTCTGGCAGGTGCCAGTTTGCCGAGTAATCTGCTGGTGTGAATGACATCAATGGATTGTCCCCAGCGGGTCGGACCCGATAGATAAAAATAACTCATTTCACAAAATATAATTGTCGGTAAGGCCACCTGCCAGAATCTTGACACTTTCAATTTTCTGGTTGTCAGAAACATTGCAATCACGAACAATATACAACCTTCAGCCAGCGTTTCTGTGAGATGAAAACTTAACTTTATTCGCATTCCTGAAATAAAATATTCAATACCGGAAATTCTGAATAATTGATATAAACTGAATATGAATAATGCGATTATAATGACCATGGGTGCTTTTGTTAATTTTTCACCGACGCCAATCGCCGCCAGTATAGCCAGCGAAAAATGCAATAAGATTCCATAGCGACCAGGGCAACGAAATAAACCCATTCCCGGAAATTTCAATATGGCAGCATATCCTGATTCTGACCATTGCGGCATCGTAGAAAGTAATATTGATATGAAGGCTAATCCAAACAAACTCATCGATTCTTTTCTAAAATCCTTTCGAAACAGCCCGATTACTGAAAAGACGAGCCCACACGACCCCACAAACTGACAGGCTTCAAACTGGGTGGTCGAGTGCAGAGTCCAATAGGCTCCTTCTGGGCCTCCGACAAGAGTTCTGGTCCATAATGGAAAAAAAAACTCCAGAAAACTAATTATTGGATAAGAATAATACGCTAGCGTGCTGAAGGACCTGTCTGTTGCCCCTACTGACCTGGCGTAATCCCATGACAGTGCCAGTTGCGGCGAGGCAATGAATATTGCCGTGACGATTGCCAGCACCAGGCCGGGGCATGCGGATACCAGTTTCGGTCGCCCTGTGATTCTCGACATAACCCAGAAAAAAAGCCCCAGAGAGGTAATCTGAGCCATCTGGAAATGCCCGATCAATGCCAGGCTGGCCAGTGAAAGACTCAGGAGAATCAGGCCTTTTCTATCTCGATCATGAAGCCAGATTTCTGTACCGAGAAATGCACACGGCAACCAGGCCATTCCAAGTATGGCCCATTCCTTGCTTGCCTGAATGGTGGGGAATCCTCCATAAAGATAGATCATGATTGCGATCATTCGGCCCAGTTGGTCAGCACCAAATCGCCCTGATAATTTCCAGATGAAAAATGCTGCCAATAGTTGATGCACAACCATGCTGACACGATAGCCTGCCTCTGTTCCAAATGTTCCATAAATAAAATAATGTGGCACATAAAATGCGCCCACTTCACTCTGTGCAGCCAGGGGCATGCCAAATCCGAAAAGGTCACTCCATAGCGGCAGTTTCCAATTACTGATGTTTCGAACCATCTCGGCCTTAAGAGGCCTGAAAAATCGGTCAGGGTCGCCACCTGTAACTTCATAACCCATCAATTGCAATCCGCACGGAATTGCAATTAAAATCAGGAAAAATAAAAAAATGAACCGGTTTTCTTGATAGCTGTCTTCTTTATTATTTCCTTCGAATCTCACAGCATCGGTTCCCGATAATCAGGCAATTTATTTCGGCTGTACTTCAAGTATGATCGGTTGACTGCTGTCCGATGTTCCAGCCGATTCCGCGCGGCCTACTGCATAAAATGGCCGTTTCTGTGCCTTGACCCACGGTTCGGCATAGATCCTGATCTCCCGCTCCTTCTGAGGTTCGGTGATCAGCACCCCGTTTAGGCCAATATCAAGTACCCTTACACCGTATGGCAGATTTTTCACATCGATCGGAACCCGGCCAGCGAACGGTTCGCGACGATTCACATTCAATGTCATCCGGCTGATGGTTCCAGGCTTAATTGATAATTGATATGTTGATGCACTCATGGATAAATTTGATTCAGGCGTAATCACAGCCCATGATTTGTCAGCTTCAATTTCATGCACGATCTGCCTGCCTGGTAAATCAGCCGAAGCAATAAGTCGCCAGTTTAAATTCTCAAAAAACCTGGTGCTTGTTTTAAAATTGGGTGTAATCAGAATATCGCATGAAATCTGGTCTGATTCAATCAGGCCTTCTGTAGCCTGCCAGCCTTCGGGAAGACCGGTTAATTTCAGTCGCACCGGACCGTTAAAACCATCCTTGCGACGAATATTGACCGTTATCAGTTTCGACCCGTTCAACGGGAAATTCCAGTCGGTTGGGATTGCTTGCAACTCAAAGTCGGGTGCCGGCGTGCGTATGACTAGTGCATAAGTCGTATTGGGACCACTGAGCCCTGTATTCTCTTTGGTTACAACTTGATAAACCCCATCTTCCGGCGGGTTGAAATATATCCATGAATCATTCCCGACAACACTGCCAGCATCGTCGTTTGCGTAATAAACCCGATGAATAAGATTAGATGCAATTGTGTTCTCTGCCCCTGGCGTCAGTGGTTCAAGTTTCGTCACTGTCTGGCTCATTGAGTGCTGTTCTGGTGTTGTTCCAAAATAGCCCCATCTCATTTCATCACCAAAAAACTGACAATCGTCATCGGGATTTCGGGGTAGTTGAAAGATTCTTGTGATTTCACGTCCAATCAGAACATAATCTGCCATTTGAAAATCAGCCCATTGTGTCAGGCGAATACCTTTCTGGCGGCTGCCGTGGTCGCGAAATGCAACAAGAGTGTCAGTTACCTTGCGAAATGCTGCAGATTGAACCGGCTGACCATGCGAATCGCGAATTTCCAGGAATGTATCAAGCTCACGTCCAAGTCGTCGGGCATATGTTTCAATGATCAGGGGTTGATTTTTTAACGCTTTAATTTGAATTTTATTTTCTGCAATACCCGGTAGAAATTGGCCGGATACGCTTAACGGTGGACTCAGCGTCAGATCTGACCGATATGAATTTACGGGAAAGGGAGAATTCAAAACTTTGGGTGGCGACTGAAAAAGCCATCCACGGGGAACTGTCAAATTCTGAACGGAAGTGGAATTGATCAATCCGGGATCTATGTAAATCTTTTCCGTCTTTCCGCTCTCGGCAATGAGATTTAATTCTGATCGACTTCCCTCCTTAATGACAATCTGGTCTGAACCTTTTAATACTGGCGATTCATCAACAAGCAGGTAAAAAAAATGATTGTTCCCGGCTGAAAAAACGGTGTCGCTTATTTCAACAAATATTGGAGAACTTTCAATTGGTGTAAATGAAAACAGCGGATCAATACCGTTTCTCTCACGAAATTGCGCCATGATATTTCCTGACGCTGATTTTAGTGTTATCAGGCTTGATAGTGACGATCCGATTACTTTGCCCATCGTTGAAATACTAAACTGTCTGCCTTTTTCTGCATTAATTCGAAATCTGACAACCTGTCCGGATTTAATAATACTTGTCTGAATCACCTGACTGTCAACTGCCTTGATCAGTTCTGATGATGGAGAATCCGGTTTTATTTCAAAAGGGGCTGAAGGCAGGATACCCAGTAATTGCTGGGATGTAATGCCGGAATGAGTTGCAACTTTTATTCTGGCTGAATCTAAATGATTTCTGGCCGGCACTTTTAACCTTATTGTCAGTGTATTCGGCTTGCTCGACCGGGAGCTGATCACCTTCAGATCTGGTGGCGAAATATGAATTTTATAAGCATTTTCAATTCCAGCGGCATTTAATATTATTTCATTTTCTTGGCCCGCTATAACAACACGGGGTGTTGGTGCACCCAGCACACTATTGCGGAAAAGTTGCGGTTTTAATGACTCAGGTGTTCCAGCCACAATGCTGCCTGGATTCTTTTGCCAGACCAGTGCAGGGGTTTTGCCCCATTTAAATACGGAAATCAAACCGTTAAAAGTGGAGAATGCAACTTTGTCACGTGATGTTGCAACTGATGAACTCCAGTCATCCAGTTTAATGCTACCTTCAAGTGGTGAAAGAGTATCCGAACGCCATCTTTTAAGTGTCAGATCCTCCGATAAAGAAATAAGCTCTTCATTCGCTGAAGGATTCATAAAATTTATTAATTTGTTGACAGGTGATTCATGAGCGAGTGCTGATTTGACCAGCCGAATTGGTTGTGAATTTGTATCCCAGCCGCGAATGGTTCGGTCCACTCCCGCCCCAAACACGGTTTTTCCATCAGCTGAATAACAGACAGCATATTGCTCGGCGTTTGAGTCCGAAAGTGTTTCAAGCCGTTTGCCAGTTGTCAGGTCCCAGATCTTTAATGTCCGGTCGGCAGAAACACTGGCGAGTCGATCTGTTCTGGAAGGGTCGAATGCAACGTCATAAACTGCGTCTGTGTGTTCAGACAGTCGCCGCACAAGAAGCCCCGAGTCCATTTCGATTAATGCAATCGATTTGTCGTAGGAAGCTGTGGCAATTGTTTTATTGTCGTTGCCGGGTTTCATGGCCAGAATCTGGTCTGAATGCAATCTGGTACGATAAATACGCTGCCCAGTTTTAATGTCCCATCGCTCAACAAAACCCTCTATCCCTGGACGACTTACAGCGATTGCAACTGAAAGTGAATCTTTTGAAAACAATATTGGTCCGATCTGACCCTCAACTGGTCCAATTTGCTTTTCCGGCAACCCATTCTGATTCAGGTTATAAATATAAATCATATGTTCTTCAGAAACAGCAATCCTCGAGGCGTCATCCGATAATGCAATCATCTGATTCTTGTTGATATTGGCTCGTGGCATTGAAAACCGATTGATTACCTTCTCGGGTGGAGCAAGGGCGACCAGTGCTGTGTTGGGAGTTGGTCCATCGTCAAGGGCTCCCTGCTTTATCCAGTCCGATATTAATACAATCTCGTTTTCGGTTAGCGGTTTTAATTTCAGAGGCATGCGTGGTTGAGCACTTGCCTGAAGAACTTCAACCAGGCGGCTTTCGTCGGGTTTACCCGCGACGATTATTTCATCAGGCCCGCTCTGCTTGCCACCCTGCCTGATCTTCGAATAAGTTGTTAAATTAAACCCCATGGCCGATTTGGTATCATGGTGACAACCCTGGCACCTGGCAACCAGAATTGGTGCAACATCACGCGAAAAACTGATTTTTTTCTTTTTTGTTAGTTCTGATGTCTGCGAATAAGCTGAATGAAAGGTGACGTGACATGAAACGAAAAAAAACAGGAATATAATTTGTCGGAAACGGATAAGTTCTGACATGGCTTTTCTCGTTTGATGATTTTGGATTGTATTTTAATATCAGTGATTAAACAGAAACTCGTCGCTGGTAAGAATGGCCCAGAATAGGTCTTCCCAGGCGACTCTCAGTTCCGATTCTTTCATTTCAGGTTTTTTTGAGTCGTTAGTTGCACGACTTATTGCCCCGACAAAAGATTTCATTTCATTTGTGGTAGGCTCGCGTGTCAGCGTTATCAGAAAGAGTTTTCGTACCAGTTCACCTGCTGACAGTGATGATTGGGCAAATTGGCGTGGCAGTCCCTGATCAGATTTTAACTTGCTGTTCAGTGTTTCACCGTTGGCCAGGTGAAGTGCCTGGGCGACGGAAGGTTCGTTGGATCTTTCGCAGGAGCAGGTAGCCAGTCGCTCCGGACGACCAAATGATGCGAGGAAATTGTTGGCGACTTTCGTGTCGGGCAGTTGCAGAGCACGCCATTTTTCGGGGAAGCCCGGAAAGGAACTTGCCACACCAGTCGTCTGGCTGTAAATATCCAGAAGAACTTCAGCGGGCAACCGACGGGGTAAGGCATGCGAGAGAAATTTGAGATCTGTCGTATTTTCCGGCAATGGTTTGCCGGATCGAGCATAAGTCGCAGATGTAGTTATGGTTTTCATCAACCGACGAAGGTCATAGTGATTCGATTTGAAGTCGGATTCAAGCCAGCTTAGTAGTTCAGCATCTGTCGGTGGGTTTGTGGCTCGAAGATCATCCTCTGGTTCCATCAGGCCACGTGCAAAAAATCTTTTCCAGACACGATTGATTATTGCACGGGCAAATAAGGGGTTCTCCGGGCTTGTCATCCACGCGGCAAGGGCTTCTCGTCGGGTTTGCGGCGAATCGGCTTTCAGTGGCATTGCATCCAGTGGCTGGGGCGGCATGGCCCGAGACTTGCGGGGATGGAATATTTCTCCATCAGGTCTGTCGCTGACGACTGTTTCACCCATGGCCTGGCCGTCTTTCAGGCCGACACGACTGAGAAGGCTGGCAAATCCGTAGTATTGATCCTGTGTCCACTTTTCCAGAGGGTGGTTATGGCACCGGGCACATGTCAGAGATAGACCAAGAAAAGCGACACTTGTCGTTTCTGTCAGGTCGGTCGGGTCGCGGTGCAGCACAAAATAATTGCCTGCTCCATTTTCAAGAGTTGTACCAGTGGATGTGATAATCTGCCTGGCGAAAACATCCCATGGTTTGTTTTCAGCCACGCCCTCCCTTACAAAGTTGTAAAATGACCACATTGCAGGTGTGGTCAGCTTGTTTGAAGAGATAAGGAGAAGATCGGATAATTGGTAAGACCAGTAATCCACAAACTCGGCTGAACCGATCAGTCTGTCGACCATGCGGCTTCGTTTATCTGCCGCTTTATCCTTCAGGAAACTGGTAGTGGTTTCATAGCTGGGCAGGGAGCCGGTAAGGTCAAGAGTCACACGCCGCAGCCATGCCGAGTCGCCAGCATCAGGCGAAGGTGGTATCTGGAGAGATCTCAGTTTTGTCAGATTGTATTCATCAATCTGGTTGGATTTACCGGCATTGGCGAATATTGATTCGGGAATATTAAGACCGGCTGGAACGGTAACGACAGTTGTAGCAACAAGGCTGGAAAACCATACTGTAATAAAGGCTTCTCCAGGACTTTCCGCTGTAAATCGGCCCGATTCCGATACCTTCAGAATCGTTTCGTCGGTTGTTCCAAACTTGGCCCAGGCGGTCACATCCTCTCGTGTGCCATCGCTGTAAAGGCAGTCGACAATGAGTCGGCCTGATTTGCCTTTTTGAAAAACAACGGCTGAAGGTGAAACCTCAAGTCTTACAGGAGTGGCAGTTTTTGGGTTAATTCCTTTGGCTCCGGCGGCAATCCAGCCGGCGAGTATTTCGAAGTCACGGGTGCCTGGCGCAACGCGGGCATCGCCCCCGTGAGGCACGGAGCCTGTGGCTTTCCAAATCATGAGGCTTTCTTCAGGGTGGCCTGCAGTCACTCTTCGACCGCCTGCCTGGCGAGTCAGGGCAGCGTGGTCCAGCTCAGGTGCATAACCTCGCAGCGAAAGCCGAAATCCGCTTTTGCCGGCTGCCGAGCCGTGGCATGGACCCGAATTGCATCCCAGCTTTGTCAGAACGGGCTGAACGTGATTCTCAAACGACCATTCTTCATGGCGGTTTTTCGATTGAATCTCGACAGGCGATCGAAATTCTCTGCCATTTTTCAGACGGGCAACCACCTCTCCCTTGCCCTCACGGGCGGGTATGAAAACCGGGCCGGTCTCAATTCGCCCAAGTTCAGCAGGCTCCACAGTCCAGGTCGCTTCATCCGTCAGGTCATCTGTCAGGCGACCTTTCTCATCGGTATCTAATAATTGTAGTGATTTAACGGAATTCAGGCTTTGCAGATCAACCCGTAGTGGTCTGATTACTGTCGAAGCCTGTACGACATTCGTCGCGGCAAAAAATATGATCAGGCAAATGAAGCCAGATCTTACCGCATTTAGCTGATTCTTGGTCGTCATGGAAGTTTCAGGCTGATTTATCAGATGTCGCAGTGAAGTCTTGTACGAGAGCCTGTCAGGAAAGCAGTTCATGAATAGGTTCGATGCCGTGATCAACCAGCGGAATTGGCCGGTTGCCCGGGCCACGCAGTTCGGTGTCAATCTTCAGGCCAAGGCCAGTGTAAACAGTGGCAGCGATTTCGGCCGAACTAACTGGTCTTGTTTTTGGAGACCCACCGATTTCATCGGATTCACCGACGACTGTCCCACCCTTGAATGGCCCACCGGCAAAGAGTGATGTCCAGACACCGGGGTGGTGGTCGCACCACCTGCCGGATTCACTTTCGGAGTTCGGCCGAATTCACCAAAAGCCAGAACCATCGTGTTTTGCAGCATGCCACGCTGGTGAAGATCTTCAATCAATGCTGTGTAGGCACGGTCGAAATTCGGTGCCACTTCCTTTTTCATGCCTTCGATTGATGTAAAAGGCGATGAACCGTGTATATCCCATGTTACTTCGTTAAACACGGTTTCAAACATGTTCACGGTGACAAGTCGTACTCCAGCTTCAACCAGCCGGCGGGCCATCAGGCATGATTGCCCGAACCTGGTGCGGCCATAACGATCGCGCAGAGCCTCTTTTTCCAGTTTTAAGTCGAACGCCTCTCGCGTTTTGGCTGACGACATGATGGAGTAGGCCTGCTGAAAATTGGCGTCGAGCAGTTTGGCATCAGCCGACGCTTCAAAACTGGCCAGGTTGCCTTCAATCGATTTTCTGAGCGAACGCCTGCGATTCGATCTTACTGATGTAATATAATCGGGTGGCAGCAGGTCGGGTACGGAAAAATTGGGATTGTTTGGGTCGGCATTCAGGATAAATGGGTCGTAAGTTTTGCCAAGATAACCGGAAGTATGCCCATGTGGCAGGTTTCCGCCCGTGGCGCCAATGGGCCTGGGCAAAAGCACATAAGGTGGCGCATCGCCGTTCGGGCCTTTAACGTATGAGAGCACCGAACCATAGTGGGGGTGTTCAAGGCCGGGGCCAAAGAGGCGGCCTGTCTGCATCATCTGGTAGCCAGTGTCGTGTACGGCGGTGGCCTGATGATAAATGGACCGAACGAGCGAAACTTTGTCCATCATGCCAGCAAGGCGTGGGAAAATTTCAGAGATTTCGATACCCGGGACATTTGTTTGAATAGGCTGAAACGGGCCGCGAATTTCAGAAGGAGCATTTGGTTTAGGGTCGAAGGTGTCGATCTGAGACGGGCCGCCGACAAGAAAAAGCAGAATACAGTTCATGTCTGATTTGGCGGCGGCTTTGGCGGCCTGAACCTGGCCCATGCCCAGGCTCATCAGGGGAATGGAGCCGGCGTGGAGAAAATCGCGGCGGCTCAGGCCATCACAGGTGCGCGGGCCTTTTCTGGCGTCGATGCGTATCATCTTGCGAAATCCCTCATAAAGCCTGTGATTTGAGAGAGGCTGGCCTGGCCCCACGAGAAAGTCTGATTTGGGAAAGGGTCAGGCGACAACTGGCGGGCATTGAATTGATGATTTAGACTATCATAATCTGGCGGTCAGACTCCGTCAAAGCGGACCCTTTTGGAATTCAGGCTTTTATTGAGAACCTTAACGATGGATCAACCAAGTTTTCGTATTGATGGGCTTGTCGCCACGCCGCTGGTTCTGACCCGGAGTCAGCTTGAAGCCTTGCCTGAATCCGCACAAGTGCTTGATGTGTCTAGATTTGAGGGGAAAAAGCAGGGTGATGCCGTTACGCTTGATTTTCTACTGAATCTGGCAGGGGTCAGCCCCGAAGCAAATTACATGACGCTTCATGCAGAGCGAGATGATTTTCATGTGTCTGTTCCGCTTGATGCCGTAAGGGCTCAGGGGCTATTGATTTACAAAATTGGTGATCAGGATCTGACTGCCAGCCAGGGCGGGCCTTTCAGGTTTTTGATTCGCGATTTTGCTGCCTGTCACTCAGCTGAACTCGACGACTGTGCCAATGTTAAATTTCTTGACCGTATCGAATTGACGCAGCGAAAGGGCCGCGACACTCGACCATTAACTGATGCCGAACACGAAGCCCTGCATGCCCGGCAGAATTTATGACCGGGTAGACGGAAGTCTTGTTTCTCAGCCATGATTCGTTTTTAATACATTTACCTGCCCGATCGCCATCGTCTCGCAATCGATCCCGTGATTCCATCAACCGCTGCAACGCCGCCGGTGAAAATATGATCCAAAATATTGTCGTATATAGGTTTATGTTAGTGGTTTGGTTCCTGGTCATCGGGCTGGCCGGCCTGTCTTCCAAAGCGGGTGCCCAAGGGCTTTCGCCTGAAGAAGCCGTGAAAAGGATGACGCTGCCGCCAGGATTTCAGGCCAATGTCTTCGCATCCGAACCGGATATTCGACAGCCTGTGGCCACCTGTTGGGATCATCGTGGCCGGCTCTGGGTGATTGAATATCTGCAATACCCGGTGCCAGAGGGATTAAAGCCTGTCACCATGGATGTTTACCTTCGAACGGAATACGACCGGGTGCCCGAACCGCCGCCTGTCGGACCCAGAGGCAAGGACCGAATCAAGATTCTTGAAGACACTGATGGCGATGGCCGGGCTGACAAGGTGACAACCTTTATGGAAGGCCTGAACCTGGCAAGTGCCATTGCGGTGGGTTATGACGGAGTGTTTATTGGCCAGGCACCATATCTACTTTATTACGCTGATAAAAATCATGACGATCGGCCAGATGGCGACCCCGAGGTGCTTCTCAAGGGTTTTGGCCTGCAGGATGCTCATGCCGTGGTGAATTCGCTTGCATGGGGGCCTGATGGCTGGCTTTACGGAGCCCAGGGGTCAACAGTGACTGCAAGAATCAGGGGCACCGAATTTCAGCAGGGAGTCTGGCGGTATCATGTTCCCAGCAAGAAGTTTGAGCTCTTTGCTGAGGGAGGAGGCAACACCTGGGGGCTTGATTTTGACAGGACAGGGCAGGCATTCGGCTCGTCGAATGGTGGTTTTATCACTTTTCACATGACCCAGGGTGGATATTACTGGAAAGGCTTTTCGAAGCATGGTCCTCTCCACAACCCCTTTGCATTTGGGTACTTTGATTCAATTGCCTACAACGGTTTGAAAAAAGGTGGTCATGTGACGCCGGGCGGCATTTTTTATCGGGGCCGGGCCTTTCCTGAAGAGTTTCAGGAGGTTTTTATAGGCGGTAATCTGCTTTCGAATGCTGTTTACTGGCATAAGTTGAAGCCGAAGGGGTCAACGTACGAAGGTACTTTCGGAGGCACTTTGATTGAAGCGAACGACCCGTGGTTTCGGGCGATTGATCTGACCATGGGGCCTGATGATGCGATTTATCTGGTTGACTGGTACGACCAACGGGCAAGCCATCTTGACCCACGTGACAACTGGGACAAAACCAACGGTCGGGTTTACCGGATCAGTTATCAGGGTGGAAGAACTGCAGCCCGATATGATTTGACGAAGGAATCTGCTGATCAGCTTGTGGCCAGGCTCACTGGCCCAAGTGCTTTTTTTGCCCGTCAGGCTCGCGAGGAGCTGCTATTTAGACAAATTGATGACAGAACTGCCGAGAGTCTGAAATCTGGATTGATTGACACCCAACTTGCGGCCGAATCCCGATTGAACCTGCTTTGGGTGATTGGATCTTCTGGTCGGCTTGACGATGCCCTGGCCATGCGATTGCTGTCAGACCCCGAGCCGACTCTGCGTGAATGGACCATTCGGTTTCTGGGCAACGGGCAGCACCTGACTCGTGGGCTGGCAGACCGTCTTGAAGAACTGGCCGAAGGTGAAAAATCGGCAGCGGTTCGGATTCAGCTTGCGGCGAGTTGTCGCCGATGGCCGGCGGGAATGATGCTGCCGATTCTGGACAAGTTGACATCCCATGACAAAGACCTGACAGATACGATGATTCCACTGACATTGTGGTGGACAGTACAGGATCAGTTTGTCAAATTGCCTGAGATCTTCATGGAATGGATGGGCGGTTCTGCTGTTCGTCAGAGACCGATTGTGCAGGAGACGATTTTTCCGAGGTTGGCCCGAATGCTTGTGGCCCAGGCCAGCGAAAAATCATTCGGACAATTGTGGCAGTTTTACGAGAAATGCAGCGACACCGAAAAGGCTGTGATTGTTCGTGAACTTGAGCAGGGAGCGACTCCGGCCGCTGCGGCTGGACTCACGGCCCGGTGGCAAACGATACTGGACCAGTCTTCGGCCGGGGCACCAGCTGATTCGCCGCTTTTCAGGGCCTCGTTAAAGTTTGGTATCGGAACTGCTGCCCGGCGGGCTGGTGAATTGGTGCTTGACCCGAAAACGGCCGATGCAACACGCATTGCACTTATCCAAAGGCTGTCAGCGGGGCGTTCAGACCAGCTTGGGCAGGTAGTCAGGCAATTACTGGCCGACGAGCGGAGCAGCGGATCTGTCACATCTGAAGTGCTGCTGGCAGCCAGCCAGGTGAATGACCCGGAGCTGGCACAGATTATTATGAATCGCTATGCCAAATGGCCCGCCGACCTTCAGGGCAAGGCCATTAACATGATGGTGAACCGGCCTGAATCCGCACGAGTCCTGCTTGAAAAAGTAGAAAAAGGCGACATTCCCCGGCAGAAGCTAACTTCGGCACATGCTCAGGCCATTGACCGGCTTGGGGATAAGAGCCTTTCAGCCAGTCTTGAGAAGGTCTGGGGGCGACCGCTCAGGCCGACCAGTGAGGCCCGAATTAAACGCATTGCTGAAATCAGGGGCATCTTGCCTGAAGGCGATAAAGGCCTGGCCGTGAGAGGTAAGGCGGTTTTTCAGAAGAATTGTGCGACGTGCCATCAGCTTTTTGGCGACGGGATGGCCCTTGGGCCTGAGCTCAACGGAGCAGATCGCGGCAATCTTGATTTTCTGCTTACCAGCATTATCGACCCCTCAGCCCAAGTCCGTGGTGAATACCAGGCGGTGCAGGTGGCTTTAAAGGATGGCCGGGTGCTGGTCGGGCTGGTTGCTGACAAAACAGATTCCGGCATGACACTGATCGATGCCAATCGGCAGCTCGCCCGCATTGCGGTGGCTGAGATTGATGAAGTTAAGGTGTCGGCGGCTTCACTTATGCCTGAAGGTATTCTGGATAACTTAAAGGATAATGAAATACGCGACCTGTTTCGCTATCTGCAAAGCCCGTCGCCGCCAAAGTGAGCGGCCTTGGCCTGATCAACTTAAAATAAAAAGGGCGGGCTGGCGGCCCGCTCTTTTTTTGACATGAAAAATGACCGCTGATTTGATCAGTCGTCGTTGCTGAGTGGCAGTTGCTTGATGTTGGCAGGCAGTTTCGAGCCCTGAGGGCTGATCAGTTTGGCGAAAACATTCCCATCGGTTGTTTCTTTGATGAAACGAACGGAGCCGTCAGCCATGGCTGCATTAATGCCGCCGGAATGGCCACTTGATGGGAATGGAGAGAAACCGTCTGGCGAATCCGGGTCAGCGTTGATACCTTCCTTGCCATTTTTGTCGTTGGCAAGTGACCAGCCTGGCCATTCTGAATTGGGATCGGGGCGTGTGCCCGAGCAGACACCGGTGGTGCCACAGATGTTATCGGATCCGATGAAACCAATAATGTTGGGGTGCGGGCAGGCCCAATTCGCTTCAGCCCCGCCAGCCATCTGGAATGATGCAGAGTAACCGGCTTTGATATTCTCGGTCGCCATGATGGTGTTTGATGCACCATCGGCAATGCTGGCCAGCGTGCTCTTTGAATTCCAGGGGTCGGTGGCATTTGTGCTGCCCAGGAAGAAAAGCCCGAGCTTTTTATTAATGGCTGTCGAGTCAGCGCCCCAGTTCAGGCCCGGGGTTATGTTGCTGTGACTGCTGCCATCCCATCGGGGTGGGCTGATAACACCCAGTTGCGAGTAGTGAAAACGGCTGTGCCCCATATTCACCACATAGCTCAGATGACCTTTGCCCTGATCAAGTGCCGAAAGATCGTCGGGGCAGATCAGGCTTGATATGGTCGTGTTGGCCAGTTTGGCATTAAAAGGGTTGGTATCGTTCGGGTTGGCAGGGTTCTGGGCATTCCAGTTATAGGGCAGTTTCTTGTTCCATGAATTGTAAATTTCCTGGTTGTCCAGGTAAGGCAGCACTTCAACCACCCATGAATAAAGGGCGGTTGTCGCAAAACTGTTGCCAGTCCCTGACATGCCAGAGAGTGGCCCCACAGGCATGTTCTGCTGGTTCTGATAAGTACCAGCATTGGGAAACGAGTTCTTGGCCGTGACAAACTGGATCATTGCAAGCCCGATCTGTTTGAGATTGTTTGTGCACTGCACACGACGGGCGGCTGCCCTGGCACCCTGAACGGCGGGAACCAGAAGGCCAACGAGCACACCGATGATCGCAATCACAACGAGAAGCTCAATCAGTGTGAAGGCTTCTCTTCGTTTTCTTTCTAAACCGGTTCTCAACATGGCTTTCGGCCCCTTTCGTGCTGTCAGGTGACAATTTTTTGGGTTCTGCGTTGGTCAGGGCCTGTCGGCACCTGAAATCACTCTCGATATGTCTATTCTATATCTACTTTCCAGCCTTAACAATCCTGTTCTGAGTTGGAACAGGTGCCGGACTAATGTCATTTCAATCTTCTTGAATACTCAATCAACTGCGTGAAGTTCCCCGGATTGAGCGGATTAAAGCCCTCGGCTCTCGTCCGGTCAACTACTGCAAATGTCATGTAGCGGTTGTTCTGGTCAATCTCCTTGCCCAGAATATCCGGTTGAAGTGTGTTGGCATTTCCTTCGGTTTTCACTTCGAAAAAGCCAACTGTCAGATAGACTGCAAACTGGTTGGTTCGTACTGTTGTAAGATTCATCAGCTTCTGCAGCAGTTCCGTGCGGAAGAATGGATGCTGGCGTCGGTCAGATTCTGTGCGATAGCTCACACCCATCGGGCTGTTAGTTGGTACCTGGTAGATATTCGAGCCCAGCAGTGGACGGGGCAGGTAAGTCGGGTCCTGCGGTTGGCCAAGCTGTCCGAAATTGATCTGGGCCGCTGTTGTGGCATTGTAGTTATCCGGATTCGGGTCACGAGGGGTGATCAGGCTTGCAGGGGCGTAAATCACCTGTGGCGGCGTGCTCATGTCGGCCAGGCCAGGCACAGCCAGATTGGTCAGAAGGTTGGTTGTTGATAATCCGTAGTGAATGATGGTGCTGTTCACAAACGGATTGCCGAACAGCCCGGCATGCGAATTCCGGTCCCAGTCAGAATTGGTGCCCACAAATCCGAGGTAGGCATCAGGTATCTGCATTAATCGGCGGAATGGAACCACCGGCGGCTGGGAATAAGCAAATGTCGGTGAATAATCCAGCATCATGTTGCGAATGCCCGGGTTACCCAGGAATGGCGGATTATAAATCGCCCCTGTCGTGTTGGGTAACAGCGCGAGCAGATTCGGGTCCGACGCCGGATCAACCTGGTAGTTATGTACAAACCAGAATCGACGATCCAGCCCGGTGTTCTGTATCCGCGGTGCAGGGCCCCTTCTTGAGGCCACTGTGCCATTGGTTCCCGTAAAGAAGCCCGGTGTTGTTTTGCCCGACGGATGATCATTAAGTGTCAGGTTTGATGCTGGTGTCAGCGCACCCGGACGCAGAATGGTGTAATTGATGTCGGGATATGAAAGTGAGCGATAGGGCAATTCCCTGGCATTGGGGAAACCCGTCTGCCCATTTCCAAAACCCAGCAGCGTACCTGAGCCACCATGACGCAGCTTTAGAAAATCACTGAAAGCCTGTTTCATCGGCGCTTCAGTGGTGTAGCCGGCCGATCCCATGCCCACTGCATAGCCACGATTGGGCATGCTTGCCGCCAGCGGAATAAACAGCCTGCGAACGCTATCGAATGTCTGGCCTACCGCTACGCTGGGTACTGAATCAACGGATCGATCAATTTCCTTCAGGTTCACCCGTGCATCATCAATCAGACCCATGAAGACTTCTTCGTCGGCAATCAGGTTCAGATTGAGTTTGCCGGGCACACGCAACTGGCGGAACCAGTCGCCATTTTCACCTTCGGTCACAGGGCCGATCGCCCCGTTCATGCTGGAAGGCACTTCGAAAAATTCCAGCATCTTGTGCCATCCATCAGCCGATGGGCTGCCGTATAACTGGCCTGTGGGGCCTGGTACCAGAACCGGTGGCACGGTGAAGGTGAGATTGCCCCCGGAAGGGTCTTTTACTGTTGACAAAGGAGTGACATAGTCAAGCTGAGGAGCACCGGTGTAATAGAAGCGGTCCATCAGGTAGGGGAATGTCGGTGGTGTCGGACGAAGCTGGTCGGCTTCGTCGGCTTTCCAGTTATTTCCCGCACTGGCTGTGTTGTTGCTGTCAGGCGGATTGTCTTTCGGTTTAGCGGGCGGAGTCGGGTTACGCTGACCCTTGCCGAAAACCGGGTTATTTTCCACAAAAAGTTTGGTGAACTGGCCTGGCCCGCAGGCGGGCACCAACAGCATTTCGGCTACGCTCTGGAAGTCGCGGTCGTTAAATGGCAGATATTGCCAGTCTTCCGCAAGTTTGTTGTCAACGCCGATGGTGTGTCGCATCCGCTCGTCGCCGACAAGATTATCATTGGTGTTGTAGCCGATTCGGTGCTGGTTCGCGTCGTCGCTGTCGCGATCGTCAGTCACCGTGGTCTGTTCGCTGTAGCCGTAGGCATGCATGGGGAAATAGGGCGTGGTGCCCGTATTCAAAACCGCATGGCCACCACGATAGGGCTGCAGTCGCTGCGCAGAATAGATTCGTGTTGTTGACTGTGTAATCTTCGGCGTCATCGGGTTGGCGTCCGACGTGCCGTTTGAAACCATGTATGGGAAGCGGATGCTGTCAACAGCAACCTTGGGTGAATTGACCGGGTCGGCCGGGTCTGCCGGTCGCCTTAAATAAAGCCAGAAATAGCGGCCTTTCTCGTTCTCGGTTACCTGTCCGACAGCCGGTAGAAGTTGATCATAGCTTGAAGACTGGTAATAAACCGCATTGGCATTGGCCTGCACATAGCTGTCCGGGTCGTTTCGTTCCACATTAATCGGGCATGGTGTATTGGCCAGCACCGTGTAGACCGGGAAGCTGCTTGTAGAAGTGGCATTCCATCGCATGGCCTTCACCTCCTTGCCATTGGGCAGGGGCGAGCCGGCTGTGCCGGAGACAGGGACAATTGTCGAAGACCCCGTACCCACCTTGCCCAAGGGAACTCCGCTTGCATCCGTTGGCACCTGGCCAGTGATCGGGCTTGGGCGGCCGGTGGCGTCGGGGGTTCCGGTCTGGTCGGTATCCTGGGCCACAATAAAGTCCCAGCCCTGCATGTTCTGGTCTGAAGGATCCCATTGGCCCACCTGGCCCCCATTGAGATTTGAGGCAGTCAGCGTATTGACCAGCTCAATAAAGAGCCTGCGGTGGTTGGCTTCGGCTCCCTTGCCGTCAGGACCCCAGAATTTGAACTCATAGGCCAGCACTTCATTCAGCGCCACCGGCTGATATTCCATGCCCCACAAATTCAGCGGCTTGGTGTTCGCCGGTGCGGCATAAAGCGGCGGCACCCCTTCCACCACGACGCTGGGGGCACCAGGCGTGGCGATTGTCTCATAAAGACCGTGGCCCAGTGTGCCTGTGTTCGGATCGATTGCCGTGAAGAGCGTCATTACGCCGTCCGGGTCGCGAAAGTCAATCATGTTGACCAGATACTGGGCAAGCTGGGCCTTTTCAAGGGCGGTATCAACTGCCTTCGGCGGCAAGACTCGCAGCATTAGCTGATATGTTTCGCGCAACCATTTCAGACGCGTTGGCTCAAGGTGACGTGGGATCGTTGGTGGAGCCTGATAGTCATAGGCCGGTAGAGGAAAATTCAGGTTGATGCGACGGTCGCCTGCCGCAATGGAAGGCGTGGGGAAATTAAAGAAGTCGCCGGCGGCATTGAAGCTGAGGTTTGGCAGACTGGCCGACTGGTTGGCATTGAAATTGGCGTTGCCCGCGATACTGCCCGGAGCCCCAAAAACACCGCCCGGGTTATCATTCGCCCAGCTGAAGCGATTGGTGTCCCAGCTTTCATGGCTGAAGAGCTTTCTCGGGTTCACTGGCCAACGATTGTAAAGTTGTTGTTCCGGCGTGGCACCTGTGCTTGAAAGTGGCTGTGGCGATGCCACAAAATCCAGCGACTCAGTGGCCAGCTGCACGATCCTTGAACTGATGGTGTTGCCCGTGTTGGCATCGTCATAGGCAGGATCTTTCAAGTAAAGATCGGCCAGATCGGTGCCGCGGAACGGAGAATCGAACTGCTCTGAAGTGTCATAAAGATTCTGTTCGTCCGCCTCATCAAGATTCATCAGGCCGCCGGGAGAAGTTACGCCCGGAAGAAAACTGTTGACCGTGCTGGGGTCGCTGGCAATATCTGTCGTGAACGTGCCCCGCAGATTCGGATCTGGCCAGGCCATCTGTGGTATCTTACTGACGTCATTGCTCGGCAGTGTCTGCAGATTTGTGAACGGATAGGGAATGATGGCAGGGCTGTTATTCGGCCATGTTCCATTTTCCCAGTTGTTGCCAAAATTGTAGGGCATGGCCGCACCAAAGCCGCCACCATTGAAGTTGCCGGCCTCGATTTCAAAACCCATCAGCGGGTTGCGATAGGATTCATAGCCATGCACGGTGTTCAGGAAGGAACCCGGCTGATTGTAAACATTCGTTCCTATCTTGAACTGGTTAAGTGCCAGGCTGACGGTTGTCTGGGTTGTATCTTCGGGCGGTAAAATTTCAGGCGTACTTACACCAGGTGGCCGGTAATAGCCAAAGAAGCCAACGCGGCCCTTGCTGTCGGCCCCCTTGCCATACCATGAGACGGCCCCCAGTTGGGCGGCAATCATGTTGAAATTAGCTTGTTGCAACCCTTGTGAAGTGACATAACTCAGCAGAAAATTTGGGTAAAACAGTGGCTGCCGGTTCCAGGCCACCACCCGGCCCAGGCCCATCGGGTCGGTCGGCGTGACAAACCGTCGTTGCCGCTCCACACCCAACATCAGGTTTCGGGATGTTGTCGGGTAGGTGCCATCGCCCCGTTCATTGGAATAAACCTGTGGAGAGACAGGTGCCACTGGCCCGGCCGGGGCAGACGCCAGGAAGTCGAACACGTCGCCATCGTCATCGGCCGTGTCGGGCGAGACATAACTTGGCATGTTGCCTTTGAAGATCGACTTGCCGGCCCGAACCGGGTTATTAAACGCGTCGGCGCGAACATCGCCGGCGACGGAATTGACATACTGTTCAAGCAATCGCTGGTCGCCCCATCGGCCAGGAACAGTCGCCATGTTGCTGCCGGAAGGAGCCCTGTTACCGGCCAGAAGACCACGAAGGCCGAGTGTCGAGATGGTTTCAAGCGCGGCGGCGTTCACACCGGTATTATTGGTGTTTCGCAGGGCAAACTTCGGATTGACTTCCGTCGGTGAAGTGCCCAGGTGTGATGTGTGATTGAATTCAGGCGTGCCGGGCACCATCGAGCCAACGGCCGGTGGCCCGAAATCGCGATCGGGCAGATCCACACCAATATTCCGGTCGTGCAGGTTACCCGCCGTGTTCAGCGGGATTCGGCCATTCAGGCCCACCACCAGAAAGGCAAACAGGGGCTTGTATTTCTTGCCGTTCGGGTCAGTCTGCACAGGGAAGCCAAGGTCGATCCAGACGCTGTCCTTGTAGCCGTCGCCATCGTTGTCAACATCGTAACCCGGATTGAACTTCCAGAGATCCGGCGGACCGGCGGGAACACCTGTGCTGTCCGTGTCAAAATAGCCAATCTGGCCGTAGGTGGGGTTCGGCACGGTGCCATTGGCCAGTGTCTGCCGCAGGTCAGGAACAAGGTCGGGGAACGTGGTTCTCTCATGGCCATCCGCTGCCCTTGGCCGCAGGAATTTAGCCGCCGAGCTGGCATAGGTTGCCAGGGCGACTGGGTTAGGAGTCGCTGGAGGCCGCACCTGCCAGTCATTGTTGGCCAGATACCAAGCCGGGTTGCTGGCATTCTGCGTGGTATCGTAAAAAATTGTACCCGGTCGGTGGAAGCTGGGCAGGGTGATCGACCCATCGGCCGATTGAAGGGCCAGGAACCAGTTTTCCAGGTCGGCCGCGTCGTAATCCTCATCATAGCCGGGGTTTAATGGGTTGTCAGGATTTGTCGGCAGGCCTGAGGGGAGAAACTCGCCGGTTGCCGAGTTCGGGATCGAGCTGGCGGCATTCAGCCTGAGGTTCGGATATTTACCCCAGTCGTGAACAATGGTGCTGCCGGGCAGTGCGGTGAATGTCACGCCTGCACCATTGAATGACCGCAGATAGCGGCCATCAAGCGAGAAAAACATACCCTGACCGGGCTGGGCAAGGCCGGGTGTCAGGTCGGGCAGTGAAATAAGCAGTGCACGATAGCCACCGGCCTGCAGTGCAGGCACCCAGGCTCCGTTAAGCACTTCAACCGTCTGATTCAGAAAGGCCGGGTTCTGGTTCAGAGGCCGGCCCTGTGCGTCGAAGCCCGAACAGGCTGAAATCTTCATCACCCAGCGGGTAAAGTCGTAGCCGTCAAACGGCGTGCCTGTCACCGGGATATTTGTCTGCACCAGAACAGCGGGCGACGACAGGTTTCGGCCTGTTACAGGGTCCTGGAATAACTGCCCGCTCACCGACCGGATCATCGGCGGCACCTGCGGCTGGGGAAAAATGTTGGCATTGGTCAGGTCGGGCACGCTGGTCACTATGCCGTGAAAGACCGAGTCGTTGCCATACATGTCTCGCTTGAGCGAATGCCCGCGCAGCGAAGAGAGTCGGTTGTTTGTGTCGTTGATTAATTGCTCGATGGCATAATCCATGAGCGATTCAGGGTCAACATTTGCTTTCGTGTTGGCCACCAGGCGGCGGCTGGCGATCTGGGCCTGGTTCGAATAGGTGGCGAAGGTGACACCAATCACGGCCAGAAGGCCAAGCATGGCGATTACCACCACGAGAACCACGCCGCGTCTTTCGCGGCCGGTTTTGGCGGGCATCAATCCAAAGGGTCGCAGGATCATGGCCGTTTCCTTCCAGTCCCTGAATGAAGGGGTTCCAGATCTTCTCAACAAGGCAGTCGGTGAGCTTGTCCCTGTCTTATACGTGATCATATCTGGCCTGGTTCCCTGAAAAACTGTTTCGCTTTGTTTCGATCGATACCGGCCGGTTGAAGCACCGGCAAGGGCTTAAAGTTTGCCCGTGAAATCTTCGTGAATCGTGATCGTTCGTACTCGCTCTTCACGCGGGTCAGTCATGCGAATCTGCACCTGGATACCACGCATTGCTGCCGGGTAAGGGGGGGGGTAGCTTGGCCGTGGAGCAACCGAAAAGGGCGGCGCCGTCAGCGGGTCAAGTGTCCGGGCATCGGTTGCTGAATAATCGGTTGACCAGGTGTCCCACACACGTCGCATGCGAATGATGCCCGGGTCATCGTCGCCCACATAGCGTGGCCCCAGCCCTGGAATGAAAGGGAACTGGGCATCGGGGCGGTAGTCGCTTGTCAGCGGGGGCATGCGGCCTTCGTGGCCAAAGCCCTGCAGCCAGTTCTGGAACGTTGTGGTGCTGGCCGGGGCAGGGCCACCGGTCGGGTAGATCGAACTGCCGCCTGTGGTTGTGGCAAAATAACCAAGGTCGACATACGACTGAATCTGCGGCGACATGTCAAAAATCTTGACATCAAATGATCTCACATTGGTCGCAATCAGTTCGTCTTCCCACGTCGTCTGCCAGAACCCGATCATATTCTGCAGAAAATAAGAGCCGTTGCCTGCCTGGTCATTCCAAGGCTGGGGTCGATTGCGAATCTGCAGACCGGTGGCCGGGTCGTAATCCATCATGCCAGGCAGCCAGCCGGAACTCTGGCCCGGGTAGCTTGTGGTGTTTGATGGGCTCAGGCCAAATGCCTGCATGCCCCGCTGAAGTTGATAAGGCACCTGGGAAATTGCGACATTCAGCGGTGAATCAAGCCGTTTAAGCGGGTCTATCCAATAGGGCGAAAGCTGTTCCCGCCATGTCGGAAAGCCCCACCACGTCTGGGCAAAGCCGGCCTGGTTATTCACCAGCGGTATATTGCCGCCTGGCATGGTGGCCGGGTCGCCGGGTGTTGGCAGGTTGTCTTCGGTCGACGTTTCCAGTGGATTATGATTCCAGTAGGGCAGGAAATAAGAGGCCGGAGCGGTGTAGGTTGAATCAAGCCTCCGCAGAGGCGGCTCAAGTGAAATACCGTGAATCGACCCGTAAACTTCCATGTTTGAAACAAGCGGTGTTTTACCGGAGGCCGTTTTGGAATAGGCGTTCGGATAAATGTAAGGAAACGCAAATGTGTCGTAGCCGTTAAGCGGGTCGTTAAAGATTGGGAAGAGATATGCGGCCAGTTGCATATTATTGGCCAGTAAAACAGCTTCTGAAATCTGCACTCCAAAGGGTGTGGTCACCCTTTTCGACGCGTTGGCCAGCAGATTTGGATAGGTCGCATTTTCAAAGTCGTTGATCTGGTTGCTGAAGTAGCCATCAGAACCGGGAACTGGCGAGCCCATGTAGTCATCTGGAATGCCATCGGGCAACGGAAACATCTGCGACTGAGTGTTCTGGGCTACAATTGACCAGTAATCGTTGGTGAATCGAGGCTTGAAGGCTCGGTTTTCGCGGTTTGTCAGGTCGCCCAGGCTGTTGGCAACCGGTCTCAGTTCGCTTTCGAATTTTGTCAGCGAATTGTTCACCGGCACATAGGTGTCAAAAATCATCTGGCCGGGCAGGGGCAGGCCAAGATTCTGTCGAGCCAGGCCATAAGGCATTGCCACGAAATTTGAGGGGCGTGTTGAAATATCATTCAGGGCCTGCCAGCCAAGATACACCCCATTACCTATTCCCGGCATGTTTGCCGCCCGGACGCCAGTATAGGCCCCCTGCGTGTTAAAGGCCCATTCGTGATAGAGTTTCAGGTTGGGCTTGACCAGGAAGACACGTCGATACAGGTTGCCATTCCGCAGAAAATAAACCACTTCAGCGGTGTCGCTCGTGACCATGACCGGTGCCACAGCCTGGTTGGAGTTCGCTCGCGTATCGGCACCCGGGCCGCTGGGTACACCGGTCGGAGCCGGCAAATGTCGACCAAAAAAGAGATTGCCATCGGTATATTGGGCCGTGAAGGCAAGATAATCGTCGGAATCTTCGCCCTGGGCATCGGCAAACTCATTCTCGCCATATTCAAAATAGCCGAGATTATCCTTCGGGTTCAGCGGTGGGGTCATTCGCGCTGTGGCGGCTGCCAGATCACGTTTAATCGTTCCCTCAATGGTCCGCAGGTCTGAATCAAGTTCATGATAGGCCCGGGCCACCTGAATAGCACCCGTTGTGGCCGTCATGATCTGGGCGATGATCGACATCATCAGCACCGTCAGGGCGACGACCACGAGCATCTCCACGAGCGTGAGTCCGCGTCGAACAGAGGCAAGGCCGGCTTTGGCGATCATCGTTGGGCTTTCCTTCAGTTACCTTTTTTCGCGAACCTGGTCGGACTGGCTTTTTTTCGTCGAGTCGCATGCGTGTGGCGGCTCACCACAGCCTGCGATCAGTTTCCTTCAAGCGTGATCGGGAATACCGAGACAACATCGGGTGCTATCAACGCTGCATTGACATGCACGGGTGAAAAGCCATTGCCCGTCTTCTGCAGAAGTGTCTTGGCCATCACGGGGCGATCGACTGTCACGATAATCGCTTCCATGTTGGCAATACCCGCCAGGCCAGGGTCGGCAGAACCAGGGTCGGTAATTTCTGATTTCTGCACAATCCGGTACCAGTGGCACCGCTGCCCGCCATGCTGCGTGTCGGGGCGACCATCGCGGTCAAAATCCTGCAGAAAACGGTTGGTCGTAGCAGAAAGATATGGCTCGTAGGTCACGTCTGCAATCCAGCCACCCACCTTGATTTCAGGCCTTTCCGAGTCAGTCAGCTTGGGCCACATCAGCAGCACCTTCCGGCTGTTGCCCGCAGCATAGCCAAACTGGCCGTTATTCATCGTCATCGGAATGGTGCCGAGGCCGAAGATGCCTTCAATCACACGCTCGCCATAAATGCCGTTTACGTTGTTCGAAGCATCCGTATTGACGCCGAACTGACGCTTGTGAAAGATCACCAGGTCGCCTTCGAACATGTTGCGGTCGCGTGCCTTGCCGGTGAAGATCCAGGAATATTCCCAGTCGTTCAGCGAATAAGAGCCTGTGGCCGCATTGTCAATCAGGGG
Source organism: Planctomycetaceae bacterium (assembly GCA_040374745.1). Taxonomy (GTDB): domain Bacteria; phylum Planctomycetota; class Planctomycetia; order Isosphaerales; family Isosphaeraceae; genus QWQI01. Next base: position 5,333 of record JBEITT010000003.1, on the reverse strand, counting down.
CAGGATCGGCGTCTGGCGTGTCAGGTTCGGGTCAATCACCTTGGTGTTCGCCTGATTTTCGAACTCAGGGAAGACTGAGTCATCCTGCGATACGAAAATTGAGGCCACCGTGTTGATATTGCCAATGCCCGGCTTCAGGGCACCTGTGCGTGGATCAGGTGCTGCCAGAGCCGGCCAGATATTTGTCACACGCGGCAGCCCCTTGGCACTTGGTGAACCGCCATCGGGGTCCGTGCGGACATCGTTGCCAAAAGCACGCCCGAAGCGAAATTCCGGGCGGACAATCTGGGCCGGCGAAGTGAAAGAAGGGTTGCCCTGAAATGCAAGATTTGAAAAGAACAGCGGATCATAGCAGCAGACCACCGGCAGGCCCACGCCCGAAGCCGGCTGCACTTCCACAATGTTTGCGGCATTGTTGGGGTCGGCCAGGGCCATGTAATCCTTGCTCCAGGCATCAAAGAGCATGCCGCCGGAAAGGCCGGTGGCGCTGTAAGTCGCCGCAAAACTGTAGCGGTTCAGCAGGTCGCGGGCCTTCAGGTCGCTGGCCACATTTTCCGCCAGAAGGCTGGCCCGGTTGTTGCGGCGGGCTTCACGCAGTTTCATCAGGCCAATCGGGAAGAGCGTCATCAGGCTCGTCATCCCGATGCCGAGAATCATTATCGCAATAAGCACTTCCGTCATCGTCACACCGCGTCGCGGGTGATTGAGGCGATGGGGCTGATGGTTGAACACAGGTCTTCTGATCACTGGCCCACCTCCGCGATACCCTTCTGGGCATCGGCATAGGGCATGCTGGAATCGGTTGAGTCAAACATTTCAAGGCTCTGCGAGGTGATCCGACCAGTTCTCGTCTGAATGGTGATCAGTCGACGCTCATTTCGCAGAGCCCATTCCGAGTTGTTCACGTTGTCATGTCTCGAGCCCACTGGCACACCTTCTGGCAAAGGCAACCGGGGCATGAACTGGTCGGCAGTCCGGCCGTTACCAGGGTCGGTAGGTGGAAAGACATCGGCCCGGTCGCAGATCCACAGATGATAAAACGGCACCTGGAAAGGAATATTGTTCTGCGAACTGGCCGCGCTGGTCACAATCTGCCCGTCGGGCTGAAAAATAATATCGACATAACGGGTCTGCAGGTCGATGGGCAGACGGCTCCGTTCGGCATCCGTCATATAGCTGGTTCGGGCATCACCAACAGGGAAGCGGGCGTAATTGATATTCGGCGGATTCAGGGCAAGACCATTATTGATGGCATAATTCGGCACGAAACTCAGAGCCGTTGTCGCATCGATCACCACATCCGAGGGTAGACCAACTTCAGCCGCATTGGGCGAGGGCACCATGCGGCGGCGAATGGTGTATTCCTGCGGAATGGAAACAGCAGTCCTCGGGTCAGGTACTCCGGTGCCAATCGTGGTCGGGTCCCATTCAAATGTGGTTTTCAGGGCCTGAAGGATAGTTGATGGCGAGCTGCTGAGCAGTAGCAGCGGCGCCACGACGTCGCGCACCGGGTCGATCGCGGCTGAACCCGTCGTGGCAAAGAAGACTTCACCGGGGTCATCAATATAGCCGTTGCCGTCGTTGTCAAGCCCGTCAAAGGCCGGGTCAGGCACCCCGTCATTATTGTTGTCAACTCCATCAAACATCCGGTTTCCCTCACCCACAACATAAAGAATCTCACTGTTGTAAATGAGAGGGAACTGAACGTTCTGGACTGTCATGGGCAGCTGAAAATTGCTGACCATGCTGGCTGGCGGCCCAAGATTCACAAAGCGTTCCGGGTTGTAATCCAGCTTGTTATAACCGGTAGTCGGCGTGAAGGGAGCCGTGGGCCCGGCAATGACATACTGGATCTTGTTCTGAACGCCCACGGAAATGCGGTCGCCAGCCCTGATATTCCACGACCAGCTTGTTGGTTCCGTCGCCGTAATTGCCTTGTACTGCCGCAGCACAATCCGGGGATCCTTGTAAAGTGGCGGGTTCATGCCGATGGCCGGCAGCAGCATGTTCAGGAATATATCCTGATTACCATGCGATATGCCATTGACTGATGTAGGGAAAACCGGCGGATAACCCGGCCTTGAGGCATTGGGCGGCTGGCCAATCAGGAGATCTTTCCAGAATAGATTTGCCTGGGCACAATTGATAAAAAATTCGACGATTTCCTGATCGCTGGCACCCTGCGATGCCACCCGCAGCATGCCATCGGAATAATCCGGGGCAGGCTCAAGCTGGATCATCCGGTTGTAGGCCAGCGGCCGCAGCGGATCAGTCCCGTCAGGGCCACTGAAGACCGTGTCGGGCAGAAGCCGCACGCCGGCCGGACGGCCCGTGCTCATCGCGGCAAAGCGGGCGTTCAAGAGAGCCTGCTGCACAATCCGGCTGCCTTCCTGCACCTGTCGCTGATTCAGCGTGGGGATGATCACCGGCAGTGTGGCTGCCGAAATCAGGCCTACGATGAAAAGCACCACCAGCAGCTCGACCAGCGTAAAACCAGTCTGTTTCTCACGCCTGTCATGAATTCTCATTTGGCACCTCCGCCCAGACCCTGGGACATGCCGTGGCTCGATATGTCGTCTTCAGCAGACGCCAGGAGGTCGTCGCTCAGGGGCATGCCCGATGGCATGCCGATCACCGTGTTGGCTGAATAGCGAAGATCGTTATAAGAAAAAGCGTAGTAATCGTATTTCACAGCCAGATTTTCATAGTCCCGGAGAAATTCCGGATAGGTGATCTGCTCAGTGATGTCACCATAGGTACGAATTCCGACTCGAAGGTCGGGCCCGCCCGAAATCACCAGGGGCGTATACCGATAAGCCCGGCGACGGAAGGAACCAGTGCGGTCCCAGTAGCTGGAATTTGCCTGGAAACTGCAGGCTTCCGTCAGCGGATGAAAGAAATATTCAAACACCTGGGCCTCAAGGCTGCGACCCAGGCCGAGCCTGTCACCGCCATTGCCCGTGTTGTCGTTCCACCAGTCGAGCGAAACCAGCGAGTTGGAAGGGTCAATCGTGTTCCGGTCACGCTGCACCCAGGGGTCGGTCGGGTATTCGGACCAACCACGCTGGTTGTCGGAGGTGTACCACATTGGCCAGCGGTAAAACTGCAGGGGCTCGCCCCAGGCGTCAACAAATTCCAGCAGACCGTCGTTATCTGTGTCCTGAATCTCGCGATCAGTGAATTCATCCCGGCTGAAAGCAGCACCCAGCGGACCCTGGCCCTCCACAAGGAGAGCATAAAGCATCTCGCTTCGTGCTGTTTTGTGCGTGTGGTTCTGCAGTAGCTGGGCGATGTAATTGGAGCCTTCACCCTGCTCGTCAACCGAACCGTTGCCGTCGTTATCAGTGCCGTCGCCGTCCCACACGAAGGGGGCCCCTTCGGCTTTCTCGTCAACCAGGCCGTTGCCATTATTATCCACACCGTCGTAGCCGGCCGGACCATAGCCCAGTTGCTTGTAAATACCGGCAGCCGCTGTGTAGCTGGCACCAAAGATACCAGTACCGGAGAAGCTGTATGAGTCGTTATAGGATTTGTTGGCTGCGTTGGCCGGTTGACCAGGCACGGGCGGGTAGTAGCTGCCAAAACTGCTACTGCCGTCAAAAGCCATGGCCGTACCAATCGGCAACGTAAACGGAGCAATTGACGCATTGGGTGCCAATGCTGCCGGCGAGCCAAGTTTCGCCTGCGAAATGCCACCGAAGTTGATCGGATAAAAACTCGAAACATCCATGCCATTGAGAACGAAGACATCAGGCATTTCGGCACGCAGATAATCAGTCTGGGCAATGGCCCGGGCCCGTGCATTGCCGGCACGGCCGGGCGAGAGGCCACGCATGGCACCATAACTGAAGGATGGCACGGCAGGAGGCTTGTTCGCAGCCGGGGTGGCCAGCCAGATGTGCGTCGCATTCGGCTTCACTTCGTCATCAAGCAGTGCCTGAATACGCTCTTTTACAGCCAGGTCGAGCTTCAGCACCAGAGCCTGGGTTGCCTTCAGGTTGGCGGTGCGAATGCCATCGTAGCTGGCCAGCAGAATCACGCTGACCAGAATGCTGATGATGGTGATCACGACCAGCAGCTCAATCAGCGTGAAGGCCGGGGCAGACCTTCGGCGAATCAGGCGTGGCGGATTATCCAGATAATTGCGAATCATCTCCGGCCGCTCCTTGGAAACGTGTCTGGTTCGACGTCAGTTCAGGCGACCCTGTGAGAAATTGGTGATGTTGTCCGACTCCACTTCACGTGCGTTGGCACTTTGCGGATTAATCCGCCCTGTAGCCTGTATATCGGCATCGGGCAACGGCAGTGGTTCGTTTTTGGTTTTGCCCGCAAATTGACCGCCAAAGCCGTATTTCCGGTCGGACCCGGCAGAAATAATCTGATAGCTCTGCGGCTTTTGCCAGGCGGGCGACCGGCCAATCGGAAAAGCTGGCCCGGTGGTGTAGGGGTTGGGCGACATCGAAACCATCGCCGTGCCGCCGAAGACGCGGGCATAGGGCTGTGAGGGCATGGATGTTTCATCTGCCGTTCCACCCAGTGAAGGCGTATAGCTGATCTGGGGATTAAAATTGCAGTCCTGCGGGTCATAGGCGTTTGAGCCATAGGCACTGAAGTAGACATAAGGCCGCGATTCCTCTTCCGTACCGAGCGAATCGATATAGCTGGGGAAGCCGTCGTTGTCGAAATCGACCAGGCGGTCCGCCTTGAATTCGAAGAACGGAGTGTCGCGATTCAGAGTCGCCTTGTTATTTTCATTTCGCCCATAAAGAGGGGCGTCAGGCCGCTTGCAGAAGCCGGTCAGTTCATATGTCAGACCCTGGTTGGGGTCGTTGTAGGTTCGGGGGATACCACCCAGGAAGAAGACCAGGCATTCGTCGCCTTCAAGAATCCAGTAAGAATTAAAAGCACCATCGGCATTCACATCCTGCTGGGGGGCGGCTCGGTTAAAGAGCTTTCGGGCAAGCCGTTGTGAACGCTCAATCGACTTCTGCGTCTGTGTGGCGATCTGGGTCTGGTTGGTCATGCCGGCATTGTTTTTAAAATGATTGGCAACTGCATTCACAAGTGCCGTGTTATTCATGTAGCCGCCGGATTCATCGATCACGAAGAGACTCGGCGGATAGTCGCCCATGCGCGTTTTAAAGCTGGCCAGCGACTGTTCCAGCAGGGTGATTTCAGACGCCACAGCCGATTCCCGGGCAGCCCGAACAGCGCCGTTAATGGCAGGAAGCAAAAGCCCTGCCAGAACGCCGATAATGGTGATGACAACCAGCAGTTCAATCAGTGTGAAGCCGCGACGTGCCCCGAGCCTTGCCCCGGATCGATCAGCAGCG
>JBEITT010000075.1:0-26462 GCA_040374745.1 Planctomycetaceae bacterium | reverse complement strand
CCCCGGAATCGACCACCGAGACCATTCGTGCCGAACCGAAAAAACCATCCTTCTTATCCAGGATCTTTACATTTCTACACTCATTACCCGGCCGAATCTGGAATTATTTCTTTCCAAAACTTTCACATCTACCTGTAAAAAAAATCTATCCTCATGTTCCAGCAATTCCGGTTTCAATCATTGACACGGTTGACACACTGGGTCGGTTGCTCATTCGAACATTCCAGACAAAACAGTCAATGATGGGACTTTCAAACCAGTATCAAATCGACGGCCATACAAGTTATGGCAGAGATTTTTTATATAACAGGGAAATTCGCAGCCGACAGATAACCAATTACACGCGAATGAAGCAGGCCCTTGGCTCTGTTTCACCTGTAAATTTCGCCGGAGTTGTCATGGATGTTGTGAAAAGCGATGTATCAGCCGCCAGCAATTGGCTTCGAAATACTGACCCGCTCACCAGCCTGGCCATCGAATCACCTGACCAATGGACAATTTCATGGACGACATTTCCAGAAGTTTATCAGAACGCAAAACAGGCCGGGCTCGACAGGGAATATGCCGCAACATTAACCGACGCTGATGCTGCCACCAGGGCATTCTGGCCAACGATCGCTGAACATGGCCTGGCCTACAACCTACTTATTCTTGAAAAAGTAAATGAAATCAATATCGATAAATACAAACTACTGATTCAGGAGATCTGGAACGACGCTCTTACGACAGCCTTTGATAATCAGTCACTTTATGTCATCGACCTGCGCATTTTCGAAACAGTCAGGCCAGCCAGTGCGAATGGGTTTCCGCGATTTACTCCCGGGGCAGTTGTGCTTCTGACACAGAACCCGATTACAAAAGAATTAACTCCCGCAGCCATCAGACTCAGCAATTATCGCGGTAGTCAGACCAAAATATACAGCAGGTCCGCAGGGTGCACTGATTCAGCTTGGATTTATGCACTTCTGGCTGTCAAATGTGCTGTTACTGTTTGGGGAATATGGATCGGACACGTGTGGCACTGGCATATTGTGACCGGAGCCGCTGTCATGACCATGTTCAACACGCTCAATGAAAAAGACCCTGTGTATCAGATTCTTTCACCACAATCCAATTATCTGATCGGTTTTGATAATGTGCTGCTACTGCTCTGGGGCACAGTTGCCCCACCGACATCTATCACATCTTCATTCCGGTTTATGAGTTTTCTGAATGAACATGGCTCCAGCAGTTCTTTCTTTAACGACGACCCAATCGCAACACTTGAACAAAATGGCATTAAAGAAGCTGACTTCTCTGAAAAATCACCATGGGATCGCTACCCGATGGTCGGCAAAACCCTGAGGGTGTGGTACGCGACTGAAGCCTATATTGAAAAAGTTATCAATCAATTTTATGCTGACGACAATGCCGTTCGGTCTGACAAACGACTTCAGCAGTGGGCGGCGGCCAGTGGCCCTGATGGCGAAGGCAATATCAATGGTTTTCCCGCACAGATTGGATCCAGATCAGAATTAAAGGCTGTTCTGACAAGCCTGATTTATCGCATCACAGTTCATGGTTCTTCCCGATTAAACGCGACGCCGAATCCGGCAATGAGTTTTGTACCCAACTTCCCACCCTGCCTGCAGAAAGTTGAATTCCCTGAGCCCGGTTCTTTAATTGATACCAGAACGCTTATGTCGTGGCTACCCCGCACGGGGACTATCGGCGACATGATGCAATTTTATTTTACCTTTGCATTTTCGGTTCCCTATGAACCATTCATTCCGCTTGAGGGAATTGAGGATCCCGAGACTCTTTTTTATGATAACAGCAATTGCAATGATGCCCTGATTGTATTTCGAGAAACAATACTTGAAATACTTCATGAAATCTCGGGCGATATGCCGCAAGTATTCCAGTGGCCACTGAATATTGAAACGTGATCAATTCAGCTATATGTCATTATATCGTTTGAACAACTTGACAGAAGCCATCACAGAATCTATGAAGCATGATGCCCGTTGATGATCAGGAGACAACGGCCCGATCACTGTAGATAAATCCTGGATATTCAACTGATTATTAAAAAATGCTTATGCTCGGCTTGTCCTGACGAGCCAGAGTTCCATCTTGTGAAAAGCGGGTCTGGTTTTATAAACTCGATTTACCTGCTTAGGTAGAGCTTTACGATCAATCGTGAACTCGGAACCTGAAAAAAAACAGCCAAAAACGAAAAGGGATCAATTAAGATATGTCAGAGATTAAACCCGTGCGCGTTGCCATAATCGGACTGGGCTTCGGTGCTGAATTTATTCCAATTTACCAAAATTACCCCGGAGCGGAGATGCATGCCATTTGCCGCCGCGACGAAAAGGGCCTGCAGGAAACTGGCGAAAAATATGGAATTCCTGCTCGTTATACCGATTTTAACGAGCTCTTGAAAGACCCGAATATAGACGCAGTGCATATCAATAGTCCAATACCCGACCATGGCTGGATGAGCGTGGCGGCGCTGAAGGCCGGTAAGCACGTCGCCTGCACAGTACCTATGGGGACTTCAGTGGAAGAGTGCCGGGCAATTGTTGAGGCACAGAGGGCTTCCGGCAAGGTTTACATGATGATGGAAACCGTGGTTTACAGCCGCGAATACCTTTATGTGAAAGAACTTTACGAAAAGGGCGTGCTTGGTCGTCTCCAATTCCTTCGTGGCAGCCACATGCAGGATATGGATGGGTGGCCAAGCTATTGGCCAGGTCTGCCGCCAATGTGGTATGCGACTCACTGTGTCAGCCCCTGTCTGGCCATTGTCTCTGAGCCAGGCAAACCCGGTTTGGCCGAAAGTGTGGTCTGCCACGGGTCTGGACGCATCAGCGACGATCTCGTCAAGCACTATGGTAGCCCATTTGCTATTGAATCAGCCACTTTCAAGATCAAGGGATCTGATGTCGTGGCCGAAGTGACCCGTAGCCTGTTTGACACAGCCCGGCAATATCGCGAGAGTTTCGATGCTTATGGATCAAAAGCATCGTTTGAATGGCAACTTGCCGAGCATCAAAAACCACTGATCCATACCAAGAGCAGCACAGAAAAACCAATCCCTGAACCAGAGATTGCCAAAGAAACTGAAGTACCTGATTATGCTCGCCTACTTCCCGCCGGCATTCAGCGATTTACGATGCCTGCAGCCATTCAGGACGCAGATCACCTCTCGTTCCTGCAGGGTGGGGGCCATGGCGGCAGCCATCCTCATCTGGTGCATGCGTTCATGCAGGCTGTGGCAGGCCAGAAACCAGCATTCCCAGATGCCGAAACCTCGGCCAACTGGACCATGGTCGGCATTTGTGCCCACGAATCTGCCATGAAGGGTGGAGACCGCGTTGTCATTCCGACATTCTGATAACCGGAAAAATCAACTCAACCGAAGGCGGGAATCAAACTTCCCGCCTTCTCTTTATAGTTTTTAAATATTTATATCAGGGTGTAACTACATTTTATTAATTGAGTTAACCTGTTACTTTCTGCATTCAGCTTGTCTTTAAATTCATTTCTGCAGAGATGTTCAGGAACCTTCCTGGGGTTTGTTTCGTGCTTCGGCCTGTTGTTGAGCAGCCAGTGCAGCGAGGGGACGCAGGATCGAAAGAATTGTGTTGAGATGAGCGAGTTTGGGGCCATAGCGGTCGGTGAAGTCGCCCAAGGCAAAATCGCCATCCATCAATTCGTCTTTATGATCATGAACATGTTCGACCAGATGAGCCATAATCTGCCCGTGCACACCTTCCAAGGCCTGAAGCACGCCTCTTGTGTCAAAAAGCACGTCCTGATGACTGGACTGCCAGCGTTCAAGTTCCTGCGATTGACGCACACGCTGATCGCGGGCTACCTGAGTAGCTTCTCGTTGAAAATCCAGAACCTGCCTGTTCATCTCAATCAACTGGCGAAGCATGTCGTTGGTGTTCGACTGAAGCTGCACCATTAGTTGCATGAGTGCCGTCATGTCGGTCGGTATCGGAACAGAAACCGGAGCCGGTTGCTGTGCCTGCCCTGTGGGCGAAATATCCATGCTGTATGTCCAGGGCGCTGGCGAGCCTTTATCGTGACCTGACACTTCGGGCACCTCCTTCAAAAAAACTGACACCCCGGCTCATAGTTTGCTGTTTTATTATTCAGTAAGAACTGGAATTTGTCCACTATCGGCCATTCAGCAATTCACTCAAGCCCATGAAATGCAGATGCTTAAATTATACGTCCTCATCGTGCAACGGGTCGAGATGATGAAAAACATCACCTAAGCAGTCAACAAGGTCGCCAGCAATCAGTGCAGTCACTCCATTAGCATCACGGGCAATGTCTCCAGCCAATCCATGCACATAAGTGCCCAGTACGGCGGCATCGAACGGCTTGTAGTCCTGAGCCAGAAATGCGGCGAGAATTCCGGTGAGGACGTCGCCGGACCCTCCAGTTGCCATGCCAGGGTTTCCTGAAAGATTCAAGTATCCTCTTGTGCCATCCGTCACAACAGTGCCATGACCTTTGAGCACTACCACTGAACCTGCTGGCAGATAAGATGTCAACTCAACTGCCGCTGCCAGACGATCTGCCTGTATTTTCTCAGTGCTGGTGCCAAGTAGAGCCGCTGCCTCGCCCGGATGCGGCGTGATGATCAATGGTGCAGCATATTGCTTCAAAACAAGACCATTTTCTTTCAGCGGCGATACCGCATGCAAGGCATCGGCATCAAGAACAAGCGGTTTGTCTGCATGTCGCAAAAGCTCAAAAATAACTTGCCTGACGCCTTCTTCACGACCGAGACCAGGACCTGCAGCGATAACCTTAGCTTGCTCATAATGTGTCAGAAGTTCATACCATGCTGAGGGATCGAGTGTGCCTCTGGTTGTCTGCGGCAGTGGCCAGGTCATGTAAGATGGATCGAAACCTGCAACTGTAGGTTGAATTTCATGTGGAGTAGCCACTCGTACCAGACCTGCACCACTGCGAAGCGCAGCAAGACCAGAAAGTGCAGCAGCCCCTGCCATGCCGCGGCTACCGGCAATCACCAGCACATGACCATATGTGCCTTTGTGCGAATCATCCTGACGCCTGCGGATGGACGGAATGGCCGTGACGACTTCCATTGAATATTCCTGTAGAATCTCGATCTTATTTACCACACACGAACAGCATATCATTCAAATCAGGCTGATTTCCCGAATACGATTCAGACGTGGTTCGAATGTTTTGTAGTCATGTCTTCTGAATGTGTTTCTGCCTGCCGACGCTGATCGCCATAGACTCTTGCCAAACCAGCCCTTCTGGCAATCAATCCGGCCATGTGCCCGCCATTGAATCCGCTGTCGATATTGACACAGACGACATTCGAGGCACAACTGTTAAGCATAGTAAGGAGAGGTGCCAGGCCATGCAGATGCGCCCCATAGCCAATCGATGTAGGCACCGCAATCACGGGGCAATCAGTGAGGCCGCCAAGCACACTTGGTAATGCTCCTTCCATTCCGGCCACAGCCACAACTGCATCGGCATTTTCAAAACGATGCAACCGGCTGAGCAGTCGATGGATACCTGCCACTCCAACGTCAGCCATCAGGTCCACTTCGCAATTCCAAGACTCAGCAGTCACTCTGGCTTCTTCCGCCACAGGCAGATCACTGGTTCCAGCCGTCACCACAACAACTTTGCCAAGTTTCGGTCCGGGGTCTTCCATTGGCGGGATGCGAAAAGTGCGGCCAAGTGTGTTGTAACTGCCACGAGGGAAATTCTGCGAAAGAATGTGCCCAACTTCGGGTGAAACGCGGGTTACCAGACTACTGTCGCCGTGTTTCATCTGAACTTCAAGAATGCTCAGAATGTGGTCAGCCGCTTTCCCCTGACCAAAAATGACTTCTGGAAAACCGCATCGCAACTTTCGGTGATGATCTATCGCAGCAACACCTTCCAGATTTTCAAATGGCGACCAACGAATTTTTGAAACCGCATCAGCGGGCGATATTCGTCCTGCCTGAACGTCACTCATTAGTTCAATCAATTTGGCCTGGTCCAGCATCTGCCAAGTTCTCCATCTGCGATATTCACTTGTATTTTGAAAATACTTGACGCGTGCCACCTACAATGATGACGCGATCATGCAGGCAAATTCGAAAAGCCCTGATGGACGCCACAGGATTCATCAGCATATCCTAACATAGTAAAGTCTCATTCGACAAAGGGCCTCGCTCAATGTCCCTTAAAGCTCAGTCGCTACAATGTGACATTAACGAAAAATCCGAAGCCGTCGCCCTGACAAGTGGCGACTGGACCCGGGCACGGCTGGGCACATTCTTTGTTTCATTGCTTCTTCACTTTAGCTTCTTGCTCATTCTCCTGTTGTTCACTTTTCAGGCTGAATCTCCACGCGGGCTACCCTTGTTTCTCAGAATTGGTGAAACTGCCAGTGCTGCCGGAGACTTAGTGGCCGACCCTACCCTGTTACAGCCTCTTGAGATGCCATCGGTTGACGTCACGCAGCAAAACCCGATTGACCAAGCTCCCACACTCACGACTGAATTGCCTCGATTGACAATCGAGGAATTGAAAAAGACGATCACTCCCCCGGTAGAAGAGCGAAAGCAGGCGGGGCTGGATGGCTTCGGTGTCAGCCAGTTTGAAGGAGTTTCAGAGAAGGTTCAGGGCGTCTCGGTGAAAATAGGCGACCCACAATTTACTCTGATCTGGGATTCCGATGCCGATCTTGACCTTCATGTGATCGAACCCGGTGGCGATGAAATTTACTGGGAGTATCGCAAAGGCAAGCGGGGCGGCGAACTGGATATTGACGATGTGGACGGCCAGGGCCCTGAAAATATATTTTGGAAAACAGGCTCCGGGCCACGTGGAGAATACACATGGTGGGTACATTACTATGGCGGATTTGGCGGGCGCGTAAGGCGAACAAAATGGCAGGTCCGTATCAAACGCGGCGGACAGATCGAAGTCATCGACGGCACTCTGAACAAAATTGACGAAAGTTCTTTACGAAGAACTTTCAGGTTGCAGTAGAAAATGGGAAACATGATCTTTAAAACATTACGGTATCTGTGCACACACCCGTATTGAAGGAAGCTCTCGTCATGAAAACTTACTATGCCAGTAAAAGTCGGCTCATCATCAGGTTTTTCATGTATGTGATGAATCAGGCATCTATGGGTAACTCGCTCTACCTAGGTTTATTGTCGATTCTGGCACTTGGGCTGGGTTTTCTTATCGGTCATGGCTGGCTGAAAGCTCTTTTCCATTCTCAGAGTAATCAAGGAAATGCATTCTTTCGTAAGGCAGCATTCAGCCTCGCCGGTTTTTCCTTCCTGCCTTTCTCCCTCTGGATGCTCACAATCGAGAAAGACAAACCAGTTCCCAACTTCAACCAGAACCTTATGCTCTGCTGTGTTATCTCTTATTTACTAATTGCCATGGCCACACTGTCGGCACATCGCTATGGCAAGTCTCTTGAAATCAATAATTTAACAGACCACCCCGAGTGATTTGACATCATTTCTGAGGAACCTTATCAGAACCAGAGCCTGCTGTTAAATCCTGCACATTGTGTGCTTTTTCAGGTTAATTGATGAAACCTCCATGAGATTGGTTATAATTTCATCTTCTATCTCAGAGAAATGACCCCATAGATCCCGGCGTATTTCCCCTAGAAATATCGCCACAAAAAGGTTCTAACCAGAATGCCTAAAGCCAAATCTGCCCCAGTTCGAGTCGCCATAATCGGTGCTGGCCAGGTCAGTGATTTCCACCATGTTCCAGGCCTCAAGCTTGATCCGCGTGCCCAGCTTGCCGCCATCTGCGACCCTAACGCCCAACTACTCGCCCAGCGAGCTGGCCAGTGGGGAGTCGAGAAAACCACAACCGACTTTCGAACCATCATGGATGATCCGAACATTGATGCAGTCGTGATAGCCACACCAAACTTCACACACCTTGAAATTTCAAATGCCGCCGCCCGGGCTGGCAAGCATGTGATGTGCGAAAAACCACTGGCATTAAACGCCAATGAAGTTCGCGAGATGTATGAAACGGCCAAATCCGCCGGTGTTGTACACATGACTGCCTTCACTTATCGCTTCGCTCCTTCCATGCGATACATGAACCATCTTGTGAAAAGTGGTGCACTTGGCATACCACGGCATTTCCGTTCTCAGCGATTTCTGGACCTGCCTGAAACTAGCTGGGGATGGCGTCAATACAAAGACAAGGCTGGCGCAGGCGACCTGTTTGACATGACCATCCACCGTATTGATTTCGCCATGAACCTGCTCGGCCCAATCAAATCAATCAGCGGCGCATTGGCCACCTTTGCTCCACGCACCACCACACCCGAAGGCGGCACCTGCCCACCATCTGACATTGACGACTGGTCGGCGATATTAGGCCAGTTTGACAACGGCTGTACAGGTGTCTGGGAAGGAACAGTTCTGGCCAAAGGCCATTTCAGGGAAGGGACTCACCACGAATGGGCCGAAGTGAATGGCACCGAGGGTTCTGCAGTCTATCGGATGCACGACCCGAACCATATTCTCCTGGGCAGCCACAAAAAGGACCTTCAACCGGTCAGTGTGCCTGCAGAATTCATGAAACCCGCCGGTAGCCCAAGAGATGTGCATGCCGGGTTACCTTCGACCGTGTTCAGATATGATCTGGTCTACGAATTTGTCAGTGCAATTATCGATGGCCGAGATGCTGAACCTGATTATCTCGATGGCTGGAAAGCCCAGGTTGTCGCCGATGCTACGATCAAATCATTCGAAGAAAGACGTTGGATCGATCTTCCATCGATGTGAATGAATTCTGCTTTATTAGCTTTGATACAATCTGACAAGGTATGGAGAAATAACTCCGTACCTTTTTTCTTTTAAATGGCTGTTAGTGATTGATATTAACAAGCACATCTGAAATATCAGTTTAAAATTAAAGTTCACCCAGTGGCCGGATCACAAATGGCAAATTGCATTTGAAATGCTTTGACATCAGGCTGCTTGCCAAGCCACATACGAGTCAATGTTCTCACAGGCGAAAAATGGTTTTCATAAAGCCATTTTATAAATTGTGGGTCACCACCTGGATAATCGAGGAATATATCGTTTTCAGCAATAACAACCAGACTCGATGCAATTTCAATTGCATCATTAACATCACTTGTTACCAACGGTCCAAGGTAATGAGCAATCCGTCCCTGACGAATCATCCCAAAACCAGTCTGAGAAATGGCCGCATCGCTGGATTTCAAGAGCCGGCCCAGATAATCAAGCCGATCATAGCCAAAGTGCCTGAGATCTAACCCTTGATGAGTCAACTGTAAACTTATCGATCTGGTGACTGAATTGAAATTCTTCTTGATCTCTTTACAGAAAACACCTCTTGAAGAATGCCACCGATGAAATGAATAGAGTGCCTGAAAGCCAAGACGCTGATACAATGGCTGGCCCATTGGGGTCGCATCAAGCCAGATACATTCGATACTCTTTGAGTTCAAATAATCAATGGCCTTTTGCATCAATGCTGAACCGATCCCTTGACGCCTGTAATCTGGATCGACCAGCATCATGCCAATCCAGGCTATTCTATTTTCATAACTTGTCGTAGTCACAGTTCCTGCAAGACGATCATCGACCATTGCTTTAAAACAGCCGAATGGCTCGTAACCAAGGATTCGGTGCCAATCGGCGGAAGTCTGGTTCCAACCGGCGATTTCAACCAGCCGCATCGCGGAATGAACATCACCAGGTGTTAAAAGGTCGATTATCACCTACGTGCCTGTTCAAATACAATTCGATGAATTAACAATCAGCAGAATCAGCCAAGGCCAAGTCTTCGACGATGATAAGCCAGTCTGTCGACCGGCGACATCTTCGAAAAATCTGGATAGGCCGCAGCAATAACAGGTGCCGATTGGGCGAAATCTTGCGTATGAGAATGGCCAGAGCACCCACATAATTGAGTTGTCGCAAGATTAACCGGCTTGGGAGTACATTTTCCAGTACCACCACAGCCGCAGCCGCAATCATTAGAAGGTGAAATCGTCTTTATGATATGTTCAGCGACAGGAACGCTGGCTGTTGATTTGGTGCCCGCATAACTGGATGCAGTGTCAGTTCGCTCAAGATCTTTTTCAAGGCTTCGGTGAGGGCGAATACCCAACTTGCCCAATACGGCATGGTATGCCTTCACAGCTTCTACGGGGCCAATCAGACCATCAGCAATCAGCCTGAGAAACTGGATAAATGCAAGCTGGTTTTCAGCATTATTGATTTTACGACCGTAAAGTGCTACTTTAGCCCCGGCTTGTCGCGCATCCCACAGCATGTCAAACGCATCAAATGTCGTGCCTGCAGACCCACCAAGAATTCCAACAACAAGCGAACTGTCATAATTCCGGAGCTCTTCCACGGCTTTTCGGCCATGATAGACGATCTTGAGAAACCGCGGCATTCCTGGCGGCGCAATTCCGGCCAACATGCGTGTGATCATATCGTTTAGGTAGCCCGGCAGAATATCGCCGGCGACTCGACCAGGAATATTTGGGTCAAATACTTCAAGAAAATATCGAAATCCTTTGCGTTCCGCCTCTTCACGAAATCGGTGAAATGCTTCCAGAATAGGAATATCATCATCCAGATTGTTATTAAACGTAACCGAGTAAAGCCCCAGATTTGCACCAAGCCGTCGTTCTTCGGGCGCACAATCAAGATGCCCGCACTGGGCATGATCAAGACTTGCAGTGCGGAAGGGGCGGGAGGCTTCTTTTGCATATGTCGAACCACGGGCCAGATGAACATCCGTAGTATCGTTAGCCCTGATCGCAGGCGTAATTTGCGAATGCTCAAAAAGCCGTTCTTCAAGCGTCAACCTGGTATTCGAACTAACTGACATTAACATAATATCGACAAGGCCCTGGTGGGTAATTTTCCGCATCAGGTCACGATATTCCTCAATCGAGCGAAAGCGAGTTTCACCTGCGTGTGCTTCAGGGCTCTTGCCTGGCGCACCAATACCAAAAGCCATATCGGCATCTTTGGCATCCGCAAGAATAAAGACATCGGCATCCGGATTGACTGCTAGAGCAGCCAGCTTCTGATCGAGTGTTTTAACGGCCAAAGTTGTAACCTCCACCCGAAATCGTCACCCGAGGCTTGCTGCCCGGCGTGCCCGACTGAGTGACTTTCGATCCACTGGCATTCGGAGAAGACGTGAACACTTTGCCAGAAATCGGCTTGCGGGCATCAGGGAAGCTCTTGAGCACATCTTCAATTGTGCCCTTGAGCACATCGCCAGAATGCTTCAGGGCCTGTAGCTCACGTGGGGTAAGTTCTACTTCAACGATTCCTCGAACTCCACCGGCACCAACGATGGATGGCACGCTGAGGGCTACATCGCTGATACCATAAGCACCCCCTAGTACAGTTCCTACAGGCAGGATGCGACGAGAATCTCCGGCCACAGCGTGCACGACTTCTCGAATAGAAATGCCTACGGCAAAGCCGGCACCACCCTTGAGTTTAATCACTTCGGCACCACTGCCACGTGTGCGTTTGAAAAGCTCATCAGCTTTCTGGGTTGACCACCCCGGATATTTGTCAAGTGGCAAACCAGCCGCCTGTGCCACAGACCATGCAGGAACCATGCTATCGCCATGTTCCCCAAAAATTGTTGCGGTGACCTGTGTCGGTGGCAGATTCAGATCCGCAGCGATCAGGCTGCGAAACCGGGCAGAATCTAGCATCGTTCCCAGACCTATCACCTGCCCGGCAGGCAAATTCAGTCGTTTCTGTGCAAAATACGTGAGAACATCAACGGGGTTTGATACGACAACCAGAACCACACCCGGCTTTGTTCCGGCAGCATGAATCTGATTCAAAATATTCAGAAAAAGTTCTGTGTTGCGATTGATCAGGTCTAATCGAGATTCATCTGGCTTTCGCCTGAGGCCGGCAGTGATTACTACAATGTCCGATTGCGGAATCGCTTCATAACCACCGGCACGGATCCTTTGATCGGCAACAAGCGACGAACCATGCAAAATGTCGAGAGCCTCACCCTTAACCTTGTCGCCTATGTCGATGAGTGTCAGATCACTCACAACACCACCACATTGTAGGGCGAAAGCCGTGCTTGAACCAACCAGGCCACCGCCACCCACTATACTGACGTGCATTTAAGAAATCTCCCTGTTCTGATTCACTGCAATATCTGCAGCTATAGTTGTCTCATTCAGCGCGTGCCGCCAAGAGCCGCCATAACCTGGTCTGTGACTGCACTGACCAAGGCATTAAACTGATCAGTTGACAGGCCTGAATTATTATTTGCTGGTACCGCATTCAGCGGTGGACCTCCACCCGCGATACTCTTCACAACTGCATCGACAAGGGCCTCGGTCGCCGGATTGGCTGAGCCCGACTGTTCTGCCAACTGTCTGGGATGCATAAACGCATGCGGTTCAGGTGAAAATTCGTTATAGCCTTTTTGAAAGAGGCTATTGGCACAGAGATCACAGTTTTCCAGACCTTTTTCCAGCCGAACATCGCGAATTCCCAGAGCCGGCTTGATCTTGATCAGCTCAGCCGCTTTGGCATCGGAGTAATATTCAACTCGTCCTAACTGCTTAGTCAGGATCAAGATTCGGCAATAGGCATCAATAATTTCTGTTTTGAAATAGGCATCCATCAGGTCAGAACCAGCCGTGACCGTGCCATGGTTGGCGAGCAGGATGGTGTCTGTATCTTTAATGTAAGGAATGATCGTATCGGCAAATGTCTGGGTGCCAGGCGTTTCATAAGGTGCGATGGCGACTTCACCCAGAAACACCTCGAATTCAGGCATTGTGCATTTCGGGATCGGCTCATGGGCAACGGCAAAAGCCGTGGCATGCGGCGGATGGCAGTGAACAACCGACCGAACATCGGGCCGGGTTTTCATGATTGTCAGGTGTAAAAGAATTTCGCTTGATCGTTTCTTTTTGCCAGAGACCTGCTTGCCATCCAGGTCAACAATGCAGAGGTCATCGGGTTTCATAAAGCCCTTGCTTACCCGGGTGGGCGTGCAAAGAACCCGATTTTCATCAAGTCGGAATGAGATATTCCCGTCGTTCGCTGCCGCAAAGCCTTTGTTATAGACTCGCCGGCCGATTTCGCACATCTCCTCGCGCAGCTTCCACTCGTTAAAAGTTCCACTGTTGTAAGCCATCGCTTCGTCCTCCTCTTTGGTTACCTGTTTCCGCTATTACTGCTGAATATCCGTATGATTCTGAATGTTATGTGCTATTGTCAGCCAAGATTGAGCCTGTCGAGAATGCAGGCACAAAAGGCATCAATCGGTGTTTTATCCTTGCCAAACGGGTTGGCAGCCTCGCGGCCTTCCGAAAGGCCAATCAAATCACCCGGTCGGGCCCCCAATGTGTCAAAGGCGACTAACTCTTCACCACGTTCCATCGATCCTTCTGACAAAGCCATTCGAGTCATTGGCCGGACAATGATCCATGCACCGGGTTTTAGGGAAGGGTGCGGACTGACAAGCGTCACTCGACCGACCACTTCTGCAATCCTCATTGAGCAGCCTCCCCACAAGCATGGCCTTCCATCAGGCCCACTGGCACCGATACGACCCCCATCTGCCGCCATGCATGAAAAATCTGCTTTAGTTCATGAATCGGCATTTTTGCAGGCTCAACCACAAGAGATTGCGGCGCAAAGTTGTTAACGATCAACTCCACATCGCCGCATGCTCTCGCCTGAGCGGCTCGAACACCGGCCCTGACCAGTCGCCAGACTTCGACGCATGCTACTTCGGCCAACACACCGACATGCCTGCCCGGCCCCTGACTCAGCCAGGCTGCCGCATCATCCAGCGAATTACCCGCCAGATCCCAACCATCTCCAGTTCGACCCACCAACAAAGATTCAGCCGCAAGTGCCTGTGCCGAACCGGAAAGCCGAATCACCGCCCACTGCCCGGCCTGTGATACACCCGCTTCAGCCCCACCTGCTGAACCGACTAATTTGATTGCGACACCCTTTTTCCGCAGTATTTCACGGGCCAGCGGAGTTACAACCGTCTTGGGCAAAACTGTCAGCTCACGCACTTCGCGAGAAATCTCCAGCGCATGGCGTTCAAGTAGAATCGAGCCGGAAAAATGCTGTCTGAAAGGCTCTGAACTTGTTTTTTTCCAAGATTGAGCAGGCTTCAGGGGCCTGATTTTATCTATAGCCACCGAATCGGCAGTTTTGGGTTTACCAAAGGGTACGGTGTGCAAGTCGCGCAGCACCGCCAAAACCGCCGCAGCCACCTGGGCCGGCGTCGTCTGGTCAGTGGTAAATTGGCTACCGTTGCCCGTCATTTTGCGATGAATTCCTGATCCGGCAAGCCCATCACGCTCCAACGCCCCGGCGTGAGTCGCCCAAGTTGGCTTTGCAAAAGGGCTCCATCGGATGTAATAAGCACCCTCTGGCCCCGCCCTGCTCCAAGCCGGTCAAAAACCAGCACCGGCTCGCCGTCGTCACGCCCATCGGCCGTCATCGGCTGAACAACAAGCATCCGCTCACCCTCAAAGGTCGGGTGTTTCGCGGTAGAAGTCGCTGAGCCTAGAACGATACCGATCTGCATGGCTGGATAAATCCTGGGCTAAATCAAAGGAACCGCATGGCATCGACAACCGTCGTCCGGCGACGACGCGTGAACGTGCGCGGTGTGGTGATGCCTTCACCCGTCGGCCCGGCGATCGAGAACGACGCTTCGCCCGCCCCGCCCAGACCAAGCCCATCGGTGCTGGGGCCATTGATCACGAAAATCGTGCACTCCATTATCTTGCCCATTTTTGTCATCACGTTCGTATCACGTGAATGCAGAATGGCCGTGTGGCCGAATCCATGCTCGCTTGATTTGGCCAGTGCAATAGCTCTGTCTACACAACTGACCCTGATAAATGGCACAAAGGGCATCATCTGCTCGGTTTGAACAAACAGATGGTTTTCATCGGTCTCACCGTAAAGTAACTGAGTTCCGGCAGGAACGCTGAATCCCGCTGCAGCAGCCAGTACGGCTGGGTCACGACCAATCAGATCTTTATTCAAATGTGGTTTGCCGTCACTGCCAACAGGGAATGCGGCTTTGGTCAAAGCCTCAACCTGCTGATGGCTCAGACGAAATCCGCCGTGGCGACTCATGGCTTCCATCAACTTGTCAAAGATGTCAGACACCGCAAAAACCTGCTTCTCTCCAATGCATAGCAGGTTGTTATCGTAGGCAGCACCCTTAATGATCCCGGCAGCGGCTCGTTCAAGATCTGCAGTGGCGTCAACCACCACCGGAGGATTGCCAGGCCCGGCTACAATTGCTCGCTTCTTACTGGCCAGGGCAGCGCGTGCCACCATCGGCCCACCTGTGACTACCAGCAAAGAAACGCCTCGATGATCAAAAAGGCCCTGGGCCGATTCAAGCGTCGGAGGGTCGATAATTGTGATCAAATTATCTATGCCAATGGCTTTACGAATGGCGGCATTAAAACGCCGAACACCTTCAGCGGCAATTTTCGATCCAGAAGGGTGCGCGTTGAAAACGACAGTATTTCCGGCAGAAAGCATGCTGATGGCATTACATGCCAACGTAGGCAGGCTGTGTGTGACAGGCGTAATGGCACCGATCACTCCAAAAGGAGCAAGTTCGGTGATGGCTACACCCAGATCTCCTGATTCCATCTGCGGAATCAAATAATCAACGCCCTGAACGATCTGAATCACGGCGGAAAGTTTTTCAATTTTATGATCAAGCCGACCGATTTTCGTCTCTTCAAGTTCCATGCGACCAAGCTCTTCAGCCTGATCCCTGCACATTTTTCGAATTAGTTCCGTAGCCGTTTTTCGGTCAGCCACAGGGCGTTTTTTAAATGCATTAAATGCCTCGCCAGCAGCGGCAACGGCTTCATCGACCGTCGGAAAAACGCCAAGCCTGTCGGGCCTGGCCGATGCCGATTGGACCGGCCCACCAGAAAGAGGACCCATCTGCGACAATACTTCCTGGACCACGCTGCGAATGAGATCCGGATTGACTTGCATGACCCTTTTCACTTTCCATCAATTTCTGTCGGTTTCAGTCAAACTTCTAATCGATCAGCAAAACCTGACTCAGCCTGTTTTGCCATCGGCAAAGACCACCCTGCCTTCCACATCCACTTGGTCGACCAGGCCGATGATCACGGCATCGATGGGGAGTTTATCGGTCTCCGGCGTGAGTCGGGCACTTGAACCCTGGCAGAGTAAAACCATCTGGCCAACACCGGCACCGAGCGGATCTACCGTGACAAATGTCCGTCCGGTCGGAATCAACTTTTCGCGATTCGCGGGGTCAAGCCTGTAAGGCTCAACCAATAACAGTTTGTGGCCAGTCATTGTGGCAACTTTCTGCGTGGCAATGACTGATCCGATGACTTTGGCCACAAACATGGGCTATGTTCCCCATTCGGTCCACTAAAAGCGACTTTATCCGGATGTAAGCAAGTCTCTGGTCTGCCGGGCCACAATCAATTCCTCGTTGGTCGGCAGCGTCCAGATCTGAACGCGACTCGTACCACTCGAAATCAGACTTTCACCTTTGGCTGACTGGTTCTTCTCATGGTCCAGTTCGATACCGAACCAGCCAAGGTTTTGACATACTCCATGCCGCACGACCTTGGAGTTTTCACCAATTCCACCGGTAAACACGATGGCATCGGCCCCACCAAGTTCGACAAGAAACGAGCCAAGGTAACGACGAATATCGGTGACAAAAAGGTCCAGAGCGAGTTGCGATTTGGCATCGCCCTTCTCCGCCGCTGATTCAATGTCCCGAAGATCATTATGGCCACAGATACCCAGAAGGCCCGATTTCTCAGCCAGAATATGAAGCACCTGCTCCAGCGACTTTCCGGTTTCCCGAAGAATCACAGGTAGTGAGAACACATCAAAGTCACCAACACGATTGTTGTGCGGCAACCCCGATTGCGGACTCATCCCAAGGCTGCAACCACGACTTTTCCCACCATCGATAGCCGCAAGACTATTCGACCCGCCCAGGTGACAAGAAATGATCTTTGCATCATTTCGATCCAATACCTGTGCCATCCGGGTGGCAATATAGCGGTGGCTGGCACCATGAAAACCATGACGTTTGATTCCCAGACTGGTAGCCCAATCATCAGGTATGGCATAGCGCTTTGCAGCTTCGGGAATTGACTGATGAAAGTCTGTCTCAAAGGCTGCAACAAGCGGTATTTCTGGCAGTTTTTCTGCCAGAAGCCGCATCGCTCTGGTGTAAGGCGGGTTATGTGCCGGGCAGACATCAGAATAGGCTTCCATGGCAGAGAGCACGGTCGCATCAACCCTGACCACACCACTTAAATGCTTGGCATGAACAGCTTTGAACCCGATAGCCGCCACCTCGTCTGCTGATTTCAGAACACCTGTTGCCGGGTCTGTCAGCTGTTCCAGACACATACGCACTGCCACACCATGATCAGGCACAGCCGTTTCTCGGGTCTGTGGCCCGGTCGGCAGATGCACCGTGCAGGGTGAACTGGATGCACCGATTCGTTCAACTGAACCCCGGGCCAGAACAGGTTCCGAGGGGTCAGCCAGATCAAAAAGGCGATATTTAAAACTGGTGGAACCGAGGTTGGCGACAAGGATTTTCACGACTTGCCTGCTCCCAGAAATACCGGAAGAAGAGCATCGTCAGGCCGGGGAATAACGTGTGCTGCCTTGAGTTCGCCAATACGTGCTGCGGCTTCGGCGGCAGCTTCAATAGCGGCACGCACACTGGAAACGTCGCCTGAAATCATGACGGCCACAATTCCACCGTCGAGTTTCATGACAGTACTGATCGTCGTGACATTGGCCGCTTTCAGGGCAGAGTCAACGGCGTTCAGAAGGGGCACCAGCCCCAGGGTTTCAATAATTCCAATCGCTGGGCTCATGCTTTGTCGGCTCCTTTTTAAAATCAGCCGACATATGTTTTGATAACGACTGGATCAGGTCTCGGAATGACGTGGGCCGAGACGAGTTCGCCAATTCGGCTGGCGGCCTCAGCTCCGGCTTCAACTGCAGCACGAACACTGCCAACGTCGCCCTGGACCAGTGTCGCCACAAAGCCACCGCCGACCTGAACTCGACCTACAATCGTCACATTAGCGGCCTTCAGCATGGCGTCAGTGCCTTCCAGCACACCCACAAGGCCTTTGGTTTCAATAATGCCCAGCGCTTCACCACTGGTGGCACGGGGCTTGGCTTTTTCAGAAGCTGGTGTTGTAGCCATGTGCGAATCTCTCCGAAATCAGGCTTTTTTGAAAGGTAAAACGGAAGAAAGATCGCCGTGCGGACGAGGAATGACTTGCACACTGACCACTTCGCCAATACGTCCGGCAGCTGCGGCTCCGGCATCTACAGCAGCCTTGACGGCAGCCACATCGCCCACGACAAATGCCGTGACCAGTCCACTGCCTACTTTGTCCCAGCCAACCAGCTCAACATTCGCTGCCTTCAGCATGGCATCGCTGGCTTCCACAAGAGCCGTAAAGCCCTTGCACTCGATCATTCCCAATGCTTCCATTGCTGGTCCTGCCATCGTTACAGTCTCCCCATTTCAAAGACGGAAATTGCTGAATTACCTTGATTAACATCCTGCCGGATAACGCATCCGGGCAAGTGATCTCACCCGTTAGATCAGGGCTTGATCAGTGATACCTTCCGCGCGTTCGAAAGATTCGCGGCATTCCCCTCATCCGTATCAATATGCACCTCCAGCTTCCAGCTGGGGTTAATCCTGACCAGAAGACCTTCAAGTGTTGTGGGGCAATCGCTCTCAATCTTCAAATTCATCCGATCGCCTTCCTTCACACCATAGTAAGCGGCATCTTTGTCAGACATGTGCACATGCCGTTCAGCCCGGATCACCCCCTCCTGCAATTCAATAGAACCTTTGGGTCCTATCATCAGGCAGCCCGGAGAACCAGCAATTTTGCCGGACATTCTCACCGGCGCGTCAATTCCCAGGCTGATTGCATCCGTAAAGGCAAGCTCCAGCTGATTAAAATTGCGACAGGGTCCAAGAATCCGGACGCTCGGCAGCAGGCGATGCCTGGGGCCGACAATCGATACGGTCTCGTTGGCAGCAAAGTCCGTATCCTGATAAAGCTTTTTCATCGGCGAGAGCTGGTACCCTGGCCCAAAGAGAACATCAACAGCATCCTGGTTCAGATGGCAATGCCGGGCGGAGATATTCACCACCAGATTCGGACGATAAACGCTATCAGTATTTGCCTGCTGGCCAAATCGCCGTGCCAGGCTCTCGCGAACGATACGCTCAACCGCCTCGCGTGAGAGCGAGCCTGCGACTGAAGAACTCATGCATTCCCCCTGACTGCCGTAACACCTGAAAAATCATGCGATATGGCTTGTATTAGATGAATACCTGACTGGCGAATCATGTTTTTTTGATCGCCTGTGATGCCGCTGTCAGTCACAAAATGACCAATTTCGTTCAGCCCGCAAAGCCTTGATAGCGACAATCTGCCAAACTTGGTGCGATCAGCTACCACGACAACGTCCTGAGCCACACTCATCATCTGTCGTTGCGTATCAACCAGGATTGTATTGGAGTTGTATATCCCATCGCCTACAATGCCTGCCGCACCCAGAAAAACATAGCGAACTCGAAGACTTTGCAGAGCGGCTATCGACATGGGGCCCATTGCCACACCTGTTCGTGGGTAAACATAGCCACCCACCAGAATCAAGTCTGTTTCCGGATGCCCGGAAACCATCGCAGCGATAGGAAGGCTATTGGTCACAATCTGCAATGGTCTGCCGCAAAGAGACCTGGCTACCTCCAGGGTCGTTGTGCCACCATCAAGCAACACACTTTCGCCATCAGCAACCAAAGCCGCTGCCGCCCTGCCGATTGATCGCTTTTCAACCGACATCGACCCAGCTCGATCTTCAAGTGCAGGCATGGTTCGCAATTCTGCAGAACAGGCAGCCCCGCCATGAGTCCGCCTTGCAAGACCAGCCTGATCCAGTGCTTCAAGGTCTCTCCGGACAGTAGATTCAGAGACACCGAGCGCAGAAACTAACTCAGAAAGAGTGGCAAAACCACGCTCATTAATGAGTTCCAGAAGTTGTTGCCGACGCTGCTCAATGACCAAGTGCTTCTGACACCTTTTCAATAATTGACTGATTTCTATCAAAATCTATCATATTATTCCTTGTCACTTCAAGGAAACGATTGAAAGATTTTGAAAGATTATTGAAGTTTAGCCAAATCCCTCTGACCCTGTGATCCATCAAAAAACCAGTCCACATCTTGCAGACGGTCCTTCCCTTAATTCAAAATATCGGCAAACAGACTAGCAAAGGATCATAAAGTCTATGCCGGAATTACCCGAAGTTGAAACGATGGTGCGGGGCCTGAGACCGGCCATGCTTCAAACGCAGATCCGAATGGTCGAGACTCTCGACGCATTTCTTCTTCACGGATGCGACCATGATTCGATCTGTAAATCCCTTATTAATAAAACAGTTACAGAAATTCATAGGCGCGGCAAATGGGTACTGATTGAGGTTGATTCCGGCCCTGTGCTGGTGATTGAACCAAGAATGACTGGAGGATTCTGGCTGGTTCAGCCTGAGCGGCCAGAGCATGCCAGGATGATATTTCACACAAGCGGCAACCCCGACAAGATTTGGTTTTGTGACATCAGAAGATTAGGTCGAATCAGACTTTATGACAATCTTGCCAAAGCTGGAGAAGCGATATCCCGGTCGCAGGCTGAGGATGCTTTGGTAATTACTTGCGATCAACTCGCCCATCGGCTTAAAAAAACCTCGCGCCCCATCAAGCCTGCACTGATGGACCAGAAAATCGTGAGTGGCGTGGGCAATATCTATGCCGACGAAATTCTATTCGCATCAAAAGTGCATCCCGAGAGAGTTTCTGCTCTGCTAAAAAAAACAGAAATTCAGAAAATTCATCAGAATATGAGCATTGTTCTGAATAAAGCGATTGAAGCCGAAGGTACGAGCTTTGATGCTGGCTACCGTACCGTGCTGGGCCTTGAGGGTGGTTTCCTTGCGATTAACGCAATGTATGGCCACGGTGGGGAACCATGCCCGGAATGTGGTACCGCGATTGTGAAAACACAAATCATTGGTCTGGTCAACCGACCCACCCACTACTGCCCGGTCTGCCAGAAACTTCCAGCGAAGCGGCAATCCCCAAAACCATAATTGCTTATTCACCAAAAACAGCAACCAGAGCCATCAGGGCCACTCCGGCCAGTAGAGACAGCGAAAGTTTAACTCGGTCGTGGCTGTGAAAGTGTAATTCAGGCAATAAATCGCTAAGCGAGATACAAAGAAATGTCCCGGATGAGAAGGCCAAAGCGGCGGCAGTGATATTTTGAATCGTATCTTTCTGCCAAAGTGCAAGTTGTGACTGACCAAGGCTGAAAACGACAGCTCCAGCCGGGATCATGAGGGCAAAAATTAAATTAACAAAGTGGGCAACCACAGATTTCTCTTGCCCATGTTTCATAAGGCTTGTGATAGTCAGAGCATCAGCAGGCTTGTGAAGCAATGTGGCCAGGAAAACACCCTGTGCCAGAAACCATGATTCACCCTTTCCAATCGCATCAGCCGAGGCCAAAGCCACGCCACCAAGAAGTGAATGCAGTGTCAGTCCAATCGTTGCGGCCTTCCAGTGAAATCCTGCCTTCAAACCGGATTGCCCATGGCCATGATCATGAAGGTGACTGCATGTGTGATCATGATTTTCTTGCGATGACTGCTGTTTTAATTCTTCGTCAGCGACTTCAAATTCATGATGATGAAAGCTGAAGAAGCGTTCGATCATGAAAAGTGTCAGTAGCCCGGGTAATGCCCATGGCACAACGCCCGGCCCACCAATCTCGGCTGCCTCAGGAAGCATATGAAGCAAGGCCGAACCCAGCATAACACCAGCTGAAAAGCTAAGGTAAAGCTGCATTCGAACATGGGTTACGACTCTTATCAGTGGCAGGAGGCCACCGGCTGTGCTGGCACAGACTATCAAAACACAATAAAGGAAGAGTCGCGATGACAAGCAAGTACCATGGGTCAAAAAATTAGCCGCCCTTGGGACCCTGTTTATCTCATTCAGATAAAAAGATCGGGAGCGGCTCAGTAAAAATATACGGACAGGAAGGGATCAACCTTCTCGTTTAGGACCTGATTGACCAGGAGCCAACTTGCGGTATTTCGTTTTGGGAATGTTGAAAATACCTTTTTCAGCATCCCATTTGCCGTCTTCCTGAAGAAGGGCAAGTCGCTCTGGGCGACGAAGCACATTGCGAACACGGGCAAGGCCGCCACCACGCTTCAAGCTCTTGTCTATCGACATCTTCTATATCTGCGATTCTGGAGAAGACCGTGAACCTGTCACGGCAGGATTTTTCCTAATACGATTAAAGTATCATGCCCATTTGATCGTCAATTTGTCAAGCCAGACTCCTGTTTTTTTCCTCATGTGCCACTCATAGCAATCGTTTAATGGTCTCAAGCAAGTCCTCCTGCCGGAGAGCACCTTTCACTATATGTGCATCGGCACCTGCCTCAACACCCTCGGCACGTTCTTCAGGGCTATCCAGCGATGTCACTAAAATCACAGGCAAGTCTTTTGTTTGCAAATTCTTGCGAATAGTTTTCGTCAATTCAAATCCATCCATGCGAGGCATATTGACATCGGTTACCACAAGCTGAATTGGCTCGGTCTGAAGGATATTCCATGCTTCAAGACCGTCGGCCGCCTGTTTTGTTCGATAGCCGGCAGCCTCAACAATTGATTTAACCAACGTTCGTGTTGTGAAGGAATCATCAACACAAAGAACCAGTGGCGGTTCACTTGTTTTGACAGAAGGGCGAACGATCTCAGAAGACTGCGGAGAACTGCCCCCCTTACTCATCGCAAAGGCCAGGTTGTGCATCGACGACGATCTGATCAGGTCGGCCACATTTACCACCATTACGACTTCACCCGTTCCCAAAATTGTCGCACCAGCCACCCTGCGAACACGATCCAGAGGAGGCAAAAGACTCTTCACCACCACTTCCTGGGCACCCAGTATCCCATCAACCAAAAATGCATAACGTTGGTCTGCCGAACCCACGATAAGTGCCTGCACTGATTTACCTTCACGAAGATCAGCGGCCGTTTCACCCATGCCCAGTGCGCTCGATAATTGCGTCAGTGCAATTGGCCTGCCTTCGAAATCAATGGCCGCCCTGCCCCTGAGTTGTCCGATTTCCGAAGGCCGTATTTTCATAATTCGCAGAATATTAGTTACGGGTAGAGCAAATCGGCGAGTGCCACATTCAACTATCATCACCAGAGTGGTGGCAACCGACATTGGAAGGGTCAATGTAAAGGTGGTACCAACGCCCAGTTCGGACTTCACATCAATCATCCCGCCCAGACCTTCGACATTCTCTCGAACCACATCCAGTCCAACACCACGCCCGGACAGGTCTGTCACTTCAGACTTTGTACTGAATCCCGGACGGAAAATTAGCCACATGGCCTCCTGGTCGGGCATTGCCGCTGCGGCCTCCTGAGTCAATAAACCCTTACGCACAGCTGACTCACGCACTCGATTCACATCGATCCCGCCACCATCTTCTGAGACTTCCACCTGCAGATTCGCACCACGCTGGGCTGCCGTCAACTCAAGCCGCCCCTGACGCGGTTTGCCTGCCGCCTCGCGTTTTTCCGATGACTCAAGACCATGATCCACTGCGTTACGTAAAAGGTGTACCAGTGGTGCTTTAACCTGTTCAAGAATTGTTCTGTCGACTTCGTTCTCTCCGCCTTTGATGATCAGGTTAACTTCCTTGTTAACTGATCGGGCGGTATCGCGAACAAGTCGGGGGAACGTTTCAAAAACTGTTGAGATGGGCAACATGCGGATGCGTCTGACCCCATCCTGCAAATCGGCCATGACTTGCGCCATACGTCGGCTGTCTGAATCAAAATTGCGAACAAGTCCCGTCAGCTGACCGACAGAATTTCGCAGATGGTTAGCGTTTGACTCCAAAAAAAGTGATAGATTTTGGAAGGATCTGACATCACTGTTGATTTGTAAATTTCCTGGTTCGCCACTTGCATGAACATGACCGCTGCTTGAGCCACTTGTCAGGCCCATCCGCCAAAGTTCTGAACGAATCTGTCGCCACTCAATATCCCATGCCTCAACGCGTTCCAGCATCTCACGAACTTCCGTGAGTCGTTGTTCTGCGTTAATTCTTGCTGTCTGTAATTCAGCAACCTGCTCCATTAAAATATCGAGCTTGCCTGTTGAAACCCGTATCGATTCTTCAGGTGCACGCGCCTGCTGGGCTTGTGGAACAACCGTGCTTTCATTGGGTTTAACAACCGATTCTACGGCTTTTTTCGGCTTATCCGGAGTTATTTGGGCACCAACAGTCGATTTTTCTGAAGCCTGTGTGGCGACCTCAACTGCAGCTTTGGAGGCAGGTAACTCTGTTGCCCTGACAACAGCAATGGACTGGTCTTCTTCTTCTAAATCTTTAATATTGCCATCGTTTGATTCATGGGCAGTTGCCAATTCTGCAGTTGCTACTGATTTTTGATTTGATTTGCCCGGAATCAGCAGTTTTGGTGGGGAAGATCTTGCTGACTCGGCAGTTTGTTGGGATTCCTGAGCAGGTTCGACCGGTTTATCTTTGCTGCCAGGCTGTTTCTTC
The DNA here is from genome assembly GCA_040374745.1 of Planctomycetaceae bacterium. Lineage (GTDB taxonomy): Bacteria > Planctomycetota > Planctomycetia > Isosphaerales > Isosphaeraceae > QWQI01. The sequence goes on along the minus strand of JBEITT010000075.1, from coordinate 1,665 downwards.
TTGTTTTTCTTCGAGCCATCGTCGCCGGTTTCAGCCGATGGAATCTGGCCAGACTCTGCTGCTTGAGTCTCAGGTTCGTTTATCGCTTTAGGTTTGGCAGCAATCTGATTCAGGGCATCGACAAGCGGAGCCACATCCACAGACTCTGCCTGTCCACGTGCGGCTGAAGTCGCAAGATCGCCAATGGCATCGAGTGATCGGTAAATCACGTCAAACATATCAGGCGAAGTTCCAATTTCGCCTGATCGCAGAAGGCCAAAGACCGTCTCCATACTATGACCCACACGTTCGATCGACTTTAGACCCAGGCCACCGGCCGTGCCCTTGAGTGTATGGGCCTCACGAAAAATAACCTTAATCAGGTCGGCCACTTCAGCCGGGTCACTCGCCTGTTCAAGGGCCAGCGTAGCTTTGTTAAGTTCCTGAATACGCTCCTGGGCCTCGCCTTCGAAGGCCTCAATCAGCTTTGCCATCAGGTCGCCATAATCACCGGCCATGGTCCGGGCCTCGCAGAATCATTTGTTCGTTGTCAAGTATCAGACAGATTCTATTACTTCAATTATTCCTGAATCATGACGCGCGGATCAGACGCCAGGGCATTCAGGTCCAGCACACTGATCATATCGGCTGTTATTCCCGAGATGATCTCACGGGCCTGGCTTGAACTGTCAACTAGAGAGGGCCGGATGCTGCCATTGGGAATTTCTTTCACACCCAGGACATCTTCCACCAGCAACCCCATATGATATTGACCCAGCGAGACGACAACGATTCTGCCACCGTTATTCGTTTCCCTTGATTCGGAGGGAATACCCAGTGTCCTGGCCAGATCAAGTACAGGCAGAAGACGGCCCCGCAGATTAACGACGCCACTCCAGACATCATTGGCACCTGGCACGCTGGTCAACCCACGAAGTGTCTGAATTTCCTGAATGGATCGTATCTCAAGTGCCAGTTTCTCCAACCCGATTGTTACTATGATGAATTCAGAGAAGTCCTGAACCACATCCTCTTTTGATGTTCTGGCCAGTTCTTTCGCACGACGCTCAAGAACCTGTCTTATCTGGTCATCCGTCAGAACACGTTCGCTGGCAACGGGTACACTCATTGAATCAGCCCCTCAATGACCTGAGTTTACGATCGGTTAACCTGGGTTGACTTGCCTTTGCGACACTCGTACGGTTTTTTTCAACGCCGGCGATTTCACTGAGTCGCTGAGCCAGTACAACCAGCTCCTGCGCCGCGTTTCTAGCCTGACGGGCCCCATCAACAAAAGATCGCGTAGATTCGCTGATTTCTCTGATAGCTACTGTAATCTGTTCCAGATCATGATTGGTTTGACGGCTGGAACCCAGATATTCTTCTACCTGGCTGGTGGATTCTTCGACATTCGTCGTCAACTTGTGAATGACATCGCCTGCCTGTTCCGCAAGATTCATGCCGGCTTCCACGCCCTTCGTGCCCTGCTCGGTTGCCAGTACCGCCGTATTTGTCGCCTTCTGAATATCTCCCAGTATCTGTCGTACCTTCGCATTCGACATCTTCGATTGCTCTGCAAGATTTCTTACTTCGGCTGCCACCACCGCAAATCCCTTACCCTGCTCGCCTGCCTTAGCTGCCTCAATCGTCGCGTTTAATGCCAACAGCTTTGATTGATCTGCTATG
>JBEITT010000129.1:0-12453 GCA_040374745.1 Planctomycetaceae bacterium | reverse complement strand
TATAACTGGGTGGGCGATGTCAATGGCGATGGCAAGATCAACGCCCTTGACCTGAATATCGTAACCTTCCAGCGCGGCCGCCGCGTGAACTACACACGCCGGGTCACTTGATCTGAGCCAATAAAGCAAATACCATCAACTCAGAAGGAAGTGATCGGAAATTGTAGAGTGCCAGTCATCAAACTATGCTGCTTGGTACCATCGTCATTTCGTTACGACAGAGAAAATTCGTATCATTTCAATCTGATGATGTAAAGAGAACAGGCAATCAGACGATGTTGTATATGAGATAAACAGAAAAATTATGAAATAAAACGTCCAGCATGAAATAGATACTCACCCGTGATGACATTTGTGGGGAATTGTCATTACGGGTGAATTTCGTGAAATTTGAAAATCCAAAGGGGCTTTACCCCGGTTGAACATCAAATCTCGTCAGATTTCTTGTCATTGATGAAACGCTTGATGCGTTCGCTAAGAAGACTGCCATCAAAGGGCTTCTTGAAGGCATCGTTAAATCCCAGGGCGTTAATTTCCGGGCCAGGAGTTTCACTCGTCAGAGCAATCAGGATAGTATTCACATGATCCTGACTACGACGCAGATTTTGAGCGATCTGACCAGCTTCAATACGGCCAATTGCCATATCGATAATAATGCAATCCGGGTGAAAGCTCTCTGCACGAATTCCGGCTTCAAAGCCTGATTGTGCAGTTTCCAGACGGAAATCATCGCTCTCACGTAAGTTATCTTTAATCTGGCCGAGTAGAGGTGCATCAGCACCAACCACTAAAATCTTATTGTAAACTTCGGCTTCCAGATCACCCAGTGGCATGCCGTGTTCCTTAAGGAACCGCAGCAGGTGTTCGCGGGGAATTCGGCGATCCTGGGAACCGGGAATCCGGTAACCACGCAGACGTCCCGAATCAAACCATTTGCTCACTGTCCGCGGAGCCACTTTGCAAATCTTGGCGACTTGCCCTGTGGTATATACTTTTTTCATATCGAGGACTCCACTCGCTTCCTAGTTGTGCGAGACCTCGGAGGTTGACTCATCAACCTTCCGGAACGGTCCGACGGTACATTGCCTTGACTTCCCTACACCTCGTCAGCCAAATCCTTTCAGCCAACATTGAAGTGAAGGAATGCCTCACAACTTCTATCTGTGAACAACCGGACAATCCTGCCCAGCCACTTTTCACACTGAATCAACAGACGAAAACGACAGAAACCAGGGGATTGGCTTCAACTCGCTCACAGATTCATCCTTGCTCAAGGGATGACTTGCCCGGTTCGGACCACTCAAGGCGGTACTGGCGTTCCTCCTTAAGTATCAGACCTAACCGTCACAACTAATTTTCGTACAACGAGACTCACAACTTTAATAACGAATGGATTAAAATTGGCAATTAGAGTAATTTAGCTAGAAAGAGCAAAGTTATTGGTTAGGGATAAATGGGATGAATGAACATAAAAAAGGGGTCGTTCCAGTTCTGTGGAACAACCCCATCGGGTACCATATGCTACTGCTGACAATGATGTTACATTCAATTGTCCTGCTGTGGTAGACGAGGCGGAGACTGCAATCTATTAAGAAGGTTGAGCCCTGGTTTAGTTCTAGGCTGAGGAATTTTGGGGACTTCTGCCGGTTCCGTATTTTTTTCGGATTCGTTGCTGGTGGAGTCGCTGCGGTTGAAGATACGGAACTTTGGTAGTTTCAGAACCCGTGATGGTTTCCCTTCCTCATCATCCGATTCTTTTAATCCTGAGGCCCGACTGACGGATGAATCCTTTTTGGCGGCGTCACCAACTTTTTTACCAGCAATCTGGGCCTGGGTGTAATCAACTGAAGCAGCAGGGCGGGCATCGGCCAAAAGATTACCCTGAAGGTTGTGCTGGCGGTTGGCCGATTCCAAAAGCTGAATGATTTCGGGGTAAGTTGCTCCAAGGTTGGCTGTTTCTCGAATAATGCTCCGAAGTGTGAGATCAGAATTTACTTTAGTACCTGAGTCCAGATTATTACGCGTAATTCGTGAAATCTCGGCCTTCTGATCGCTTTCCGATGCATTAATGATAATTGAGCCACCACCTCCCAGAACAATCGGTGGTTCCAGTTTTTGGCCGGCTCCAAATATCACAATCTCAGCACGGTTCGACCGCGTGTAGTGAACCATCGGAGGGCCACTGCATTCAACCGCATAAAGTTCAAAAGGTTCGTCGAGCCGAGTGCCACGCCGACGCCTGGACTGTATATCAACAATTGCAGCAGCCATATTGTCCAACGGCTCATCTGACTTATCTTTCAGTATGGCAACCTTTCCAAGGTAAGGGTTATCAGGATCGGCGGTACGTAGGGCAGCAAATGCTCCATAACGGATCACGGGATCAGAACTTCCCATTAAACTTCTCAGAGCAATCATGGCAGCGGGCTGGTCGGCGGCGGCGAGGGCAGCCAAGGCAAATGCACGGAACTCTGGGGTTTTCAGGGCAGTCTCTTTCAAGACGTCAATTCCGCTTTCCTTTTGAAGATAGGCCAGAGCCTCGGCAGCAAAGAAACGGCACTGGGGGTCTTTGTGGACCAGTACTTTTTCGAGAGTCTCAACCCCTGCCGGGCCAAGCCCTTCGAGCTTAAGTGCCGCGATTCCCGCGGTTTTGGCGTTGTCAAGTTCCATAGCGCACTTATCAATACGATTTTGGCGCAACTCAGGTCGATCAATCAGCGGCAATAGTTTGATCACCTGAAAGAACCTGGCCTGGTTCTGGTGATAAACCGTGGGCACTTTTAATTCAAGATATTCATCCGTCTTGGCAGTGGCGACACCCCTGGATTCGGGGCCAATACGAACTGCAAAGCGTCGGTTAATAACCTCCTGCAGTATAGCGGCCGAACGAATACTCTGGTGCTTTTCAAGAAGAGCAAGCCTGTAAGGTACTTCCTTTTTAACTCTGCAGCCACCTGGCACTCGTCCTGCCTTCGGGTTCTCTGGATTTTTGGAATCGCCGATGATCACAGGGCCAACTGCCGAAGCTATTGAAAATCCTTCTTTAATATCTTTATCTGTCAGGAGAACCTCTCGCAGTTGGGTTCTCATGAGAAAGCCACCTTCAAGGCTGGTGGTTCCGCTGTTGGGTGTGAGTTCAAGGGTCACATCAAGCGGATCGGTGGGCGCGATTCCCGGCGGGATAGTAGCTTTGACAAGCACAAGAGATGTGTTAGGTGAAGCAAGAATTTTGTTGGGAGCATCAACTCCGGCTTTACGCATCTGTTCAAGCAGATCTTCACGATAAACGCCGGGCTCAGGGTCGGAGCCTGTGCCGTTAAGGCCCACTACCAGGCCAACACCTTCGACAGTTTTATTTCGTTGGGCAACAACAACAGCCCAGTCGCCTACCATCTCATTGAATTGCGGAGGAGCCGAGGCCAGCTTGGGTGAGGTCGGTTTTGCCTTATCAGCACCGGCCAGGAGGGCCACTGTTCCTATTGTCGCCAAGGCTTCCCGCCGATTGGTGTGAAATAGACGCAAGTGCGAGTCCTCCAAAACTTCCATGTCGAGTAGCGATCTATTTGGGCATCCTTGCCCGGTGTGGCTCGAGCGAGCCGTATCAATGCAACGGAATCATATCCCGTACAGATACTCAGGCTTTATCAATAAACTAATTTGAGATTCTGTCAAGTGGATTCACTAGATGGCGACTCTGCATTCAACCCGTTGGCCTCCAAGGTGATGTTGCGAAAAAGCACCCCTCAAAAAAGGAAATGTGAATTTACTCTTGGCGAAAGCCATAAAAAAAACTTATAATTCTGAGTCTCACCTTCAACTCTCAAGTAGAGTGCAAAACTCGGTAATGGTTATCCACATGATGGCAATGTTTGATCATAGACAAAGCTTACAGGAAGCAACCTCACGTGAGCTAAGTGTACACAAGTGGATTGAAAGTGAGAAAGCGGGTCGGGATCTTGGCGAGAAAGCGATCCATGACTGGGTGGCCCGTCACTGGGACCGATTTTTGCGACAAAGGTGGGTTGAGCATCTCCAGGGCCAGGTACTTTGGTACGAGTTAGATCATGCCGACTTTGGTCTTTTTCAGAGATATTTTTCAGGAGACCCTCTGGCTGAACTTATCATCAATCAGTATAAGTCTGGCGGAGCCCAAGGGGAAAATCTGGCAATTGTCCAGCGGGCCCGTTTGGAATGCTGGCCGATGGACGATGTCTTCCGAATTCTTGAAATACTGAATATCAACAGCCGCCGGCTTGCCTGTCGATATGAAGAACGGTTGCATATTGCAAAGTCAGTCTGCTGATTTCAGATTAATTAACCAGCGAACAAATCCGCGTTATTGTCTGACCGCCCGGGATTGTTTAGATTAATCATTTACCAGTAATGACTTGCCCTTGAGGAACTATCCGCCATGTTCTTAATCCGTTTGATTTGCAGTTGTCTGGCCGCATTGATTGTGAGTGGCTTATCAGCCAGTGCACAACAGGAAAAGGCGCAGAGCACCCGGCAAAATGCACCGGCGAAATCAGGCCAGAAGGCCAAAAAGCCGGTTGTTGTGCTTGTGGGCGATTCGATTCGCATGGGATATGCGCCGAATACGATCAAATTTTACAACAATCAGGTGGATTTTCGCAGCCCTGAAGAGAATGGCGGCGATTCTGCCAATGTGCTGAAAAACCTTGATGCCTGGGTGATCTCGGCCCAGCCTGATGTGGTTCACATTAATGCCGGCCTGCACGACCTTAAGCTGGACCGAAAGACCGGCAAGCATCAGGTGGAACTGGCGGAATATAAGGAGAATATGCGGAAAATTCTGGACCGGATTACCAAAGAGACCAAGGCGACGGTGATTCTGGCCCTGACCACCCCCGTGCTTGACGAGCGGCACAAGGCCAACAAGCCATTTGACCGGCTTGATGCCGATGTGCGTGCCTATAACGACGCAGCCCGGGGCGTGCTGAGAGACTTTCCGGAAGTGAAGGTGAATGACCTTTACACATTTGCCAGGAATCTGGATCTCGAAAAATCGCTGGTTAAAGACGGCGTGCATTTCACCCCACAGGCGTCGCAGGCACTAGGCCGGCGCGTGGCGGAAGTGATTCGCCTGACAGCACTTTCACAGCCAGTCTTTACAGCGAAACGCACACCAAACGCCCCGACGATTGACGGCAAAGCCGATGAGGCCGAATGGGCCGCCGCTCTGCCCATCAAGAGCTTTGGTGCATTCTGGGCCGGCCAGCAGCCTAAGATGCCGCACGAAGCCCGGATTTTGTGGGACGACGAAGCGATGTATTACTTCGCCGAACTGCCTGACAAATATCTGAAAGCCTTTGGCACCAAGAGGAACGATACGCTGTGGCTGGGCGATGTGTTTGAGCTGTTTTTCAAGCCTTCCAAAACCGGTCCGGCCTATTACGAACTTCAGGCGAACCCGCTTGGCACGATTCTTGAACTGCCATTCCCGCGCCGGGGTTATTCATTTGAAGAGTTGGCCGCCAAGCCGCACCAGGGCATGACGGTGGCCGTGCAGGTGGATGGCTCGCTGGAAAAGCCGGGCGAAAACGACAAAAAGTGGACGGTGGAAGGCCGCATTCCGTGGACGCTTTTTGCACCGACCGGTGGCCGGCCGAAGCCGGGCGATGTATGGCAATTTCAGCTTAGCTATTATGATTATGGCCCGAAGGGGACGGAGCCCGAGCTGGGCTCGTGCGCCCCGCTGACGATACTGAATTATCATCGCTATGAAGATTATGCCGGCCTGAGATTTGAGCCGGGGAAATAAGCTGAACATGAGAAAACTGCTGATCTGTGCATGGCTTGGCCTGAGCCTTTTGCAGGCTCAGGCCGGGGATGATCTTATTGCTTTCGGGCGAGATGGTTATGGCCTGAAACGAATTGTGATTGACGCCAACCTGCCTGGTGCCTATCAGGTGGAAATTGCCGATGTTAACGGCGATGGCAAGCCGGATGTGGTGGCCCTGGGCGGTGGCACGGTGGCGTGGTATGAGAACCCGACCTGGCAAAAGCGAATTGTGAGTGACGGCAAAACCACGCCGGGGGTGATCAGCACGGCTACGGCCGACATTGATGGCGATGGCAAGGCCGAAGTGGCCATTGCTTATGAATTTGAGATGAATCAGCCGAAGCGGGGCAAGCTGCTTTTGGCAAGGCAGGCCGGCGAAGGCTGGAAATATGATCCGATGGGCGACTTCCCGAGCATTCATCGCCTGCGCTGGGCTGATTTTAATGGCGACAAAAAGCCCGACCTGGCGATTGCTCCCATCTTTGGGGCAGGGGCCACGCCGCCAGAATTTCAGCAGGAAGGGGCCGAGCTGACGGTGCTTTTCTCGGGCCGGTCTGATGAGAAGTCGGCGGTTTCCAGGAAACTGGTGATGCATGCCATTGGCGTGGTGCCCTGGCTTGGGCAGGAGCCCAAAAGCGAGATTTTAAGTGCCAGCAATGAGGGTGTGTGGCGGCACCGGTTTGTGGATAACGCCTGGGTGAGCACGAAATTGCTGGTGGGAGCTTCGGGCGATCGGCCCAAAACAGGTGCCAGCGAGATTCATCGCGGCAAATTTGCTGATGGTCGGTCGTTTTTTGCTACGGTTGAGCCATGGCACGGCACGGATGTGGTGCTTGTGCCCGAGCGGCAGGCCGATTCTGTCGACTTTGGCCCACGATTCCAGCTTGATAACACGATGACCGATGGCCATGCCCTGTGCGTGGCCGATATTGATGGCGATGGCACCGATGAAGTCTTTGCCGGTTATCGGGGCAAGGGCACCAGCGTGAACGGCTATCGACTGGTGGGCGGCAGCTGGCAAAAAACCGTGATCGACCCGAACATCGCCGCGCAGGATCTGAGATCAGGCGACATCAATGGCGATGGCCTGAAAGATGTCGTAAGCGTCGGCGGTTCCACCAAAAATGTGATGCTTTATCAGGCTGTGAAGCGATAAGGGCAGGGGATAAGGCCTGCGGTTTATTGGCAGATGCCTGCGACCCGGGTTTGTGCGTTGTCAGGTGGTGTATTGGCCGACGCGATAATCAGACAGATGCTGGCGAATATATTCCACGGTCTCGCGCAAGCCCTGCTCCAGCGTGTAGGCTGACTTCCAGCCGAAAAGCTCCTGGGCCAATTCTGTGCCGGCCAACAGTCGGCCAACTTCGCTCTTTTCCGGCCTGACGCGTTGCTGGTCGGTTTCAACCTCGATCTTCACACCAATGATCCGGCCGATCAACTCAACCAGCTCGCCGATTGTCAGATCTTCACCCCGGCCGATATTCACTGTTCGCCCCAAGGCGGCATCACATGCGGCAATGGCCATGAATCCGGCTGCTGTGTCCTTCACATAAGTCAGGTCTCGCCTAGGGCTTAGTGAGCCAAGCCTGATTTTTGGATTCACCAGCACCTGGCTGATGACTGACGGGATAATGGCCCTGGCCGATTGCCTTGGCCCGAAGGTGTTAAACGGGCGAAGCACCGTCACGGGCAACTGGAACGAGCGGTAATAGGATAGGCCCATGGCATCGGAGCCAATTTTGGTGGCGGCATAGGGCGACTGGCCGACCAGCGGGTGTTTCTCGTCGATAGGCACATATTGAGCAGTTCCATAGACTTCCGAGGTGCTTGTGAGGACGACTCGCTCAATTGACTGGCTGGCCCGGCAGGCATCAAGCACATGGGTGGTGCCCAGCACGTTGGTCTGCACCACATCCAGCGGATTTTGATACGAATAAGGAATGGCGATCAGCGCACCCAGATGCAGCACCCATTCCTGACCGGCCACTGCCGAGCGAACGGCTTCAGGGTCTTTCAGGTCGCCACGACGCACTTCCACATGGTCGAGAATGGATTTAGGCAGGCGATCGAGGTGGCCGCGGTCGTCTCGGCCGTTATATCGCACAAAAGCACGAACCTGATGCCCGGCAGAGACCAGAGCCTCAACCAGGTGGCTACCAATAAACCCTGCCGCACCAGTGACCAACGCCTTCTTACCCATGACCGCTCCCTGGCCCTGACCATGACATCCTGAATTGGGCAGTATCATACCCCTTTCCCAACTTTTCGCAACATGAATTAAGCCCGCAATCTTTAAGAAATCCGTGCATATTACGCAGAGCTATTATTTCTACTGACCCATAAAAACTACGCAATTTAGTAAAGAGAATTATTTAACAATGTCGATAGGTAATTTAAGAGATCAGTTTTTGATCAACAGCAAGGCTGCCTTCAGGTCCAGGGAGGGCGATGGGGCGGCCGGTCAATTTGTCAGGAGTGCCCTCCCATGGCTATTCGCTTATTGCTTGTAGCTTCTGTATTTGCGCTCAGTCTTCCCCTGCCTGACCGCCAATCGCCAAACGATATTTATCAACTGGTTAACAGCGAATTGTCTGAGATGCTGTCAACGGTTCGTAACGAGCCAATCTTCGAGACCATTGCGCCTATCTCGAGCTATCTGGCCGACAATTCCAAAGAGATTCAGAATGCCGCGCTGGCATTGCCGCTGGCCGAATCGCCATCGCCTGTCTCTCTCTTTCCTTCGAATGAAGTGGAGCTTCTGAAGCCGGCGGCCGAAGTGAAAAAAGTTGATGCTAAGGATAAGGTTGAGTCGCCCATCGACCTGGCTTTTGACGTGATTCAAGATCAATTCGCCCAAGATGCCTCTGCTTTTTCACTTGAAGAAGCGGCCCACCATGTCAGCAAAATTGCTTTGGCTGAACCTGCGACATCACTGCCACCAGCCCCGCCGGCTGATGATTTGAAAGAGCATCAGGCCGATCTAAATTTGGCTGAGATCAGCAAAACGATATTTGTTGACGGGCCAGATGGGTCATGGGCCGAGGTTGAAACGATTGCCGCCGATGCGCCTGAAACGGTTTTGAGTAATCTGCAGTTTTCCACGCCAAAAGCGGTTGAAATCAGTGATGCAGAATGGCTTGCCGTCACGTCACTTGAGCCTGAACCTGCCGATGATTATGAGATCACGATGGCACCGGCTGCTGATGATGCCAAGGCAGAAAAGCCCGAGCTTCGCAAAGCTGTGCGACTGACGATTGAAGCTATTGCCGCATGGTCGAACCTGGCCGGTCGTCAGGTGAAGTAAAGCCCTTTCGAATAATAAATTATAAAAGCCATCGACCACTTGGGCCGATGGCTTTTGTTTTATAATCAGCAGCCTATTGCGGCGATCAGTCGGCGGCAGTGGCCGACTTCTTCGCTTCTGGCGTTTCGCTCTTCTTTTTGGCTTCTTCCTCGGTCATGACAGGCCGGGTAATAGGCTTGCGGGGAAAGCGTTCGTTCATGCTGGCAGCCTGCCAAACAAGCGATGCCATAATGGTTGAAGCCTGCTTCAGGTCATCGGCCTGAAGGCGGTCATAAACGTCCATATTGGAGTGGTGCGTGCGGGCATCATATTCAATTTCGTCCTGAATGAACTGGAAGCCGGGCAGGCCGATCGAGTCATAAGAAAGGTGGTCGGTGCCGCCGGTGTTATTGGCGGTGATTGTATTGGCACCAAGGTCGGCAAACGGGTGCAGCCATTTGCGGAAGGTGGAACGAGCGGCTTCGTTGCCCTGAAGGTGTACGCCGCGAATTTTGCCAGTGCCGTTATCAAGGTTGAAATAGACCTGGAATTTGTCGTAGGCCGCGGTTTTGATGATCGGGGCCGACGGGTTCATCTGCCCGGCGAACATGCCTTCCATGCCCGAACCGGCATTCTGCAGCTTGCCGAACTGCTGGCCGACATAGCCACGCGAGCCAAGCAGGCCCTGTTCTTCACCGCTCCACAAGGCAATACGAATCGTCCGGCGAGGCTTCAGGCCAAGTTTCTGAATAATGCGCACAGCTTCCATGGCCACCGAGCATCCGGCAGCGTTGTCGGTTGCGCCCGTGCCGCCATGCCAGCTATCGTAATGGCCGCCCAGCATAACCACTTCGTCCTTCAGGTCGGTGCCCGGAATTTCGGCCACCATGTTATAGCCCATCAGGTCGTCCTTCTGGAATTCCACGGCAATTTCCACTTCGCCCTTCAGCTTCTCGCCAGCCTTCAGCATGGCGGCCAGGCGGTTGAAATGCTCAATGGTTACCACAATCTGTGGCACTGTGGCCGGAGCATTCTTGTCGTAAGCATTCACGCGGGCACCAAAGCCACGGGGAGCTTCGCCTTCCTTAGAAGCAGGCTGGGGCACACTGGCCGACATCACGAAAAGCGTGCCGCCATCGCCGGTGAAGCTTGGCTCAATTGTGGCTGCCGCACCTTCTTCCAGCAGAAACTTCAGCCGCTGCGAGGGGAACGAAGCCTGTCCGCGTATCTGGTTGATCACATTCTTGGTTTGCTCAGCCTTGGCCTGCTCACCTTTCGGCGGCTCACCACCTCGGCCCTGACCTTGGCCCTGGCCCCGACCACCGCCACCTTGTCCACCACCCTGGCCCCGACCGCCACCCTGACCACCGCCACGCTTGCCCTTGGGCTGGTCTTTGCCTGGTTCGGCTTTAGCGGCTTCGCCAGCATTTTTCATTGCCGGGCCACCGCCACCACCTGGGCCACCTCGGCGAAAACCACCGGCGGCTGGTTCGGGTGCATTGGCCATAGCCAGCAATTGTTCGGGTGTATAGCGAACGCCTTCCGGCTCGAAGTGGGCTTTAACATCACGCGCCGATCCGACCAGCACGATCGCGTTTTTCAGCTTGCCCTTGTATTTTTCAAGGCCTTTTTCGTCGATGGCATCAAGGTGAACAATCTCGCCCTTGACGGCGCCATTCGTGCCTGGTGACCAGGCCTTGGGAATGCCGATCAGCGGAATGCAGAGGGGATCAGTGACCTGAGCCGAGAATTTTTTGAGTGTCCAGCCCGTGCCAAAAGGGCCCCAGGGCTCGAGCTTGGCATTAACGAGACCATATTCCTTAAGGCTTTTGACAGCCCATTCGTTGGCTCGTTTCATGCCCGGCGAGTTCGTCAGCCGGGGGCCAATGACGTCGGTCATATAAAGGGCGGTTTTCATGACTTCCGAGCGGTTCAGGCCTTCGTCGCGAATGCGGGCCAGAGGATCGTCAGATTTGGCTTCAGCATCTGACTTTTTCGTGGTGTCGGCTTTGTCTTCGCCCTGCGACTTTGCCTGGGCTTTGGTTTCCGGTGGCTGATGAGCCTGTGAGAGCCCGATGCAGAGAAATGTAATGGAAAGGCCTGCCGAGAAGGGCAGCAGCCTGTAAAGGGAAAAACGGTTCATAATGATGTACTGACTCCTGTAGTGATCGATCGAAATGAGAGGAGCGTGTGCGCCGGCCGCGCGAACTGGCAATAAATTAACACTTCCATCGAGGAATTTCATCAATCACTTTGGTATTTCTTGCAAGCAGGATTGGCTGAAAAGTTTGAGACCCTTTAATAACGTGGTTGAAAACAGCAAAAACTTCTTGCCAATGCCCTGTTAATCAGCGATTTGATTGATTCCAGAGCGATAGAGGTGAAGTGAAGTGAAGTGAAGTGAAGTGGAATTGTGCTCGCCTCAGCATCGCTTAACTCTCATGACCGTCGCGTCAAAAATAAGCAAGTCTCGTAAATGGCTCTGGCTCATTGCGGGTTGCGAATGTAACAGCCCCAGATTTTCCGCTGACCAGAATGAAACGACTCTTTGCGTGCCTCCATTGGTATTGACAGCAAGTCAATTTTCCCTTATCGTAAAATCTGTTCGGGGCGTAGCGCAGCCTGGCTAGCGCGCTTGCATGGGGTGCAAGAGGCCGGAGGTTCAAATCCTCTCGCCCCGACTTTTTTCAGAAACAAGCCCTTCGGCGAGTACGTCGAAGGGCTTTCTCATTGTGGGGCAAAGATTTACGCCTTCGAGCGTGCAGTTCAAAAACACGATTTCGAGGATTCGACGCTTCGCGTCATAGTCCGCCGTAAGCCATTGCTGTTTCAAGGTTTGCGAGAGTTCAAAAACTTTCGCGGCTAGTTCCGCTGTCTCGTCGTGCGAGCGGTCCAGTGCATCAAGTTGCAACTTGATCGAAGCCAATCTATCGCGAAGCTCGGTCGACTTTCTGGCATAGGTATCCTGGTCGATGTCATCCGAGAGCCTGAGATTAAGCAGCCGATCTTGCTGCTGAACCAGCAACGTCTCCTGACGCTGAAGCTCGGAACGTTGAGCCAGCGAATCGGCCTGAGCATCTCGGGTCTGTGATGCCAGAACCAACCGGAACCAGTCCCTCACCTTCTCGTCCTGAACCCGCATCTTGCTGAAGATAGCCATGACTTGGGATTCGATGTCCGCTTCGCGGACCCTGATCCGTGGATGTCCCGGCTTCGTGTAATATGTGCATCGGTAATAGGTGTAAAACCGATCCCCATCCTTGGTCTTCTTGCGGACCCGCTCACCAGTGATCGGATGCCCGCAATGGCTGCATCGCATGAACTCACCGGCATAGGTGATATCGAGGGAATGGTAGACGTGACCACC
>JBEITT010000151.1:0-8631 GCA_040374745.1 Planctomycetaceae bacterium | reverse complement strand
GTGCTTCCAGGGTTTCTTTTGTTACCTTCAAGACGCAACCACTCATCAAATTGACTTAATGCAGTGCGAAATTGTATCGAGTTTTTCGGCAGGTCAGACACAATGGCTGACCTTCTAGCCGCTTCATTTGCAATTTTTTCACCACATTTTCTTGCAATTAATGTATCAGGGATCTTGGACATCAGGATCAGATGACAATAAACGATTGCATCTTTCCAGTTTTCACATTGGTTCCACTGAGTAGTTAAAGTGGGAATACCGGTCTCAAATATCCCACGAAATCCTGTCGAGAGTTGCATTGCAATCGCATCTCGGTCAGCCGCGATTTTCATTATTTCTAGCAGGCTTAAATTGGGAACATCATTTATATCCTGAGTTTCTGATTTGCCCATGCCGCCAGGTCCAGCGAGCTGTATCGCCTGAAATACATGAATACTATCTTCTACAGTTGATTTCATTAGTACTTTTTGAAGAGTATCCACAGATAATTCACGATTTTCAAGGAAAGCAATCGCGATGGGAACCAATAATAAAATTTGACCAAGATTCGTGTTAGTTGATACGAACTTTCGTGTTTCAATCACAGCCATTAAAACAAGATGGCCCAGCTCATAATGGTTTAATTCCGCAAGTGCCGTTTTTATCGCATGTGCAGACTTGATGAAATCAATAACTTTCAGGTCATGGAAATTCCATTCGCCTTCTGGATGAACATTACCGGGTTTTGGTGCCAGAACCTCCATGAGGCAGGCATCTCTGGCAGATTCGCTGATAAAATGAATAATATCTTTCATTTTTTTATACCTGATTTTAATTTCAGAAGCCATTCTGCCGCCACATCAGTTCCAGTGACAGCTGACAAAGCCTGCCAGCCGGGCACTCCATTGACTTCAAGAAGATAGGCTCTGCCTTCAAGATCGTAAATGAAATCAAGTCCCAGAAGCATTCCACCCATTGTATTTGCAGTTATCATTGAATAATCCCACAATTCTGCATTAATTTTATTTAGAGGTTCGGCAGCTGCCCCCTGCGCGATGTTTGTTCTCCAGTCATCACCCTTTGCCTTACGTTTCATGGCTGCCAGGACATCATTATTCAGTAGCATTATTCGAATATCAGAGCCACAGTTTTTAATAAACTTCTGTAAATAAATAACCGAACCGATCTGCACAAGTGAATGAAACACTCGCCATGCACTTTCACGATCAGTTAATCGAACAAGACCTCTACCTTCGGAACCAAAGATTGGCTTACAGATAACATCATAACCAAGTTCTTCAAATGCAATCATGGCTGCTTCGGCCGATTCACCCACCCATGTGGGCGGGACTCTCACACCAGCCTGCGAAAGCCTTGATAATGAAAGTGCCTTGTCAACTGCCATTTCAATGACTCGCGGTGGATTAGATACCATAACACCGGTTTCATTTAACCGATGCAGCATATCCATTCGAAAAACCACTTTTTCAAGACCTGCCGGAGGCATCATCCTTACAAGAATTGCATCCTGGTGATTTAATGTGACGTTATTTGCTTGTATCAGGTTGGGTATTTCGGAATTCTTCGAAATATGAATCGAAAGTTGCTGGAAGAGGAGAGTGCGAAGTTGAATGCAGTGGCGTGCAGCGGCCCTGTGCAAATCCTCGACATGCCAGCCAAAGCCAGATGCAAGAACTACCATTTCTGGAATATCCTGATTCATTCTCGCAGGTTCCAATTCATTCTACGATGGAAGACGAAATGATTCCTTTAGAAGATCAGGTCGCAGAACACCAAATTCATGCGTGAGTCCGGTATCCAGATTCTCGAAAATGACACGTGCTGGAGCAAAAAGAGCCGGATCTACTTTATAAAAGTCATAATTGTATTTTTTGAAAATATCGATAAAAGGCTGACCATAATCACGAGATGCTGAAGAGGGTAATCGCATACCTAACTGGGCAATATCCTGTATCTTTTGGTTTGCAGTAAGTGATTCGGAATTATCTTTGCCGGTAATCTGTAGAATTACTGTTGCACCATAAAGCACGGCGTCGTTTGTGCGACCAATAGCTGCCATATCATCTGCAGCAACGGGTGGAAGCGGTGCCCAGCCCTGCGCTGATACGATGCGAGAAAGATCAAATTGCAATTCAACAAGTTTATGTAATGCGGTTTCAACACTTCGGGCTACTACCTGAATGCCTCCGGCAATACTTGCAGTTGGTGCTGCCATTAAAATTAATTTGTCGGGGCTGACACGGCAGTCAATTGCAATTTTCTCAATAATTGCATCAGGTGGACTTTTGCGGCACTCAAGTACACCTAAAATACGATCTGACAGTTCAGAGTAATTCAAACTTTTAATTAAATCTTCCCTGCATGCCGCAGCCCTCATAGGACCGGAACCCATCGCAAAGAACTTGCCTTCACTTAATGCCCATCCTGCATATTGGCTGGCCAGGCAAGATAGAACAGCATGGTCCGTCGTGACCTGCACTGTGGGTCGATCAATACCGGAAATATAACCCGGTAGAATATTCACGTCGGCAAGATCTCCCAGACAGGCACGGGCCAGAGCCAGCCCTGCGGCTATTCCTCCGGTTGCTTTGATTCCACAATCAATCCAACGTGCCTGACCATGTATCGACTCAACACCAACCCGACAAATCTGGGCATTGTGAACAAGGTGGTCGGCTACTTTTGCAGCGCGCTGATTCATCGATTCAGTAACTAATATCGGTTGTGAAAGAAATGCAGTTGCAGACATATTGTGAACCTGATTCTATTTGATTTATTCTTTGCCGGAATTATTGTCGCTCAAGAAAATGATTTCGCCAAGACCAAGTGACAAATTGTCGCCAAAGAATCTTGTGCAGTATCGCTGTTGAAGCAATTCATTGGCTTTGGTCCATCCCTTCTGTGCGAGATATTTCAATTGCATATCAAGTGTTAAAGGTCGAGCATGACCGTCAGGAGAAAAGGATGACAATAATTTCCCATGGTTCTGATATTCATTCGCAAGTACGATTGAGCCTCGCTTCATTCCCATCCCCGGATAGTCGCTGAAGTTTCCGGCCACAAAAATCGAACCTGCAATCATGTCACGGCCAAGCCCAAACCCGGATGACCCAGCAACTGCAATAGTTCCACGCCGCATGCATGCACCAGTGTGATCACCCGTATCACCTTGCACCAGTATTTCTCCGCCTCTCATTCCCTTCGATTCGCCCGGCCAGTTCGCACCTAGCCAGCGACCGGCGTTACCCTGGATAAACAATCGACCACCACTCATTGCCACACCAGCCCATGCACCGCAATCCCCACATAATTCAATCGACCCGCCTTCCATTTCTGCACCAAGCCGAGCTCCTGTATTTCCGTTTATCATGATTTTGCCGGATTTTAATTTCCAGCCAAGCCCGTGGTAATGTCGAAAATCTCCTTCCAAATACAATTCATGACCGGGACCATCGATTTGAGTGATTTGGAGCAATTCCGGAATCTGGATTTGAGCATTACCAACCCAGACTTTAATTCTATTTATATCAGCTGGATCAGCGCAATCCATTAACTGACCGATAAGTTCTCGTGCCTCGACAGGAGTCGAGGGAATCGCATCCGATCGCGGCCGAACCAGCCATGTCATTCGGTAGATTCCTTATGCTTGTTCAAAATTCGATCCTTAAGGTAGATATGATAGGGTCCCAGTTTTCCTCCATAATTACCTGCCGAAATAGCCACAACACCATCGCAGAAGGCTGCAGCATGAATTGAAGTGGTTGTTGCCTCATGAATCGAATCAAGAGTCAGCCCATCCATTACTATTTCGTAACAGCAGTTTGCATTTTCTGGCAAGGAAGTTTTGACACGATATTTCAATGAGGGGGCAAATTCGTGATTTGTACTGGCAATCAGCCCCTTATATTTCGAACCGACTTTCGAACCCGATCGAACAACACCACCAGGGAAGGGCATGATCACATTTTTCATTTTACTGACAGCTTTTACTGCAAATTCAGCCGCTGACAGCGTCGATTCCTGGCACTTGCCAAGAATCAATATATTTCCACCACCAATGGCTTTAGTCGTACCAAACTCATCTTCGCAGACAAATTCACCGTCCATTACTGGAATACGCCAGAAACGTCGGTCGCCAATCAATTTGGAAATCTGAAATCCATCACCAAATCGCCTGAGTTTTCCGCCAATTTTGACGGGTTTGGTTTTGTCGTCAATACCATTGAAACAAGCTGTGGTTGGGCAGGTCATGATACACTGGCCAACCCGCTTGATAACCGATTTTTCCAGCGATTCACGATTAAATGCGAAAAACAGAAGAGAAAAGCCCGGTCTGCCGTCAGGTGTCTGGTCTTCATTCAGCTCCGATTCAATACCAGCTTCGGCATCACATGCTATCACACTTGTCGCATATCCAGTTACTACATTTGCCGCCGTTCGTGCCCACGATCGATTCAAAGCGGTCACGATCACTCGGGTGGCTGTCATAGGAAATGCTTCGGCAAATGTATCATGAATAATACAGTTGCCCAGTTGAAGGGTTGATGAATCATGACTGGTGTTCATGATTTCGCCTCTGCTGTTCCGACGTCTTTTTTTTCAATATGGATTCGCGAGGGAACTGGGTTTAATGTAGATCGAAGTTTTTCACCAATTGTTGCGAATGACCAGTTACATGTTGCATTTTCATTCCACCAGCGTTCGATCGACTCAAGTTCGCCATGATCCAACTCAGGCTGGTCGAATCGACTGGTTACGCCGGCTGGCACCGCACGGATTTCGGTATCGTCGACAACAATTTCTCCGGATTTGATAACCCATCTTGGGATTGAGAACATTTGTCGAATATCTGTTGATGGCTGATAAATCGTAACATCACCATCAGCACCAGGCCCAAGATGCCCCTTGTTTTTTAATCCGAGCATGCGGGCCGGAGCCGCCCTGGTGATAATTGCAATTTCACTGAGGCTCATTTCTCTCGTGGTATCTCTCAGTCCGGTGCGTTCGCGAACGGCCTCGGGCAATCTTGAAAGGCATTCACGGCGATAATTTGAATCAACTAGAAGAGCGATCAATTCTGGATAGGCGGTGAAAGAAGCACCATTCGGATGATCGGTGCTTAATGCGGTTTGCCATGGGTTATCCGTTCGGAGAAACCATTCCAGACCCGTAGCCCACTGCACGGCATGAACAAGATTTGTATCCTTGTATTCAATGGGCATGACGCCACAGCCAGTCTCCAGTTCAACATGCTCGGCCAGAAGTTTTCCACGTGTGAGACCACTCAGATATTGTGCCGTTGCTCCGTCGGCGGTCATTATCGTGGTCGGGCCGAATAGAACCTGTCCAACATCAACAGTGACTTCAGGGTGATTGTTAATATGATCAACCAGTAATTCAACTGAAGCAGAGAGAGACGCCGGGTCGTCCGGGTCGCCACCATAGCTGTGAAATTGCACGTGCGCCAGATGAACTGGCAAACCGGCTATCGATTCGAGAGTCTTCAGAGTGGTATTGAAATTTCCTGGCAAACCCAGATTCTGCCCATGAAGATGAACTGCATGGGGAAGACCAATCTGCTGGGCAGCCATGCAAAGTGATTCCAGAATCATTCTGGGTGTGATTCCAAAATGGGACACACGGTCGTCAATGTCGCTGATTCTTGGCCGGCATTGTTTCCAGTTTTCGATGCCACCCGGATTAACTACCTTTATTCCCAGGCTTCCTGTTCGCCAGACGAGCCATCGTACAAAAGATTCGACTTTTGATTGAGACTCTCCTCGCATCAGCGTTTCCATCAAATAACGATGATTGCCGGCAAGAGTCAAAAAACTGCGATCAACCAGCGGCGTTTCAGCCAGTTCGTGATGAGCCAGGAAGGCTCCGGAAGGTGCTATTGCTGCATCATTGACAGATGTATAACCCATTCCTGAATACAAATAGCCTGTTAACGCTGATGTGGGACAACTGCCAAGTGTACCACTTGAGAGAATGCCTCGATCGGGTCGCGATCGGCCCAATTCAAGACGCCGTTCTTCAGGCCTGAGAAAGCGAGAGGCATCGACTTTTGCACCGCTCACGTGACAGTGGACATCAACGCCGCCGGGCATCACAACAAAGCCACGGGCGTCAATTGTACGATCAGGTTTCACATCGAGCGAATCGGGCGGTGAAATGACCTTACCGTCAAGGATCCAGAGATCCATCGGATTCTGGTCGATACCATGAGCAGGGTCGATCACACGCCCGCCGCTGATTTTCAGCAGACCGCTCATGACCCAGTTCTCCGAAAGCGCCACATGGTATCAATCCTGTCCAGAATAATTTCAATCAACTGGCCAACATCAGTGCGTCCGGTTTCCATTTTTTTTTCGATATGAATGACAATTCCATCTGCCCGGATGATTGTTCCGCCAGCATCATAGCCAATTTTAGAAACAGGAAGTTCTATAAAATCTTCATCGAGCCTGATTTCATTTCCGCCAGGTTTCAACCAGATTGATTTCTTACCCTCAGATGATACAGGATGATTCCCAAATGCAATTATCAGATCAAATTCATCTATTGAAATTTCATCAGGTCGAAAAACCGGGCCTTCCTGTGAAAAGCAGACTGGCAGGGGTAATCCAGCCCGCCATGAAAGAATGGAATTAAAGCCTGATGCATTTATCACCTCCGGAATGCATGATGTGATAATCCTGCGGGTGGAAGAATTGTTTTCCATGACCAGTCTGTTTAATTGCGTGGCATAAGATGCCTTATCAGGAACATCACGGGGATCGGCAGACCTGACAACGGCCAGGCTCTGACTGTTCCGAAATTGATGGAGGATTCGCCGCATTTTACTGTCGTGATGATCCTCAAGATCCTTTTGAAGCAAAACTCTGAGTTCTGCAAGAAATGCAATCGCGTGGCCAGGTTCAAGCCTGACGAACTGTTCTTCCATCCAGTGATTTTCTTCCAATGGTGTATCAGGTTCGACAACCGCCAACCGATGTGCATGGTGCGAAAGAGGACCAAATCGTTCGATCCAACGGGGGTGAGACTGCCAGATTGGTGCATACCAGAAGAGAATTCCATCAGATCTCAACCTGACTTCAGACCATGTGGCGTGCCAGCCACCCAACTGGCTAAACATCAACTCCCATGGGTCAGCAGAGGTGCTGGCGGTGTGAGGCAGAACCCATGCATTAAGTGATTCAGCCAGTTGGAAAGCCATTTTCTGCATTTCAAAGCCAATAGTTTCCAAACCTGTTAATGCAATAATGTAATTATATTTTATTGCATCCTGTAATTGCGAAATTAATTTCTCAACAGCTGTTTCAACAATCTGCGCTGGAAGCCTGGAATCAGTAGAATGGTTTTTAATTCGGTGACACCTGAACTGATCGATCCATCCGAGTTCAGAGGACCATTTAAGATCATCGCACAGGCATGCGCAATCGGTACATACCGAAATTTTACTTGATTTCAGGCACAGGCCAGATGTTGGATTCTCCATATTCACTCAAGTGTCATCTCATAGGACAAGCGGCGGAGGTTCTTCAGGTGAAATCACAGGTTCGCTGATGGTTTCCTCGGCAATCATACGATAGGGTTGAATTGCCAGGCACATTTCCCTGGCGCTGACAAATCGGTCAGCCGGATTTCTTGACAGTGCTTTATGAATTACAGCCGCAAGTTCGTCAGGCACACTTGCCAGTCGGGTTTTTATGTGGATGGGTTCGTCCTGAAGAATCATCAGTAATTGTCTGGCAAGATTCGCTGGGAAATCATAAATCTTGGCGCCTGTAATCAGATGGTAAAGCGTTGCGCCCATGGCATATTGATCGGCAAGTGGGTCGGCATCACGAAAGTTGGTTACCTGCTCGGGAGAAATGTAACCTGATGTTCCTGCAATTTCACCAGTGAATGAAAGTCCGCTCATCGGTGAATTCTGATAAATTCGCGCAAGTCCAAAATCAGCCACTTTAACGACAATTCCTTTATTGCGGCGAAAAACCATGAGATTCCTCGGTTTAATGTCGCGATGAATGAAGCCGTTTTCATGGGCATAGGCTAATGCATCCAGTGCCTGACAGGTTATTTCGGCCGCAACCGCAATGGGCAGTTTCCCGCCAGCCCTTTTTCGAAGGCTTGAAGCATTAGTTCCGGATATATATTCCATGGCCAGATACAATTTACCATGAGCGTGGCCAAATTCACGAAATTCGACAATATTCGGATGTTTCAGACGGCGTAATATACCTACTTCTCGAAGAAACCTGGCAACAATAACCTCTGATGCGGCGACTGCCGGTGTGATTGTCTTGACAGCATCAATTCGGCCATTTTGCTGGTGCCTGGCCTTGTATACAATGCCCATTCCGCCACGGCCCAGCTCCTCAATAATTTCGTAATCACCAATGAACTTAGGCTGTTCTTCCAGTTCCTTTTTCGATGAAAGATCTGAGAGCGGTAGTTTTAATTCTTCATCATCCGTTGCAATTCGCGAATCATCCGGTGATTTCGAGCCTGGCGAAACAGGTATCCATCTCGGATCGGTACTTGTATCAAGACCATGATCGGTCGTTTCGATCCGCACACGAAACCGGGTGTCGCCACCCCGGATCTCGTCCCCGTCAGTCAGTG
>JBEITT010000133.1:0-11717 GCA_040374745.1 Planctomycetaceae bacterium | reverse complement strand
GCCTGCATAATGATGATAAAGTCTCGGCAGGCCTGAACCTTCCCACGGCTTACCCTTAGATTTTTCATACCAATCGGCAACAATATCGATTCCGTCAGGATTCATCGAGGGCACGATCAGAACCACCAGGTTCTGGAGAGCCTCTTTCGCCCACGCTTCACGACCACGGGCAAGCTCATGAACAAATTCCATAAGCATATACGAAGCTGCCGTTTCTGATGAATGAATCGTGCCGGTAATCAGGATGACTGGCTTTGAGCCGACAAGACGTTCCTCCGTCGTTCGATCTGTCACAAGTCGCGGATCTGAAAGAAGTTTCTGATTTTTCTTAACCTCTTCGAGACGGCTTATTGTTGATTCGTCGGAGATGGCCACCATGACCATCGGTCGGCCAAGGACACTTTTGCCGATCTCAAACATTTGCACTCTATTGCTTTGTGCATCAACCTTCTTGTAATAATCAACCTGAGTTGCCCATTTAACCAGGTGATAATCGGCACCTGGTATATAACCCAAGTGGTCTGTTGGGTTTAACAGTTTGGTGTCGCGATTTCCAGCAGCTTCCTGTGGCTCAAATGCGACGACTGTTACCGCAGGTTGACACCACACATACGTGAGGAATGCAATGATCACCCTGCTCATTAACTTATGGGTCTTTAAAGAATCCAGTCCGTTCGCCTGATTCATTGGTTGGTGGCCTTCGGCTTGATTTCTGCAAAATGTCTTTGGCGGGCTTCAATTAGTTGAGTATTCATCATAAAATAAAGTCTGGGTTAAGTCTGAGCATTTTTCCACGAAATCGGTCCGATTGTATCGGATCAAATGGTCAAAACCGGCTTGCCTTGGATTGCTGGTCACTATTACCTTCGGCAATTTGTGGATAAATCAATGCCTGATATAGACTTCCGATGGCAACGGTGGCCCGCAGCCGACCAATTTCTACAAAATTGCTACCTTGAAGCCTGTGCCCTTTCAACTCGACTTGCCGACTTCACCCGACAGTTGGAAGTACTAACTGGCACGTTACTTGAGAACTGGGTAGATCATGTTGGAATTAACGGTAGCCGCATAACGCATGATGCTCTTCGCGCACTGGGTTATAAGCCCCGACGGGGTGAAGACCTGCTCCCGGGTCGCCGGGTTTATGTGCATGCTGGTGCTGATCTTCCTAACCTCATCGTTAATCCCTCTGCGTGTGCCAGTGAGCCCATATGCATGAGCCTGGCTATCAGGGTGGAGAGCATCGCCAGCTTCCTCCAAGCCAATAGCCTGGTAGCAAATATTCAGGGCTATCCTCTGGGGCCATTTCGGGTTGCATCGTTTCCGGATAATGGTTTTGAATTTCAGGTGGTTGAACGACGTGGCTATCACGGCTACGAGCTTTTCCCTTCCTCTCTTGCCCGACTCGGCCAGATGACACCACAGCGTGCTCGCAATATTCTGGAGGCTAAGGAATTATGGCAAACCAGAAAAAGGCATTGGCAAGGTGTTGATACTGTCGGATTTGACCAAGCCGAATCTCTTGCCAGCCAAATGATAGAGCTGGTGGGCCGTGATCTGGCTTGTGAATTGGCATTTGAAGTTGAGCGTGAATATTGGCAGGCCCGAAACCATGCAGCCCGGGCACAAAAGCAAAGACAGGATAGACTTGGCCTCGGTTGGGCGAATCATGATCACCACACTTTTCGATGTTCACGCAGGAACTTTTATCGGGTGATCCGCGTCTTGGAGATGTTCGGTTTTCAGTTACGAGAATCCTTCCATGCAGGTCATCATGCTGGCTGGGGGGCACAGATTCTTGAACATCCGGTCACAGGTATCGTGATTTTCGCCGACCTCGACCTTAAACCTGAAGAGATCGAAACTGACTTTGCCCACAATAGCCTTGAACCGCTTGCAAAACCCAACACAGTAGGGCTTTGGGTAGCTTTACACGGGGATAGTTTTCTGGAAGCGGGCATGCATCACCTCGAAGCTCAGTTCAGTTTTGAGAAGGCTTCATCGGGGCTTCTCGACTCAGCCGGTGTTGAAACAATGAAACCATTCAGCGACTTTCCATTCCTGAAGCAGGCATTCACCAAGGGTGAGATCTGGCCCGTGGAACCATGGCGACTGGATTTTGCGTTGCGTCAGGGCTGGATTCTGCCCGACGAAGCCGAAAAATTCCGCAAAGAAGGTGCAATTGGTTCGCACCTTGAAATTTTGCAACGTAAAGAGGGTTATAAAGGCTTCAATCAACAGGCAGTTAGTGCTATTCTTGCAGAAGTTGATCCTCGCAAGGTAGCGCTTGACTAGGAAAAATCGTCAAGGTCTCTCATACAGCGAATCGGCATTTGCTTGACTTTCCCGGTCGCGTACGATAGGAAAGATTAAAGCAATCAAGTGTTTTCATGAGCCAATCAAAGTGTCGCAGACAGGTCACGGGAAATTGAGCCGCAAATTCAGGGGGGCGAACAATGCCTGAGCCGAAGAGTAATCAAACCTGGTGCCGGGCATTCTATCTCAGTCTTTTATTGATGGCACCTGCAAGCCTATGGGCACAGTCTCCCAAAGATACTGGCAAGTCCCAATCTAAAGAATCTGCTGCCAAGGCCGCCAATACCCCCACGCAGGCTCCGGCCGGCAAGGATACCGAAGCGACGAAAAAAGCAGATTCACCGCTCAAGACTGATGAAAAGAAACCTGAAGCAGCAAAACCCGAATCAGCCTCAATTGAACTGACTGAATCCTATCGCGATGCCCGAGTGGACGACGCCCTTAGCACCGACCTGATCAAAGAGCTGCCTGGCCCTCGGCCGACATTTTCGCAGAACGAGGAACGCCAGGTTCTTACCGCCGCTGGTGGACGTGGCGATGCCAATCCACGTTCTATATCCCGATTCGTTGAAGCCAAGGCTGCTGACCTGACCAATCGTAAGGCCATAGAGGCGATGATTGGTGACCAGGGTAATGTCAATTCAGTAGTCAGGCCCATTGAGGCAGCTACACAGGCATTGATTAATGCATCAAAAGCGGCTAACGCTGCAAGCAACACTCCCTTCATGTCTACTTATTCTGCGGCACTGATCAAGACAATGCAGCCGCTCTTGAAGGCACACCTTGTGACCAGAGTGCAGGCTCTGATCGCTTTGGCATCGACCGGATCACTCGACGTTAATCCTCTGCTGATTCAGGTCATGAGCGATGACGAACAGCCTTGGCAGATGAAGCTCATTGCCATCCGAGGGGCAAACAATTCAATTCAGGCTGGTCGTCGCCCAATGGCTTTTAATGCTCGCACCCAACTTACCGTGGCTCTTTGCAATCTGATTCGCGAAGAGACTGATGCTCCATGGTTTATCAAAGCGGAAGCAGCAGAGGTCATCGGCAATCTTCGCATTGTTTCTGAGTCAGTTGCTGGCCGAAAAGTAGAGCCAGCCGAACTTATGATGAGCCTGCTGATCAACCCGGAAGAACGCCCTGAAGTCAGATTCGCGGCAGCTAGGGCACTTGGCCTGATGGAAGTGCCCAGCCAGTTCCGCCCTTTTAATAATCATTTGGTGGCTGCATCGGTGGCGCAGGCTATTGCTGATACGGCTAAAAAGGTTATGACCTCAACGCCGACAGATTCTTCTCGTGGTCAGCAGTTGGTGGCACTCATGGCTGATCGTGTTCCATCGGCATTCATTGGCGAGCAGGGCATGACTGATTCCGGTTTTGTGCGTCAGGCTGTTGTGGGTCAGGCATCAACGGAAGCTAAAGCGGCAATTGATGCACTTTTCGCTGCTATTAAGCCAGTGATTAATGCCGGTTCAAACTATGTAAAGTCACGTGGTGACATTGTTGAAGGGCGCCGAACCGATCTTCAGACAACCATCGCAGAACTTGAAAAGGCTATCGCTAAAAACCAGTCGAAAGACCGCACCCTGATCAAGGGCGGTGAATCATTTGACCTTGAAGAACCCGCGGCAGTAGAGAAGCCAAAGGAAGTCGCTCAGGATAAGTGACTCCTCTGCTCATTAAGGATTTCCATGCCAAAATCTGTTTTTCGCCTTCATCTGCCTGAATGGCGAGACTCCGAAGCCGTAACCCGGGAAGTGGTTGCGGCTTTAAATCTTGGCACTTCCCTGATTCATCTGACTTGTGCCAGGGGCGATCGACTTCTCCTATCCGGTCTTGAGGGAGACTGGCACGCTAGTATTCGTATTGATGGTAATGCCGGAACTGAGTTCTGTCGTGGTCTGAACTGCCCCAATCTGCTTGTCTATCTTAATGGCGATTGTGGCTCGGGTCCTGGTTTTGGCTTGAAATCAGGCACAATTGCTCTGGCCGGAAAAGCTGGTTCTCTGGTCGGTAGCCAGATCGAAGGAGGACAGATCTGGTGTCTTGGCCCTGCCGGTCCACGTCTGGCTCACCGTTCCCGTGGCGGAATGATTGTTGTCGGTAATGCACTTGGGCCCATGGCCATGGATCGTCGAATCAGCGGCACTTTGCGAATTCAGCGATACCCGAACGATAGTGCTGAAGCCATCGCACTTCGGGATCGCATTGATGACATGATGCAGATCGATGGAAGCGATGCATGAGTCGGTTTAAACATATCTTTTTACTGATCGTCTGTGCAGCGATAGTTGGATGTTCTCAGGAATTACCACTTCCTCATGTTCCCGAAATAAAGGTGGCCGGGCGAATCTCGCGTGGTGGTCGACCACTTTCCAGCGGATGGGTGGAGATTGTACCTGTCGACGGCGGCATGGGCGTGCTACGATCAGGCGAAATTGGTCGTGATGGCTCGTTTGAAGTCAATCGCTTGGGCCCTGGCAAGCATGGTGTACGGGTGGTCGTGCCACGGGACAGATCGTTATTTCCCTTTGACCAGTTCTTCTCCCCCATACGAAGAACCCTGACCGACCAAACTCTGCAACAATTTGATATTAATCTTGATACTGAATCAATTGATTTGAAATAAAGTAAATTAAGAATATGATGGGGCAAACAATCTCAAATTTATTTTTATATTTTTTGATATGCCCATATTGCAAATCATTAAGCCTCTAACAAAAAAATAACCGGCGACAATAATTGGTCACCGGTTATCAGATTGTTCACTTGCTGTTGGCAGTGAATGCCAGTATCAGGCGTCCATCGCTATGGTAACTGTCTTTTCTTCGAGATAATTGTCAAGGCCCTTCGCGCCCAGTTCCCTGCCAATGCCGGATCGCTTGAATCCCCCGAATGGCGCAGCGGCGTCGAACACATCATAGCAATTCACCCACACAGTGCCGGCCCGCACTTCGTCGGCTATGCGGTGTGCTTTACCCACGTCACGCGTCCATACGGCTGCGGCCAGGCCGTAGTCGGTCGTGTTGGCTCGCCGAATCACTTCATCAATGTCCTTGAATCGAAGGATGCTCATCACCGGTCCGAATATTTCGTCGGTGGCAATGGCCATCTTGTCGTCAACATCGGCAAAAATTGTGGGCTGAATAAAATAGCCTCGATTACCAAAGCGGTCGCCACCAGCCACGCACTTGGCTCCCTGGTTTCGACCACTGTCGATATAGGACATGATCTTGTCAAACTGGG
Organism: Planctomycetaceae bacterium; assembly: GCA_040374745.1. Lineage (GTDB taxonomy): Bacteria > Planctomycetota > Planctomycetia > Isosphaerales > Isosphaeraceae > QWQI01. The sequence continues at coordinate 6,152 of JBEITT010000133.1, read as the reverse complement.
CCTGGTCCACCTGCGGACCCTGTTCGGTGGTTGGGTCAAACGGGTCGCCAAGGCGGCGGCCTTTGGCCTTGTCGGCCAGCCGACCCACAAACTCGTCGTAAGCCTTGTCCTGAACAAAAAGCCGGCTGCCAGCGCAGCAGCACTGCCCCTGATTCAGGTAAAGCCCCAGCATGGCTCCGTTCACGGCGGCATCCATGTCGGCATCGGCAAAAACGATGTTCGGACTCTTTCCGCCCAGCTCAAACGTCAACCGTTTGAGGCTTGCCGCGGCATTGGCCATGATGATCTCAGCCGTGCGGCCTTCGCCGGTAAAAGCGATTTTATCCACGCCTTTGTGCTTCACCAGGGCGTCGCCGGCAGTTTCTCCCAATCCCGGCACAATGTTGATCACGCCTTCAGGGAAGCCGGCTTCCATCGCCAGTTCGCCCATCTTTAGGGCCGTCAGTGGGGTCTGTTCAGCAGGCTTCAGCACAATGGTGCAGCCTGCGGCCAGAGCAGGGCCCCACTTCCAGGCAACCATCAGCATGGGGAAGTTCCAGGGGATAATCTGCCCGGCGACTCCCACTGGCTCGCGTTTGATATAACAGAAGTGATTACCGCGAATCGGCACCACCGAGCCCTGCAGTTTGTCGGCCCAGCCAGCATAGTATCTAAGGCAATCAATCACCAGAGGCAAATCGGCTGTGCGGCTTTCGCTGATTGGTTTGCCATTATCCAGCGTTTCGAGGGCCGCAAGCTGTTCCTTGTCTCGTTCAATCAGGTCGGCCAGTTTGAACATAAGCCGGCCTCGGTCGCGAGCGTCCATTTTTCGCCAGCTGCGACTTTCGAAGGCGCGTCGGGCAGCAGTCACGGCTCGGTCAATATCTTCTTTGTCGCCTTCGGCCACATGGGCGATAAGTTCTTCAGTGGCAGGGTTATAGGTTGAGAATGTTCGCCCGCTGACAGCTTCCGTCCATTTGCCGTCGATCAGCAGTTTGGTCTGAATTCCTTGTGCCGCCGTTGTGGCGTTTGTCTCATGAACAGCAGTGACCATCAGAAGGTCTCCTTAAAAGGATTTTCAAGTTTTTGTTGAGTCTGCGCAGGTCTGGCATGAAGAATCTGATTCATGCCGATAAAAGGGCATGAGTGGCATACTACTTCGTTCCGAATAATCACTCAAGGGGCAAGTTTTGTGGTTGACTATGCTTTTCGATTCGTTGACATGCAGCTCAGGTGAACTAAAATACTAATTCCTGCCTGCTTGAGAGTTAACTCAAGCCAGTCGGCACATCGGCAGATAGCGGGCCACTGCCTCACGACAAGCCCGGGCATTCCTGATTTCCGGACGATTCGCCCCACTCATGAGATTTCTGACCGCTCTGCCAGTCTACAACGAAGAAAAATACCTCGAGGCTGTATTGCCTGAGGTATCCCGTTTTGCTGGCGATGTACTCGTGGTAGACGATGGTTCAACCGATCGGACCCAAACGATCCTGAGTAATTTCAAGAATATACGTACTATTCGTCATACATCAAATTCCGGCTACGGAGCAGGCTTGGTTACAGCCTTCAAAGCCACAATTGACGGCGGTTATGATGCCTTGGTGACCATCGACTGCGACGGTCAGCACGAACCTCATCTTATTCCTCAACTCGTTTCCATGCTGAAGGATGCAGATATTGTCAGCGGTAGCCGATACCTTGAAACTTACGATCCCAACCAGCCTCCTCCCGAAGACCGACGCCGAATTAATATGACTGTGCTTGGCTGGCTTCGGCACGAACTGGGACTCAAACTGACTGATGCTTTCTGCGGCTTTAAGGCCTACCGTAGCAATATCTTGAAGGAATTTGCAATTGTTGATCAGGGGTATGCCATGCCTTTGGAAGTCTGGGTGCAGGCCGTTGAGCATGGCATGACCATCTCAGAGTTGGCAGTGCCGCTCATTTATCTGGACGAAACCCGTTCCTTTGGCGGTTCTCTTGACGATTCAGGCTATCGTCTCAGGCACTATCGTTCTGTTTTTGACGCAGCACTGGCTCGCGCAGGAATCAAGCCAACCGGGGCACTCTGATTCATGTCTAAACGGCGATTTCGCGCCCCAATCGACGACTTTGGAATTCTGGCCGAACCGGCATTAAGCCAATGGAATGAGCTCGTTTCCATAAATCGCGAATTTCTACAACAACAGTCTCAGACAATAGGTGGCATTCCACTGCCGGCACTGCGTCGCCTGGCTCGTTCTGAGTTTATTGAAACTTCTGTCCGATGGATGGGGGAAGAGTCAGCGTCTGTGCTAAGGAGAGATGGGCAATCACCTTGGATAATGACAGGACACCAGCCCGAGCTCTATCATCCGGGTGTCTGGGCCAAAAATTTTGCCGTAAGTGCCGTAGCTCGCAAGTTGGGCGGAGTCGGTGTGAACCTGGTTGCTGATACCGACCAGCTCAAGTCCTGTTTTATCAAAGTGCCTTCGGGCGACATCGATCAACTATCGGTTGAAAAAGTCGATTTTGACGACGTCTCCGATGGCCGCCCTTTTGAAGCATGGGAAATTCATAATACTAAGCAATTTAATGATTTCGGTGATGCTATCAGGAATCGGCTGGCGCAGTTTTCTGATGATCCTCTGGTAAATCAATTTTGGGTCCTGGCCCAGTCGGTTGAGAGTGTTCAGGGGTCTTGCAAGATCAGTCTGGCCAGGCATTTAATTGAGAAAAAATGGGGTTTTGGTCTGCTTGAATCGCCTATGTCTCTATGGGCTCCGACATCCGCTGTTGGACATGTTTTTTGTACCATCCTTGCTGAATTGCCGCGATTTCATTCAATTCACGACAATCGCCTGAGGGCTTACCGTAAAGCTAACAATATTCACAGCCGGAATCACCCTGTTGCTGACCTGCAAAACCATGATGGATGGTGGGAATCGCCGCTCTGGGTCTGGCGTGATGCAATTCCAATCCGCAAAAGTCTTTGGGTTCAATTCTGCCCTGGAGGCACCGGTGTTAGACTTAAGATCGAAGGCGAACTGGAACCTCTTGGATGCCTTGCCATTAAGTCAGGTTTTTCAACAATTGATGGTGTTCGCCAATTGCAGCGGTTCGAATCGGAAGGCATTCGAATCAGGCCTCGGGCACTCGTCACCACGGCTCTGTCCCGGCTACTAATCGCCGACCTTTTCGTGCATGGAATTGGGGGTGCTATTTATGACGAGCTTGGCGATCAGATATTTGGTGATTTTTTTAACATCCTAATGCCACGATATGCAGTTTGCTCAGCCACTTTACGACTCGCCGACTTCCCGTCGCCTGTCTCCGCACATCAACTTACTGAAGCGTTTCGCGAGCTTCGTCGCCTCCGTTGGAAAGCTGAAACTCTTTCGGAACATTCGCCGGAAGTCAATGAATTACTTAGTCTTAAACGTAGAGTTCTGGCAGAACCTGTTCACAATCGCGAGGCTCGTAGACGCCGGGCAAACGATCTCAGACAACTCAATGGCAAGATTGCCCGACACTACCGATCTCAGGAAAAATCCGTCCTAGAAAGAATCGGTAGTCTGCGTAAGTTAAGCTATTTGGAAAATCTTGCCCAGTCACGGGAATACTCTATCTTGTTACATTCGTCCAAAAGGTTGCTTAATTTAGCTGATCAAATTAAGGCTCTTGCCTGATAAGACTGATTGGCTGGGTAAGAGTTTAGGGCAGTTCAAGAAAGTGTGTCAGAGTTTGATTTGGTTCTTTTTTTCACGATCCCGGATTGCTATAATATTATAGTGAAAGAAAATTTCACGAGTGGAATCAACCGACTGGGATAGCTTCAAGCGATAATTCACCAAGAAGGGCTTGATCGATGAAAACCGGTGCTGTGTCGGATCGTGGTACACAAACCAGGCGTGTCTCACCGGCCCAGATTATGGAAGTAACCGAAGCTGATCATGAAGAAATTGGCCAGGTTCTAGTCAATACGATTAGAAACATTGATCGTGACAGATTCTACACTTCTCTTATCGATCCTGATTATCGCCCCGATCACCGACTGATTGCCCGAGTTGGTGGCCTGATGGCTGGCCACCTGCTCATGACTCGGCGTTCGATCAATTTTAATAGCATTCAGCTACCAGCCGGAGGTCTCGTTGGCCTGTCAACAGTTCCTGAATTCAGGGGCCGTGGTCTGGCTGAACAACTGATTCGCCACGCAGCCAAAAAAGCCGATTCTTCAAAAATTTCGGTTTTGGCCCTCAGCACTCGTGCCACCGACCCCTACGAGAATCTGGGTTGGGTTACTGTGGGTGAATCACATTCGGTTTCGGTTTCATCACGCAACCTACCTACTGACGAGAAGTTACAGGCTGAGGTGACACGTGGCGGCTGGACAGTTCGCCCATGGCGACAAGTCGAATTATCCGACCTGATGAAAATTTACGAGCAAATTCATTCAGATCATTATATTGGTTCGGTAGTAAGATCCGAATCATATTGGCGTTGGATAGTGGGTATGAAAATGGCCCATGTTGTTTGGGTGGCCTGCCAGGGCGACACAGTGCGTGGCTATGCCTTCGTTAAAGACCATCATGTGCTTGAGATAGGTGCCGATTCGGCTCATCCTGAAGCCTACGACATGCTTCTCTGTCGAATACGTGCTGAGAGCCTTGAACGTGCCTATCCTGATATTGTTCTTGATGTTCCAGCAAATCATCCAGTTCTAGCTCACTTGGCTGACTGGCCTGAGCGTGCCCGAACGAACGCCACTGGCAACATTCAGCCAAGCCACCTGATGATGAAGGTGGTTAATATGGATCTTTTCCTCTCACAGATTGCGCCTGAGTTGCATCGGCGTGCACGTGCGGCTAATGTCTCTTCTGGAGAATTGGGTATAGCGGTCGGCTCAAACCGATGGACACTGCGATGGGATGAAAAAACACCAATGGCAGTGGAAAGTGGTCGCAGCGGTCGCAAAACTATCACCATGGGTGAGAAAGCCTTCCTGCGTCTGGCGATGGGGCAGGAATCCATTGAGTCGCTGGCTCTTTCAGGATTAGCAACATTTCAGCATACCTCCACTGCCAGTATCACTGAAACCCTATTTCCCCGTCGGATGGTGTGGCGAAGCACTCTCGACCGCTACACATACTGAATAAACTCTCCCATAAACCATATTTCACCAAACCCCCAGAATAACTGGGGGTTTTCTGTTGAAATCCACCGATCAGCCCTGGCTGTATTCTTCGTAAAACCAACCATTGATCAGTGCGAATTTCAATAATTCAACACGTGATCTGATACCCAATTTTTCAAACGATCGACGCTTGTAAGTATCAACCGTTTTGATACTCAACTTCATATTGTTGGCCACTTCTTTCATCCCATAGCCTGAAGCAAGTTGCCTGAGAACTTCAGTCTCTCGCTCGCTCAGATCTTTAGTCTGTGATAGGATCTGGTTCTTCGGCCTTCGCAGAATTCCGCCAATCACTGAAGAGATGAGCGAGGGGTCAAGATACATCTGCCCATCAGCAACACACCTGATAGCATGCAGAATCTCGTTGACAGGCGCCTTTTTCAAAACATAACCCAACGCGCCGGCATCCATGATGGCCTTCACATATCCCTGCGTCTCATGAAAAGAAATTGCCAGAAGTTTCAGCCCAGGCTTGTTCTTCTTGAGTATTCGCATTGTTTCCACACCATTAAGCTCTGGCATGGCTACATCCAGCACCACAACATCGGGCTCATTTCTGGTGGAATTATCAATTGCCTGCTTGCCATTGTTGCATTCGGCCACGACCTTCATATCCTGCTGCGCATTAATGACCGAGGTCAGTCCAGCACATACAATTGGATGATCGTCAACCACCATTACTTTCACATTATTCATTTTCGTGAATCTCCTCTCCTGACAATCCATTAACGTTCCGCAAAAGACGACAGGCCTTTAAGCCTATATGCTACTTGACCTTAAATCTTTTGTTGATCTTCAGCCATTTTTGGGAAGTCGAATTTTTCACGCGCCGACGACATTTTTTTCCATTTTCACTCCCCACACTTTCAAATGGTCGCATCAAAGGCTTCACAAACAAACCGCAAAAGTTCCAATAAAAGTGATCAATCAATAATCATTTAATGATATAAATAGTTCTTATTAAATTAAGAGAAGTTTGGCAAATATCTTGGTTTAG
>JBEITT010000037.1:0-45381 GCA_040374745.1 Planctomycetaceae bacterium | reverse complement strand
CGAGTTGCAACCCGATACGACAAAACTGCGAGAAACTTTTTGGCATTCGTACACCTTGCTGCAATCATGACATTGCTAAGGTAGATCGGCCTTGTTTGCTTAAATCCCCTATGTTTTGTCCACACGACCTAGGACGGTTCAGAGTTGGATTGCAGCCGGGGCATGATCGGCATTATAAGAATTACTTATAGGTACTTAGGAACATTAGGACGGTTCAGAATCCAGTTTACACTGAGTTTACACAAATGGCTTGCCGAGACGGTCAACCATGCCACCCACCAACCCGCCAATAAGCGGAAAAACAAGGGTGAGGTGATTTTGTCAGTTTACACTGGAGTTTACACAAATTTCTTAAAACCATGGATAATATTAGATGACAAGTGAACACTAAAGACGAAAAAAGCCTTTAGAGTCATCTTTCTCTAAAGGCTTGTTTTATAGTGATTTGGCTTATTTTTCTTTATTGCACTCGGCAGGACTCGAACCTGCAACCTTCTGATTCGAAGTCAGTGACTCTATCCATTGAGCTACGAGTGCATGAAGGTTGTTATACCTTATATTTATTTTTGATGCAAGGAATCATTGTGCAGACCAAATTCCGCAGAGGATTATGCATCAGATGTCAGAAAGTCTTTCCCAAAAAGGACCTACGGAGTTCAAAAGTCTGTGTTCAGGGTCGCAAAGGGAAACATAAAGAGAACCGTTTTTCACAAAATAGATTGCATCCTGAACAAACATCCTACCGATTTCACATGCCGTTAAAAAATCGATAGACACTGCCCAGCCGGGTTCAGCGTGGCCAGATTCGGGTGAAAATCCAGTTAATCGCCAGTGAGGCAGGTTCTGACTTTCAAGATATGACTTTAATTCGGCATCAGCCGATTCGTTGGTCTGCTGATCCCATGTTGATCCGGTCGGTTGATATGCGGTAAGGATGGCGAACGAAGGCGGCCACTGTTCAGGACGCTCGGCATCGCGGAAGTGCGTAGCGAAGTAGTCAGGGTGAAGATGAGGCGGCATTGGGCTCCGAGTCGAAGTATAAGCCGTTTTTTGCCATACCATAAAATAAATGAACTGGCCGGACGGCGAATCGCCGCAGGCCAGCCCATGGGGGTTAATTTATCGCCAAATTTGCATGGCGGGAAGGAGGATTAAAACTGTGCGAGGAGTGGCTGGAATTTCAGCGTTTTTTGGAGGCTTCGCCGCCATATTCCTTGCGATGGACTTCTTCCTGTTTTTTCTGCACTTCCTGAAAATTGTCCATATTGACAGGTGGAGGAGGGGCGGGCTCATTTGAGCAACCACCGATGAGGAGGATTGAAAACCCGCAGAGGCAGAGGGTTTTGAAATTGATGCGCATTGAAGATTCCCTGCAAATGATCTGATTTTCAGTAGCCAAGGTCGATTAATAGGAGTCAGCCGAGATCACTTCGCCACCCGCGCGGGTCGAAAGAGCCATCCACACAGGCCTGTTGACTGATTCCTTGAAAAATCGCACACTTCCGTCGCCCATGACGGCATTCACGCCGCCGGGATGATAGGACGAAGCCGGCTTCATGATATACCACCATGAGACGTTATCCATGGTGCAGCAGGACTGGTTGGGTGTACGGATGGTGTTAAACCAGTTACGCCAGACAGAGGCTTCAACCCAGGGGTAGCCTTTATGCCGCCAGGTGCCTGACCATGGAATGGGGCCGGAGCTGGCATTCACGGCGCTGCAGGCGGCAACAGCCTGATCAACAGTGGAATTGGCGTTCAGGCCTCGCACTTCAAAGCAGTCGGAAACCCGGGTGCGAGCAGCACCGGCAGCAATTGGTCCGTTAGCCACTTCAGCAGCAAGCAGGGTGTTGCTGGTTCCGTCGCTGAGTGCGGCCCATGTGTAAGTGCTGCCCATGAAGGGGCGAACGTCGGCATCGTCGTCATAGGAGCGACCGAAAACGCCATTCCAGGCCTTGTTCTGGGGCCACCATGTGCCCGAGTTCCAGGCGTAGGTTGTCGACCAGGAAGCATAGCCATCCGAGGGATTATTGGCATTATAGACTTCCGAAGGGCAGACATAGCTGGCCACGCGGATACGGATGGAGGTGAGGTTCTGGGGCTGAGTCCAGAGCCATCGCTGGTTGAGGTTAAAATTCATTGAGCTGTAAAGAGCAGTTTGTTCCATGTAGCCCAGCACACCGACCTGGGGCGACATGGCACCCGTCATTTCACCCATGGGCAGGCACTGCCACGAGCTTTCGTAATTGTGAACGGCCAGGCCGATTTGTTTCAGGTTATTTACGCACTGGGCACGGCGGGCGGCTTCGCGGGCCGACTGAACCGCCGGCAGGAGCAGAGAAATCAGGACGGCAATGATGGCAATAACTACCAGAAGTTCGATCAGCGTGAAAGCACGCCTGAATTTGGCAGAATTCATTTGAATAGTCCTTGTACTGGAAAATACAACCCGAATTGATGAAGGAAAAGCGTGGGCGGAAAAGAGGATGAGCCGGTCAATCGATCACCTTTGTTGGTATGGTCATTCATCATCTGAAACGCCGTCGTTCCGAATCAATTAGCCAGGAGCCAGCCAGGCAGACCATATCAGCCACTGCAAGTAAAGACCTGCAGTATGCTCAGGGATGAAACAGATTGTTTTGATAACATGGCAGAGCCTGCCGGATGAATATCATTAAGCGAAATCTCCTGATAACTGTCAAGAGCATGACGAAAAAAAATTCAAAAGTTCCTGAAAGACGCCGGATCGTCGCGGGGCCAGAAGCAATAAGGCATAAAGCCTGATCAGCTGAACTGCTGCATATTGTGAGGTGGACCGCTGTATTTTCAGAGTGGCTTGTGCCGTTGATTGAAACCGGAATGAAAGATTGAAACGCATGAGGAGGCATGCAGAAAGATTCAAAGTAACTTATTGGAACAGCGTTGATGGACTGGAGAGAGAGAGAGAGAGTCGACATAAATTCAGCGATGCGAGGACCTTTCGACACAATTATTGAACCATGGGATTCAAGGATTTGACCATCAGTTCGGGCCGAAATTTAAGACGATCCGTCAACAGGTTGAACGAAATATATTCAAAGGATCGCATGCCTCAGGTGAGTTTCTGCGTCTCATTCAAATGATGAACGAGATGCAGAAGAATTAGAGAGACGGCAGATTATTGAATCAGCAAAATTGTTTGGGGAGCCTTAATTTGCAGGAGAAATGGGGCAGTTGAATCAAAATGAAAATATCCCTTGTCAGACGCTTGAATCGGGCAGTCGTTTCAAGTAATCTCAAGCAAAGTGCATTCATGAACCGATCTATCGGGGCGTGTCTGTATCCTTCCTGCAGCATCAAGCCACTGTCAGCAATGTCGATCAAGGCTATTTAAACTCAATCAGCTCAAAGGTTTGACGATGCTGAAATTCCAGCCGGAGTCATGTCGCGTGAATCGCCGTACACTATTGAAATCGGCTGGCGGACTTTTTGCCGCGCCAGCTTTTATTCCACATCTGATCTCGGCCGCTCCTTCGGATCGTGTTCGTCACGCCACTTTTGGAGCAGGCGGCATGGCCGGGGCCGATCTTTCGGCAATTGCGTCGCACCCGAACGTAGACCTGTTGGCCGTGGCTGATGTCGACATGGGTCGGGCGGAAGCTCTGAAGAAACGATTTCCCAAGATTGAAGTTTTCCAGGATTATCGCAAACTTCTCGACAAGCTGGGCCCTGACGGCCTGGACAGCGTGAACGTGAGCACGCCTGACCACATGCATGCACCCATTGCGGCCACGGCGATGGCCCACAACCTGGCTGTTTATGGCCAAAAGCCCTTGACACACGACATTTATGAGTCGAGGCGGCTGGCTGAGATTGCGGCCGAGAAGAAGCTGGTTACCCAGATGGGCATTCAGATTCATTCCAATCGCGAATATCGCACGGCCGTGGCCTGGGTGCAGGATGGCGTGATCGGCAAAATCAAATACGTGCACACTTGGTCGAGCAAAAAGTGGGGCGACCCGGCCGGGCTGCCCGAGCGCAAGGATAAGCCGCCTGAGAACCTTGACTGGAGCGGCTGGCTGGGCGTGTGCGAAGACCGGCCCTATATTGGCGGTGGCTATTATCATCCGGGCAACTGGCGAAGGCGGCTGGATTTTGGAACCGGCACCTTTGGCGACATGGGCTGCCACATTTACGACCCGGTTTTCAAGGCTCTTGACCTGACCAACCCGATTAGTGTGAAGCACAACGGCCAGGCACCGAACGCAACCAACTGGGCGAACGATGCCGAGGTGCTTTATGTCTTCCCCGGCAATAAATTTACCGAAGGCGAAACGGTGAACGTGACGTGGTATGACGGCGACCGCCGACCGCCGCAGGAAGTGCTGGAGGCCATCAAGCCCAACGGCCTGCCTGACCAGGGTTCGATCTTCTTCGGCACGAAGGGGATCATGATTCTGCCGCACATTGCCATGCCGATTATCGTGGGCGAAGAAAAAGAGAAGACCAAAGCCCGCGAAGCCGTGGCCGGTGCCAACCACTGGCATCAGTTTGTAGATGCGGTGCAGGGCAAGGGCAAGACCTCGGCCCACTTTGGCTATGCCGGGCCCCTGACGGAAGCGATTTTGCTGGGCGGTGTGGCTTCGCGATTCCCTGGTCAGGAACTGAAATGGGACGCGAAAGCCCTGAAATTCAGCAACAAGCCCGAGGCCGACAAACTTGTGAAGAAGACTTACAGGAAAGGCTTTGAGGCCCCCGGCCTATCCTGATTCGGCAGCCTGACCGCTTGTGCTTGGTGTGCAGCGGTTTTAGAATCATTTCACTCAGCTATCTTACCTTCAATCATCATAAGGATCGTGAAATCATGAATCGTCGATCACTGCTTCGCGGCTCGGCCGCACTTTCAGCCGCCTCGGTTCTGGGCCGGTTTAACATTGTCAGATCGCTGCATGCTGCCGATCTGCCCGCCGGCTTTACGCCGATATTCAACGGCAAGGATCTGAGCGGCTGGTTTGGCATGCCGCATTTTGACCCCCGCAAACTTTGGGAAATGTCAGAGGCTGACCGCAAGGCTTACGTTGAAAAGCAGAAGCCTGAATTTGAAAAGCACTGGACGGTGCAGAACGGCGAGCTTGTCAACGATGGTTTTGGCCCTTATGCCACCAGCGAAAAGGACTATCGGGACTTTGAACTGGTGATTGATTACAAGACCGTGGCCAAGGCTGACAGTGGCATCTATCTGAAAGCCAATCCTCAGGTGCAGATCTGGGATTCGGTTGATCCTTCGAAGTTTTCGCTGGGTGCCGACAAGGGCTCGGGCGGGCTCTGGAACAATTCCAAGGGTGCCCCCGGCAAAGACCCGCTGGTGCTGGCCGACAAGCCATTTGGCGAGTGGAACAAGTTCAAGATTCGCCAGCTGGGTGCACGCACGTGGGTGTGGCTGAACGACAAAATGGTGGTTGACAATGCGATCATGGAGAATTTCTGGGATCGCAGTGCTCCACTCTTTGCCAAAGGCCCGCTGCAGCTTCAGACGCACGGCGGCGAAATTCGCTGGAAGAATATTGGGCTTCGGGAAGTGGCCGCTGAAGAAGCCAATGCCATTCTGCGTGGCAAGGCCGACCCAGCCGGATTCGCCTCGATTTTCAATGGCAGCTCTCTGGAAGCCTGGGGCGGGGCGGCTGACAATTACGAAATTCGCGACGGTGCCATTGCCTGCAAGAAGGGCAAGGGTGGCGTGCTGCACACCAAGGAAAAGTATGGCGATTTCGTGGCCCGTGTGGAAATCAAGCTGCCGCCCGGCGGCAACAATGGCCTGGCGATTCGCTACCCTGGCAAGGGCGACCCCGCCTATAGCGGTATGTGCGAACTGCAGGTGCTGGACGATGGCCACGAGAAATACAAGAAGATTGACAAGCGTCAGGCCCACGGTTCGGCTTATGGCATGGTGCCTGCCGCACGCGGCTTCCTGCGGCCCGCCGGCGAGTGGAACTATCAGGAAGTGACCGTGAAGGGCTCGACCGTGAAGGTGGAACTTAACGGCAACGTCATCCTGAACGCCGACCTGTCGAAAGTGACTGAATTCATGGCCAATTCGCCGCACCCCGGCAAGGATCTGGCCGATGGCTTCTTTGGCTTCGCAGGCCATGGCGACGATGTCATGTTCCGCAATGTGGCGATCAAAAAGATCTGAATCGTGATTTGAATCATGGGCGGCGAGGCTTTATTAAAAAGGCTTCGCCGCTTTTCTTTTATTGGGAATTTGGACTCCTGCATCGTCTGAATAAAAAAGGATCCGGCAACATGAAATGGCATTTTTTCGCGATTTTTCTCGCCATACTGCCGGTTGCAGTGGGCGCTGAGGCACCGACTTATTCAGACCACACCAACCTGCTGGTTTATCGCGATGCCGGTGGTCAGGAAATACCCGTTAAAAATGCGGCTGACTGGCAGAAGAGGCGGGAACATATCATCGCCAATTTTGAGAAAGTCGCTGGAAAAATGCCGGGTAGTGAAAGGCAGGTGCCGCTGGATCTGAAGCGGGACAAGACCATTGATGAAAAAGATTACACCCGGTTTCATGTGACATATGCCGTGGAAGAGGGCGACCGGGCCACCGCGTGGCTGCTGGTGCCCAAGGGAATTAAACCTGGCGAGAAGCGGGCCGGCGTTGTGGCAATTCATCAGACAACCAAAATGGGCAAGGACGAACCGGCCAATGTCGGCGGCCTGGCGAACCTGCACTATGGGCAGGAACTGGCTCAGCGTGGGCATGTGGTGATCTGCCCTGATTACCACCGCTATGGCGAGCGAATGGTTGACCCCTACAAAAAAGGCTGGCAGTCGGCCACGATGAAGGGCATCTGGGACCACATGCGGGCCGTGGATGTGCTGGCAGGCCTGCCCGAAGTTGACAACACCCGAATTGCCGCGATTGGCCATTCACTTGGCGGCCACAACAGCATTTTTCTTGCCCTTTACGACATGCGCATCAAGGCCGTGGTCAGCTCGTGCGGCTACAATGCTTTTCCCTACTACTACGGCGGTAAGATTGCAGGCTGGTCGCATGAAGGTTATATGCCACGGCTGAAGTCGGAATACCAGCTTGACCTGAAAAAAGTGCCGTTTGACTGGCCCGAACTGGCCGCTGCGATCGCGCCTCGAGCTTTGTTTACCAATGCCCCGACCAGCGACTCAAACTTCGAGACCGAAGGTGTACGCGTGTGCGAGAGGGCGGCGAAGAGAGTTTATCAGCTACTGGGCGTGCCTGAGAAACTGGTTTATGTCTATCCCGACGCGGCCCACGACTTCCCGCCACCTGAACGAAAAGCGGCTTACGGGTTTATTAAAAACAACCTGAAATAATCAAAGTCATTCGCCGGGGCCAAAGATCTCTGCCGGCAGGGCCGGGCCCGGCTCCGGCTGCTCATCCTTCCAGATGTAAAACCCGGCTTGACCAGAATCGAGCTTCAGCCAGCTTGACTGATGAAACCAGTGGCCCAGAACGGCCAGCTTCAGTGGGTGTGGCAGGCCGGGCACATCAATATCTCGAAAAATGGTCTGGTGAACATGCCCCAGAACGACTGTGTCGCAACTGGCCTGCGACAGAGACTGGACATAATGCTTGTAAACCAGGAAATGCCTGAGATTATCAACCTTCTTGTTTCGTGAATTATATTTCTTGAGCTGGGCTGCCAGCGAATTGGCAACAAGAGATGGCACTTTTTCAAATGTCGATAAAAACAATCGGCTCTCCATCCAGCCCTTCCACTCGCTCCTTCCGCCCAGCAGGTGGCCATGCGCCAGCCTGATGCGCAGGCCTTCAACCACTTCTTCCAGTGGTTCGGGAGTGAATGAAACGCCCAGAAAATCGCGATAAAACCACTCAAGGTGCTGGTCGTGGTTGCCTGCCAGCATTGTCACCTGACCGCCGCTGTTTAAATACGATTTCAGGGCGAGAAGACCAGGCTCCTGCCTAGCCAGTGCACGGCGGGCTTCCCGCGCGGTGAACCAGAAATCGCACAGGTCGCCGGCAATAACAAGTCGATCAGCACTGGGGTCAAGTCGATCAAGAAAGCGGGCGAACCGGCGGCCGCGCTCGGGGAACTGAAGGGTGATGTGCTGGTCAGAGGTGAAATAAACAGACATCAGATTCGCGAATCTCGTGTGGCACTTTTCAACCGGGAAAAATCAGTTGAAGCTGGTTGGGTGCATCGCGACGCCTGAATCTGCTTCGCGTGGGGGCAGCAGCGAACTGTTTTGGTTCACGGTCAGCCTCAGGCCGCAATTGGGGGTTTTCAGGTTCAGCTGCAGGCCATGATGTTTGAGATTTCAGATACTTATGATATGAAACCGGAATCCAGCCGATGGATTCGTCCTGCAGGGCCGGCAGCACGGGAATATAGTCAGGGTGGCTGTCTCTGAGAGCCGATTCGGCTGAGGCAACCGCCAGTTCCCTGGTATTACATTCATGAGAGATATGCAGAAGAACGACATTGCCTGGCGGAACGCTTGACCTGGTCAAAATATTTTGAAGCATTCCGGCAGCCTGTTCATTAGAAAGGTGGCCGTCGTCTGACAGGTTCCGGGCAATGATCATGGGGTGCCGGCCGCTGGAGCGGGTCATGTTAACGTCGTGATTAAATTCCATGGCCAGCAGGTTGCAGTCGCTGAAATGGCTGGCAAGCGAGTCGTTCCAGCAGCCGAGGTCGGCAAAATAGGCAACTGACGCGCGAAGCTCAGCCCTGGGCTGATCATGATTCATACGAAACCCGAATGTCATGCCTGCCCCATGCCTGAGCTGAACCGGTGCGACTTCAAGGCCGGCCGACGAAATAAAGGGCGACGTGCCATAATGAAGCACCAGACCGGCTTCTTTCAGTGAGTGAAAGCCTTCGCGAACGGCCAATGCTTCTTCGTGTGAAGGGTGGCAGCGAAAGGCGATGCCCTGATCGGCCATGGCCTGCATGGCGGTGCCGTTGGCGTGGTCGCTGTGCGTGTGTGTCAGGATGCATTCAGAAATGTCGGCCAGGGTCAGGCCAAGCTGGCCCAGGCGGCTTTTCAGGGTGCGGGCGGGAATGCCGGCATCAATCAGAAGAAATTTCTGGTTGAGCCGCACAACGGCGGCATTGCCTTTAGAGCCGCTGGCGAGCGTGGCAAAAAAGAGGGCCATCCATATCCCTTTTGATGATTGGCTGATCCGTCGTGAAAATTCAGCGGCGGCAGTTTCAAAATGGTTGCTGATTGGAGTATCCTAACCGGAAAGGGTCTGTCAGGCAATTCGAACCGGCCGCCCGATTGCCCTGTTCAACATTTTTGAGAGTGAAGCCAGACATGCTGCATGTTTCCCGGCACCCGATTGTGCAGACGGCACTGACCCAACTTCGTGACATCAAGACAGAGCCCGACGGATTTCGGCGGCAGCTCAGGCGAATCACCTCATGCCTGGCGATTGAGGCCATGGCCGACCTGCCGACCCGGCAGCATTCGGTGACAACCCCCATGGGGCAGTGCGCCGGGCTGGAACTGGCCCGCCAGGTGGTGCTGGTGCCCATTCTGCGTGCCGGGCTGGGCATGGTCGAGCCAATCCTGGAATTTATCCCTAACGCAAGTGTCTGGCATGTTGGGCTTTATCGTAACGAAGAGACGCTTGAACCTGTCGAATATTACAACAAAATTCCGCACCTCGACCCTGATTCTGTCTGCCTTGTGCTTGACCCGATGCTGGCCACAGCGGGCTCGGCGGTGCGTGCCTGTAAAATACTGCGGCAGAAGGGGGCTACAAGCCTTAAGATGATCTGTATTTTGTCGGCCCCGGAAGGGATCAAGAAATTTCAGGGCGAGCTGCCGGATGTGCCGGTTTACACGTCGGCCGTTGACAGCCACCTGAATGAAATTGGCTATATTGTTCCGGGCCTGGGCGATGCAGGCGACCGGATTTTTCATACATGACCTTCAGGCTGATTCAGGGCTGAAAAGCACTCAGGCAAAGGCGAAAGGTGGCTGGCGATGCGTGCCGTTGATTTGATTCGCAAAAAGCGTGACGGGCTGGAGTTATCGGCGGCCGAAATTGGCTTTATGGTGGCCGGTATTGCCGATCGCCGGGTGGCTGAATATCAGTGGTCGGCCATGCTGATGGCGATCCTGTGGCGCGGCATGACCGACCAGGAAACAGCCGCCCTGTGCGACGCCATGATGAAATCGGGCGAGGTGGTTGACCTTTCGATGATTGCCGGGCCCAAGGTTGACAAGCATTCAACAGGCGGCATTGGCGACAAGACCAGCCTGATTCTGGCACCAATTGCCGCCGCAGCCGGTGTGATGGTGCCGATGGTCTCGGGCCGCGGGCTGGGCCACACGGGCGGGACGCTTGACAAGCTGGAATCGATTCCCGGATTTGACGTCAACCTGAATCTTGACGAATATCGCCGGGTGCTTGACCGCTGCGGCCTGGTGCTGATCGGGCAGACGCCGCAGATTGCCCCTGCCGACAAATTTCTTTATGCCATGCGCGATGCCACGGCCACGGTGGAATCCATTCCGCTGATCGCCAGTTCAATTATGTCAAAGAAGCTGGCTGAGGGCATTGATGGCCTGGTGCTTGATGTGAAAACCGGCCATGGGGCTTTTATGCCGGTCGAGTCAGACGCACGCCGGCTGGCGACAACCATGATTGCCATTGCCCACCGCCTGGGCAAGAAGTGCATTGCCCTGCTGACAAACATGCAGCAGCCGCTGGGCGATATGGCCGGCAACGCGCTTGAGATTTATGAATCGGTTGAGGTGCTAAAAGGCCGCGGGCCTGAAGACCTGGTGAGCCTTTCAATTGAGCTTGCCGCAGAAATGATCGAGATGGCCGGCCTTGCAGCCACGATTGCCGATGCCCGCGAAAAAGCCCGTGCGACGATTGCCGATGGGTCGGCCCTTGAGCGGTTCCGCCAGGTGATTGCCGCCCAGGGAGGCGACCCGGCCGTGTGCGACGACCCCTTGCGGGTGCTGCCGCAGGCCCGACGGCAGGTGCCGGTGGTGGCTGAAAAAAGTGGCTGGGTGGCCGAAATTCTGGCCAGGGATATTGGCCAGGCCATTATGCTGCTGGGTGCCGGGCGCGAGAGGGTGGATTCGCTGATTGACCCGGCTGTGGGTGCCCAGTTCATGAAAAAAGTGGGCGACCGCGTGGAAGCCGGCGAGCCCCTGGCCGTGCTTCATGTGAATGACGAATCGCGGCTGGAATCAGCCAGAGAATTATTCTCTGGGGCGATTCGTGTGAGCGAGGTGCCGGGAATCAAGCCGCTGGGCGTGATTCTGGACAGGATTGTCTGAGCAGATCTCGGCCGATAGCGCCATTAAAACAGGGCAAGCAGCGGTTCGCCGTCGGTGATTCGCATGGGGCGACCAAGCTGGTCACGCACGAAGTGATCAGGAGGCACGCCAAGGGCGTGAAACATGGTGGCGGTGAGGTCGGCGGGGCTGGTGGGCAGTGTGGCCGGATAGGCTGCGAAGCGGTCGGATGAGCCATAAACCTGGCCGCCTTTCACGCCCGCACCGGCCAGAACGGCTGAATAACAGCGGGGCCAATGCTCGCGACCGGCGTTATTGGCTGTGATCCTGGGGTTTCGGCCGAATTCACCGACCCAGACGATAAGAGTTTCGTCAAGCATGCCACGGGCTTCAAGGTCGTCAAGCAGGGTAGCAAAGCCTTGGTCAGCCGGGGGCATAAGTCGCCGTTTCAGGTGCCTGAAGTTTTGGCCATGGGTGTCCCAGAAATTCTGACCGTCGTTATGCCAGTTCACCGTGACGAGCGGCACACCGGCTTCGACCAGCCGTCGGGCCAGCAGCAGGCACTGGCCGTGTATGTTCCGGCCATAGGCATCGCGTGTTTCAGGCTTTTCAAGGTTCAGGTTGAATGCATCGCGGGCCGCTGCCGAAACCACGGCCGATAGGGCCTTTTTATGCACTGGTGCCCACGAATTGCCGGGATTGCGGTCGATTTCGGCCGAGAGTTCATCAAGCAGCCTGCGACGCGAATCAAGACGCTGGGGCGGGCAGTCTTCGGAGAGGCTCAGGCCCGGAACACGAAAGCCGGGATCGTTGGGGTCGGCCAAAACGTAAAATGGATCATGGGCATGGCCCAGCCAGCCACCATGCTGCCCGGGGGCCTTACCGCCGGGCGCGGCCGGATGCGACACCACCCATGGCATGGTGATGGAAGCGGGCAGTGGGCCACGGGCGGGCAAAAGCCGGTTAAGCATGGAGCCCATGAAGGGCCAGTCGTTAGGCGAAGGGGCGTCGGCGTCGGAATTGACACGAGGTGCCAGGTGGCCGGTCAGAACGTGGTGAACGGTTGACAGGTGTGCGGGGTCTGTGTGCGTCATGCTGCGCACGATGGCGAGCTTGTCGGTTTTCTTTGAGAGACGTGGAAAATGCTCGCTGATGCGAATGCCAGGCACAGCCGTTTCAATTGATGAGAATTCGCCTCGAATTTCGGCCGGGGCATCGGGCTTGGGGTCCCACGTATCAAGCTGGCTGGGGCCACCCCACTGAAAAATCAGAATGACCGATTTTGCCCGACCATTTGTTGGGATGTAATCGGTAATCTCATCGCCACGGGCCGAATTTTTCAGCAGATCAAGCCCACCCAGCGAAAGCGGTGCAAGCCCTCCCCACGCACCCAGTTGCAGAACGCTCCGGCGTAACATGGCCGGACCTTTGCACGAGTAATGACAGGAGTTAGAGGGGATCGGCATGAAAGTGGCGGCTCGGTCAAGGCTGGGAGAGGCAGTTTGGCATGCGGTGACGCTAATGACACCGCCGGGCAGGGTTTTGGTCAGGTCAATGGAGAAATCGACCAACCAATTCACTTAATTTAACAAAAAATCGTCCCCGGGTCCAGATGATTGTCGGGTTAGACAGTCTGTGAGAATAAGTGGCAATCATCTATTCGACAGGCGTTAGAACGAATGGGGAAACGAAATGGTTGTAAAGTTAAATATCGTTAAAACAACCAGTTACCGGAACCAACGAGTCAGTCATGGTCGGCCATGGGGTCGCCGACGGCGGGGTCAATGGAACGATTCACGCCCAGGTTGCGGCAGAGCCAGGCGATGACAACGTGCTTGGAAACGTTCAGGCCGACGATACCCCAGAAGATTCCCTGGCGAAACAGCCAGAAATTCAAGGCAAACAGGGCAACAATCACGAGCATCAGGCTGACGCTGAACTGTGCCGGGTGACGAGGGGTCATGTGGCTTTTTCCGCCGGGCCTGATGGATTCTTCCGAAATTGCCTTCGCGACCTACTGGCAAATTTTCTTCCGAGTGTCTATTGTATGGTAGATATTCCGTCTGAAGAATCCAGTCGTTTGAACGAGTCTTGGAATGAGTGTTCAGAGTACAGCACACCCCGAGTGGACAGTTGTTATCGATCCCGTTCTGCAGAAAGAACTTGAGCAGCATATCTTCGTGACAAGCTGGCCCAAGCTGCTGGAAATGGTTGATACGGTTTATAACTGGGGTCGCCGAAGCAGTTTATGGCCACTGGGCTTCGGGCTTGCGTGTTGTGCGATCGAAATGATCTGCACGGCCTGCAGCCGCTTCGATATTTCCCGATTTGGTGCTGAAGTCTTCCGCGGTTCACCCCGGCAGGCTGACGTCATGATCGTTTCCGGCACCGTCACCAAGACAATGATGCCAATGATTGCCCGGCTCTATGACCAGATGCCGGAGCCGAAATACGTAATCTCGATGGGTGCCTGCGCCAATGGCGGCGGCCCTTTCAAGGAAGGTTACAATGTCGTTTCAGGCGTTGATAAATACATTCCGGTTGATGTTTACATCCCGGGCTGCCCGCCTTCGCCGCAGGCATTGCTGAACGGGCTGATTGCCCTGCAGAAGAAGATCGACGGTGAAAGCCTTGCCGATGCCGTGTGGTATAAGCGGGAAGTGGAACGCGACGTTCCGATTCCAGTGCTTGGCCCCGATTTAATTGATGTGCGATTCCTTGAATATACCGCTGAAAAAACAGCTCAGGGATTGCTTGATTCGCACCAGGAAAGCCTGGCCAAGCCGCCGATTATTGCCGCCCCTCAGCCTGAAAAGGCCGAAGAACCAGCCGCCGCAGCACCGGCAGCGATGTCGGCTGCCGATAAACTTCGGGCCAAAATGTCGGGCAAACCAGCCGATACGGTTGAATCAAAACCGGCTGAAGAGGCAAAACCGGCCGCGAAACCGGCCGCTGTCAAAAAGGTGAAAAAGGCTCAGGCCCGACCGACTCTGGTTTGGCTGGGTGATGCAAAGCTGGCGACACTGTCAGATAAACTCAACTCGAAATTCGGTTCCGGCACCAGCACCATCATTGAGGCTGGTTTGCTGATACCTGCTGACAGACTGCGTGATGTTTCTCTCTTCCTGAGGGACGAGCGAGAGACACGTTATGACTATCTGGCCAGCGTGCAGAGCGTTCACTATGAAGACTGCATCGAGGTGAATTATCATCTTGATTCGACAGTGAACCAGGGCACCCTGATTGAGCTTCGCGTGAGAGTTACCGAAGCCGAGGGGCAGGGTGAAGTGCCAAGCGTTTCAGACATCTGGCCTGGGGCCGATTTCCAGGAACGTGAAGTCTTTGACATGATGGGTGTTAAATTTACGGGCCACCCCAACCTGACCCGAATTCTGATGTGGGAAGGTTATGCCTATCACCCGCTGCGCAAGGACTTTCTAGAGCCTTACTACGAAGGGCCGACAAAAGTTTTCGACAGTCGTGTGGAGAAAGGCTTTGGCCACCACTTCCGGGCTGAGGAAGCCAACCCCTACGGCACAAATATGAAAATCCCCCGTGATTATACGGGCTGGGATACGCTTTCTGATCAGGACGACGTGAAGGGCAAGAACCTGATGCCCGGCGGCGTGCAGATCAGCGAGCTTGATACCGACCAGTATGTGGTGAGCATGGGCCCGCAGCACCCATCGACGCACGGCGTTTTTCGCATGAATCTGCGGCTTGACGGCGAGACGGTCGTCGGCCTGAAGCCCGTTATGGGCTATATGCACCGCAACCATGAGAAAATCGGCGAACGCAATACTTATCTCATGAACTTCCCGTTCACTGATCGGCTGGATTACCTGACCAGCATGGGTAACAATTTTGGCTATGCCCTTGCTGTTGAACAGCTTATGGGTGACGATGCCAAGGTTCCCGAGCGGGCTGAGTATATTCGCGTGATTATGGCCGAACTGACCCGTGTGGCCAGCCATATGTGGGCTATCGGCTTCTTCCTGAACGACATCGGCGCATTTTTCACGCCGGCCCTTTACGCGATAGAAGAGCGGGAACTGATTCTGGACCTGTTTGAATGGGCCAGCGGTAATCGCATGATGTGCAATTACTTCCGATTTGGCGGCGTGGCTTTTGACCTGCCCAGGGGCTGGAAAGAACGGTGCTACAAGTTTGTTTATGACCGGCTTGAGCGAAAAATTGACGAACTTGACGGCCTGCTTTCGACTAACGAGATCATGCTTGACCGTTGCCGCGGTGTCGGCAGCCTGACTCCTGAACAGGCCATTGGCTTTTCAACAGCCGGACCGGTTCTGCGAGCATCCGGCGTGAATTATGACATTCGACGGGCCGCCCCATATTCAATTTACGACCGATTCGACTTCAACGTGATTGTGGGCAAGAATGGCGATCTTTATGACCGTTATTATGTTCGCCTGCAGGAGATGCGTGAATCAGTCAAGATTCTGAAGCAGGCTGTCAGGGACATTCCGGAAGGTCCGATTCTGCCGGGCAAAAAGTCTTATCAGATTAAGGTTCCGGCCGGTGAAGCCTATTCGCGGGTCGAGAATCCGAAGGGTGAACTGGGTTATTATGTGGTTTCCGATGGTTCGGCAACGGCCTATCGATACCATGTTCGCAGCCCGTCGTTCATCAACCTGACGGCCCTGGAAACGATGTGCGTGGGCGCGACAGTCGCTGACGTTGTCGGTATTCTGGGCAGCCTTGATATTGTTCTGGGCGAAGTGGATCGTTGACAGGTTGGATCAGAGGCCGGGCTGTGCTGCCCGGCTTTCTTTCGGGCTGACTTTGTGCGATATTTCCCGAAGTTGGTCCGCGATGGACTCAAAGAGGATCAGGACCGGTTCTTTCAGAGGTTGGCACATGACTGGTATGGGCATCATCAGAGGTCACATGATTACGCTTCGGCGTTTTATCCGGACCTTCACGATCGACATCAAGGCGGGGAAGGGCTTGAAGCGTCGCGGTGGCGGCGACCTGCCGGTTGACCTATTCTCGCGTCCGGCCAAACTGCCGGTGATCCAGCAGGACACCGAAACTGAAGGCCTTTTCACCGTTGAATATCCCGACGAGCGGCTGCCGACATACGAGCGTTACCGCGTTCTGCCGGTGCTGGTTTATGACAACGAGGACGGCAATGTCCGCTGCACCTGCTGCAACATCTGCGCCAAGGTTTGCCCACCCCAGTGCATCTGGATGAGCCAGGCCCACAGCCCCGATGGCAAGCCGGTGACCCTGCCCGAAGAATATTACATCGACATGGATGTCTGCATGAACTGCGGCATGTGTTCAGAATATTGCCCGTTCGATGCCATCAAGATGGATCATAATTTCGAGCTGTCAAACTACGAGCGACACCAGACGCATATCTATTCACTGCAGGACCTTCTGGTATCAAGTGAATATTATGCCAAGACGCACCCCGATGCCTATGCCAGCGCGGAACAGGTCGCTGAGCGGGGCAAGGTCAAGAAGAAGAAGGATCAGCGATTGGAAAAGGCCCTGCAGCTCTCGCGGGGCTGATTTCGAGGCAAGCCGTTCGCCGGTTGCCCCTGCCAGCTTGTGATCGAGGAAGATTCGAAGTAGTATGTTGGAAAAATGGCCTGACAGAAGAGTGAGAAGAGTATGATTCCGCGACCGGCAACGATTGAACCGACATGGAAGCCCGGTACTCGTGTGCGTGTGACCCAGCATGTGCGTGTGGGGCACCGGCAGTGGAAGACCTGGCGTGAGGGCGTGGTGGTTTCTGAATCTCTCCGGCCCATTGGCGGCATGGAGATGGGAGCCAAAGCGGCTGCTCTGAACCAGCCAACGTTGAGGCTGCAGGCCGACGATGGTGAGATAACGGTGATTGCTCTGGATGGCGGCACGCAGGTGGACGTGATATAACACAACCGGAAAGATTTTCACTGACATGGTTTACAACTATATTTTCATTGGACTTCTGCTGTTGGTTGCCACAGCATTTGCTGCAGGTCCACTGGTTCTGGTGGCGTTGCTTGCACCGAAGCGCAAGAGCAAAAACAAGAGCGAGTTCTACGAGTGCGGCGTCATCACGGTGGGTGACAGCTGGGTTCGATTCCGCATTCAGTATTATCTCTATGCCATCCTCTTTGTGCTTTTTGACATCGAAACCGTGTTCCTTTACCCATGGGCTGTAAGCTATGGTGGCCTGGGCTTTTTCGCCCTGATAGAAATGGTGATTTTCATCGTGATGCTGCTGATCGGCCTGGCTTATGCCTGGGCCCGCGGCGCCCTTCGCTGGCAGTGAACCGGCCGGTTTGCCGAATTTGAATTCCGAGACATCTTTCGCATTGCTCCGAGGTATGAAGCGTGGCTCATTTTGAAATGCTGACCGGCACCGACCTGACGCCGATTCTGGCCCAGCGCATGTACTATGAGCAGGTTGACCTGGTACTCTGGTTTCGCTGGGGCCTTTACCTGTTCGCCGGTTTCTTTGGCGTATTTCCTCTGATTGTTGCTTATGTTGTGCTGGCTGAGCGAAAGATCGCGGCAAGATTTCAGGACCGGATCGGCCCGAACCGCGTCGGCCCGTTTGGTCTGCTCCAGCCTTTTGCCGACTTCATCAAGCTGATCATCAAAGAGAGCATAGTGCCCAAGGGGGCCAACAGCTTTGTGCATATTCTTGCACCGATCCTGACACTTATTTCAGCCTTCCTTGTGCTGGCCGTTATTCCGTTCGGCATCGGTCTGGCTCCGGTCGATCTGCCAAGTGGTCTGCTTTACATGGTCTCGGTTTCATCGATTGCGGCCCTGTCGATCTTTCTGGCCGGCTGGTCAAGTCGTAATAAATATTCTCTGCTGGGTGCCATGCGTGGTGTAGCCCAGCTTGTGAGCTATGAAATTCCGCAGGTGATGTCGGTTTTGCCGGTCATTCTCTGGTCAGGCAGTCTGAGCCTTGTCTCCATTGTGCAAACGCAACAATATGACCAGGGCTGGTTTCTTTTCAGTCCGCCCGGCATTCTCGGCTTTTTCCTTCTCCTGATTTCCAGCATTGCTGAAGTGAACCGCGCACCGTTCGACCTTCCTGAGGCCGAGTCGGAAATTATTGCGGGTTTCCATACTGAATATTCAGGCATGCGATTCGGCCTCTTCTTTCTGGGCGAGTATCTGAATGTGTTCGCCATCTGCTGTCTCTCGACAACATTGTTTCTGGGTGGCGGCAGCCTGCCATTGCAGGGCTATTTTGCCGGCGAGTCCCATCATATGCTGGCTGCCCCGTTTGATGCTTCCAGACAGTCAACCATCAAGTTAAATGCACATCACGAATTCCCTGAAAATCCATCCACAGGGTTTAAAATACATATCACCAACTCGGCTGGCGACAAAGAAGCCTTTCAGGTTTCGCACCGGGTAGGTAATGAATTGGTGCTGATGGCCAACAGACCTGTGGAATTCAAGGCGGATACCAATTCCCGTGTAAGTGCGGCCGCCCGGCCAAGTTATGCCGCCCCCTGGCATTTGTCGAACCTGTTGATGATTCCGGTATTTTTCGCCAAAGTCTTTTTCCTGATCTTTGTGATGTTCTGGATTCGGGCCACACTACCGCGTGTTCGCGTTGACCGGCTGATGAGCTTTGCCTGGAAGACGATGGTGCCTCTGGCGATTGCTAATATTTTTGTGGCTACGATCTGGTTTGAGATCGTGATTCGTCCGGCAGGCGGATTTACCAGCAGGGTGATTGCCTGGATCGTGACTGGCATTCTGACTGCAGGCGTGGTTGCCATTGTCTTCCGGATCAATCGAAACAGCTATAAGGCGAACGACCCCGAGCGCCGGCCGACTTTGATCAGTCGTTCAGGCGACTCTCTGCTGGCTGCCACCACCCAGGGCCTATAACCCGCGAACAGAAAAAGTGTTTAGCTGAGATCTGAAGGAAATCCGACGTGATTCAAGCCCTTTTCATCGCCCTTTCCGCATTTGGTCTGTTCATGGCTCTGGGCACGGTTTTCGCCCGGAACCTGGTGCATGCGGCACTTTATCTTGTGGCATTTTTCTTCGTTGTTGCGTGCCAGTTCGTACTGCTTGAAGCTGAATTCATGGCGGCCATCCAGGTGCTGATCTATATTGGTGCGGTGGCTGTGCTGTTGATGTTTGGTATCATGCTGACCCGAAATATTACCGGCGACGAGACAACGATTGTCACAGGTCAGTGGCGACTGCTGGGCATTGGGGTGGCGGGAGCCGTGATGATCGTGCTTTTTCTGGGTATCAATGGCTTCAAGCCCTGGACTGATCTGGGTGTGCGGCCCGAATTTCCGGTAACAGCCGAATCGACAACTCCCCGTGGCCAGGCCATTCTTGCGATGACCCCGACAGTGGGCCGCGAGATGATGACACGCTATGTGGTGCCTTTTGAACTGGCAGGCCTTCTCCTGACCGCTGCACTGGTTGGGGCTGTGGTTCTGGCACAATATGACCGGACGGATGAAACATCGGCTGCCGCTGAATCGCCACAGCCATGAGCATCAATAAGACAAAGTAACCGAAGATAGCAAACGGTCTGGAATAATCATGAGTCAGCAAATACCTCTCACCTGGTTTCTTTACTTCGCTTCTGCGGCCTTCGCCATCGGTCTGATGGGCGTACTGATGCGGCGCAATGCCATCGGAGTGCTGATGGCTATTGAGATCATGCTGAACGCGGCCAACATCAATTTCATTGCATTCTGGCGATATGGTGATGCACCAGCTGGTGAAGGGCCTTTGACCGGTGTAATGATGGCCCTTTTCGTGGTGACGATTGCGGCCGCTGAAGTGGCTGTGGGCGTGGGGCTGATCCTGCTCTGTTATCGCCGTTGGCGGGTGGCCGACGTTGATGAATTCGACACACTCTCGGGCTGATCATTCATTTATCTCTCTGGCGGGTTTCACCTGTAAAACGGAAAAGACAAACGGTAAAAAAAATGTCATCCGGCCTCATTCTCAAAGACTTTCTGATCTTCAGCCCTGTCATCATTCTGACGATCTGGGGATTGCTGTCACTGATACTCGACCTTACGGTGCTTGCCAATGCTGACAGTGACACCCGTAACCGGGGTCTTGGCATGTTCACTCTGCTGGGGCTGGTTGGGTCGCTTGTGCTATGCCAATACCTGGCCTTTGACGTGATTGGGCCCGCACCCGGTAAGGACAGCCGGATTTTTTCAGGCACACTGAATGGTGGCCTGCTTTACAGCCAGTTTGCCTCGCTGGTGCTGCTTTTTGCGATACTTGTCTGCTGCCTATCCATGGTTTGGTCATTTACCACCCACTGGGGCGAGTATTATGCCATGCTGATGTGGTCGGCCATTTCGATGATCATCCTGGTGGCTGCAGAAGACTTGCTTACGTTATTTCTCTCGCTGGAAACGATGACCATCTGTCTTTACCTGATGACAGCGATGGAGAAATCAAAACGACGCTCGGCCGAGGCTGGCCTGAAATATTTTGTCTATGGCTCGGTCTCGTCAGCACTTTTCCTGTTCGGCCTGAGTCTGGTTTATGGCCAGACGGGATCGACCTCGATTGAATCGATCGGCCATGTGCTTTCAACAACCGAAAAGCCCGGCCTGACCGGCAATGTCGCCGGTGGCGTTGCCGTTTTGCTGATCATGGTGGGATTCGGCTTTAAAATTTCAGCCGTTCCCTTCCACCAGTGGGCACCAGATGCTTATGAGGGCGCACCTGCACCGGTCGCAGCCTGGCTGGCTTCAGGTTCGAAACTTGCCAGTCTTGTTGCGATGGTTAAGGTGATGGGCGGGGCACTGGGCACATGGGCGGTGACATCAAGCCCGACTTCACCCGGATGGGTTGGTCTGATGGCGATGATTTCTGCTGCCACAATGACTTATGGCAATTTTACTGCCTTGGGCCAGACCAACCTGAAGCGGCTTCTGGCGTATTCATCGATCGCCCACGCTGGATATATGCTGATTGGTGTTATCGCCGTCGGGATCAGTGAACGACGAGAGGAAGCCGCTGCTGCGCTGTTTTTCTACCTTGTGATTTACGGTTTGACGACAATTGCCGGATTTGCCCTTGCCACATGGATTGATCGTGATCGGGGCTCGGAGGCTGTTGATAATCTCAATGGGCTGGGACGAAAGCATCCCTACATTGGTGTGGCTGTCTGTATTCTGATGCTCTCAATGATCGGCATTCCGCCGACGGCCGGTTTTTTCGGCAAGCTCTACATGTTCATGGAAGCCCTGAATGTGGGTGGTGCCGACAGGGTGACGATGATTGGTCTGGTGGCATTGGGCCTTTTCAACAGCGTTGTTTCGGCATTTTATTACATCCGCATCCTGAAAGCGATGTTCCTGCGTGACAGCGATCAGGCCAACCTTCGCGGTCTTGGGCCCGAACTGGCCCTGCCGCTATTTGTGGGCAGTGCTCTGACATTGCTTTTCGGCCTGCGTCCGGCGGCACTTCTTGAAGACATGGAACAGATTTCGATGAGTGGCCTGACCTTTGCCCAGAAGGCTGACGACCAGATGTCGGCGTCGGCTGCCATTACGCCCGTGGTCCTGCCAGTCAGGCAGCTACCAATTTCCATACCGACAGAAACAAAACCGGCCACGCCCGCAACAGGCAATTAACGAATCAAGCTGGCGAAAGATACCAAAGAGAGTCATTAGCGATGGCAATCGTCAACAACCTGCAAAAGTGCCTGGAAAGCCCCTATCTATTTGAAGATGCCGAGGCCCCGAGTCGCGTTCCGGCCCTTCTGAACTCGGCAGCCGACCGGCTTGAGGCCGCTACGAATATCCATACCTACAACAAGGGCGACAAGGCCGATATAATTTTTCTGGCTTATGAGGCCATGTTTGCCTGCATGCGGGCACTGGTTTATTCAAAAGGCCTGCGTGAATATGGGATGCGTTGCCTGATCATCGCCACCGATGTTCATTTTGTGAAGCCCGGCCTGCTTGATGGGGCCATGGTTCAGAAGTTTCAGAAATTGCAGGAGTTGAAGTCGAAACCTGAAGAGGCCATTGAAATTGCCTCTTCTTTTGTGAAGCGCACTCTTGAGATTCTGACTGCAGCCCAGGCTGCCAAATCAGCCTGATAACATCGCAATTTTTCTCTGAATTTCCGAAATGCCTGAAAGCAAATCTCCATCTCGCTCAGGCCGTTATCGGGAAGGATTTAAGGCATTTGCCATACCGGCTTTTCGCCGATACTGGTTTGGCTCTGTCATGTCGATTCTCGGTCAACAGATGCTCTCTGTTGCGATGGGCTGGGAGCTTTACGAGATCACCGGATCGGCAACGGTTCTGGGGTTTGTCGGGCTGGCTCATGCCATTCCGATAGTCGGCCTGGCGTTGTGGTCAGGTTCACTTGCCGACCGATTTAATCGGCGTCGCATTGTACTTTCAGCCCAGGCACTGATGTTCGTCTGTGCCATGGTGCTTTGTCTCGTATCAAGCCGTGTCATCACAATCCCTGATTTGTCAATTGTCGAATTTGCCAATCGCCTGATCTCGTCAACAGCACGATTTCTTGGCGAAGGGGAAGTCAATTGCACTGACCCCAGGCTGCCTGTTTATTTTCTCCTCCTTTTTGGCGTTGGTGTGTCGCGGGTGTTGAACAATCCGTCTCGTTCCGCCATCGTGCCGCGCCTGGTTCCTGGTGATGTCCTGACCAACGCGATCACCTGGAATTCATCAGCCATGCATATAGCCGCGACCTTTGGCCCGGCACTTGGGGCCGCCATGGTCTCTCTGGCCGACCCTTCACCATGGGAATTTGCGGTGGTTTATGCCGCTGATGCCTGCTGTGCCCTGGCAATGTTTCTGTCATTCCTGAGCCTGCCGGATGAAGTAGGTGAACCGGTACGGAAGGTGCCTGCTGCTGCATCATCCGTTCGCCCCGGGTGGCTTGAAGGAGCTCGACACGTTATCGCTGATCATGTGCTGATTGGCTCAATTTCGCTGGATATGTTCGCCGTGCTGTTTGGCGGGTGCACAGCTCTCTTGCCAATGTTCGCAAAGGACATCCTGCACACGGACGTCGTCGGCTATAGCTGGCTGCGGGCAGCCCCATCAATTGGTGCTTTTCTCATGGGCGTTTTGCTGGCGTATCGGCCTCCCCGCAAAAAAGTGGGCCGGGTGCTGATGCTGTCGGTCATTCTCTTTGGCCTGTGCACTCTGGGGTTCGCCCTTTCAAGAAATTACGGGTTATCGTTACTGATGCTGGCCCTGATTGGGGCTTTTGACAACATCAGTGTGGTGATTCGGAACAGCCTGGTGCAGATTCGCACGCCGGACGATCTGCGAGGCCGAGTGTCAGCAGTGAATGGTGTGTTTATCGGTACTTCAAACGAGCTTGGGGCACTGGAATCAGGGCTGACGGCAGCCATGTGGGGGCCGGTGGGCAGCGTACTGGTAGGCGGAATAGCAACAATGCTTGTAGTTGCGACCATTAGCCGTGTCTGGCCCGAACTGCTTAATCTCGAATCACTGGAACCAACGGCCGCGACCCATTAGGATAGAATTCATCAATTGATCACTTCTCAGAAAATGGGAGTTCGCCTGGAATGCAACTCGGATTTGTCTCGGCCATACTGCCGGATTTAAACTTACCGGAAGTCTTGAAAACAGGTCATTCCATTGGTTATGGGTGCGTTGAACTCATGTGCTGGCCGGTGGGCAGGGCTGAACGTCGTTATGCCGGCGTTACACATATTGATGTGAACAACCTTTCAAGTGAATCAATCCGCGAGATTCGCCAATTGCTGGCTGATCACCAGATGTCAATTTCGGGGCTGGGTTATTATCCGAACCCTCTGACGCCTGACGAAGCAGAATCTTCAGCAGCTGTAACTCATATCATGAAAGTGATTGACGCCGCAGCCGAGCTTGGCCTTAAGGTTATGAATACGTTCGTTGGACGGGACCCTGCCCAGACGATTGATAAACAGTGGGGCAGATTTCTGAAGACATGGACACCAATTGTGGCCCATGCCGAACAATGCGGAGTACGTGTCGGTATTGAGAACTGTCCGATGTCGTTTGGCGACGACGAATGGCCGGGCGGCAAGAACCTGGCCGTTTCGCCTGCCGTCTGGCGTCGCATGTTTTCTGATATTCCCAGCATGGCCTGGGGCCTGAATTTTGATCCTTCGCATTTCGTTTTACAGATGATGGATTACTGCGGCATTCTGCATGAGTTCAAAGACCGTCTTGTGCATGTGCATGCCAAAGATGTGCGGATTGACCACCAGAAATTAAATCAATACGGGGTTTTTGCATTTCCGAAACTATGGCATTCACCCAAGCTGCCCGGGATGGGCGACGTAAACTGGGGGCAGTTTCTGGGAACTCTTGCCGACACCGGCTACGATGGGTCCCTGGTGGTTGAAGTCGAGGACAGAGCCTTTGAAGGAAGCCTTGCAAAACGCGTTGAATCGCTGGCCGTGAGTTATCGATACCTCAGTCAGTTTGTCGGCGGATGAATCATTTTTGAAGCATGAAATATCATTGAAATGAAATCAGAAGCCAACATGTCGCTGGACCTGTCAATCATTATTCCTGTCTTCAATGAAGAAGGGAACGTAGCGACCCTGAGTACCGAGATTCAAGCGGCTTTGGCGGGCTCAAAGATTTCTTATGAAGTTATTTTCGTAAACGATGGCTCGCGTGACAACACGGCTGTTGAACTGAAAAAACTTTATGTGTCTGATCCAGAACATATTCGACTGCTGTTTCTCAGACGAAATTTTGGCCAGACTGCGGCTCTTTCTTGCGGCCTTGATAACGCCAGGGGGCGTGTCCTTATCCCGATGGATGGCGATCGGCAGAACGACCCAGCCGATATTCTTCGGATGATTGCGAAACTTGACGAAGGCTTTGATGTGATTTCAGGCTGGCGTAAAAATCGTCAGGACCGATTCATCAATCGCAAGCTGCCATCCCGACTCGCAAATAAGATCATATCTCGACTTTCCGGAGTTAAGATTCATGATTTCGGCTGCACCATGAAGGCCTATCGCCGCGAAGTGCTGGATGGCGTGCGGCTTTACGGCGAAATGCACCGGTTTATTCCGATATTTGCCTTTTGGCAGGGTGGAAAAGTCACCGAGATGGTGGTTAATCACCGGGCCAGAACCGCCGGCGTAACCAAATATGGCATCGGTCGGACATGGAATGTCATTCTCGACCTGATCCTGATCCGATTTCAACAAAAATACTCACAGCGGCCCATTCACTTCTTCGGCAGAGCCGGCCTTTATTCGATCATTCTCTCGTTTGCCTCATTTGCCTTGATGCTCTATTACAAATTTCTGCACGAGCCTCTGACTGGCTACCCCACAAAAACCTTCATTGAAACGCCCTTGCCCCTGCTTACTGTGATGTTTTTTCTTACAGGTGTCCAGGCCATTCTGATCGGCCTTGTCGCTGAGATGGTCATGCGCACCTATTATGAGTCTCAGGACAAACGGACTTATATTATCGCAGAAACTTTCGGCGGCGACATGGCAGAGAACCGTTCCTGAAAAATCTGGTTGACCTGGCTTCGGTGAAATGCAATTTTCTGCATGAATGGCATTTCCGAGGAATCTGACTGGTCACAGATCATATTTTCAAGAATTGGAATTTCTTCTGATTGTATTTCGACCGAATGAGTTGCCCGATTACGCAGAAGCCGAAGTGAAAGCTCAATCATCCGATAGAACAGGTATGCCTGCCTGAGCGACTGAGATTCGCGTTGTGCAAGCATTCGTGTCTCTGCAAGCTGGTCAACCGCTTTCAGAAAATTGTTGGCAGGGGGCTCAACAAGCAAATGAAACCCTGACAACTGAAGCCCCTGAACAATCAATTCGGCTTCGTGCAGGCCACCTGTTGCTCGTTTCAGGTCGATACCGGTAATTTCCGACTCATTAACAGTTTTTCGCCTCAGGTTTTGAATTTCTGTTGCAAGTTGCTGACTATCGACTCTTGCGCCAAACGACTGATGTTGAAGGACGGAAACCATATGATTTTCATCAAAACCTTTTAAAAATATTGGCTGAGACCTGAGTAATGCCAGCTTTTCCCACACGCGGGCATCGCCAATCGTATAATAATCAGTGAGCGACTGCAACGAAACGGAAAGTGGCCCGGAATTCCCATAAGGTCTGAGACGGGTGTCGATTCGATAAACCAGGGAATTGCCTGTTTCACCCACAACACGTATGAGCTTGCCTGCGATTTCCTGGAAAAATGCTTCAGCCGATTGTTTCAATTTCTCTGAGTTAAGCTGGGGATTAATTTCATGAAGAAACAGCAGATCAATATCGCTGTGAAACAGCAGTTCCTGCCCACCCAGCTTACCCAGTGCTATCACGGCCCAGTTCCCCGGAACAGGCTCGGCAGATTGATTTGACCGCCATTGTTGCAGCTTTTCCGACCAGATTTTTCCGGCTGCGAATGAAACGATGGATCGTGCCAGATCAGCACAGTCCCGGCTGGCTTTGGCAGTAGATTCAATTTTTAAGGGAATTTCAAGGGCTGTTGAAATCCTCAGCCAGTTCTTATCTCTAAAGAGTTTGAGTTGCTGTGAGATTGTCTGATTTGCCGTGGGCGTTTTCAATAATTCGGTTTCCATGCGTTTTGATTGTGGGCTGGCATGATGATCAACAAATTCGCTCCATTCCTCCCAGGCATCTGTTCTTGATGAAATTAAATCCGTTGTCAGCTTTTTGTAAGAAGCAATTTCAACAAATGAATTCAATGCGGCGGGTGATCTGAGCAGTCTTTCCCACAAAGCAACTTTGCCGGCAACAGGCCTAGACATCATCTCTATATTAGCAAGCGACAGATCAGGATCAATTGTATTTGAGATTGTATTAAGAAGCAAAGGTGCCAGGGCAGCGAAGAAGTGCCGACAACGAGGAGTCGAGAAAAATGGCTTTTCTTCGCGAGACATGTCCGCAAGTAATTTCAGGGCAATGCTGGAATTTTTAAATCCAATCGGTGCCAGTGCCTGCTGCACAAGCTCGGCTGGCATTTCCGGGTCAAGAATGAGATCTGTAAGAAGATCAGGGCCCTTTTCTTCATCAGTACGGAATGTATCGTGCAACAGTTTATTTAAAATTTCGTGATTTTCTGTAGCCACTTTCTGATATTCGCGACTGAACCTTTCAAAGGGTGAATCAGGATTCTCCCACGAGTTCAGGGGATGATAACCCATCAAACGGGCCAGAATGAATCGCGAACGGCGATCGGAGGGGATGCTGTGTGTCTGCCGGTCATCCATTAATTGAATCCGGTGCTCAATCTTCCGGAGAAAAATATAATTATCACGAAGTGTCACATGTTCCGATTCTGTGAGGCATGCAGATTCCCTGAGAGAATCAATTGCCTGAAGGGTATTATTACATCGAAGCTGGCTGAGTGTGCAGCCATTAAGCAACTGCAGAAACTGAACGACAAATTCAACATCACGGATGCCACCAAAGCCAGTTTTCACATCAATCTCTGATGCTCCCGCCTTGTGGCTTCTGTGCTCAATTCGTCGTTTCATCGCCTGAATTTCGGCGATCTCTATTGAATTTAAATAACGGCGAAATACAAATGGCTCAATTCGCAATTTAAATTCTTCGCCCAGTTCAACATCGCCAGCACAGGGGCGAACCTTGATGAGCGCCTGTCTTTCCCATGTCCGGCCTGCGGAATCGTAATAATTCAGCGTCTGATCAAGATTCATGACAACCGGCCCCTGCATGCCCTCAGGCCGCAGGCGAAGGTCAACCCGAAGCACGAATCCAGTGCCGCCCTGGCCGGCCATCACCCGCAGGAAGTCGGAAATTACCCGGCCAAAAAACTCGCGGGCGGGCAGGGGACGATTGCCCGGGGTCTGCCCTTCGTCGTCATAAATGAACACGAGATCAACATCTGAACTATAATTCAGTTCCTGGCCTCCGAGCTTGCCAAGTGCCAGTGCTACAAGCCTGCATGAGCGGTTCTCATGTGTTGTGGGCATGCCAAATTTCTTTTTATTGCGATCAATAGCCCACGAAAGTGCAGCCTGAATGCAGACATCGGCCAGATCAGAGATGGCTCTGGTTGTCTGTTGCAATTCGACATGATCAAAAAAATCGGCTGAGGCGATACTGAGCGTCATGCGCTGGCGAAAGCGACGAAGTAAATTGCTGACCTGTTTTTCTGACTCAATGCCGGCAGTTAATGCAACAGCCTGGCACAGCAGCTGTTCTTTTGATTGAAATACAATTGCAGACAGATTCGAAATAATTTCAGGCTGGCTGAACAGAATCTGATTGAAAAAAGGGCTGGTGCCCATCAGTTGCAGAAGCCGGCGAAACATACTGCGATTATCAGTAAAGTTTAAAATGGTCTGACGCGGGCTTGTATCAAGTGCAAGCAGACGATCCAGGCCAGTCATTGCTGCTGGTGGGTCAGCAATTAATTGAAATTCATCCTCAATGATTTGTAATAGCCGAAGAGATGTTTCATGGTCAGCAACGCGAGAACAGACATCCTTGAGGTCGCGGACAAATGCTGGCCGATTTTCAAGCCCGTGACGATGACAGAAATCAGTGATCCAGTGAGAGATCTCATCGGAAGACCGAGTTGCAGAAGAAGTTTCAGGTAACATCAGTCGGAGTGGCGGGAACCGGCCATTTTTTCACGACGATACTGAAATGCATCGAGGATTTGTTCCAGATCCTCACGATTCAGTTGAAATTCACGCATAATCTGGCGTTCGTTCAGGCCTGATGATAACTTTTCACCAACACTAGAGCAAATCTTACAATGCCGGGGCGAGAGTTTTGGTGGTTTTTTAAGACGATAATGGGCTTCAATCGGGTCGCCCAGGTTTCTTGATTCATGATTCAGGAATTCAATTTCAAATGCGGCTTCCATAGCCAGATAAAACCATGCCCTGAAACCGGAGGCAATAACACGTGGCTTAAGTTCCCTTTCACCATCGCCGAGGATAAAAACAGGGTCGGGTGAATCGGTATCGATTTTTGTTGACAGGAGGTCGATATTGGCAGGAATATCGGCCGGATTACCAAATTCATACCAACTGACTGGCTGGTGAAAAATTCTTGTACTGGTGTGGAAACGAATGGCTGGGCCGATGGATTTTAATGGATGAATCCACTGTGTCCCATTAATTTTCAGGCCGTTGGATAATTTCAGAAAGACTTTTAAGGCAATCGGCAGATGATGACGATGACGCTCTTCCCATTGAGAAATATCATCGATGGATGCAGGACGGGAAAATTCAATGCGAACAGAGCCAGATTCAATTTTATGGGCGATTCTGGTCAGGTCGGGCCCGTTTTCAGGCTTGATGCCAACATCGGTCAACCATCTTTCAATGATTTGAAAGAAGTGGGATGAGTGGTTCAGTTTGGCGGCCAGAGATGACGAGGGCATGAATGTTAAAGGGGGGAAATCTGAAGATTGACGCCAGATGGATTCAGGAAATGACTGGTAGCGAGAGCATTCGGGGGCGGGGTTCGTGCGTGGTTCGCTCAGTAATGACTTCAGCGAAAAGGGTGACAGCCGTGGCTGAAACGACCCGTACATTGATGTAGGAGCCGATCAGCCTTGGGTTGCCATCGAATATGCAGATTCTGTCAGTCAGCGTACGGCCGGTAAGTTGAACAGGGCCGGAGGCTGATTCAATTTCGCCCTGAAATGATTTGGAAGGACCCTCTACCAGTATCTCAAACGAGTTTCCGACAAATGCCTGATTGTCTTCCTGGCTGATGGCCGTCTGTACAGCCAGCAGATCGTTGTTTCGGCGTTTTTTGACTTCTTCGGGCACGTCGTCGGCATAAAGTTCGTGTGCTTTAGTGCCGGGGCGGGGGCTGTATTTGAAGATAAAGCTGTTTTTAAAGCGACTGCGTTCCACCAGCCTTACGCTTTTTTGGAAAGACTCCTCGGTTTCGCCGCAGAATCCGACAATGAAATCACTGGAAACCGCACAACCGGGAATGGTTTCGCGAATCCTGGCCATCATTTCATCATACTGGGCCACCGTGTATAGGCGTTTCATGCGGCGCAGCATTTCGTCGCAGCCGCTTTGGGCCGGCACGTGAATATAGCGAAAAACCTTGGGCAGGTCGCGCACGGCCTGAAGCAGATCGTCGGTCATATCCTTGGGGAAGCTGGTGATGAACTTGATGCGCCGCAGGTCATCAATGCCGTTGAGCGTATAAAGAAGATCTGACAATCGCCAGGTGCGTCCATCACCCGTCTGAAATTTATAGCTGTTAACAGTCTGCCCAAGCAGAGTTATTTCTGTAACTCCCTGATCAGCCAGGATGCGGGCTTCTTCGATAATCTCGGCAGGGTCGCGACTTTGCTCGGGCCCACGTGTGGCAGGAACAACGCAGTAGGTGCAGAATTTGTCGCAGCCCATCATGATTCGCACAAAGGCCTGATAGGGGCTGGTGCGCATGGCCTGCTCCCGCAGGGGATCAAACTCCTCGAAGCTCTCGACCACCTCGAGACGAGAACCACCGCTGCGTGCCTTGGATACGGCCATCTGCGGCTTCTTTTCAGCCCTGGCTTTTTCAAGCAGTTCGGGGACTTTTGCCAACTGACCCGGACCAACAACGATGTCAACAAACGGGGCCCGCCTGAGAATTTCGTCCTGATCCTTCTGAGCCATGCAGCCCAGCACACCAATGGCCACTTCAGGCCGACGCTGCTTGAGCTTTTTGATCCGCCCCAGTGCCGAATAGATTTTGTCCTCGGCATGCTGACGCACCGAGCATGTATTAAACAGGATCGTGTCGGCAGCGAGCGGGTCGCTTGTCAGTTCATAGCCCTGGGCTCGCAGTTTGGCAATGACCAGTTCGCTGTCCAGAACATTCATCTGGCAGCCAACCGTGTCCATGAACAGTTTGGGTCGGGGCTTTCCGCTCAAAGTGGTTTCGTCAGCCATTCGTCTCAATTGCCTTCTGCGTGTGATTTTCTCTTTATCAATCCTATGTTAACGAGGTTATTTCATCAATAGAAAATTGCCCTTTCCAGCGTATTTGACAGCCGAATTCCAACACTATTTATTAAACATTATTTAAATTAAGTTTCCGGGCAAATAAAAAACCGGCGAATTTCAGGAAGAATCCACCGGTTTCAAGGTTGTTCACAGTCAGTGGTCTGACAGATTTATTCAGAGTCGCTGGCAGCACCCTTCAGGTCGCTTTCAGAAACACCCATGTGTCGGGCGACGGCTGACAGCTGGTCCCGAAGTTCGAACATCCCGGCCGGACGATGGTCAGGATTTGAAGTCAGGCACTTCATGATAAGATCGTTCAAAGTGCCTGGGATGTTCTTGTTGATGTCAATGGGTTGCTTGAGTTTCTTGCCGGCACCCGGCACAACGCCTGTAAACATGCGATACATGGTGGCACCCAGATTGTAAACATCGGTACGTTCATTAACGACCTTGTCTGACATCTGTTCTGGTGCCATATATTGGGGAGTGCCCTGAATGCGATTTTTCTTTTCGCCCTTGATCCAGCAGGTGCCAAGATCGATCAGCTTTACTTTGCCGGAGTCGGAAAGCATGATATTTGATGGTTTCAGATCACCGTGATATACGCCACGACGGTGCATGTGGGCCATGGCTGAGGCCACCTGAATGAAGATCAGGACAAGTTGCGAAAGCTGGGGCATTTCAACTTCGTCAACTGTCTTGCCTTTGATGTATTCCATCAACAAACGGCCTTCAACAGGCTTGAAAAGGCCAAGCATACCTTTTTTCTCTGCGAAATCGTAAATTTTGACAATCACCGGATGGTTCAGCTTCTGTGCGGCCTCAAATTCGCGACGGGTCTGGTCGATGAATTTGGTCGGATTGTCGTCTTCATCGTCGCGTTTGGCGATTTTCAATGCGTAACGCTGACCAGTGGATCGGTCGCTGATGAGAAGAACCTGACTGCCGGCACCATTGCCAAGCGGATTTACAACGATGTAGTCCATGCCGGAGAGTTGCGGAGGTACGTTTTCTTTGCTCATTATGCTCTCTGTCAGCATTACAATCAGAGGTATGGTAGGTCGAAGGATTGGAGGCACGCTGCCCCAAATCCGCCCTGTTTTTTCATGCCTCAAGTTTAGGCCAGCAGACGATTATTTGCAAGCCTTCAAACCCGATTCCCAAAATTGCCGGACCTGTTTGTCGCTATAATGCAACCTGTTACTTTCAAACTGTTTGGGCACTTCACACAAGAGTTAATTCCACTCGGGGTCAGGGGTGGGCAGGGTGTGAAACGGGCCAGAGGCTTCAGATGAGCCAAGACCCGGGGTGGCGGCACAACTCCTGAGATCTTCGAGCCTCACGAATTTCAGGGCAGCCTGATGGGTCGCTTCCAGCCGAACGGGGGGAGCACAACCGGCCTTGAACGCTTCAAGCCATCGCAGGACGCAAACACACCAGTAATCGCCGGGTTTCAGGCCGGGAAAGTTCCATTCCGGGCGTGGTGTTACCAGATCATTGCCACGAATGACACTGAATTCAAGAAATTCGCGGGTCATCAATGCGCAAACAGTATGCTGACCCTGATCGTTTTCATCGGTGTTGCAGCACCCATCGCGAAAAAAACCCGTCAGTGGACTGGTTGAACACGTCAGAAGCGAGCCACCGAGGACATTTTTAGAATGGTTCATTTCGAAATAATTGCTCCTGATTTGCACTGGTAGGAAATGAATCTGATTGTTTATAGTCAGTTCCGACGACACTGATTCTGGTCGGCCAGGGCATGCACTGAAGGAATCTTAACCTTGGTAGTTGTCATGGCTGACCAGCACGATTATCTGATCATAACGAGATTCCACGACTCGCGGGACTGAATTAATCATGAGCCAGTTCGATTCAGAAGACCTTAAAATCAGAATTGGTCAGGCTTTGGGGCGAATCCCCTCTGGGCTTTTTATCCTGACAGCCCGACTTGACGACCAATCAACCGGTATGCTGGCGAGCTGGGTACAACAAATCGGGTTCGAACCACCCATGGTGATAGTGGGGATCAAGAAAAACCGCTACATCACTCAATGGCTGGAACGGCACCCTTATTTTGTGCTGAATCAGCTGGGTCAGGGACAGAAGGAATTTCTGAAGCATTTTGGGGCCGGCTTTGCCGCTGAGGCTGACGCATTCAAAGGCATGACGACCGAAGAAACAGAGGGCCACCGAAGCATTGTGCTGAGAGATGCTATGTCATTCATGGAATGTCATCTGGCCCACGTTTTTGCGACAGGTGGCGACCATGACCTGATCGTGGCCAGGGTTATTAACGGTTCATTGCTCAATGCGGAGCTTGAACCCGGCATTCATCTTCGGAAGACCGGCTTTCACTATTGATTGCCAGTCGATTCCGAAGCGATTTGCCTTGATCAGGCTACGGAAGGGGCAACCGCCCCAAAACTGGCTGAGAGCAGGCCAAGTGCCTTGGACATGCTTGAGACGCCAAGAACATCAACCGCCGCTAGAACTGCCAGTGCCAACTGCCAGCGGTCGCTTGTTTCAGAAGGGATTGGCCAGTCGGTATCGCCCTCGGGCCCGACCAGTCGAAAATTGGATAAATTGACAGGTTCGGGTCTGTCAGATCGGACAATGCGATAGGCCCCCTGAACTCCGGTCAGGGCATAGCCCAGACGCTGACAGTCAAGGCGAATGGAGGAGAAAATGTCAGAGGCAGGGTCATCAGCCGCAAAAATTGTGGCACCGCCTGGTTTTAACTGCCTGACAAACCGGGCCAGGTGCTTGCGCACTTTCCTGACCTGATCTTCAGAATCGTTATTGAAACCGCAGTTCAGCGGGCTGATGATCACAGCATCAAGCTCTTCATCATCGCTGCAGAAAGCACCATGCCCCAGGCCATCACCAAGTGGCAGAATTTCAAGCATACCAAGCGTCTGCGGGTTATGGCTTTGAGCGGTTCCCGCACCATCACCATCTTCATCTCGCGAGCAGACTGACCAGCCCATGGGCTGAAGAATCAACGAGAGACAGGCTTCGAGGTCGTGTGCCGACCATCGACCACCAACACCCAGACGAAATGTTGTTTTCGGGAGTTTGTTATGAGCGGAAGTAGAAACCATTGGATAAAAGCCTCCTCACGATGAACTGTAATTCATCGGCTTTCCTGCCTGAGGGGATTGCTTTTCGGATAGGATCATCATGACATCTTCATTTTCCATGGATTGAACGAATTTGCAATCCAAACTTGACGATAAAATACAATTTTCCTCTGATAAAAAAGAAAAGAGGGCCCAGCCTACCCAGCTTGCCCTCCAGAACTGATTTTAATGATGACCCTTCAGAATTAATGCCTGAAGAGAAACTCCTTGGAATTGATCAGCACCCAGCCAATATCTTCAACGGCAAGGCGTTTTTCTTTGGCGTCGTTAATGTGTTTCGCAGCAGCCTTAACTTCTTCGGCAGAAGGCTCACGCGAGAGGGCCGCCAGATAAAGTTCTTTCACAATTTCTTCGGCAGGTTTGCCACTCTTGGCCAGAGCTGCCATGCGTCCCTTGTCATCTCGCAGCTTGCCGTTAACAGTGGCACCACCGATTAATTGCAAGGCCTGGCTGAGATTAGAATCACTTTCACGTTCGCATTCGCAAGCCAGTTCACGGGCTGGACGGCCAAAGGTCTTGAGGAAAGGGTTTTCCATCTTGCCATCCGGAATCTGGGTCGCCCTCACTCCATCAGGCAAACCACCGAAGGCGGTCGGGCTGACAGTAAATGTTGAAATGGCGTCCAGCAGAACCTCAGCCGGTAGAAGTCGGGTAAAGGCATGCGAAAAGTAAAGGTTGTCGCTGGCATTGAGCTCATTGGTACGTGCCGAGAGTTGATACGTCCGGCTGCTTGCAATCATGCGGACAAGTCGCTTGAGCGAGTAACCGTTTTTCACAAAGTCGGCTGAGAGTCCGTCCAGGAGTTCGTCGTTGGAAGCCGGGTTGGAGTCTCGAAAGTCGTCAACTGGCTCGACAATTCCACGGCCAACCATGTGATACCAAATCCGGTTAACCAGGCTTTTGGCAAAGAAAGGATTATCAGGCCCCGTCAGCCATTTAGCCATGCGGGTGCGGCGTTCTTCAGCGGTGGCTGAATCGTCGTAAACCGGTCCGCCAAGGGCTTTGGGCTTCATGACGGCACCGGTTCGTGGCTGCCGTACTTCACCATCGTTTGCGGCGTAAATGATTTCTTCGTCAGGCAAGAGGCCTTTTTTCTGTTTCACGCGGGAGAAAAACGCGGCAAAGCCGTAGTAATCATCCTGGGTCCAACGCTCAAATGGGTGATTGTGGCATTTGGCACACTGGATTCGAACCCCCATGAAGAGCTGGGCAGTGGTTTCAACCGAGCTATCCGGATCGCGACTGATTCGATAGTAATTCGCTGCTGGATTTTTGAAGGTCGAGCCGTCGGCCGTAAGCAGTTCACGAACGAACTGATCCATCGGCTTATCAGACTTGAGGCTGTCGTGAATCCATCGCTGAAAAACCTGAGTACCCTTGGGTTGAATCAGACGGGCGTTGGATCGAAGAACATCCGCCAGTTTCAGTGTCCAGAAATCATAGAATTCCTCGCGGTTAAGAAGCGAATCAATCACCCTGCCACGACGATCAGTGCTCTTGTCAGCAAGGAAAGCTGCTCGTTCTTCAACTGTCGGAAGCACACCGATCGTATCAAGATAGACACGACGCAGATATTCTTCGTCCGTTGCAACGGTGCTGGGCGCAATCCTCATTCGATTGAGCTTGGCAAACACAGACTGGTCGATCACGTTATCCGTCGGAACGGCAACCGGCTTGAAACCTGGCACTTCAACCAGATGAGTCAGCCTGACGATGGCCACCAGATCCTGATAATGGGCAATGATGGCCGCTTCACCTGGAGATTTGAAAGTGACATAACCATTCACATCAACGTCGGCTATTTCAGGGGCCGAGCTGTTGTAATAGGCCAACGGCGTGACATCACGAACTGTATTGTCAGAATAAGTCACACGCACAGCCACCTGCTGCGTGGTGAATGGTTCGTGAATCACTCGATTTTCCGGAGCAATCTCCAGCTTCACTGCCTTGGGAGCAGCTGGGTCATCAACGGCACCTTCAGAGATCCAGTCGCGTATCATCTGATGAGACATAGTATTACGAGAAAGCCGAAGACCACCTTCGTGGGCTACCTCGCCCAGTGGCTTACGCAAAACAAGGCTGGCATCAGGGGCAAAAACATCAATCCGGCGACCGCCGGCTTCACGTGAGAGAATTGTATAATCCTGATCGGGCAGGTATCCTCGCAGGCTCA
This sequence comes from Planctomycetaceae bacterium, assembly GCA_040374745.1. Taxonomy (GTDB): domain Bacteria; phylum Planctomycetota; class Planctomycetia; order Isosphaerales; family Isosphaeraceae; genus QWQI01. Next base: position 8,829 of record JBEITT010000037.1, on the reverse strand, counting down.
GCTTGAACCCACCCTTACCGGTGGGTGTGCCGTGGCAGGCACCCATATTGCAGTTTGCCTGGCTGAAGGCCGGCACAACATCGTTGCGGAAAGAGACGGTATCAGCCTGTTTCATACCTGAAACAGTCACCTTTATTGTGGTCGAAAGTTTGTCGCCCAGTTGGGCCCTGATCGTGGCTGAACCGTCGCTGGCCGGTTGCAGTTGACCTGTTTTGCTGATTTTCACAACGGCTGGATCAGAACTGCTGAAACTGACAGCTCTCGTAAAGTCTGCCCGTTTTTCGCCGGGCAAAATTCCGCTGACGATGACCTGCGACGTGTCGCGACGTCCTTTTAACTGTACGTCACCAGTCGGAATCGTGAGCGAAACAGGCTGTGGCTGAGTCTTTTCAGACCCGGGTGAATCAGCGGCATTGACTGAACTGACGAGCAACGTCAGCAGAACAAATGTCCGTTTTGCGAGCCGCATAGTATTGTTGTGGAGCATGGCGAGATCCCTCGACACGAAAATCAGGCGGGTGAAGAATGCCAGGCTGCCAGCCGGATGGCTTTATCGATGAATCGGGCAGCAGCAAACTGTGCAAGGTGGGCTATGCATCAGTCAAAGAACAACTTCTCAGACATATGCATTCATTTACTAATATCTTACCTTAAGTCACTGATTCGGTAAAGAATTTTTCCATGAATGTTGAACAGATGATCGATTTTACCTAAATTGCAGCCAATTCTTTAAATACGGAGAGAGTTTCGTTACCGGTGATTGCCCACGAAAAATGACGGGATCGCTCAATTGACCGGCATTTCAGGCTGTCAGCAAAATCCTGATCGACCGCAAGCTGGTCGAGAATTGCAGCCAGTCTGGCGGAATCGTCGGGGAGGAAGTAGGCCGCCGCATCTCCGGCAATTTCCGGCAAACTGGTCGCCTGACTAACCAGTAACGGGCATCCACAGGCCATTGCTTCTACCAGCTGTAGGCCAAATCCTTCCAGTCGACTGGGGTAAACCAGTGCGCGGGCACCGGCATAGAGGGAAGGCAGATCGCCGTCAGGAACTTTACCGATAAATTTTACGTCAGCTTCAATTTTTAACGCTCCTGAAAGTTGAGCCAGGCGTCTGCGATCTTCCACATTGCCGCCGGCAAGCACAAGTTGAAAGAAGCCTTTGTGTTGCATTTTTGCCATGGCATGTAACACTACTTCAAAATTTTTACGTGCTTCAAGCCCTCCGACGTAAAAGACGTAAGGCTTTGAAGGCAGTGCGTAACGCTGCTTGGTTTCGGCAATCTGGCCGGCTTCAGCCTGCTTTTCAAAGAGAGGGTCGGCGGCTTCATAAACAACGCGAATTTTTTGCATGGGTATTTTTAGCGATTGATGCAGTTCACCGGCCGAGAAATGACTGACGGTTATGATTCGATCAGCCATTTTTCGTGTCTGCCAGAGGTAATAACGGCTGAGCATGGCAACGCGGCTGAACTTTTCCCGAAGTGGCAATTTCATATTGGCATCAATCGCATCGTGCAGGGTTGCCACGGTCGGGCAGCCGGCACGCCATGGAATTCCGTAATGGTAAGGTGTGTGATAAACATCGACTTGATTTGACTTTATGGCCTGGGGCAACCAGGCTTCCTGCCATTTTGGATAGGCCTGGGGGCCAGATGCGATTTCTTGAACGACGCCGGAATTAATCAATTCTGCCAGGTTAGTCCGATGATCATCGGCCATTGGGCGATCGGTCAGCAGGCAAATTTCGGCTTCACCCGTTTGGGCCAGGGCGCGAATCAGGTTGATGGTGTATCGAGTCCAGCCACGCATGGTTGATTCGGCCAGCAGCCTTGAATTCAAACCGACTTTGATTGGCGACATATCTTTTGAGAAGTGAATTCCACTGTTGCTGGTTTCGAACGACTGCTATTGCAGAATAGCACCTTTTTGAATTTCATCGAGTTTTTCAAATTCATCAGCATAGGCAATGTTGTAATGACGAAACTTGCCGATGGATGATTGATAGAGAGGTTGCCTTACCTGTGCAGCACTTGCCGTGTGAACCGGCCGCTGAGTCGCGTGGAAATTCAGGCAGGCTTCATGCCAGCCAAGGCCAATCTTTTTAAGAAGTGGCTCTATTTCGGTAATAATGTCTGACGCCAGGTTTTCATAATGTATGACATTGAGATTATGGTGGTTCTCTCTGGTGATTTTCTGAAATTGCCGATAATAAATTTCGAATCTTGAGAATTGATTCTCCCAGGATGAATTCCAACGCACCCTGGCAAACCGGGTAAACCTCTGAGAAAGTGCGGTGTCACGGATGTCTCTCTGGCAGATCAGAAATAGTGATTCCGGAAATATTTTTTGCAGGATTGGGAGATAATAAAAATTGTCAGGCAGTTTATCGACAACAAATTTTGTTGGTAACTCACGTTCTGATACCCTCCGGAAATACTCTGACCTGATTTTCTCCGCTATGTTTTCCTGTATATGATTATTGCGAATCAAAGGCCAATTTGATTTGACAAGTTCAGGAAACCATGTCAATTCGCCGGCTCCTGAAATTTCAGGGTGTGAGGCAAGAATCTGCTCTAATAATGATGTGCCCGAGCGGGGCATGCCCGTTACAAAAATCATTCGGACGTGGCTATTTACCTGGGGGTTTAATCTTTGCAGGCTTAATGAAATCTCAGAAATTCGATTGACATGCAACGCAAATTCTTCTGAATTGTATTTCAGTCCTCTTGTTTCAAGGCCAGATTGACGAAGAAAACTGAACTGGTCAAGATATTTCACGGCACTGGAGTAATCGGCTGTTGCATCAGAATAATGAGCCAGCCCGTAAGCCAGATACTCTTTGTCAGAGAGTTTAGTCGATTTTTTGTTGAGCAGGAGTTGCATTTGCGCAACTTGATCCGCGGGAGTTTTCTGTCTGAGCCTCGCGGCCAGTTGCCCGAGAACGGCAGCATGGTCAGGCTTTTTCCGCAGGCATGAATCCCAATAAATCAAGGCACCCCTGGTGTCGCCCAATTCTTCGCAACAGGTGCCAAGAAGGGCCAGTGCCGGCCAGGGTTCTGAAGAGTGATCAAGAGCTTTGGAAAGTGATTTTTTTGCTTCAGCAGGGTTGCCAAGTTCAAGCTGGGCCCGGCCAAGCTGAAACCATGCAGGGCTAAAGAACGAATGGCAATCAACAGCCCGCTGTGCCATGGCCAAAGCTGTTTCATTCTGACCCAGTTCATTCAAAGCCTTGGCAAGATTGGAAAACGCTTCAAACGATGATGGGGCGAGTTCAACAGCTTTTTGCAGTGGCTCGATGGCATCATGCGGCTGGCCGATTTCAATCAGGGCATTGCCAAGATTATTCCAGCCGGGGTGAAAGTCGGGATGTTCCCTGACGATTTGCCGAAATATTTCAACGGAGTCTTTCGTGCGACCCAGATCATTAAGATTCGCACCAAAATTAAGAAGTGCCGGCAGTGAGGATGGATCGATCGCAATGGATTTTTCGTAATACGCCAAACTTTCGCTCAAGCGGCCAACAGAGGTAAGTGCATCGCCCATGCCAGCCAGGACGACCGGATTTTCGGGCTCCATTTGCATCGCCTGATGCATTTGATCAAGACCCTCAGGAGCCAAGCCTTTCTGCAAAAGTGCCATTGCCAGATAATAGTGAGAAACAGCCCTGCCGGGATAAATGTTTATTAATTTTCTGTATAATACAATTGCCTGATCAATTTTCATTTCAGAATGTAATTTAATTGCATTCTGGATTTCAATTTCGTATTGCTGCGGATCAGGCACGATTCAAATCCGGATTCATTGATGATCCAAGATCAGGTAACAAACCCCATTTTCAGCCTTCAGGCCCACAAAAACAAGATGACCCTGACCCGGATTTGATTGCCGGAGCAGGGTCGGTGAAGGCTGAATCAACTCCAGATCAAAGCCTTGGCGCAGCTGGTTTATTTGGTTCCTGCCAGGCGTTGGCACCGATGGATTTCACTTTGCGGCGATAGACTTTTTCACCCGCCGTGACATAAATCACATTGAAGTCGGGGCCACCGAATGTGAGATTCGACGACTTGCCGTTCGGCGTGGGAATAATGCAATTCACGCGGCCCGCCTGGTCGCACACCTGAATGCCCATGCGCGTGGCCACATAAAGCCGGCCGTCGCGGTCAACCCGCATACCGTCGCCACCGGCAGCATCGGCTGTATCGGGCATGTGCAGGTGATAATATCTCTGTTTGTGCTTCAGCGAACCATCAGGCTGAACCTGATAGCTCCAGACCCAGTGGCTGCGAGCCTCGGCCACATAAAGCAGCGACTGATCGGGAGAGACCGTCACTCCGTTGGGGAAGTTCAGGCCGGTGTCAACCACGCTCTTATCGCCATCTGGTTTGACAAGCCAGACCTTGCCCGGCTCGTTGGTCTGTGAGGGGTTTGTCACATAAACATTGCCGTTTTTGAGAACGACCAGATCATTCCCCCGAATGCCCTCGGCAATAACAGCAGGTTTGTTTTCGGCATCAATAGCCAGGATCTGTTCGGTTCCGGTTGAAACGACATATCGCCGCCCATCGGGGCCATAACCCATACCATTTGAGCGGTTGGATTTATCGTTGATCACCACTGGCTTGCCGTCAGGGCCGATTTTATAGGTTTTGTTGTTGGGAATATCGTTGAAATAGACCGTGCCCGTGGCATCGGCGGTGGGGCCTTCGGTGAACTGGTAGCCATCGCCCACAAGTTCCCAGTCTTCGCCGGGAATCAGAATATCCTGAAGTTGCTGCGAGCCACGACCAACGGGAATCGGCGCGGGCCAGTCGCGCCAGAGCCACTTCATGGCGTCGGCGAAAACTTCCCCCGCCTGCTTGCCATTGTGGCCGCCATCGCCCCAGATATGACGCACATCGTAGCCCGCAAAAACCAGAGCCCGCTGCATTTCCTGATTGGCCATCCACCAGTCGCCACCGTAAATATTCAGGTCGTTTGAACCGTCCTGCAAAAAGATACGCAGCGGTTTTGGCTCATACTTGCGAATGAGAGTTGGATATACATTGCCGCCTCGCAGGCCGACATAGGTACCGATGGCTGAGAAAACACGGCTGAAGGCGTCGGGTCGTTCCCACGCCGCAGTGAAGGCACAGATTGCACCCGAAGAGTTACCGGCTATGGCGCGATCGTTACCGTTTTTCGAGAGCTTAATCGCCCGGCCGTCAGATGTTTTTTTAGTTTCAACTTCGGGCAAAAGTTCGTCGAGGATAAATCGGGCATAGTTATCGCCCAGTCCATCGTATTCAAACGACCGGTTGAAGCGATCAAGTGCTTTATCTGTCTGGGCTTTGACTCGACCGTGCATGACAAAAACGCCGATCGTGACAGGCATCTCGCCGGCGGCGATCAGCTTGTCAAACACGGCAGGGGCGTTGTACTGAATGCCGTCCTGACAGACAAAAACGCAAGCCGGCTTGGCGGGGTCAAATTGCCTTGGAACATAAACCCAGTAATCGCGGTAGGTTCCGGGAAAAACCTTCGAGCTTTCGAAGCTGTACTTGGTCACTTCACCCTTGGGGGTGTCGGCTTGCTGGCCGATTGCGAACATGGGCAGCAGGGTCGGTAGAAGGGCCAGAATGGCAATTCGTATCTTCATGATATTTCAGATTTTATGAGGAATGGGAAGCAACTCGTCCGGCGTAGACCGGTGTCTCTTGCAGGTTTCAATATAGCAGTAGCAGGATGACAGGGCCAACGTGTTTTTGAACATCTGATCGAATTTTGTTCAGTCAATTGGTTTGTAAATTTGTGACGAGCGAGTTAAGAGATGCTGTTGGCACTTGATTGGGCATGAACGCTCGGTAATACTGACCTGATCAATCACCCCATTGCCAGAATAAAAGATCCATTTACGACCAGATCTTCATTGGCGAAGAGTCGGAACAGACCATAATCCTGAAGAGGCTAAAGAACATGCAACCTGAGTTCACAGCGGAATTTATAGGAACAATGCTGCTGATCATCCTGGGCGACGGTGTGGTTGCCAATGTGGTTCTGAAAAAAACGAAAGGGCACGACTCAGGATGGATTGTGATCACGGCCGGCTGGGCTTTTGCCGTGACAGTGGGTGTCTATGCCTCAAGAAAAGTGAGCGGGGCCCACTTGAACCCGGCTGTGACCATTGCCCAGCTTGCCGCAGCCAAAATGAGTTTTGGTATGGGTCTGGGATATATTATTGCACAGCTGGCCGGAGCGATTACAGGTGCTACGATTGTCTGGCTGGCTTATCGGCCGCATTTTGAAGCGACTGAGGATCAGGCGGCCAAACTGGCGGTTTTCGCCACAGGCCCGGCGATTCGAAAGCCGGTGGATAACCTGATCAGTGAAATTATCGGCACCTTTGTTTTGATGTTCGGCCTGCTTTTGATGATTTCTGAAAACAACTTCAAGGCCGGGACAGACCTTGATGCCGGATTTGCTCCGATCCTGGTTGGCCTTTTGGTCTGGGCAATTGGCGTATCACTTGGTGGAACAACGGGTTATGCGATCAATCCGGCCAGGGATCTGGGACCCCGGATTGCCCACGCCATCTTGCCGATCGCGGGTAAGGGAAGCTCTGACTGGGGGTATGCCTGGATTCCCGTTGTCGGCCCGGTCATTGGTGCGGTGCTGGCTGTTTTTGTACATCAATTACTTGGAATTTGACTGGTTTCAAGGCAGACTCTTATTACGTAAACGCCTGTCATGATGGAGATTAAACACGTCAGGCTCAGGGGTTAACAGCCTTGGGCCCGAATCTCAATCGCCGAATGAGGAGAATCGTTGTCCAGACCCAGCCTATAATTGTAGGAGGAATGACCAGAAGCGGAATCAGATAGAAATAAAATCCCACGCAAAAAGTTATCGTGCTGAGAGAGACTATCCCAACAGCAAATATCGCTACCCATTTCCCAAGCACATTCAAAATTCCAGGCTTCTCAGGCCAGGGCCTGGCATCCAGAATTTTTCGGGTAGCCCAGAAGCCGGCATAATTAGCAAGTGACGGAATCGTGACGGGAATTATTAATCCGCGGATAACCATCATCAAGGAAAAGAAAGAAAAAGCAATCGAGGTTGTGACTAATATCCAGACCAGGGCAACCGAAATACCTGTGCCGATTGAGAACTTATTTTTTTTATAGTGAACGTCATTCATAATCAAACAGATGTCCTTTAAATGACGAAGACCTTCGGAAGCGATCAATCGATCTAGTATATAAAATTATTATAAATATTGAAAATTTCAAACGGGCACCATGATTTGGATGGCAGTTTGAGACAGATCGCCATCGAGGGTTATTTCTCTTTATTCATCGGGTTTGACAGTCTCAATCGACTGAGAGAACGCCTCTGGCAAAGATGTCAGAGGCTTTTTCTGAACTACTTTCAATTCGCGGGTGATCAGCACAAGCACGGCAACCCATCCGATGAAAACAGGAGGGACGACCACCAGTGGAAGAAAAAGGAACCCCAGGCTGATTACAATAACAAGGTTTTTCAGAGAAAAAAACGTGATGCCAATAATGGCAACCCACTTGCCGAAAAGAGCTGATGCAGCCGGATCATCGGGCCATGTTCTGGTTCTGAGAAATGATTTATCTGCCAGTAACCGGCAGGGCAGGTGATGTAGGGTATGATTAACGAAACGACCGAAAACATCAGGAGAAGCCCGAGGAATGCAGATAATGATACCATCAGCCAGATCAAAGTGATGGCCATTCCCGAACCAATTGAAAATTGCGGTTTAAGCATGTACACCTGCTTCATCACTACCTCCATCTACACGAGAAAAAGTTGCATTATCAACACGATTTTGCGGCAGGTGTGAATCCAGGTCAAGCGAAACCCGTTAGTTGCCTTTTGCAGAAAAAACTGGCAAAATCACTGGAATGATGCAAGAAATTATGAGATCTGGAGTGTCACAAACCTGAATTTTGGCGTAAAATAATTGAAAGAAACTCTGCTTTTAGCGAGGCCTGTAGAACATGACTCCTGTAAGGGTTATATCAACAATTCTGAACCTGATGGTGATAGTTGCCGCCACAAGCAGCAATTTCGTCTATTCGCAGCAGCAGCCAAAGCGGTCTCAGCCTACCTCAAAAACAGCTCAAACTTCAAAAAAAGTTGCCTCGACTGAAAAGCAGAAAAATGCTGAGCAGTTGGTTACACGTTCAAAAACAAAGGCGACCGAGCCCCCCAGCCCATTTGACCAGATGTTTCTTGATGCTTGGAAAGAGGCCGGCACAATACAGGCAGAGCAGGCCACTGATGTTGAATTTGTCAGGCGAATTTATCTCGATACGATCGGCCGCATACCGACACTGGACGAAGCCAGGTCTTCTCTGGCAATGAACCTGAGTACTCGAAAAGGTCGTCGGCAACTCGTAGAGAAACTTCTTGAGCACCCGGAATACCCTCGCAATTTTGCAGTCATTCTGCGTAATGCCCTGATTGGCCGCAACCCCATGGGTGGTCGCGATGTGGATGCACCTGCCTTTGAAACTTGGCTGCGGCAGCAGATTTTACAGAATGTTGCCTGGGACAAAATGGTGCGTGAGATGCTGGCCGGTGAAGGGCCAAGTAATGAAAACGGTGCCGTAAACTACATTCTGGCATGGGCCCGGTTTGGTGGTTCGGGCCTGGCCGACGAGAACGCTGCCACTGCCCTGACTGGCAAGACTACCAGAGTTTTTCTCGGCCTTCAGATTCAGTGCACACAATGCCATGACCATTTTCTGAACAGCACATGGAAGCAGAACGACTTCTGGGGAATCAATGCTTTTTTCCTGGGTATGCAGCGTGAGGAATT
>JBEITT010000134.1:0-11503 GCA_040374745.1 Planctomycetaceae bacterium | reverse complement strand
GACATTTTCAGCAGGAAGTCCCACGATCAATGACTTTGAGCGTTGAGAATCGTGAACTTCGCCGCCAGTCAATTCAATGCGAACAGGATTACCATACGAATCAACTGCAAGGTGGATTTTGGTACTGAAACCGCCTTTGGAACGGCCTAACGCCTGAATTTTTTGCCCCCTTTTGCTCCAGCAGCAGAAAGGTGAGCTCGAATAACTGACGAATCGACCATAACCCATTCAAAATCGCTTTCACGTGTCAAAACATCCAGGATTTTGTTCAAGACACCTGATTTGACCCAGCGGTCAAATCGCTTGAACACAGTGTTCCATTTACCGAATTCTTCAGGCAAATCACGCCAGGGACATCCGGCTCTGGCCATATGAATCAAAGCATCAAAAAACAAACGATTGTCTTTTGCAGTCACTCCTTTTGTACCATGTCGTCCCGGCATATGATCTTTGATGACATTCCATTGAGCTTCTGTTATTGCGTAACGTCTCATCCTGAGAGGCCTCCTTTGTTTTAGGTGACCATAGAATGCCTAATTTCCTTAGCTTGTCAAGATTAATGTCAACAGAACCTAATGCCTTATGACAATTCATTAAAAAATATGATCAATAATGAGATGTAATCGCTGAAATTAAAATGAGATCAGGAGTGTACGTCTTTGAGATCAAAATGGTTTAAAATACGTGAAGATATTTCAATTAACTTCAACCCAATGACATGGTTTTCGTCTGGGTCTGTTCCAGCACCTGACTCGATGAAGCAACCATCAATATCATGGTTAGCCTGATCCGGGCCAGTGTCATTTTCTTGTGTAAAGACACTTTCAAGGCCAACCAAACCGACCGAACGCCATTGCAGTTCGCCAAAATATGCGATAAGGTCAGGTGGGGCAATTCCTTCAACCGACTTGTAAAGGTCTTGTGGGCGATAAACCCGATTTTTCATCGACTTTCCATCTGGAGTTTTTATGTTCTCAAGATCCTTAATCAATTCACGCAGATAACGATCGAGTTCAACTGACTTAATTAAGCCCTGTGGTTCTCGACCATCGACATTAGCAAAAATTCTTCCGTAAAACCCTCCTGCCCCCCAGGCTTTTGTAAGTGGCCAGTCAACGTCGGCCTGTTCCAACTTAGTTGGGCGTGTCAGCGGTTTCTTCAGCACAAGGTCGCCCCGATCAATTAGCCACTGGTTCAGGGCAAAGCCCCCTTCCATCGCACAGGCGCCGTGGTCAGAAACGATTATTACCTTGCAGGGCCCGGGGATAGTCTGTAAAAGCTTGCCAATTTCATCGTCGAGCAACTTGTGATAATCGATCAGCACGCCAAGGTCTGGACAAATCTTTTTTACTTCATCGATATCTGTAATACCATCTGGCCATTTCTGCCAGAAAGCATGCTGTGCACGGTCGAGACCGATCTCCACCATCATCATGAATTGCCATGAGCGACTCATAGCCAGATGCCTTGCCAGGGCAAACCGCTTCCGGGTCATGCGCCACAAGTCGTTTTTGAGTCGTTCTTTATCGTCCGTCCGGAAGTTCAGAATGTCAAACTCGTAAGGTGCGACGGCAGGCAGGTTCGCAATTTCTTCCCTGAGTTCCGGTGGCCATGTGTAAGGCGATTCAATGGAGGGGGTTAAGAAGTCGGTGACAAGGCTGCCGCGAACGGGTTTGGGGGGGTAGGTCTGGGGGATACCGATTAGCAGTGACTCAACACCGGCCTGGCCGAGATGGTCCCAGACTCGGGGTGCGGGGCTTGAGAGCGAAGTTGCGGTAGACATGAGCCGGTAAGACCGATCGGCCCGGTTGCGAAAGCCATAGCAGCCAAGCTGGCCGGGATCGAGTCCGGTGGTGGCCACAAGCCATGCAGGCACGGTGATTGGCGGGTCGCAACTTCTTAGCCTGCCGAATCTTCCTTCACGGCGAAGGCGGCTGATATTGGGAAGATGGTCGGCCAGATGGTTGAACAGCAGTTCGGGGACGGCTGAGTCAAGGCCGATGACGACAAGTCGGGGTGGATTCATAGCCTTGGGCTCTGGGTCAAATCAGCAGAGGTTAAGCGGAATCAGGGCATTGCGGGAATTCGGATAGCCCAAAACGTCGTGCCTGAGAAAGCCTGAAAATACCGGAGCCAGGCAGGTTGGGGCAAGACAGGCAGACCAAAAAAGGCAGGAAAACAGTTGACTCTGGCAGGAGGTTTCCGACAGAATCATGCTATATTAACTGTGTCTGGAGTCACTTGAGCATCCCTGGGAAAAGGCAGAATATCCATGCGGCTGGGCATTGTTGGCACAAGAATGTTTTTGGCGATGGCGCTGTTGGGTCAAATGTCGTTGGTTGTTTTTGGGCAATCGCCCAACCCGCATGCCGCCGAGCCTGCGACGAAATCGGCTGAAACCAAATCGCCGGCTGCAGCAAAACCGTCGGGTTCCAGTTATCTTTCGGCGGCCGAACTTCGAATGAAGCAGGATGTCAGCTATCTGGCGGCCGATGCCCGCGAAGGCCGGGGCCCGGGCACTGCCGGTATCGACGACGCAGCAAATTACATTGCGGATGAGTTCAAGCGCATTGGCCTGAAGCCGGCCCCTAATGCCCACGGCTATTTTCAGAAGTTTTCGATTTCTAACGAGCCGGAACTTGAGCCGGGCTCGAAGGTAGCAGTGGCTTTGCCCGGCGGCAAGCTGCTGAACTTGGCTGAGAATACGGAATACGTTCCGCTGGCGATTGGCGACTCCGGCAGGTTCAATGGCAAGAGTGTTGTTTTTGCAGGCTACGGAATAACAGCGAAAGATCAGTCGCTGAAGCTGGATTACGATGATTACGCCGGCATTGATGTGAAAGACAAGGTGGTGCTGATTCTGCGACGCGAGCCGCAACTGAACGACGAAAAGTCAGCCTTTGCGGGCAAGGCGAACACGGCATACGCTGAATTTCGGCACAAGGCGACCAACGCCTTTCAGCATGGTGCCGCTGCTGTGCTGATGGTGAATAACATTGCCGGCAGCGATGGCAAGGATGCGATGATGACTTTTCGGGCGGCAGGCGGTTCGCGAAACAGCACTCTGCCATTTGTCCAATTAAGCCGTGCCAAGGCCGATGAGCTTCTGAAAGCAGCCGGTGCACCATCGCTTGAGGCTTTGGAGAAAGAGATTGACGCCGACGGCAAGCCGCATTCCCGCGAGCTGAAAGACGTTAAGGTTGACATGACAGTTTCCGTTTCCCGCAAGCCGCTGAACGTGAAAAACGTGGTGGGCGTGCTGGAAGGTGCCGGGCCACTGGCTGATGAGACGATTGTCATTGGCGGCCATTATGATCACCTGGGCTTTGGCGGCGCTGGCAGCCTGGCCTTTGGTTCGCAGGATATTCACAATGGTGCTGATGACAATGCCTCGGGAACGACAATGGTCATGGAAATGGCCCGCAGGCTGGCAGCACAGCCCGACCCACTTCCCCGTCGCGTGGTTTTCATTCTCTTCTCGGCTGAGGAGCGTGGCCTGCTGGGCAGCCAGCATTATGTTGACAACCCGCTGTTTCCGCTGAAGAATACGGTGGCCATGGTGAATTTTGACATGGTCGGACGCTTGAACGAGGCTAATGATCTGACTGTTTACGGAACGGGCACATCGCCGACATTTGAAGCGATTGTTGACGGCCTGGGCAAGTCGGCAGGCTTTACTATCAAAAAGATTCGCGATGGCAGCGGCCCCAGCGATCATCAGTCGTTTTATTTCAAGGATATGCCGGTGCTCTTCTTCTTCACGGGCACGCACCGCGATTACCACAGGCCGTCTGACGATGCCGATACGATCAATATCAGCGGTATGGGCCGGATTGCCAACTACACCGAACTGGTGCTGCTTGAACTGCTTCGTCGGCCGCAGAGGCCTGAATTTGTGAAAGTGGCAAGTCCTACGACAAATAGCCCAGGCCGCGTGGCCCTGCGGGCTTATCTGGGCTCGATTCCAGATTATGACGATGCCGGCAAGGGTGTCAAGCTTTCTGGTGTGCAGAAGGACAGCCCTGCTGAAAAAGGCGGCCTGAAGGGTGGCGATGTGGTTATCAAGATGGCTGGCAAGCCGGTTGGAACCATTCAGGACTATATGGAAAGCCTTTCGACAAAGAAGGCGGGCGACGAGATTGAAGTGGTCGTGAAGCGTGAAGGCAAGGATGTGACCTTGAAGGTGACTTTAGGCTCGCGGCCAGGCAATTGATCGTTACTGACATACGTCATAATCGTGAGTAACTTCGGCATGAATATCCGGCCTGACCGTCGTCAGTTTATTCATGCCGGACTTATGGCCGGTTCGCTTCTTGGCACAGGCTGTGGTGGCGATCCGGCAAATTTATTTATTAATCGTGATACGACGATTCTGCTTTATACACCATGGTCTGAAGCTGTCAGACAGGCGTGGGATAAAGCCTTCAGCGAATGGCTGTTGGCCAATGGGCGGCCGGCGTTTCAAATTATCTGGAAGCCGGTGCCTGAAAATGGCTTTACTGCGGCAGTGCAAATGGCCCGAAATTCAGCTGATGGTGTACTGGGTGGGCACTTTTCAGAGCACAACAAATTTAAAATGCTGGCTACGACATCTGATAGACTTCAGCCTGTCCGCATGCCGGTGGTCGTTCATGAAGATGCTGCCGGAAAGGCCGTTCCACTGCCGAACAAGCCCATTGGCTGGGCAGGTGTTGAGGGCATGGATACGTGGGCCGCGACAGGTTTTGAGCTTGATCTGGGCGACCCGCTGGCTGACCCGCTTTCGCAGGTTTATTCAGAGGCCGTCTGGAAGTCTGCCCCTGATGCCGCTTCAGCCTATGCCCGATGGGTTTTACTGGGTCGAACAAGGCATTTGCCCTTGAGCCCTGGCCGGGCCCGGCTGAGCTTTGGGGCGTTTGTCGCAGGGCAAGAGAATTTGCCTGTTACAGGCGTCTGGCGTGGTGGTAATGGTCTGAAAAGTGCCTTGGGAATTGACTCTGGCGAGGCTGTTTACTGGCCTGAGGCCCTGAGCCTTTTTGCATTAACCGACAACTTTAAGATCACCCAGTTTCTGGAATTCTGCAGGAGTAGTGGCAAATTGAGGCCCCCTGCCCCGCTAGATTCGGCTGGCGGGCTTGCCGACAGCTTTCGCCATGATCTTGCGTGGGTCGTTCTGTATGATCGCTCGGCAGACCTTTCGCAGACATGGAAACAGATGTTTAAGCCTCAGAATAGTGATGTGCAGGTTATTACCCAGCAGATGAGTGCCTTTCATAAGCGGGCTGAGGCCTATCTGGCCGAGCGTCCGCCCTGGCCACCGGCTTCGGTGACGGATTTGACAAAGCGTAGAGGGTTTGAATATGTGGTGGCCCTGATCGAGCAGATCGCTGCTGATGGCGACCAGCGAGACTGGCTGATCCGCGAATTTCAGAATGAACCGCAACCCGTTGACCCTGCGATGCTTGATGAAGCGTTGGGCGGTGGCCTGCTGAAAAATGTCAGGCTAAGGGCCTGGCTGCGGGCCGAATGGCGGGCGTGGGTGGCCCAACGATGCCGCCGCACGCGTAGGTTATTTGAGCAGGGCGATTTTGATACAGTGCCTGGCTGATTCGGATTTTCCAAGGCATTGACATATAAGCAACAAGGAATACTCTGATGATTCGCCTGACTGTCAATGACCTGCGGCTGACATCTGACGGACTGATCTTTCTTGATGACATTAATTTCGAGGCACGTCCTGGAGCGATTCATCTGGTCACAGGCCGATCGGGCAGTGGCAAAACGATGCTTGGCCGGGCACTGGCAGGGCTTGAGCCTGATGCCGATGGCGAGATATATCTTGATGGCCGCGACATGATCGGAATTCCGCCAGAAAAGCGGCGGATTGCATGGGTTTCGGGCGATGGTGGTCTTTGGCCGGGATACACGGTTTATGCCAATGTGGAATTTGGCCTGAAGATGCGCAAAGTGGCCAGAGCCGAGCGGCGGACGCGTGTTTCCGAGGCTTTGGGCTGGTTCGGTGTCGACAGCCTGAAGGACCAGAAGGTTGATGGACTGACGGCCGTCGAATCGCTCCGTGTGGCTTTGGCAAGAGCTTTGGCGATTGATCCGCAGATGCTGGTGATTGACGAGCCGCTGGGTAATCTTGACGAAGCCTCGCGAGAGAGCCTGCGAGAGAATATCGTGCGTGTTCAGGCTGAGCAACGCCTTACGACAATCATTCTGACCAGGCATCCTTCTGAATGGTGGGCGTGGGCTGACAGGATTACGATTCTGGATGGTGGCGGACTGGTTCAAACTGGTTCATTGGCCGAGGTTTACAATCATCCGGCGAATGCCATGGCGGCCGAATATCTGGGCCTTTGCAATATAATGACGGGTGAAGTGGAAGCGGCGGAAGCCAATGGCGAAGTGCTGGTGCGGCTGCCATTTGGCAAGCTGCTGGGCCGGCAGTCGGGGCGAGTTAAGTCAGCCGCAGCGGGCGACAAGGCTACGATTTACATTCGTCCTGAGGCGATTGGCGTGGGCATTTCTTCAAGCTCGCCGCAGATGAACCGGGTGCCTGTGCGCATAGGCTCAATTCAGTTTGAGGGCGGCCTGCGGCGATTTTTGCTGGAAGCCCAGGGCGATACGCGCCTGGTGGCCCGCAGTTGCCTGCTGAGTCTGGGGCAATTACGAGAAGGCATTGGCACATCGGCACTGATCTCGCCTGACCATGTGGGCGTGGTGGTGGAGATTTGAAGGTATTGGTGAATCACTTGACCCGGCAATTTCAATGATTGTCTGCCATTGTATGATTTGGCTATAATCTGGCTGAAAGAGATTCATCTCACCTTCCGGACGACCAGAAACAAAGGACGACTTTCGAATGCCGCCGAGCCTGCAAGACCTGATCAGCGACCTGAAAGAGAAGAACGGATCAAAAATTGTGATGCTGGTGGCCGATGGCCTTGGCGGGTTGCCGATTGTGCCGGGTGGCAAGACCGAGCTTGAAACGGCCGCCACGCCGAACCTGGACCGACTGGCCGCCGAAGGCACCACCGGGCAGCACACGCCTGTGGCCGCTGGGGTGACAAATGGCTCGGGGCCGGGCCACCTGGCCCTGTTTGGCTATGATCCGCTGGAATTTCAGATCGGTCGGGGCGTGCTTGAAGCCCTTGGGATTGGCGTGGAAGTGGGCGACCGAGATGTGGCCATTCGCGGCAATTTCTGCACGATTGATGCCGAGGGACGCGTAACCGACCGCCGAGCCGGCCGCATTGCCAGCGAAATTGGTGCGAAACTTGCCCAGAAACTGCACGACAACGTGAAGATTGATGGAGTGGAAGTACTGGTCAAGCCCGTGAAGGAATATCGCCTGGTGGTGCGGTTCCGGGGCGATGGCTTGGGCGACAACGTGGCCGACACCGATCCGCTTTCCACAGGTCTGAAAACGCTAGAACCCAAGGCGGGCGATGCCGGCAGTGAGAAAACCGCAAGAGTGGCCGCTGAATTTCTGCGACAGGCGAAAGAAATCCTGAAGGACGACGCCCCAGCGAACTTCCTTATGATGCGAGGCTTTGCCAAGTTCCCCGACATTCGTACCATGGAACAGGTGTATGGCCTGAAATCGGTAGCCATTGCGGTTTATCCGATGTATCGCGGCCTGGCCAAGCTGGTGGGCATGGATGTGGTTGACCCTGGCCAGACCCTGGCCGACCAGATTGAAACTGCAAAGAGGCTGTGGCAGGAATACGACTTTTTCTTCCTCCATTACAAATATACGGACAGCACCGGCGAAGACGGAAACTTCAACAAGAAGGTGGAAGTGATAGAAGCCCTTGATGCCGAACTGCCGAAACTGATGGCCTTGAACCCGGATGTCCTGGTGCTGACTGGCGACCATTCGACGCCCTCAAGGCTGAAGAGCCACAGCTGGCACCCTGTGCCCCTGCTGGTGCACGCCCTGGCGACGAGCAGGCCGGATGATGTGACCAGCTTTGGCGAAAGGGCCGTTGCCCATGGCGGCCTGGGCAGTATCAAGGCGATTGAGATTATGCCACTGGCCATGGCGCACGCCCTGCGATTGCAGAAGTTCGGCGCGTGATCGACTGATCAATGGCCCGACGCCGGTTTCCCAAGCCTTTTGGTCGCCTGATACGCCCCACCCCTCGCCTGAGACGTGGGGCGACTTTACGAAAAACGCCTGAGAAGCCGGCAGATCACGGTTATCGTTATCTGGTTTTAAACAAGCCTTTTCAGGTTCTGACCCGATTTACTGATAATGCCGGGCGGGCGACACTGGCTGATTTTGTCGATATTTTAGATGTCTACCCGGTGGGTCGGCTTGATTACGACAGTGAGGGACTGCTGGTTCTGACAGATGACGGGGCATTGGCCCATCGCCTGACTGACCCGCGATTTGAACATCCGAAAACATATCTGGCCCAGGTTGAGCGAGTGCCAACGGAAGAAGCACTTGAGGCACTTCGCCAGGGAATTATGCTGAGCGATGGGCCCTGCCGGCCGGCTGAGGTGGAATTGCTGGAAAATGAGCCTGTGCTGTGGGAGAGAGATCCACCGATCCGGTTTCGGCTGACGGTACCGACCGCCTGGCTGAAGATAACTGTGAGTGAAGGACGAAACCGACAGGTGCGACGTATGACGGCTGCCATAGGTCACCCTTGCCTGCGACTGGTGCGATGGCAAACCGGACGATTGACGATTGAAGGACTGGCTCCCGGCCAGTGGCGAGATTTGACGGAATCGGAATTGGCAGGGATTAAAGCGCAGGCGTGATTTGCCCGGAGAATGAGTTCGTTAATCGGGTGAGATTTGTGAAGGGGCAAGAATAAAACTCAGTGCCCCTTGTTCTGTCAGGACAATATAATCGCTCCGTCCAGGATTATGAAATTAGTAAGACTTTTGGTTTTGGCGGGCAAGATGCGTACCTTCCGTTTGGGTAGGATCGGGCCGATACAGCCTGGGGCCGGGGCCGCCGGATTGGTGATTGGGTGCGATGTGGCCTGATGAATCAATGAAAGATTGTCGCTGACGCAGGGCAAGTTGTTGTCGTCTTTCGTAGGAATCGTTGAGTTTTGTGAGGATGCGTAGCTGCTGATCAGACGCGTCTTCTAGGAATGTGCAGAGGATGGATGCGGCTTTATACAACTGGGGGTCGCCCATGCCAAAACCGGCCTGGGTTTCTGCCATAAACTGAATCTGCTCGTCAGCCCTTTGGCGGAGAATGGCGAGTTGATTTGCGTGGTTTTCTATTTTGAGCCTGAGCCACTCAACAAGATAAGTTCTGGCCTGGTCGGTTGTTATCAGGCGAGATTCGATCTGTTCAATTTCATGTGAATAGACAGGTCGATTGCGGAAGATTTTTGCAAGAAGTTCGGCGATGGAATTAGCAGATCCCTTTGCAAAGCTGAGTGCACAAATCAATAATCGGCCGGGCTCGGAAGTGACATTCTGCACCCGGGTTGATTGGCCGGTGGCACGAATTAGTTCCCCGATTCGTGCCGCATTGAATTTTCCAGTGGTGTCGCCGTGCTCGATCATGACGAGAGTTTCGTTAAGGAAATTTATAAAATACTCACGGCCGGCGACGGTGCCACAGATCGCATTGTAAGCGATTTCAGAATCTTTGAGGTACTGGCGAAAGTTCTTTTTGAAGGTGGCTTCATCTCTGGCTTTAAACACATCGGGGGCGATCGATCGCTCGTAGTCGATCCGCTCGAAATAAAGGCGATCGCCCAGGTTCATCTTCCATGAAGCGAAAGCCAGTTCACGAACCAGAGCGATCTCAGCATCCCCGACGGGTTCATAAGACTTGCAACAATCGCGGTAAATTTCCTGAAAGAGCGATCGCTCTGTCATGGGAATATCGCTTTCACTCTTCAGGCTGTGCCTGAGCATGTGGTTGATGGCATTAATGTCCAAGAGATTCTCCCTCCGTGGAAAGATCAAGGTGTGTTTAAGCAGGGATACGTCTTTGAATGACCAAAATAATTATTTCATAAACGGGATAACCTGTAAACAGGAATTTTTAAAAATTTACTCTCTATATATCGTATTTGAAGTGAAAAGCTACCGAATGTCTCGATTAACTCATTGTCAGATGAAAATATGGGTCAGGCACAATCTCTAAACGCAACGCGTAATTGTCAATTTCGAGATCTGCCTGTAGTCAACGTACCGTGCACGTGAATTAAACAGCCCTTGGGCTGTTTGGATGTTCAATAAATACTGCTTTTGATAAAATAATTTTATACCTGCAGTAATCCACTGAATTGAGGCGTGCCAAAAATGTTCAGGCCAGCAAAGTTCGGGCATTTTAGTTCCTGCCTGTTGATGATGATGGGCTTGCTTTCGCTGCAGGGCCAGGTGCTGGAAAAGCAGGCTGGCACGGTTGATTTTGCGAGTGCGAAATATGGGGTGAAATTGAAATTACCCAAGATGTGGCCACTTCTGGCGCGTGAAAAGGATGAATATGTATTTGTGTGCGAGATAGCCCAGCCCAAGTTTCCTGATCGGCCTGGGATAATGGCGTGCGAACTGGCAATGGCACCGGAGTCGTTGGATGAGTATCGCACGCGGATTGACGGCAATGCCAAAAGGGGACAGCGAAAGGGGAGTCTGCTGAAAAATGAAGTGAAGCCGGCCGGGGACGGTGGCCTACCTGAAAGGCTTGAGAGCGTGTGGGAATTTCGTCTGCCGAGTGGCGAGGTGTGGCATGAAATGACGTTGAGGGTGATTCGGGGGCGGCATCTTTACAGTTATGTGTTGAATATTGAAAATGAAATGCTCGCATCGGCCCGGGGGCGATTTGAGCGGGCGGTGGCTTCAGTGGTATATAGCCCGCCTGATGCGGGGGCTCAGGTAGTTCAGGGCTCGAAGACAAACCGGTGGATGCAGACGGAATTTCATTTTGTTGTAGATTTGCCGAAGGACTGGGCGCCGTTACTCGCCCCGAATGAGTTGGCCATTTTGTATGCTAATGGAAGACCAAAGGGAATCTGGGCAGATAATATGCTGATACTGGCCCGTAAGCCGGTGAAAGAGGATTATCAGGCCCTGGCAAAAACCCTGGCGGCCGAGCTTGAGGCAGCAGAACCAGGCTGCAGGGTCAAAAGCTGTGAGGTTATTAAAACGAAGGCCGGCGGAGATGCATTGCAGACTGAGGTGGAGGTAAAGCGAGGGCCGTTTTCGATGACAATTCTGGAATGGCGATTTGCCGGCAAACGAATGAACTACGAGCTGAAGTTCACGGTTATGTCAGAAAATTACGAGAGACTGAAGGCCGAGATGGTGCAATGTTATGAGAGTTTTCAGGAGTTGCCCGAGGACGCGGAAGCCGCAAAAAAAGCACAAACGGAATGATCGGTAAAATCACGTAAGTTTGCGGAAGTTAACAAATAAATTGCAAAAACCATGAGGTAGTTACCTAATGATTTTCTTCTCTTGATTGACTTGAATCGGATTTGAAAAATTAGATAAGGTTGTAGGGATTATTTCACCGGAACCAAGTGTCCAGTGTCGT
>JBEITT010000121.1:0-14220 GCA_040374745.1 Planctomycetaceae bacterium | reverse complement strand
CCCGTTGACGAGGGATTGTGTGATTGGCCAAGCGTGACTCCCAGGGAAGTGAATTTGAGTTGTGAACTGCGAAAACTCAAATTACCACGGCCTGGAAGATGTGTTTCACCGGACGGATACCCATCTTCACCTCAACTTAAAACCTCTTCAATAAAGTGTAATTTTAAATTTGTAAGACTTATGTCTTATATTGGAAATTCTGTTCTAAATTCCAATTTTACTTATTTCAAACCCGATTTAATCGCAGATTCCCGATCTTAATTAAATTTTATTCAACAAGTTTCTCAATTTTCTCATAATTCCCTGTCAATAATCCACACCTCGAACAGGATTAAGTTTCTTCTGATCTGCCTTACGAAAAAAATGAAGAACTCCACTTTATCCAATGCTGCTTGCTTCCTCACCACCACTCCGGTATAACCAGATAAACTCACCTACTCACCCTTTGCCTGCCAGCCGGGTCATCGTCATGAACCTCGTTTCGCAACGTCTTCACCTCGTTTCGGCAATCGCCATCTGCCTGATCAGCCTGCATCAATCCATATCGCAGGCCCAGAACCCCATCACGCTTGAAAACGCCAGGCCAGGTGCCCGCGACTGGCAGCTCACCCGCGTTCGGCTGAACGACACCCACGGCTTCCGCTCGCCATGGATCGAAGGCTATTGCGACAAGCAAAGTGTCAAAGCCGGCGAGAAACTCAAGATCATTGTTTCCACCGCCCCTGCCTCGCCCTTTGAAATCGAAATTTTTCGCATGGGCTACTACGGTGGTAAAGGGGCCAGACTCATGCAAAAGCTCGGCCCCTTTCAGGGCAAACCACAGGCCACACCCAAGCCCGGCCACAAAAACATACACGAATGCACCTGGGACCCCGCCACCGAGATCACCATTCCCGCCGAATGGACCAGCGGCGTCTATCTCGGTCGTTTGTCAATGATCCCGCCTGATGACCAGACCAATGGCTACCAGAGCTATGTCGTCTTCATCGTCAAGGACGATCGCCCAGTCGATATTCTCTTTCAGTGTTCTGACAACACTTGGCAGGCCTATAATCGATGGCCCGATAATTTCAGCGTTTATACCGACAAAAAAGGCAACCAGGGCCCGTGGGCCGATGTCAGTTTTAATCGCCCTTATGGCCGCGAGGCCCAGTTTGAAGGCGTGGTGAATGACCCTCTGACACTTGGCTCAGGCGAGTTCCTGCCTTTTGAATTCCCCCTGGCCTACTGGCTGGAAAAAGAAGGCTACGACGTTTCGTATGTGACCAACAGCGACATGATCAGCCCCGAACGTGGCCTGAAAGCCAAGGCTTTTATCTCTGTCGGACACGATGAATACTGGGATATCCGCCAATACAACAGCGTCGTGAAAATGCGCGATTCAGGCGTCAATCTCCTTTTTCTCTCGGGTAATTCTGTCTGCTGGGTCACACCGCTGACCCCCTCAAGCCAGGGCGAACCCCTGCGCACCATGTTTCGCGGCGGCCCATTCGGCGGCGACTATAAATATGCTGTTGATCGCCATAAAGACCATGGCCCATTCCCGCACCGTGGCCCTGATGAAGGCTATTTGATGGGTGCCCGCAATATTGAGCCGGTCAATGGCGGCGGCGACTGGGTCTGCACCAAGCCCGACCACTGGATTTTTGAGGGTACGGGCATGAAGGCAGGCGAGCGAATTGCCGGCCTGATCGGCTGGGAATATCACGGCGACCCGCCCAAAGATATTCCAGGGCTTGAAATCGTCGGCCAGGGCACAGCCTTTGTCGGCGGCGTGAAGCCCCAGCAGTGGACAGCCACAATCTATCCTGGCCCTAAAGGCAATTTTGTATTCAACGCGGCCACTATTTTTTGGGCACAGGGCCTTTCAAGCCCGCCAGGCCACACCCTGCCGTGGACGCACTGGACACGCCCCCACGGCCCCGACGACCGCGTTCAGCAGATCACAAAAAATCTGCTGAACCGGGCAATCAAGAAATAAAGGCTTTTTGAACAGAAGCGCCGTAAACGAACAGATTTTTCCGGAAAATCTGTTCGTTATACAGGCATTTTATACGTGAAGCTGTGCCACTTGCTTCAGCAAATGCGGGTATCGCTGCCGCACCGGTTCCACCTGCCCGGCAATAAATTCATCCACCTGCTCGGCCGATCGACCAATGTAATCAGCCGCATTCATGGCCGATTCCAAATCAACCTGGCCGAAAGTTTCCGTTGATTTCAGCCGATCCAGCAAGTCAATCTCAGCCGATTCACCCGATTTATAGGCTTTAATTGCCGCCATCGACTGCTCGCGAATCACTTCATGCACATCCTGCCGGTCGGCCCCCGCCTTCACCGCCGCCATCATCAGGTTCTCGGTGGCCATAAAAGGCAATTCTCGCCGCACATTCCTGTCAATTATTGCTGTATTGACCACCAGCCCCGGCACCACATTCAAATAAATCTTCATCATGGCATCTGTCGCCATAAACGCCTGTGGCAAGATCAGCCGACGCACCGCACTGTCGTCAAGTGTCCGTTCCAGCCACTGTGTCGCAGCCGTTTGTGCTGCCGCCTGCGGCTGAGCCATCACAAATCGGGCCAGCGAGCAAAGCCGCTCGCTCCGCATCGGGTTTTTCTTATAAGCCATCGCCGATGAGCCAATCTGCCCTGATTCAAAGGGTTCATCCAGCTCCCGATCGTGCGACAACAGTCGCATATCAGTGCCAAATTTGTGTGCCGTTTCGCCAATCTGTGCCAGTGTCGCCAAAATCTGCGAATCAATCTTGCGTGTGTAAGTCTGGCCTGAAACGGGAATCACTTCACTGAAGCCAAAGTCGCCGGCCACCCGCTTTTCCAGCTCAATGGCCCGGGCATGGTCGTTATTAAACAGGGCCAGAAAACTGGCCTGCGTGCCAGTGGTGCCCTTCACACCCAGAAATTTCAGGTCGGTAATTCGCCGTTCGACTTCCGTCAGATCCATCAGCAGGTCCTGGCACCACAGCGTGGCCCGCTTGCCCACAGTCACAAGCTGCGCCGGCTGATAATGCGTATAGCCCAGGCAAGGCTGTTTTTTCCAGGTTTCGGCAAATTGGGCCAGGGCGTCAATCACGCCGACAAGGCCATCTCGCACAAGTTTCAGGGCATCACGCAGTTGCACCAAATCGCCATTGTCGGTCACAAAGCAGCTTGTCGCCCCCAGATGAATGATCGGCCGGGCCGCCGGAGCCACATCGCCGAAGGCATGCACATGGGCCATCACATCGTGCCGCAGCTTCTTCTCATAGCCGGCCACTTTTTCAAAGTCAATGTCGTCAAGGTGCCCGGCCAGCTCGGCCACCTGCTCGGGCGTAATGGGCAGGCCAAGGTCCATCTCGTGCCGTGCCAGGGAGTGCCACAGCCGCCGCCACAGGCCATATCGCGTCTGGGCCGACCACAGCCGGCTCATCTCCGGCGATGCATACCTCGTCACCAGAACATTATCAAACCCGTTGCTGCTCATTGCTTTATATCGTTCCTGATGGCTTGCCGCAAAAGGCCGCAGGCCTGCCTACAGCCTTACCCAATTCTCAATTGACGTCGCAATTATGAAGCATCAGGGCCCGACAAGGGAAGAGGAAATCAATGGTATTAAACAAATATGACTTCTGTAATAAATTAAAACAGGTGGTCATTTCCCCCTGGAAATTTCCACCCATGGCATCGTTTTAGTCTGGTTATCAACAGCTCAGTTCCCACCCACCGGCTGAAAAGCCGCCGGAATCACCGGGTTTTTCAGGGCCTTGGGCAGTTCCACATTGCCAGATTTGTCAAAGGTCTTCTTCTCAATCAGGTCAAACTGCGGCTTGAATTCCACGCCCGACTGTTGAAACCCCAGCTTATATATCCGCGACTGCCGCGACTGGCTCTCAAGCACCACCAGCAGCTCCGCACCGTCAGAAAGGGCCCCCGTCGTGATCGTCGAAATCAAAAAATTCGGCGTCGTTCCCGGCTTAATCTCAAAGTCGTCCACCAGGTCTCGCTCGGTAAAATTGCTCAGCACCCGTGTCTGCTGGCCAATCTGCCGCATCTCGGGCATCGTTCCCACCAGCTTGCCGCGGCGATAATCCAGATAAACCAGCCCCTGCACCGGCACCTGCACCTTGCGGGCCTCGTTATATTCGGCACTCACCACACAGCTCACCAGTTGCGAGTGATCCGCCCCGTCGCCAGCCATTGCCAGCACCGGTCGGGCCTGGCCAATCATGGTGCAGGCTCCCCAGCCCAGCACAAAAGCCGCCACGCAAGGCAAAAACCACCTGCCACCCATCGCTTGTGCCGCCATAGTTCCTGCCTCCCTGCATTTTTCTGGCTCTAAAGTCACACTGGCAATGGGGCTATCTAACATCAATCGCCCAAAACTGTCCAGACCATTCCAACCACCAACCCGCAAGAATGCCTAGACCAATCGCGGCAGATTCTGAATAATAATCGGTATGTTTACTCTCCGCCGCCTCCAATCCTGCTTATCGCAAAGGTTAAACGCATGATACTTGCCAAATCATTCGCCCCTGCCCTGTTGCTGTCATTCGCCATTACCGGCTGCGGTGGCGGCAGCGAACCTGCCAAACCGGCCGCCGACGCCCCTAAGGTTGAAGCCAAAGAACCCGGCTCGACCAACCCCGGCAGTGCCCTTTCCAATCCCTACAACGGTGCTGAAAAATCAGCCGGCAAAGCCAAGGCCAAGTGATCTGGCTTGAAGCCACAGTAATCAGCTTGGCAAACGTAACATTCATTGATGAGGGATATTCTGATCCTTCATCAATGAATGCCCCGGATCCAGCACCGCTTTCACCTGGAAAGCTCACGGATGAATTCACTTGCGATCATCTTCTGGATCGTTCTCGGGCAGGTTGATCCTTCTCCCGCCGGTCTGCGCATTGATCCTCCAAAAGTCGATCTCATAGTGCCGCCACCACGCGTTGATGTACCGCCGCCAGGCCGGCTCAGCCCACTCGGCGACATCAATTTCCGCTCGGGCAGTCAGGAACTCGAAGCTATCCTGCGGCAGGAACGCACCCGCCTGGCTGAAATTGCGTCAAAATCGTCATCCGCGTCAGAAAAAACTGCCATACAACAACTTACGGCAGCCATTCCTGCCCTTCCAGCTAACCCCGCTATCGAAGGAATTCGCTTTCAGCTTCTGCCCGAAGTTGTTACAGAAAAAGATTTTCCGGCAATTGATCATTGGTCTGCAACAAAACCGCTTAAAGCCCTGCGGGATGAAACTGTTGACCAACTCTGGAAAGTCGCTCGCAAGTCGTCCATGCAGGAGACTTTCCGCATAACTGATCAAGCCCTTCGGGCCATTGTTTCGCGTGACCTCGATCAAGATGAAGCATGGCGGCTCCTGGGCTATACCCCCTGGCAAGACGGCTGGGCCACTCCCTTTGCCATCGCACAAATGCAAAAAGGGCACGTACAACACCCAAAATTCGGCTGGATCGACCGCTCCTGGCAGGCCCCACTTGAAAGCGGCCAACTGCCGGTCGGCGTCGATGCCCGCACCAAAAAAGTTGTCTGGGGCCCGGCCGACGAGGCCAATCGGGCCCATGCCGACTGGAAAAACGCCTGGGAAATCGTCACCGAGCATTTTCGCATTCGCTCTAATCTGCCATTTGCCGAAGCCGTCGCCTTCGGCCGAAAGCTCGAAGCCTTCTACCCCTTCTTCTTCAGCCAGATGGCTGACCTCATCGGCCCCGAATTGCCTCTGGCCAAACGCTGGCGTGTGAAGAATCTGCGTCCGGCAGTCTCGCCCATTGTGCACCAAGTGGCTTATTTTGCCTCAAAAGATGACTACGTACGCGAGCTTACCCCGATTGAGGGAGAATCAATCGCCGAAAGCATTGGCTACTATCGCCGCCCACCTCAGAATGCTGGCAGCAGGCAGCGGGGCGGGCGAGGCATGTCCTACTTCTTTCACGATCCGGGCGGTCAATTGCCCGTTGAAGCAACACTTTATCACGAAGCATCGCACCAGTTGCTTTTCGAAACCGCCGGTCGCGACAAACTCGATGCAAATCGAGGCCATTACTGGCTTTTTGAAGGTCTGGGAACATGCTTTGAAACAGTTCAGGTCGTCAGCGACCACGAGATCCGTTTCGGTGTCCCGGCCGGGGCACGCATGGATGTCGCACGGGCCCGCATCCTTGAGAGTCGCATCTTCACCCCGTTTGAAGTTCTGCAAGCCTATGGGCAGACATCATTTAACATACCCAGTAAAGTACACGACCATTATGCCCAGGCGATGGCCCTGACTCTCTATTTTCTCGTCGGAGCCGATGCCCGAACCCGCGATATTTTTATGGATTACGCACGCGACGCCTACAAGGGCCGACTGAGAGGTGCCAGGGGCCTGGCCGAAAGACTCGGTGCCGAATCGACCGCCCTCGATGCCAGTTTTGTCAAGTATCTTCGGCAAACAAGCACAAAAAAACCGGATCAGTCTCATTAACAACAATTTCGATCAGGTAATTCAGGTAAATTAAGCCTGATCATGTTGGATTCAATCAACAAAAAGTTGTTTCTGCACAACTTTGCCGGAAAAATCGTCTACTGCCAAAAAAGACTGCATAAAAATCTCATTTTTTTTCGTAACCTTTTATTTGTTCGCTGCGTATTGATTATAGGGGTGATCAGGTTCTGCGCAATTTTAAGATTGCAGGTGCCTGATGAAGGAAACATGCAGCGGCAGTGGCCGGATGAGCCGGCCGGATGAAGGAACGGAAAACGCCATGCTCGTACTTAGCCGCAAGATCAACGAGAGCATAGTGATAGGCGATAATATCGTGATCACGGTGCTCAAGGTAGACCGTAACACCGTGCGCCTGGGAATTGAGGCCCCGCAGGCTGTTAAAGTCTTTCGCCACGAACTTTTGGAACAAAAGCCCGACGATCATCTTGCAGGCAACCACAATTCTGCCGCAGCCGATCGCCTGGGCAATGGCCAATGATGCTGTTCACCGGCCTTTGAAATGACAACCTGAATCTGACAACGAGCCGGGATTTCAACTTCCCGGTCCTTTTTTTTGAAAAATTGTTGGACACTTCCGTCCGATCATGGTATTCAAGAAGTGTTCCGTAAAGTGTGCGTACACGTGACGCCACCGCACGCCTCGCCAATCGGCCTGACCGGCCCGAACACCCTGATACATTTGGCTTTACTGAGGGAGTCGCCTGGAATGTCTATGATCCCGGATAATTCAATCGATCGTCGCGAATGGCTGAAAATCTCTGCTGCCGGTGTGGCTGCCACCACCGTTGCCGGTCAGTCGGCCGCCGCTCAGGAAAAAGACGACGCCCCGGCCAAGATGTCAGACCCCATTCCCACCCGCAAGCTGGGCCGCTCGGGCATCGATGTCTCCATGCTCAATCTGGGCACATGGCAGAACCCAGGCCTCAATCGCCTGCTCGGCTTCGGCTATGCAAATGGCATTCGATATATTGATACTGCAAAGAGTTATGGATCAGAACCAGCCATTGGTCGCTGGTTCTCTGACAACCCGTCCTATCGTAAAAATATATTCCTGGTCACCAAAGACCACCCGACCACGCCCGACCAGTTGATCAAGCAGCTTGATGCACGACTGGCCGCCCTCCAGACCGACTACATCGACCTCTTCTTTATTCACGGCATCGGCGACAGCTACGGCAAAGATTACAAGTCGCTCGACTGGCCGAAATCCAAGGAATGGAAAGACGCATTCGAGAAGATCAAAAAGTCTGGCAAGGCCAAGCTTGTCGGCTTTTCCTGCCACGACCAGAAGCGGGCCGAATACCTTCAGGCCGCTGCTGAAGGTGGCTTCGTTGACGCCATCATGGTCCAGTACAGCCCATGGCTTGACAAAGACGCCCCGCTGAACCGAGCCCTCGACGCCTGCCACAAGGCCGGCATCGGCCTGATCTCGATGAAGCAGGTCGCCGGCATGGGCGACAACATCCTCTCCAAGGTGCCCGACCACGTGCCTTATCTCAAAGAAAAGAAGATGTCGGCCTATCAGGGCCTGCTGCACGCCATCTGGTCTGATGAACGAATCAGCTCAGTCTGTGTCTCCATGCGGAACACCGATCAGATTCGTGAAAACTCTTCAGCCATTCGCACTTACGAGCCTATGAAGACCGCCGACATCATGCAGTTGCGTGATGCCGTTCTGGCCTGTGGCAAAACCCTCTGCGCCGACTGCACCGGCCAGTGCGCCACTGCCGCCGGCACCAAGGCTCGCCTGGGCGACCTGACCCGCCTGCTGACCTATCACGACGACTTCGGCTATCGTGCCAAAGCCCGCGAACTCTATCGCGAGATGGACGCCGAAAGCCGCGACTGGTCCGACGCCGATCTGGCCGCCGCCGAAGCCGCCTGCCCAAGCAAGCTCAAGTTTTCGGCACTCATGCCACGTATTGAAAAGCACCTGGCCTGATTCTGGCCCCGTGTTTTTTGATGAAGCGAAACAAAAGGCGGTCTCGCAAGAGATCGCCTTTTTTCATAAGTTCTGATTGCATATGGCTTAAATCCGTTTTTCTGACTCAGGGAAATACAAAGTGACAAACCAGAGCGATCCTGAAAAATTCTCCATTGATCGTCGATCATGGCTTGGCACATGTGCCTCAGGGGTAATGACTTCGGGTTTTGTGAACGGGAATTATGTCGCGTGTGCTGACGAACCGGTGGTTAGAATCGCTGATCCTCTCCCAACGCGGCCCCTGGGCCGGTCGGGCATTCCTGTTTCCATGCTCAATCTGGGCACATTTCGCAACCCTGGCTCCGACCGAATCCTCCGATTTGCCTATGCCAACGGTGTCCGGTATTTTGACACAGCCGACACTTATGGCTCAGAGCCCGTCATCGCCCGCTGGCTTCGTGAATCGCCCGAAATTCGCAAAGAGCTTTTCCTTGTCACCAAAGAACACCCCAAAACTCCGGATCAGTTCGTCAGCCAGCTCGACAAACGCTTGGCCGCAATGGGCACCGACTACGTTGACCTTTATCTAATCCATGGAATTGGCAACACTTACGGCAGCGATTACAAATCCCTTGGCTGGCTTGAATCAGCCGAATGGAAGGCGGCTTTTGAGAAAATTCGAAAGTCAGGCAAGGCAAAACTTGTCGGCTTTTCGTGCCACGACTCCCGCCGGCCCGAGTATCTCCAGGCCGCTGCCCGTGGTGGCTTTACCGACGCAATCATGCTTCAATACACTCCCTGGCTGGCGAAGGACTCAGCCCTGAACAAGGCCATCGACGCTTGTCACAAGGCTGGCATCGGCCTGATCTCAATGAAGCAGATTTCAGGCCTTGGCGATAAGGTTCTGCGCGAAGTGCCCAACCATGTCCCCTACCTGCAGGAAAAGAAACTCACCGCCTATCAGGGCCTGCTGCACGCCATCTGGTCCGACGAACGTATCAGCTCTGTCTGCGTTTCAATGGTGAATACCGATCAAGTGCGCGAAAATTCCAGTGCACTAAGAACTTACGAACCGATGAAGGTCTCGTCGCTCAATCAGCTTCGCGACGCCATATTCTCATGCAACCGCACACTTTGCGCTGATTGCACCGGCCAGTGTTCGACCGCTGCTGGGACAAAAGCCCGGCTCGACGACCTGGCACGTCTTCTAACTTATTATGAACATTATGGTTATCGTTCAGAAGCCCGCCGCCAGTTTGATGCCCTCTCCGCCGAGAGTCGCGACTGGTCCGACGCCAACCTCGACGCCGCTGAAGCCGCTTGCCCGAACCACCTGAAGTTCTCGAAGATTCTGCCCAAACTCGATCAATATTTGGCCTGAAATCCTCAACCTGGGCGATGATCTTACGAACCTGGCTCCTTTCCGCATGCCTGATTTTCGGCTTGGTAATGAATGTTGCCAGCCTCTGCGCCCAGAACATAACTCCAGAGAATCACAAACTTTATGTAGGCGATTTATTTACCAGAAAAATCACTGTTGACCCTTCTCACCGCAACACTCTCGAGCTGATCAGACCAAAATTAGAACCGCCTGGCTCGGCAATCATTCATTTTCAGGTCGATCCTGCAGATAGTAGCCAGATCCTGCTTCAGGCTGTGCCACTAACTCCAACCCGCCTGAAGATCGATCGCTTTGGCTACCGCTATCGCAGCACTGATCAGAAATATTTTCCTCCCATAGAGTTAGAGGCCAAGGCATGGCCAATTAAAGCTGCAAACCGAGCCATACGGGCAGGCGTTGGCAGCCTGAAACTCAGCTTACAAATGCCGCCAAGTAAAACTGCCGCTGGCATTCCTCAGTCGATCAGTCTGCAAGCCATTGGCACTGCAGCACTTGCCATTGAATCGAAACCTGAAATCGAGATTCTGTCCACTGAAGCCCCAACCGATGCCATTCGCCTGCAACCTGTCAACTCCCGTATCGACTGGCCAAACACAACACGGCAATGGACTTACGAATGGATACCTCAGTCGCCGGGCACTTTTCGAATGAAGCCGTTGTTCTTTGCCTTCCTCGGTCCCGACCATCAGCTCAAAACGATTGCAACCACTACGCCGCCACTTGAAGTCATGAATCGGCCTGTCTTTACACAGCCTGATGCAGTCCCGTCACCTATCGCGTCTGGATCACGAAAAACTCGAATCAGGGCTGATTACCTTCTGTTAACACTCAGCATGATAACGCTTTGTGTCATTTTCGCTGTCAGTCCCTTCATTCGCCGCCTTATCTTGCGATACCGTCTTCGCCGGGCTTTGCGTTCTGATCAATCGTTTGACACAACCCTCGCTATTTATCGCAAGATTAACCGCAACAGGCATTTAGCTCTAATTATCAGCAATCCGGCAGAGCGAAATCAATTCGATTTGCTCGAGAAACGGCTGTTCGACCGGTCATGAGCCTTGATGAAGAAGTGGCCACAGGTTCAGGCTTAACTAGCCTTAAAAAACGTTCAATCCTCGTCGGGCTTGGTCACAGCCAGCAAAAAGCTGGGAGTGGCGGCGTCAAATCGAACGCGTTCCATCTGGTCAATGCCACGGGCAATTGAAACACTCCAGAGGTTGACATTCCCGGCCAGTCGGCGAAGTGTCTCATAAGAGGTTGCAAGTCCATCCACAGTAACGACATTGACCACCATTCGACCACCCGGCGATAGCCGCTCATAAACCGAACTCAGCACCTGGTCAACCCGCCGGCCGGTTCCGCCCACAAAAATGGCATCGGGCGTGGGCAGGTCGCGGGTCGCTTCCGGTGCCTTCCCCAAAATGCTGCGTACATTCATCACTCCAAACGATTCGCAGTTGGCAAGCAGCAGGGCCACATCCGAAGCCTCGGGCTCAATGGCGTAAACCACTCCTCTGTAGGCCAGTTGAGCTGATTCAATCGAAACCGCCCCACTTCCCGCACCAATATCCCAGACTGTACTGTCAGGCCTTAAGTCCATGTAGCTCAGGGCTATAGCACGCACTTCCGATCTTGTTGTGAGTTCGGCTTTGGGCTGCGACCGGGCGAAGGCTTCCTCGGGGTTTCCGAATAGCCTTCTGCGACCTAAACCCTTCACTCGCGAGGGTTTCTTCTCATCACGAATGAAGATCATGATGTTCAGTGGATGAAAATCCATGTGTACCAGTTCCGCCAGTTCGGCCTGGGTCACGCGTTCATCGGGCGAGCCCAGATTTTCGCAAACATAAACCCGAAAATAATCAATGCCCCTCGAAAGCAATTCTCGGGCCAGCCGCTTCGGCGTGATCTCATCTGTGGGAAACAGCCCAACCTTCTCTGAAGTTCTTATTCGATCAATAGTTGGCTCAAGTGCTCTACCGGCCAGGCTGGTCAGATAGGCATCGTCCCAACTCTCTTTGACCCGGGCGAAGGCCAGTTGCATGCTTGAAACATGCGGATGGATTTCATAAGCATCCTTACCCAGTCGATCGCTGAAATAGCGGGTTACGCCAAAAAAAAGCGGGTCGCCTTCCGAGACCAGAACAGGTTTGTCAACTGTCGAAATAGCGGCCTGCAGGCCAGCGAGAGCCTCATCCATATCAGCCGGGAGAGTCTGCTTGGCGGCAGCCATTTCGTGCAGCATCTTCAGCACTTCCGTGGTACCGATGACCAGGTCGGCATCGGTCAGGATTTTGCGGGCTTGGTCTGTCAGGCCAGGCAGGCCGTCATCACCAATTCCGACAATTCTCAGACGTCCCATGCAAGTTATTCTCGCAGTGATACTTAGGTAGTTTTGACGACCGATATTCCATGAGCTCGATTGTCGGAAACGCGTGTCAGTATATTCTACGAAAACGCTTTTGATTTGGGAATAATGGCTTGAGATAAGGCCGCACAGAATATAATATATTATCAATCTGACAGGTGGGTATCGTGACAGTCAATCGACCCTGCCAACACTTTTATTTCAACCCGGGCTGAGTTGTCGATGGAAATTCAAAATTATTCCGAAAAGGCCCATGGTCGGGAAATTGTCAGCTCTCGCTGGCTGATGATGGCCCCCTCGCTAGTCTTTCTCGGCATCATTTTCCTGATCGCCCTTGCCCTCGTTGCGATTCCTGACGAAGTCAATCGCCGAAGTAATTACGAGGCAGAAACTTATCGTGCCATGAGCAATGGCGACTTTGCTCGCGCCCGCAACTGCCTGGAGAGCCTGATTCAGCTCTCGGAAGAGAATCCCCGGCCTGAATATCTTTACCAGCTTGCCATGCTCAGCCAGCAGGTGGGCGATGGCGAGCGTGCCTTCCGCCTGCTTGAGCGGCTTACGCTGCCGGGCAAATCAAGCTATGCACCGGCCCACATGAATCTGGCCAACCTGTATCTAAGCCAGAATCCGCCGACAATTCAGAGCCTTGCTGAAGCCCAGCGGCATATTGAGTCGCTGCTTGATCTTGACAAGAACAACCCTGAATACGTGCAGCTGAAGGCCCGCTGGCAGATTTTGGGAAAACGACCCGAGGACGCCCTGAAAACTTACGAGAGTGTGCTGGCCCAGAATGCGGCCTTTGCCATTCCGATGGCCCAGATATTGTTTGAGTTGAAGCGGGATGAAGAGGCCCGCCGCTATCTGACAGCTGCACGTTCGAGAGTTCAGGCACTTCTTGACACCGACTACGACAATCGAGCGGCCCGGCTCCGACTGGCTGACATTGATTCCCTGCTGAAGAACTATGACCAGGCGACCCGTACTTTGCAGAACGGCCTGGCCCTGGGCGACGACTCCAACCAGTTTCGCCAGGCACTCTGCCTGGTGCTAGCCCGCTGGGCCGATTCGCTGGGCACCAGCATGGAAGATCTGAATAAACGCCTGAGGCTTACGGTCGAAGGCCTGACACTTGACCCGACCAACCCCTATCTGCTTGACCAGTTCTGGAAGCTCGCTATCCGAGACCTGGGTAAGGACCCCAATCAGATACTCAGGCTGCGGGTGCTGGGTGCCAATGTCTCAGTGCTTGACGCCATGGCCGCACTGCAGTTCCTGCAAAATGGCAAGAAGGAAGATGCCCGCGTTCAGCTCATGCAGGTTCTGAAAAATTCGCCAGACCTCGCTGTACTTTTGAACAATCTCTGCACCATCGGCGAGCTGCAGAACAAGGATAAATCGACCTTCAGCATCGACCTGCTGACCATCATGCACGACATTCTGCCCGACAACATGAACATCGTGGAAAATCGGGGCATGATTCTGGTTCGACAGGAAAAATTCACTGAGGGGCTGAGAGATCTGGAACAGGCCCTGCCCAATTCCCTCAACAAACTTGCGGTGCATATGGCCCTGAGCGAAGCCTACGGCAAATTGGGCAACAAGGAGAAAGCCGACGAACACCGACGCATTGCCGAGCAGCTTGCCAACCCCAATCGCAAAGCTCCGCAGGACGAACCGGCAGCCGAGAAAACCAAAGCCGCCTGAGCCATAAAACCAGCTACTGAGACTTATTCAACTTACGGTAAATGCAGCATGGATGCCGTAAACAGCTGTCAGATATTCGACTGGCTCTGGACTTCCGGCCAGATAAGCCCTGACGACATCGCCCGAATGCCTGCCATGGGCATTGAAATTGTCATGAATCTGGCCATGCTCACCTCGCCCGGTGCCCTGCCCGATGAAGACAGGCTGGTCACCTCCCTCGGCCTGACTTACATCCATCTGCCCGTCAACTGGGAAGTGCCACTTCGTGCCGATTTCGAACGCTTCACCCGTCTCTTGAATGCCCTGCACGGAACTCCAACATGGCTCCACTG
>JBEITT010000030.1:0-50536 GCA_040374745.1 Planctomycetaceae bacterium | reverse complement strand
GACCGGGGCAAACTATCTGCTTTATGGAAACAACAGCCCGCTTCTCAGTGGGCCGACCCGCAGCTATTCCGCTTTTGGCAGCGCACCATACACGTTGAATAATTACTTCTTTATTGGCGATAACACCACTTCGGCCGGTGCCGGCCTGCAAATGCAATCAGTGCGAATCACCACGCCTGTTCCCGAGCCTGGCCAGATCATTCTGGTTGCATTTTCGGTCATGTTTCTGTTTCTCGCGCAGCGATACCGAAATAGAACCATGAAATACAATCTGGCTGGATGATGAAATAAAACAGCCATTCCCGACCGAAACCGGAAATGGCTGTCATGAATTCAGGTATAACCGAAGTCACCAATCCCTGGAGGCCTGCGATCAACCGAATTAAGTTCTCTGTGGATGGAGAGCGAAAGACGAATTGAATGGCTGAGTCGCAACTTCGTTTGATTTCATGACAATAGTGTGTCATTTAAAGGCTGTCAAGTATTTCTTTCCGGCCAGATTCTAAACCACCGATTCAGGTTTCATGAAAGGCTGAAAAAAAACGTTACAAAAACATCTACCAATCGTCAGATTAAAGATTAATTAAACATATTATTCGCTGGCTTTGCTTTATCCAAACCTGATTTCATTCCTCATATTTATCGCTTTCCTGTTCAATCATTTTCAGGTAAGACTCATATCGACACTGGGAAATAAGGCCATTTTCCACGCCACTTCGCACAGAACAACCCAATTCCTGGCGATGTGTACAGTCCGGAAATTTGCAGTGAGGGATCCACGATCGGAATTCCACGAATCCGCCTTCAATTTCCCGCGGCGGAATTTCCCAGAGTTCAAATTGCCTGAGGCCAGGCGTATCGATCACCTTGGCCCCATTTTTAAGTTCAATTAATTCGGCTGTGGTCGTGGTGTGTTTTCCCTTGAATGTCCATGAGGAAACTTCGCCCACCCGCAAGTTCAAGCCAGGCTCAATGGCGTTCAGCAGCGAGCTTTTGCCTACGCCCGATTGCCCGGAAAAGGCAGTAATTCCGCGACTGACCAATCTTTTTAACCTTTCAATTCCCTGACCGGTTTTGACACTTGTCACAAGAGTCTCATAGCCAAGCTGCGAATAAAGCCCGATCACCCACTGTGCTGCGGCCATCTCCACCAGATCCGACTTGTTAAAAATCAGCACAGGCCGCACGCCGCCGCGGTGCGCAGCCACAAGATAGCGGTCGATCAATGCCGGCTTTATGCCTGGCTCTTCAAAACCGCTGACTATCAAAATCTGGTCGATATTGGCAGCAATAATCTGGCCACGCCGCCTGTAGCCTCGTTTCAGCATGCCATGGCGTGGCTCAATTGCTTCAATCCAGCCAGTGCCGTCAGGCTCAGGGCGAATCCAGACCCGGTCGCCCACAGCCACCGGGTTCCGGTGCTCAATCGACATTGTCTTGAGAAGCCGCCGAACCTGACAATTGAAATTCGTGCCGTCGTCCGTCTGCACGATATTGTGGAGGCCCTGCACACGGAACACAGTTCCCTGACGGCAGAGTGTCGTGTCAATACTTCGCGATACGGGCTGATCTTCATCAGCCGAAACATCCTCAGCATGATCACGAACAATCGTGCGATACCTTGAAAGTTCGCCTCTCGCCCGAACTCGCTCTACAGCGGATCGATCTGCCGAAAGGCTGGGGTCTTCGTTGAAACCCCTTGTCAGATCATTCTGACGTGTCCGCTTCTGACGATTCTTGCGAAACTCAACACGGACTTTTTTTCGAGACATCTTTGACCAGTATTTTCGTCGTTGGCAATCCGGTCAGTTACAGCTGATTTTATTTTCAAAATAGTTCAAGACTTCGACCATGCGAGAGACTTGACGGTCTGGGCCAGAAGATTGCCTTCTTCGGTCAGTGCATAAACATTATTTTTGCCTTCCCTGCGTGGCTCAATTAAACGGCCGTCACGTAGCTTGGCAAGGTGATGACTGACAGCTGGCTGGCTCTGCCCACCCAGTTCCTCGCAGATCGCACTTACATTATGTTCAGATTCAAGCAGTAATAACAGGATCTGAAGTCTTGTACGGTCAGAAACCTGCTTCAGCATCATCGCTGCATCACGAATTCCCGTTAATGAGTATGCAGCCTTAGCAGAACCGTTCTTGCCACCTGATGATTTACTGGCACCAGATTTGGTGCCTGTCGTTCGACGTTTTATGGATGTAATGCGCCTTGTCGACGATTTCCTTGCAACTGCAAGAGGCTCCCTCACTGTCGATCTGGCGACTTTTTTTTTGACTGTCCGTGTCTTCTTGACTGGAGGCATGATGGGGGTCCCGGTCAGAACGCATGCATGTTTTATTTGAAAAATCAGACAGACATCAATTTAGAGAAATTTAACCCATTCGTCAAATCATATGTACGAATTTTTCTGGAAGTATTGAACAATTCAATCTTCATCACATCCAACCTCTCCAGATTCACATCCTTAATTTGATTTAACAGAACCTAATATCGTGCAAAGATTTGCCTGATTACAAAGGTTTATTTCCTACACTTAAGCAGCTTTTTATTTTATGATCCGGTCACTTTATCTGACCTCGAGGCAAATCACTAAAATCATTTTCCGTAAATCAGCAATCCCGGCCTGATTTCTCCTCAATGTTCAGGAGTGTGCTTCTGGAGAGATGATTTTTCCGGAGAATTATGATAATAGTAATATTAAAGAGATTCGCGACGGCTGTCACAAATACAAATACCTCTCAGTGAGTAATTCGAGCCTTCTCATGCATGCTACATTGATTGATTTGAAACCCCTGCGTTTCGCATTGAGTTCATCTCTCGTCAGTTTAAACCTTTTTATCGGTATCGTTAGCTTGCCTGCGGCTGATGTTCCCAAAGGGACTGATCAGTATCGCCCTGCCGTCGCTGAAGCATCTGACGAAGGACGCCAGGCCATTGCCCGATTTCGACTGCCTGCCGGTTCAATAATGACTCAGCTTGCCGCAGAACCCATGCTCGCTAACCCTGTGGCATTCAGCTTCGACGAAAAGGGCAGAGCCTTTGTTGTCGAGACATTTCGACACCATAAGGGAGTGACCGATATTCGAAGCCATATGGACTGGCTTGAAGACGACCTTGCAAGCCGCACCGTGGCTGACCGCGTGGCCATGTATAAGAAACATTTGAAAGATGAATTTCCAACTTACAACGTCGAGCAGGAACGAGTCCGTCTGCTGGAAGATACCGATGGCGACGGCATATACGACAAATCCTCTATTTTCGCTGATGGCTTCAAAGAGCCGGAAGATGGCCTGGGAGCCGGTGTTTTGCCTAGAAAAGGTGATGTTTATTTCACCTGTCTGCCCAAACTCTGGCTTTTGAAAGATACCAATAACGACGGTCAGGCCGAAGTAAGAAAGCCTTTGCTTGATGGCTTTGGTGTGCATGTCGGCTTTCTCGGACATGACCTTCATGGTCTGAAAATAGGCCCCGATGGCCGTCTTTACTTCACCATCGGCGACCGTGGAATTAATGTAAAAACGCCTGACGGCAGGCACTTGAACCTGCCAGATACTGGTAGTGTCATGCGCTGCGACCTGGATGGGTCGAATATGGAAATATATTGCTATGGTCTGCGTAACCCTCAGGAAATAGTTTTCGACGAGTTGGGCAACCTCTTCACGCATGACAACAACAGCGACTCCGGAGACAAGGCTCGTGTCACTTATCTGACAGAAGGAGCCGACCACGGCTGGCGCATTGGCTATCAGTTCTTTCAGGATCGTGGGCCATGGAACCGCGAAAAGATGTGGTATCCGCCATTCGATGGCCAGCCTGCCTATATCGTGCCGCCCATCGACAACCTGGGCAATGGCCCCTCGGGCCTGGCCTACAACCCGGGCCTTGGCCTTGGCGGTCGGCTGAAAAACACCTTTCTGGTGGCTGATTTCAAGGGCTCAAATACGCTTTCCGGCGTGCGCACC
Organism: Planctomycetaceae bacterium; assembly: GCA_040374745.1. GTDB lineage: Bacteria > Planctomycetota > Planctomycetia > Isosphaerales > Isosphaeraceae > QWQI01. The sequence continues at coordinate 46,565 of JBEITT010000030.1, read as the reverse complement.
TTCAAGCTGGACAGTAAAGGTGCAGGCTACCGAATGACCAGCACTGAAGATTACCTGTGGGGCATGTGCGTAACCGACCTCGACTTTGCCCCCGATGGCTCGCTTGTGATGAGCGACTGGGTGGACGGATGGGCCCAGCCTGGCAAAGGGCGGCTTTATAGACTGACCTTCCCTGATATGGCCGGAAACAGGCAACTTCAGGAAACGGCAAGATTGATTGGTGAGGACCTTACCAGACGAAGCGTCGCCGAGCTGATTCCTTTATTGGACCATGCGGACATGCGAGTGCGTCAGGAAGCCCAGTTTGCACTTGTTGAAAAAGGAGCCGAAGGCCGTGAAGTGCTGGCCAAAGCAGCCAGCGGCGGCAGTTCTCTTTTTGCCCGTCTGCATGGCATCTGGGGCATCGGAATGATCGCCCGGAAGGATCGCTCTGCACTGACAAACATCCGCAGCCTGCTGAAAGATTCCAACCCGGAAATTCGATTTCAGGCGGCTGAAATTCTGGGAGATTTGAAAGATACCGAAGGCCAGACCAGCCTCACACTGGTTGACCTGCTCAAAGACGAATCACCCCGCGTTCGTTTCATGGCTGCGCAAGCACTGGGCCAGATTGGGGCAAAATCAGCCGCAAGTTCTATCAAAAATGCAGTAGCCGATGCTAATGATAAAGATCCATGGCAGCGTCATGCCTATTCATTAGCCCTCGCCCGAATCAATGACGAAGTCATATTGGCAGAAATGCTTGCCGACGAAAAGGTTGCCTTGAGGCGAGCCGCCGCTGTGGCTCTGCGTCGCACAGGTTCTTCAGCAATTGTCAAACTGCTTGAAGACAAAGACTTGAACATTGCCCTGGAAGCCGCCCGGGCGATTAACGACGAGCCGATCAATAACGCAATGCCGGCCCTGGCCGGGTTGAAGCCTGAGCAGGCCGAGCGAGATCCGGCCCTGCTTGAACGTGTCATCGCTGCCAACACCCGAGTGGGTGGGCCTGATTCAGCCGCTCGGCTGGTGGCCATAGCCTTGCGGGCTTCTTCACCAAAAGAGCTGCGGATCAAGGCTCTGGAGGAGCTTGCCAGGTGGGGCGAAACTCAACCCCGCGATGCCGTAGTGGGTGTATGGCGGCCGATCGCCGCCAGAAATGCTGCCGATGCACGCACGCAAATCTCTACGTCAGTGAACAAGTTACTGGGTGATCGAAACGAAGAATTGAAAAAAGCAACAGCCAAGGCATCTGGTGCACTAAAAGTGACCCAGGCCGGGCCATCGCTTAAAATTGTTGCATCAGATTCAAGCCTCGCAGGCAGCACCCGGGCTGAGGCTCTTCGGGCCCTGAAATCAATCAGTTCGCCAGATTTGCAGGCTGTTGTAGAAATAGCCGTAGCTGATAAGGATCCGGCATTCCGCTCGGAGGGACGCAGCCTTCTGGCCAGTCTTGAACCTGGTCGCGCGGTGGAACTGATTCGAGAGGTTCTTGAAAACGCTTCAAACCGTGAGAAACAGGCGGCATTCGCCACGCTTGCTGCGATGGGTGACAAACGTGCCGACAACCTGCTTGCAACATGGATGAAGCGTCTGACAGACGACAAAGTACCTATGGCAGTACGTTTGGATTTGCTTGAAGCCGCTACTGAAAGGGCGAAATCCGAAAAATCAACTTTGGCACCCCTGGTAGATAAATATCTTTCAAGCAAGAATTCGGCGGACCCTTTGTCTGCCTGGCTGGAATGCCTGGATGGGGGCCGGGCTGACGAAGGTCGAGCGGTCGTGTTAAACAGCACAGCAGGCGCCTGCCTGCGATGTCACATTGTGCGAGACAAGGGTGGAAATGTCGGACCCGAGCTGAACGGGATTGGCAAACGCTACGACCGACGCACAATTCTGGAATCGATCGTCACACCAAATGCCAAGATTGCAGAAGGTTTTCAGTCGGTGGTGCTGGGGCTTAAGGATGGTACGGTCGTCGCGGGCGTTCTTCGCAAGGAAACGCCAGAGGAAGTGCTGGTAATGACTGCTGAGGCGAAGCTCGTTGCAGTTCCCGCCAAAGAGATCGAGGAACGAGCCAAGGGCATCTCGGCCATGCCTGCAGACCTTGCGACAAAGCTCACGAAGCAGGAAATTCGCGATGTGGTGGAATTTCTCTCAAGACTTAAAGAATCACAATGACCCCTAGTTTGAATTGACTTAAAAGTGCATAAATGCGGAATTTCCGCATTTACGCCAATCTATGATATTTAAAAAGACAAGTATTACATTTCAAAGTTATTATGATGCAAAACAAATTGAATCCGGTTCTTGTCGGAGTTGCCGGGGAATATCTTGTTGCTGATTACGTTAAATCAAGTCATGCAGAGTGGCTAAGCGGAAAGCAATCTAATGGGAAACCAAGAAAAGATTCTAAAATTAGAAATTTCCACGACCTTGAAAACAAATATTTAGAGGCATGGAAATTAATTAAATTGTAAACAACGCTATTTTTAATCGATTGCATTAATAAAAATAGCGTATTTAAGAAAAGTCCAGGTAAAGATGTATAAATTGTAGTACGAAACCAATTTTTTGATTATAATAAAAGACTGACCAGTCATTTTAAACACACTTTATGATAATTTTGAAAATGCAATTTTATTCATACTTACGAATATTTTTCAATTGCCTCAAGAAACCTCTCGACCGAATTTTTCCAGGAATACTCTTTGACAATCGTTTGGCCTAATTTAACTTTTTCAGCGGTGGCTTCGGGGCTTACCAACATTTGATGGATGGCCGCAGTAATGTCTTCTTCGCGGGTTGGATCGAAATAAAGGGCTGCATCGCGGGCAATTTCCGGCAGGCATGTGGAATTCGCCAGCACCAGCGGGCAGTTCTGTGTCATGGCTTCCAGGGCCGGGATGCCGAAGCTTTCGCATAGCGACGGGAAAACCATTGCAGTGGCTTCAGCATAAGTGGCCCTGAGGTCGTGGCCTTGCATGTAATCGGTTATTTGAACCTGCATTTTCGGCTGATTGCATTCGCGAATGGTCGCACGAATGCGGCTGATTTCTTCAAAAGAGCCTTCACCCACCAATACCAGCGCCAGTTCACCGGCAGCCACTTCAGGCACTTTTGAAGCAGCACGCACGAGTGCCGCCAGATTCTTCCTCGGCTGAAAATTTGCAACACTCAAGAGATAAGGCATACCAGAAGGCAGACCGATCCGCGAACGAATTCGGTCGCGTTGTTCCATGGTGGCTGGTTCGTCGAAAAGCGGGTCCGGGGCGTTAGGCACTTCGGCAATTTTTGTTTCAATTGAAGGAAAATGTCGCAAAAGTTCCTGGGTATTAAATTTTGAAACTGAAAGGATCAGATCGGCCTGAAAATAAAGTTTTTCCAGCATTAATTTCCGTCGTGCTGGTTGCCACTGAAGGTCTTGCAGGGTATCGTGACTGGTCACCGCGAGTTTCGCCTTACCCTTGGCGACATAAAATTCAGCGGGAGCATAAATCCAGTCAACCGGTCCCGTCCACATCGTAATCGGAGGCCAGTCAAGAACTCGCCAAAGCCGAGTCATGTTGCGAGTCGTCAGCGGGAGTTCGCATTTTTGAACAAATTCCAACCGTTGCCACTGGGCGAGAATGTCTGATGGGCTGATTCGACCTGTACAAAGTTTTATGCGAATTGATCCAGACTCTGCCAGAGACTGTAAACCCTCACGCATAGCCATGGCGTGACGCGTCACGCCGGCCGGATTGACCATGGCGTTCATGTCGTAAAACCAGAGAATCAGTTTCTGGTTTGAAGGCGGCATGAATTCTTCCCTGAGCTCAACGTAGAAAATCTCACAATTCTGTGCATTGCTGCTGAAACAATCATGCAAAGCACAAATTTCAAGCCTTTAGAGCAATGATAGAAAGGCACAGCACGGGATGTCAATTGATTCCCGGAATCGTCCCACTTACTTGGATTGTTGAATCCTGGATAAAATCTATGAATGGTAAATGCAAAAAGGCAATGTATGCCAAAATGGCATTTACCCAGCCTAAAATTCAGCTACCGGAGAATTGCACCGATGTATTTGCCCAAATTGCTGATCAGCCTGATGGTGGTCGCCAGCGGTATGGCCCTGGCTCAGGATGTCAAAAATTCACAGGGACCGGGTTCTTCTGTTGTAAAAAAAGTCATAGAAGATTTACAGAAGAGCGAGAAACCCGACTTCGAAAAGGCGATTAACACCCTGGAGTCAGGGGTAAAAGCCAACCCCAAGGACAGGGAAGCGAAGATGCTCCTGGTTCAGATCTACGAAACATACGGCATGCAGTCGGCACAACAGGACAAGAAACCGGACCCTTACTTTTTGAAAGCCGCCTCGACGCTGAGAGATTTGATGAAATCCGATTTGCCGAAGGCGCAGCAGATTAATTTCATAGCCGAAACGGTTTTTTATAACGAGGCATGTGTTCTGGCCAAATCAGGCAAAACCGATGCTGCCATGGCCTCACTGAAAGATTGCTTCGCCGCCGGTGTGAATAATGTCTCCATGCTGGAAACCGATGCTGATCTCAAAAGCCTTCGAGACCGGGAAGATTTCAAGTCAATGGTGAAAGATCTGAAGGTTAAGGCTCTTGCAGTGGCAAAAAAAGAATTTTCCGAGCTTATCGCAAACCAGAAAGATTTCAAATTTGACTTCAACCTCAAGGATCTTGACGGCAAAGATGTCAAACTGGCGGATTACAAGGGTAAATACACGATTGTTGACATCTGGGGCACCTGGTGCCCTCCGTGCCGTGCCGAAATTCCGCACTTCATTGATCTTCTTGACAAATACAAATCTAAGGGCCTGGAAATTGTGGGGATAAATTACGAAGGCGGCGAAGACGAGAAGGAAAACATTAAAACCATCAAGGAATTTAATAAGCGAATGAAGGTGCCTTACACCTGTGTTCTGGGTGATGAAAAGACCCAGAAACAAGTGCCCAATTTTGAAGGATATCCAACCACACTTTTCCTTGACAGGTCAGGCAAGGTGCGAATGGTGATTGTTGGCGGACAGCCACTCTTCCGCCTGGAGGCTGCAGTCGAAGCCCTGATGGACTCTGATAAGTCAGAATCAGGAAAAACTGGCGAATAACTCCTGATTCTTAAATGCAATCTCAAGATGCCCGGCACACATATTTAATGCCTGGCATCTTTTTTATGAGCCTTCCGGGCATTCTCCAGCGATTTTCTCGTAAGTTGCAATGGCTTTGTTAAAAGTTTTCAAAGCCTCTGTCTTTTCTGCATCAGAAATAAATCGCATCCGGTTTTCAATCAGATTTCTGATTGATTCAGCGCACCAAAGCGCACTGGAACGACTGGCCCGAACGGGTTTCCCGCCGATAATCACATTAACAGGATTTGTATGCATCTGTGGAAAATGCCTTAATGCAATCCAGCTTGAGCGATCAATTTTTACAGTCCATTTTAATTCATACTCGCGGCCATCTGCGGGTACCTTTTTTGACTGTAAAACCTTGCCATTAACAACCAGTTCCACAAGGCGTGAGCCCTTGATTTCAAAGTCACGTGATCTTTCGAGATGCAATTCAATAGTGTCCCCTGTCAGACGGCGACCCAGCGGTGAATTTTGATTTCCATAAGCCACTCCCATTGGAATTTCTTCTGCAAATGCCACTTTGGAAGTTACCTCGACTTGGCCAGGTGAAACCATGGATATTGAATCTCCGGAATTCGCTCCATTAACTTTAAATTCAAGAGCATGGGCATAACCATCAGAAACATAGCTGCGACCGGCCTGAACACCACGAATCCAGTCAGTAAATTGCAACTCATTTCGCTTTCCAAGCTGGACATAGACTCTACCCTGGCCTACTCGCTGGCTCGACATGCACGGGAAATCCGTCTCGCCACTTACTTTAAGCGGAAAGCCTGCGTTCATGATGTGATACCAGGTATTCCACTCAGGAATTCTTGCCGTATCCATTGCTGAAATGAAATCGCAGACACCTTCGGCAGTGCTCACCATTATTTCAATGGCCCCGCCGCCGTTCATGTCGGGCACAGCCAGATTGGGCAAAAGATCCTGATTCTTTTCGACACTTTCAAGCAACTCTTTTAATGAAATTCTGCGATCGGCACTCACGTCGATCAACTCAAAAGGCTCGGGTAAAATTGTTGATTGTATTTCAGCAGCATCCAGATGCTGGTCGCCATTCTTGTCATATCGCTTCATCGTCAGCTCGGCTGATGCCCTGGTGCTGCCACGCAAGGCAGAATGCGGATAACCAGTCACGCCACCCTGCTGCTTTGTCCAGCGCAGAACAGGTGTCGTCCATGTCGGCCAGCCTTTGTCTTTTGTGCCATCAGAGCCTGGATAAGTCTGATCGGCAAGATTCAACAGGCAAACGTGCCCCAGGGCCTGCGAGCCGAACCCGCTGACTTCCACATCGTATTTAATCAGCGTTTTAGGCTCGCTCAGCCTGTGCACGCCCGACTGAAAATAATTTCGCTGAAAATCGTAACAAGGGCCCCATGTCAAAATGCAACCGACATTCAAACCCTCGCCCTTGACCTGTGGGAACATATCCTCCGGCCTCACGCCTTCCGTCGGCTTTTCATAATGCGAACAGCCTGCCGCATGAATATGGTGATCGCCACTATAAAATCCGTATGATTCTGTATTAACCCAGCGTTTTAATTGAAATTCCCAGCGATTGCCATCACCCGGCCTGACTTCCATTTCTTTCGTCTGTCTCAGATATTCCGGGCCACGACTGTAAACCACCTGGTATCTGCCCGGTGCAAGGGCAACCGTATCGCCATCGGCCCTGTAAATCTGTGGCTGGAAGAAAAGGTCGGGGGCAAGGCGTTTTAACTGACTGGGATAGACCCGGCCCTGAGAGTCGCGGATTTCAAGTCTGGCAACTGATTTTTGGCCAAGTTCGTCCATCACCTTGATTTCAACCGGCTCTGCCTTGACTATCTGAAATAAAATCGGGATTTCAAATCGACTCGCCAGATCTTTCGTGCCCTCGCCCACATCAAATTGCAAAGTGGCTTCACGGTTCCCGGGCTGCGAACTTGAAATATCAATAAGTTTATATTCCAAGCTGAGGCCGGAAAGCTTGTCGCTTAAGGTCGCATCGTTCCGCACGCTGATATCAATAAAACGATCGTCGGGCTTGCCTTTATTTAAATCGCTCGCCAGATTTTCAGTAGCCATGCGTTTCATGGTCAATTGCTGCACGCCACCATAAACTGCACCAGCCTGCGGGCTGTTAATACGCAGAGGCGCGGTGACAGTGCTTTCATTATGAATTTTAATGATCTTGGCCGTGTAGCCATTCTGCTGAAGCCGCGCATCGGCCGGGCCCCGCGCCACTTTCACACGCACTTCCGGATTTAAATGCACACCAATAAATACCAGAGGGTCGAGAGCCTTCTGAATAGCCACCACATCGCCTTTTTCAAGGCTGGCGTTTAGCTGTTCGCGGGTTTTGGTGTCAATCGGCTGGCCATAATCATCAAGAGCGCGGATCAGCCTGCGGATATTACTGACAAGTGGCTGTGATTCAACCTCGCTGACAATTGCCAGATCATCTGCCCGGGCAATGGATGTTACGATTAACAAAATTAATACAACCATCGCATGAAAATTGAATAGACGATGCATGACACGCCCCTGTGCAGAAAGTGTTAAATCGAGAATAGTGCCAGAATAACAGAGACTGAATGCCAACGCGAACGAAAAAAGAATCAGCGGGATTTCATTTCATGATCTGGATAAAGCCATTGCCCCAGCGACATGACATTCTGAATTTGTAGCGAACGATCAAGCACAAGCAAATCAGCCATTTTTCCAACGGCGAGACTGCCCGTGATGGCATCAAATCCAGCCAACCGTGCGGGTGTCAGGCTGGTCATGCGAAACAATTCGGGCAGGCTGGCGGAAGTGGCTTTTTTCATGGTCCGAAGCATGTGATCCATGCCCTGAATGGAGCTTGCCAGGGCATCGCCAGCCGGCGTGAGCCCAACCCGGCCATTACTTAGAAAATCAGAACCTGTTTCAAAATGGCCGAATTTGTATTTGCCCGGTGGCATATCCATGGCCCGGCTTGAATCCGTGACGAGGCAGAGGCGATCAGGACCAATCATTTGAAATGCAAATTCCAGGAGTTCATTTGAAAGATGCTCGCCATCAGCAATCACCTCAGTACTCATTGATTTGTTAAATAGGACAAACTGCTCCATCCCTGCCTGCATGGGTGTGCCAAACCGGGAGCGAAGCGACGAAACACCCGACATGGCACACCAGAAATGATCTACGTGTCGCATGCCAGCATCAAAAGCCGATTGCATTTCCGCCCATGAGGCATTGGAATGACCGCAGGTGACCATGCAGCCTGCCTGGCTTGCCGCCTGATAAAAAGCGGTGGCCCCTGGGAGTTCAGCAGCGCAGGTGGCAATTCGAACAAAACCGGTATCTAAATACAACTGATATTCTTCGGGGGTTGGTTCGCGACGACCGTCTATACTGTGACAGCCTACTTTATCAGGCGCAAAATAAGGGCCATAAAGATGAATGCCCGGTATCTGTGGCAGAAGCTCCGGGTCATTGCATTTCGCCACTTCAAGGCAGGCTGCGAGCATTGCCTGAATTTCAGCGGGGCTGCCGGTGGTTGTTGTGGGGAAGATCGTGGTGGTGCCATGCCTCAGATGTGCCCGGCAAGCTGTGATTACAGCCTGAGTGGTGCCATCCATGAAATCGGCGCCAGCCCCGCCATGCACATGAATATCAACAAATCCGGGACCAACAAAATGGCCATCTGCGTCTATCAGAATATCATTTTCCCTGACCGCCGGCGTTTGCGTCAAAATGGCGGTGATTTTTTCTCCCTCAATTTCAATAGTTGCATCAGGAATGATTTCATTTTCAAGAATCGCATTTGCATTGACAATTCGAAATTTATTACAGGATTGCATCTCGTATCACCTTTGATAATTCAGCAAGGGTAAAATGAAACAGCCCGCCCTGTTGAAGGAGCGGGCCATCGAAATATCATTGACATCAGTCAAAGACACTAATTACTCGTCGCCCTTTTCCTGTTTGAACATGGTATCGTTGGCATTCCCGCCCGACTTGAGATAGGCAATCAGGTCGAGGGCTTCTTCCAGCGAAAGCGTGTCAAGCAGGCCATTGGGCATCATTGATGCCTTGCTGTCGGCCATTTCTTCAATCGTGGTGCGATTGATGCCAGTGAGCCGACCGGGATCAAGCATATTTTCCATAATAGAAATATTATCGCCGCCCATGTTGGCGATTCGGCCGGTAACCACTCGACCATCCTTCAGGCTGAAGATGGTGGCGGCATACTGGTCGGAAATCACGCGCGAGGGGTCGATGATATTTTCGACTAGGTCTTTATTCGAGAACCTTCTGCCGACACCTGTCAGGTTGGGCCCGACAATTCCGCCGGTATTGTCAAAAATATGGCATTTGAAGCACTGGGTGGCGGCAAAAAGAGCTTTGCCCCGATTGAAATTGCGAGCCGACAGCCCGGTTTCTACCTGAGGCAGCAATTCATCCACCGTCCATTTCTTGACAAATGCCCGAGGTATTTCAGCCGGGTCAGTGGCTTTCGGAGCATCATCAAGAATGGGCTTCAGGGCAACCTTTTCTTCATCACTCAAGTTGCCTAAAGCCTCATTTTTGACATTTGCAATATATCGACTGAAAGAATTACCGCCTCGGAATTTGCCAGCCACTTCATTGAACCACTTGAAATAGGCCTGGCGGGTTTCAGGTGTCCAGCCTTTTGTGATTGATCGCAGGTGGAATACGTAATGAAACGCTTCCTCCTGCGTGCCGGCTTGATCAACCAGCTTCAGTGTGCGTTCAATCGCATTGGGTGCACCAAGATACAGCTCAACAAGTGCCAGCTCGCGGTTTTCCGTGACGTTTCGGGTTGGATAAACCGCATCAATTGTATTCAGGGCTGCTTGGCGTGCTTCAGCCGATGGCGGACCAAGCCGGGCAAAGGCGAGACCGAAACCACGCAACAGATCAAGCCGCTGGCGATCATTGAGCTTATCCCATGAAAGTCGGGCCAGGTTGGCACTAATACCGTTAAGGTCGGTTTTCTCGCCACAGCGGGCAAGTGCCAAAGCCGCTGTAATGGCGGCATCGGGGTTGGTCTCTTTGATTGCTTTTTCACGCCAGCGTTCAACAGGCTGATGCTCAATGGCAATTCGGGCCGCGAAACGAATGTGACGATCCGCGTGTGAAAGATAAGGCCAAACTTCATCGACCACGGCGGCATCAGTCCGCGTGAATTTCGCCTCAATGTTGCGACGCAGTTCGCGGAGTTCCTGATTACGCGGGTCACGCCCATCGACTGGAGCCGTTGACTCCGGACCATTGTAAGTGACCCGGTAAAGGCCTGACTGAGTCTTGCGCCCACCGATGGTGAAATACATGGCTCCGTCAGGATGAATGACCAGGTCCGTCAGTGGCAGCGGCGTGCCGAAGCAGAAACGCTCGACTTCGCCCGTGTAGCTGGCACCATCGGGCGTCAGGTGTACGGCATAAAGGTTGCCATAAGACCAGTCGTTAATAAAAAGGGCTTTCTGGTATTTAGCCGGAAATTTCGCCCCCGTGCCGAAAACTACACCAGTGGGTGAACCAGGGCCCACATTCGCCACCGCAGGCAGGCTGTCAGGATAATAAGCAGGCCATTTACCTGACCCGCTGCGCCAGCCAAACTCGGCACCGGCGACAGCATGATTGACACGCGTAGGACGATACCATGGGGCACCGATATCCCATTCCATGTCCGAGTCGTAAGTGAATAGCTCTCCATCTGCATTAAAAGCGATGTCGTATTCATTCCGAAAGCCGGAGCAGAATAGTTCCCACGATTTCCCATCCTTATCCGTTTTGCAAATCCAGCCACCAGGCGCCATAATGCCCACTGCGTGGCCGCCGGCGTCCCACATGCGCGGCAAAAGCTGATCTTCCTGAAAATTCTTTGGTACCAGCGACTTTTCAGGATTGGGCAATTTGGTGTGATTGCCGCCCAGCACATACAGAGTTTTTCCATCAGGAGCGAGAAGAACGGCATGGGGGCCGTGTTCGCCGCCGCCCTGAATGGCGCGAAGCAGCTCGACCTTGTCAAGCGTGTCGTCGTTGTTCGTGTCGGTCACGCGGTAAAGGCCCGAGCCACGACCATTGACAACAACATAAAGCGAATCAAAAGCCCAGCAAAGCCCCTGGGCCATACCCAGATCAATAGGAATCGTCTCGACTTTGACTTTATCTTTCGAGCCGATGGCCGGCACCGTCAGTCGATAGAGCTTGCCGTCCTGGTCAGAGGTGATCAGGCGACCCTTTGGATCAAGGCAAAGGCTGACCCACGAGCCAAATTCAGGCCCGGCCACGCTGTAAAGCAGTTCGGCCTTGAATCCGGGAGGCATCTTCAGCGACGCGGCATCCGTCGCCTTGGGCTCGGGCGGACCTTCGTTCAGCATCGTGATGGATGCAATCTGGATGGAACCCTTATTATTCAGATCAGGGTCAAGCCGCAGACTCGTCAGCGGGGCTTGTGGATTGAAATAGACCATGAATTCCACTTCGTTATCGCCCCGGCCACGGGCATTAAAGCGTCGCGAGGCATCGTCACTGGTGGCTGGCTGGCTGGCGGTTGTCCAGTAAACCTGGCCATTGATCTGGCCGCGGAATTTCGCTTTCACAACCAGAGTTTTCCAGCCGGCAGGGGCTTCCACATTGGTGGCAAGTTGCGGGTCGGTACCCGTAGCGGTGACAACCAACTGGTTCTCAACCGTTTTTAATTCCAGGTTGTTAAGAGACTTCCACACGCCGGCATCGGCCGGAAACTTCCAAGATTTGACGACTTTCGAATCATCCGCTGCACGAGCCAAGGGGCTGATTAAAGCCACCAAAACGGCCGTTAGAAGAAACCTGTAACGCATCGCTATCCTCTGCAAAGTGAGAAAATTGAAATACTCTATTGTGTCAATGACACGCAAGAATAGAGCTCCGTAGTAGGTCTGGACGATCAGTTTTGAAAAACCTGATTGCTGCCTGGTGTAGCCGGGCGGGATCATCTGATTATCCAATACACGGCGACCGGATTCAACAGTCAAAATTCCCGGTCAGGGTTTTGTGTCGCGGGCCAGTGCCCATTCTCGGCCTGCTTCGTCAACACGAAAAGCCACAACACGGCGGTGTTCCACTTCCGTTACATAAACCATTTTGCCGTCAGAACCGCCGAAGCAAAGATTCGTCGGCATTTTGCCCAGCACGTCCACTTCCTTAAGAATTTCGCCTTTTGGCGAGATTTTCACCACCGTGCCCTTGCCATGACGGGTCACATAGAGACTCCCGGCTGAATCGCAACGCATGCCGTCGAAGCCATGATCAGGAAATTCCTTGAAAAGCCGCTTGTTTTTCAGCGTGCCGTCGGCCTGGATATCAAAAGCCCAGATCTTTTTCTGCATCGACTCGTTCACGTAAAGCGTTTTTTCATCTGGCGAGACCTCCACGCCATTGGCCGTGCCCATATCGTCGGCCACCAGGCTGACTTGCCCGGCCTTTGACACACGCCAGACTCGCCCCGTGCTGGCCTTCCAGTTCGGGTCTGATGCATAAAGATCGCCGCTGCGCGTGATGGCCAGATCATTCGGCTGACTCATCTTCGGCTCGTGGGCCAGCACCGAGATTTTGCGGGTTTCCGGGTCAATCTTCAGCACATTGTGGCCGACATAATCTGCGACATACATCTGCCCGCTGCGATCAAACCGAATGCCGTTGCCCACGGAATCACCAGGCAAGGTGACAAACACTTCGGCTTTCGAGCCATCGGCGCCCAGTCGGCCAATCGTCTGCTGCTTTTCAAAATTCACGACAAAAAGCACGCCGTTTTTATCAGTGGCCGGGCCTTCAATGCCGGGCGTGAAAGCACCTTCCTGCGTGAGCGGCTTGGCGGTAAAAAGCGGTTCGTCGGCCTGAGCGATCACGCAAAATAGAAGGGGAGTTGTGTATTTTAGCAATTTGGAAAACATGGCTTAATCCTGGAAACAGGTTTATTCCGTGACTTGTGAATGAACGTGGATTTACCACAAGAAAGCCAACATTATTGGACGTTCCATGTGGCAATTGATCTGGTGATTTCGAAATATTACCAAAGCATGATGTGGAATGAAACAACACAAACTGGCTCAGCAATAAATGAACGAACCACGAAACTCATTGATCAGAAATGAAGTTTATCGATCGATGAACTACAGTTTTATAAATTAACAAGAAGCTGGAAACAAAAAAGCAAATGCAATCGCGAAAGACTGTAATCTTTTAGCAATTGCATTTGGCGACTTAGGTAAGAAGTTATCTTCATCCCAGATTATTTCGCAGCATCCGGATTTTGCGATGTTTTTTTCTCACCCTTGACATCAACCGCTTCTTCCTCACGCAGTTTTTTCAACTCCAGCAAAATTCGATCGAGAGCCTTTTCAGCCTTGGAAAGACGCTGCTCAAAATTGGGATTAAACATAGAATTAGCAGGTGAAGCAGCAGATGGAAGTGGATTACCAAAAACAACATAAGGTGTCGAGATAGGTGAATCCTTATTAATGACCGCGAGCTGCCCCTGAACAAGTTTGTGCTGGTTTTTTTCATTCGTTGCGGCCGTCGCCGGCTGAATAGGTTGGCCAGTCACGAGAGCCCGATTTAAGGCTCGACCTTCGAGCCTAATCAACTCTTCTGTGGCTTTTGAAAATCGCGATTGCGCTTCCTGTAATTGCTTCCGCGATTTTTCAATTTCTTCCCGCGATTCCGGACTGAGCTTTGAGAGTTCGATTTCAGTAAAATCGACCGTTGTGCTTGACTGCACTCCACTGGCTTGCTGTTTGCCTGCCGCGGAAGATTTGTTCAGAAGTTGCACTTCTTTCTTGAGCTGATCAAGCTGCCCCTGAATGTACCGGGTTACGGCCTTTTCATTTTCAATCTGTTCAATTGCTTTCTTCTCGGTTTCAAAAGCTACTTCTCGACCGTATTCAAGTATTTTTTCGGCTTGGGCTCTCCATTGACGCTCAGTTTCGGCAACTTTCGTCTTGGTCTCTGCTCGAATTTCATCGATAATAGAACTTATTTTCTGTCGCATGTCGGCAGGGAGTTTGTCCAGAACGCTTTGAAGCTCTTTGTTCTGATTGGTTTTCGCGTCGTCGTCGCCCCATGCCGCACTTGCAATCATGGTGGTTATCAACATTCCCGCAAAGACGGCGCGGAAAATATTCGATACATTACTCATTGAGAATGCTCCTGAAATACTTGGTTGGTGTGATTTTAGCCCTGTTGCCAAAATCACGGGTCGAAATGTTACGTGTCAAGAATGCATAAAGGTCTGCTGCTATACCAATTTGATCTTTTTTTTACCTCGCTTTCTTCCAGTTGTTATTCGTGGATTTTAACTGAGCGATCGCTTTCAATTCCTGCTCAATAAATTCCAGCTTTTTTTCCAGGTTGAGCAATCGGTTTTCAGGTAAAAGATGCCCCTGAACCTGAGTTTCAATTCCTGTAACAAAATGATCATCTGATTTGACCGGGTTTTCATTAGATTGGGGCGACTGTGCCTTGAGTGATGATCCCAGGTTATAATCAGACACCTCTTTTAAATTCAACGGTTGCATTTGTCTTTCAAGGTTGATTTTTTCAGAAATCAGCCTAACCATTTGTAAATTGAACTGGTCAAGTGCAATGGAAAGTTCTTCCGCAAGTGCCGGGTATTCGCGGATTGATTTTTCCGTCCGGCTGATTTTCAATTTTAATGCGGCTTCACGCTGATTCAGACTTTGTAATTGTGAATTCAACGCAATTGAAAGATCAGAACCCGTATCGAACGGTTGATTGATATCATGGGTATGTTCAATAGAATCACCCGTATTTGATTCAATTGCCTCGACAGGTTCCATAATATTCCCTGGCGAGCTGGTTGCAATTCCGATTGGCAATATCAAGAGAAATACAATTGAAAAGGCAATTCCTTTCTGACAACGCGACTCATATTTGATCATTGAGAATTTCCCAATCATGTTGATGCGATTCTTAAGTTCTTTTGCACTTGTCAAAGTTGAAGTCATTTGAATTGTGAAAAAAGCCTGTAACCGGGATTTCGATTTCCAATTAAGTGATTCAACAGTCTGGAGTATTGTGTTGGCTAAGTCGCGACGGTTTTCTATACCACCACCCAGAACGACGAGGGCCATTTCATCGGCGGCATTTTCTTCAGCCTGTTTCCACTGACCATGGGCCCAGTGTGCCAGTGGGTTATGCCACTGGAAAGTTTTAAGAATCAGGCCTAACCAGGCAAATCGGTCATCGCCCCGCTTGATATGAGCCAGTTCATGGGCCAGGACGACTCGTTTTTCGGCTTCACTCCAACCTTGCCATAGTTTTTCAGGCAAAATCAGAAGGGATCGCCCAAAGAAACCCCACGATAACACCATGGGTGAAATAGACTTCCCAATCAACTTCATCTCAGGCACCCGGCGAGATCGAAGTTTCATTAAATCCGAAATGTTATTGAGTAAATTCTGGTCATTTGAACTCACCGGCTGCAACTCGTTGCGAATTTGCATAACGTTTTTTACACGTCGAACTGCTAAGAAAAAAGAACATAGTACGCCGATTGACCAAATTCCAATCACTATTTCTGACCAATGGCCTTTTGCCATTTCAATAATGTTTCGATGCGGTAAATTCGTAGCAACACTTTGATCTTCATCACCCTGGACTGGTGTTTGAACTTCCAATGGAATCAAAATGCTCTGATTGTTATTAACATAATTCATTTCAATTTGTATTGAATCTTTAATTTGTAATGCATCTTTATTGAGATAGTCCTGCGTGAGCACATCTGGAGCTGCACTAAAACCTTGAGGATTTTCAGAGGTAACCTGATTGAAGTTGGAAAGTATCGGCAGAATCTGAATCAAAACCAGTGGTGGCAATAGCATTTTTAACAAAACAACCGACCAAGCCAAATGCAACCAACGAGGCGCCATCCAACGACGGCCATTCCAATAAAGCAAAATTGAGAGCAAAGCAGCAACAGCAGAGGCTTCAATCCAGCCTGATACAAGCATAGAGACTGTCATGGGCGTATTCTCACTCATTGCATTTTTACTGAAAAATCCGACTCATGAATCAGGAATTTACACTCGAATCAGAATCATCGCGAAATTCGTCGATCATGCGCCGAATGGCCTGCCGATCTTCTTCAGTCAGGTTGCCACGCTCGACCAGACAACTCACCAGCGGAACAATCGAGCCGCCACATAAGTCGCCCGCCAGTGCCTGCAATCGTCGCTCGATCAGTTCATCCCGACTCACTGCCGCCCGAAACAAATGCGGGTTCTGTTGCCGGTCTCTCGACACAAATCCCTTCGCTTCCATGCGTTCCAGCAATTTCAATACAGTGGGAGCGATCACTGGTCGCTTGGCGGTTGACAACCACTCAGCCAGAACTCTCACCGCTGCCGGACCATTCATCCAAAGTTGATCAAGCACTTCCCGTTCTGCATCCGTGACATCACTCGCTGCCATTGTTCGAAAACTCCTACGTTTCTCTCTGCTTGTCTTTTTTCAATGAAAGACAATTCGTCTTTTATTCTGCGCCAAGCAAATTCCACTGTCAAGACAAGATGTCTTTTTTCTTGTTTTTTTACCAAATGGTCTTATGTCACAGGGAATCTTGAAGATCAGCCACTCTTCAACTGCTTCAAAGTTCATTGAATTTTGGTCAAATCCAAAAACGTAATGTTTTTCTTGTACTGAAACAAAACATGAAGTAGATTCAGTTAGTCTTGACGGATTCATCCAATCCCTCTGAAACAAATCAAAGCCAAATTTGCCATGCCTCTTGAAAACAGGGTCTTAACAGGTCTCATTATTCTTCTCGCAAGCTTTGCTTTAAGTCTCAGCGAAGTCAGTTCGCAGACCAAAGACGAAGGCCCTGAGAAATTCGAGAAAGAGATAGCAGCATTTGAGCAGATCGATATGCGATCGCGCTATGTCAAAGACATGATTGTTTTTACCGGCAGTTCTACCATCAAGAACTGGCATAAAGAACTGGGCAGCGATTTTGAGGGTCTGCCCGTGCTGGGGCGAGGCTTTGGCGGCAGCAAAATGAAAGACCTGCTGCATTTTATGGATCGCGTCGTGCTGAAATATCAGCCGCGTGCTGTGGTGGTTTATGAGGGTGATAACGACATCAACAGCGGCGTGAAGCCTGATGCTTTACTCAGGCAGTATAAGGAATTTGAGCAACGGCTGCATAAAACCCTGCCGGAGACGAAAATATATTTTATGACCGTCAAACCAAGCCCGAAACGGTGGGAAAAATGGCCGATCATGAAGCAGTTTAACGACGATCTGAAATCGTGGGCTTCAGCGACAAAAAATGTTACAGTCATTGACATTACGGCGACAATTATGGGTGCTGATGGCCAGCCTGGGAAAGATCTTTTCAAGGAAGACATGCTGCATATGAACCGGAGCGGCTACCTGAGATGGCAGCAGGTCATCAGGCCGATATTAATGCAGGATTTGGCAAAAACAGCCAAAGCCGGCTGAATCTATTCTGGCGATTACCGGCCATGACGATTGAAGTGCTTAAAGGCGATTTGCTTGATCAGCCCGTTGATGCCATTGTGAATGCCTGGAATCGCAATATTTTTCCGTGGTGGCTGCTGGTTCCGCAGGGCGTTTCAGGGGCCATCCGCCGCCGCGCCGGCAGCGGGCCATTTCGCGAACTGGCAAAAATGCCAATGATTCCGCTGGGCGGGGCTGTCGTTACGGGTGCCGGCCAGTTGCCCCATCGGGCGATCATTCATGTCGCAGGAATCAACCTCTGTTGGAGATCAAGCGAATTTGCCATACGCCAGAGTTGCCTAAGTGCACTTAAAATTGCTGGCGATCATGAATTTTCTTCAATTGCTTTCCCACTGATTGGTGCGGGAACAGGCGGGATTGGTCCTGATCTCAGCAAAAATCTGATGCTGCAGGAATTTGAAAAGGCATCATACAGGGGGTTGATTCGATTGGTTGAGTACACTTAGAGAAGTAAAGGGTCACCTAACGATTGATCCCGCCATCTTGATTATCCGTTTTCTGATTGTTATCTTGGGGAAGTTTTACCTGCTACCGGCTGGCGAGGAACGGGGCGGCACCAATAATTCGATTCGCGCGAAATCCGCTGATTTACGTGCGTCGGCTAATTTGCGCCTGATTTCGCCAGATCGTGCAGGCCTGATGATTCACCTATTGCCCAGATATTAGAGACAGTAGAACAGTGCCACGACGCGACGACATCAAGAAGATCCTGATCATCGGTGCCGGCCCGATTGTAATTGGTCAGGCCTGTGAATTCGACTATTCCGGTACGCAGGCATGTAAAGCTCTGCGTGAAGAGGGTTACGAAGTGGTGCTGGTGAATTCCAACCCGGCCACGATCATGACCGACCCGGACATGGCCGACCGCACCTATATTGAGCCAATCACACCCGACGTCGTCGCCCAGATCATCGAAAAAGAGCGTCCCGATGCCGTTTTACCAACATTGGGCGGCCAAACTGGTTTGAATACGGCTCTGGCACTCTTTGACAGGGGAATTCTCGAAAAATACAACTGCAAGCTGATTGGTGCATCAGCCCAGGCAATCCGAACGGCAGAAGACAGGGCCCTGTTTCGGCAGGCGATGGACGAAATTGGCATGGAATCCGCCCGGTCTGGGCTTGCTCACACTGTTGAGGAAGCCAGGGCTATTCGCGAACAGGTCGGTCTACCGGCCGTCCTCAGGCCAAGTTTTACGCTGGGTGGAACGGGCGGTGGCATAGCCTATAACCGCGAAGAATTTGACCGAATGGTAGCCCGTGGGCTTGAATTATCGCCCGTTCACTCCATTCTGGTGGAAGAATCGCTACTGGGTTGGAAAGAGTTTGAGATGGAAGTGATGCGTGATCAGGCGGATAACGCCGTGATCATCTGCTCTATCGAAAACCTTGACCCCATGGGCGTTCACACCGGCGACTCCATCACCGTGGCACCTTCGCAGACGCTGACAGACAAGGAATATCAGCGGATGCGCGATGCTTCCATCGCCATTCTTCGCAAGATTGGTGTGGAAACGGGCGGATCGAACGTGCAGTTCGCGATTCATCCGCACACCGGCCGAATGATCGTCATTGAGATGAACCCGCGGGTCAGTCGTTCATCAGCCCTGGCCTCAAAGGCCACGGGCTTCCCTATTGCCAAGATCGCAGCGAAGCTGGCCGTGGGCTACCGGCTGGATGAGCTGCGTAACGACATCACCCGCGAGACGCCGGCCTGTTTCGAGCCAACTATTGATTACGTCGTGACCAAAATTCCTCGCTGGGCCTTTGAGAAATTCCCCGAAGCCGACCCGGTGCTGACCACCCAGATGAAATCAGTGGGCGAAGTGATGGCCATTGGCCGGACATTTCGCGAGAGCCTGCAAAAAGCCCTGCGTGGGCTTGAGTTAGGTCGATTTGGCCTTGGCGTTGACAAGAAAGACCCCTGGGGCACTGATCTTCAGCCCTCGCGTGACGACATTGTCAGTTCACTGGCAACGCCGAACGCCGACCGGATCTGGTCGGTACGTCTTGGAATGCTCGACGGAATGACAATTGACGAAATTCACGACCTGACAAACATCGACCGGTGGTTTCTCGACCACATGGCCGAAATTGTGGCCATGGAAAAGAGGCTGCGAGCCGTACCCAACCTGGCCGCCTGCCCGACCGACCTGCTGCGAGAGGCCAAGCGAGATGGCTTTTCTGATCGCCAACTGGCCCATCTCTGGGGCATCGGCGAAATGGAAGTGCGGCGCTATCGTGAATCAAAAGGTATCCGAGCCGTTTACAAGCTGGTTGACACCTGCGCCGCTGAATTTGAAGCCGTAACACCATATTATTATTCAACTTACGAAGAAGAAGACGAAGCCCGAATCGGCACAAAAGAACGGACTGTGATCCTGGGTGGTGGTCCGAATCGGATCGGGCAGGGGATCGAGTTTGACTATTGCTGTTGCCAGGCAGCCTTTGCATTGAAGGCAGCCGGTTATGAAGTGGTGATGGTCAATTCTAACCCCGAAACGGTCTCGACCGATTATGACACCAGCGACAGCCTGTTTTTCGAGCCCCTGACGGCTGAGGATGTGATTAATATTTGTGAGCGGGTAACACCCAAGGGCGTGATTGTTCAGTTCGGCGGGCAGACACCGCTGAATCTGGCTCGTGCACTTGAGGCTGCTGGCGTGCCGATTCTGGGCACGACTCCTGAATCGATTGACCTGGCCGAAGACCGCGACCGTTTTCGCGAGCTGATAAACAAGTTGGGGCTGAAGCAGACGCCAAATGATTCTGCCACCAACACCGACCAGGCAAGGCGGATTGCCGAAGCCATTGGCTACCCGGTGCTGGTGCGGCCTAGCTTTGTGCTGGGTGGCCGTGCCATGGAGATTGTTTACGACGAAACAAGCCTGATTCGCTATATGACGGAAGCCGTCAATGCCTCGCCCGATCATCCGGTGCTGATCGACAAATTCCTTGAGGATGCCATTGAAGTTGATGTCGATGCCCTTTCTGACGGAACACGAACAATCGTTGCCGGGGTCATGGAACACATTGAAGAGGCGGGCATTCACTCAGGTGATTCGGCCTGTGCCATTCCTCCATACTCGCTTGGTCAGGATATCATTGATGAACTAAGACGACAGACGCGGCTACTTGCCGAGGCTCTGAAAGTCTGTGGGCTGATGAATATTCAGTTCGCCGTCAAGGATGGCGAAATTTATGTGCTTGAAGTCAACCCCCGGGCCAGCCGCACGGTGCCGTTCGTTTCAAAGGCAACCGGTATGAATCTGGCTCAGCTTGCCTCACGCGTGATGGCCGGCGAAACGCTCGATGGGCTTGGTGTGCATGAAGACCCCGTACCGAACTACACCAGTGTCAAGGAAAGCGTCTTCCCGTTTGCCAAGTTCCCCGGTGTTGATATTGTACTGGGGCCAGAGATGAGATCCACTGGCGAAGTGATGGGGATTGATCGAGACTTTCCGGCCGCTTTTGCCAAGGCACAGTTGGCTGCATCGACGATCCTGCCCCAGTCAGGCACGGTTTTTGTCAGTGTGGCGGCCCGTGACCGCAGCGTTATCGTGCCGGTTGCCCTGAAAATGTACCAGCTGGGCTTCAAGCTTCTGGCAACAGACGGCACGGCACGCACGCTGACTGAAAACAATATTCCCGTTGAAACGATTCGCAAGGTGCACGAAGGCCGCCCGAACTGTCTTGACCTTCTGGCCAATGGTGATATTGCCCTGATTATTAACACCCCCTCTGGTAAGGGTGCTCGTACCGATGAAGGGCGAATCAGAGCGGCAGCCGTCAGTCACGGGGTACCGTGCATCACTACAATTTCAGCAGCCAGAGCCGCCGCAGCCGCCATTGAACGCATTCGCCTTGGTGTTCTTGATGTTCACGCTTTGCAGGATGTGCTGGCTGGCAAATAACATTTCTTTTCTCGCAGAATCCGTCATTCTGGCGGATTATACGGATTGAACCATAGAAGTTTACATGAAATGGAGAAGTCAGGCACTTGCCCGACTTCTCATTCTTTTTCGTCATTCGATAGAATAATTTATCGAAATTGCATGGCCAGATTGAAAAATTCGGGTTGCAACAAAGGTTCGCCCGACTAAGCCAGAATTCAGGTCTGTTCGCTCATGAAAATCACAATTGTTGGCACAGGTTATGTTGGGCTTGTCACCGGAACGTGCTTCGCCGAAAGCGGTAATGACGTAATTTGCGTCGATAAGCTGGAAGCCAAGATTGAAGGCCTGAAGCGTGGCCAGATTCCGATTTACGAACCGGGTCTTGAAGAGCTTGTCACCAGTAATCACAAGGATGGTCGGCTCAAGTTTACAACCGATGTGTCCGACGCCGTGAATCAGTCGGAATTGGTGTTTATTGCCGTAGGCACTCCCCAGTCCGAAGATGGTTCTGCAGATCTTTCAGGCGTCTTCGCGGTTGGAGAAACAATAGCCCGCGTCGCCATTGAGCCTAAAATCATCATCGTGAAAAGCACGGTACCTGTGGGTACAAACGCCGAGCTTGAGCGTCGCGTGCGGCTCATCACTGATATTCCTCACCACTTTGCATCGAATCCCGAGTTCCTCAAGGAAGGTGCCGCGATCGACGACTTCACCAAACCCGACCGTGTGGTTGTCGGCGTTCGCAGCGAGGCAGTTGGTAATGCCCTGCGAGAGTTATACGCCCCCTTTCTGCGGACTGAACGGCCTTTTCTGGTGATGACACCAGAATCTTCGGAAATGACCAAATACGTCGCTAATTGCCTGCTTGCTACGAAAATCAGCTTCATTAACGAAATGGCTAACCTTTGTGAAGCATACGACGCCGATATTAACGATGTTCGTCGGGGCATCGGCCACGACCAGCGCATCGGCTTTGCTTTCCTCTTCCCCGGCGTGGGCTACGGCGGAAGCTGCTTTCCCAAAGACATCAGGGCTATGATTCAGATGGCCTTTTCCAAGGGAATGCACTCGCTTATGATGAATGCCGTTGATGATGTTAACGAAGCACAGAAACATATTCTGCCCAATAAAATTCTTGAACGGCTTGGCGACTCCATCAAATCAAGCACCATCGGCGTGTGGGGTCTGGCCTTTAAGCCCAGGACCGACGATATTCGCGAAGCACCTGCTCTGGTGCTTATTGATACCCTCCTCAAGGCTGGAGGCACGGTAAAAATTCATGACCCAGAGGCACTGGAAAATGTCAGGGCTCATTTTGGCGATCGTGAAAGGCTGCATTACTGCGAACAGCCGTACGACGCCATTAACGGGGCCGATGTTCTGGCCATCGTGACCGAATGGAGCGAATATCGCACGCCAGACTTCAAACGAATGCTCTCACTGATGAAGCATCCAATCATCTTTGATGGCCGCAATATTTACGACCCGGCCCAGATGACCGCCCGTGGTTTTGAATATGATGGCATTGGTCGGATGAAGCCCGGAAGGCCGGGTTCATAAGTTCCTACTTAAACCCGGTAGAATTCGTTCTGAACATCATAGATAACTGATCATTCCGCTTGTGGATTAAATCAATTCGCTATTCAACTGAGTCCTCGACGCGACCCACGGCCCGGCGAATCTCTTCAAGGATCACTCCACTCAAATACTCGAACATCGGTTCGGCAAGGTCCAAAGTGTGTGGCCAACCACTGAGCCGCTCATAACGAACCGGTACACCTGACTCTTTCAGCTTCGAAGCAAGCATGTCCGACTGATCTACGGGAACAATATCATCAATCGTGCCGTGCACGATCAATGTGGGTGGTGAATCGGGCGAAATGTCAAACAGGGGTGAAGCCTGCTCGTATTGTTCCGGATTGTCTTGATAATCCACCCCCATAAATCCCCGCACAACTTCCACTTTTTTCGCGAAATCCGAAGTCAGGTCGCATGGGCCATAAAAATTGAAAATCGCCGCAATTTTATATTTCACACTTGAAGGAGAAGACACTTCAGGCCTGAACTTCTCATTCTTTGAATAACCGGCCATCATCGCCAGATGCCCTCCTGCCGAGCCACCCATTACAACGATGCGGTTTGGATCAATTCCATACTCATCGGCATGATCTGACAGAAATTGCAGGGCCGAATTCACGTCTCGCACCGCCGCCGGGAACTTTGCGACACCTGAAAGCCTGTAGCTCAGGCTTGCCACCACATAACCCGCCCGGGCAACGCGCAGGGCATGAGGGCGATAATCGGCCCGTTGACCAGATTTCCAGCCACCACCATGAATTAACACAAAAAGCGGTCGTCGCCGGTCACGCCTCAAGGCGATCGGGTGATACAGATCGAGTTTCAATTCCATATCATTTAATTTTGAATAAACAATGCCCTCGTTAAGAACAATTTCGGGTGGTATTGGCGGCTGGCGATCGATCAATGGCAGGGCGCCGGTAAGAATTGCTGCGTAAATCTGATTAACGCTGGTGTAGCCAGTAGGAGGCTGACCGGGATCGCCCTTCGATCTTGCAAGCCAAATCCGCATAGAACCGAAAATCGCAACAGCCAAAAAAATCACGATGATCAGGCCGCCCATTATTATACGAAAGATACGTGGCACCAGCCCTGGCGGTCGGGGGGTACCATAATCCACAGAAATATCGAAAGGCTTCATCCGGATTTTATTTTCCCAATTATGCCTTGCGTGGGTTGTCAGTGCCTTCAACCACGCGAATCAGGTCAGCGGAAAGCAGGCTTGGGCACCAGTGCGTTTCAATGTGCTCAATAATCATTTCTGTCCCTCGCTTGTGTGAGACATGTGGCTCATCACGCGGGTCATACAGGGCATCAGTCATATCTCGGCAAAGCGCAACTGACTTGCCAAGATATGTAAGCTGACGAATTCCAAATGGGCGGCCCAACACGCACATATTCGTGTGAACCCCCATAAGGATGATGTGTTTGCGACCCTCCTGCTCAAGAAAATTGTAAATCTCGGGGCCGTCAGCCGAAACCACATCATAACCCGCCATTTTAATGGCAGGGTGCTGGTGCCTGTCACAGTCGGGCAGCAACCGGGGTACGGGGTCGTCGCAGCCGGTCACACCATTGTTGATGCGTTTGATACTATCGACCACTGGCAATGGCGGTTCTTTTTCTGGGTTTAGATAGCACCAGCTCTGGATGGGCACAGGTGGTTTTGACGATCGGGCCCTTTTGATGCGTGCCCTGAATTCGGTGTATTCATAATGATGGATCCCGCTGGAAGGGCTATGCACGATAGCCACGCCCAAATCTCGTGCATTGCTGATGACCTCGTTCATGGCCGGGGCCATGCGATCAACACGGTGTGCAGCCATGGCGCAGGGATGGTCGGCCCACATGTCGCAGATGATTACGGCTGTTTCAGAAGCGAGCCATTGATCGGTCGATTCCGCCAGAACTGTGGCCCCGGTGCCTGCCTTGCGTCGTCTTCGCAGGTTGAGCGACAAAAGCCCTGGAACTTTTGGTATCTCAAAGGCCAATTCTTTTGCAGTATCCGGGTTTTGAGCAACTGAATGGCTCAAAGTGCCTGTTAAAGCCATTCCGGCAAATGCAGCCGAGCTATCTGCCAGGAAACGTCTGCGATTTTTGGGCATTGCAATTCTCCATGGAATTATCTGGTTGAATTTTCCTCTGGCTGGCTGTTCATTCGTCGCTTGCGGCGGGTGATGGCGATCAGGATCGGTGGCCGGCTGCGAATATTCGGCAGGTCGTAGCGTGCCACGTGCCAGAGTCGGTCGTCCAGGCCGAACGACCATTCCATAACGGCTTCAGTCTCCTGCTCACCACCTTTATGGGCCCGATAAAGCACCAAAGTCATCAGCCCACCATCGGCCAGAATACCAAGACTCTGGCCCATCGCCGTCAGGGTGGAAACCAGTCGCGTTGCCACAGGTTCTTCAGCATGGGGTCGATAGCCAAGGTTGAACATAATTACCCTGACCTGCCCAAACCAATCGGCGGGCACCAGCTTTTCAAGGCTGTCATGGTTGCCGGTCACCAGCCTGACACGGCCTTCAGGAATCTCTTCCTCCCGTAGTTTCATCTGGGTCGCTACAAGACCTGCCGGTTGAATGTCAATGGCCAGCACCTGCCCCGTGGGGCCGACCAACCGGGCCAGCAGGCATGTGTCATGCCCATTGCCTGCGGTGGCATCGATGGCCAGATCTCCGGGGCGTAGCCAGAGCCCGACCAGCGAATGCGCCATCTCTGTCAGTCTCGGAAATCCAGGCATGGCGGAAAATTGTCACTCCCGGAGAGGAATTATTTCTCAATATCATAACCCAATTGAAGGAAAAACTGCTGGAGAAATCCTCGTTGGCCCGATGGAAACTCTACTGTATGAGAAATCAGGGTGACCTTCAGGATCGTAATGATTACACTATGAATAAGAAAAAATGGCTGTCGGTTGGTGCCGCAAAGGTGCGGCAAATCGCTTGGCCGATTCGGAAATATGCAATTTCAGGGCGGGCAGATTCATGATTTATCTGGGCACCGAGGCAGGTTTGTATCGCTGGTCGCAGGGTGGTAGCTGGCCAGTTTATCACAGCCTCCAGGAACGTCGGATTCGCACTGTGATGGCGGGTGGCGAAGGTCGGCTCACAGTTATCGATGACGCAGGCAAGATTCTTGAATCGTCTAATAATGGCGTTTCATGGAAGCCAGTTGAGCTGCCCGTTGGCGTCAGCTCAATCACCGCCAGTTGCCTGGGCGGTTTGCCACTGACCATGATCATCGCCACACGAGGCGAGGGCGTTTATTGCCGCGCCGTAGGTAACCCATGGTGGTCAAAGATCAGCACTCCTGAAACTGAAAATGCTGCAATCACTGCACTCTGCCTGACAACCCCGGCTTCTCCCATTTTGCTTGCAGGCGTCAGCGGATCGGGCCTTTATCGCACGACTGACGGCGGCAAAAACTGGTCGAAAGTCGAAGGTACACCGCCTGAAATTCATGTGATTCGCTCGTCTGGTAATCAAGTCGTGTTGGGCAGCAATCTGGGAGCCTGGGTTTCAACTGATTCGGGTGCCAGCTTCACGCCTGCCGAAAAAGGGCTTGAAGATGTACCACAGGTATACAGTCTTGACATAAGCCCGAAAGACCCCAGGTGGATCCTCGCCGGGGCTGCTGCTGCCTCACCCGTCAAGGGTGGTATTCGTCCACAGGGCTTCCAGTTTGGGCTTTACGAGTCGAAAGATGGCGGTAAATCCTGGGCAAGGGTTATTAAACGAGGACTGCCCGAACTGGTTGCCTTCGACACCATCAGCGATATCCGGTTCGACCCGGCCGACCCTGACTGCATCATCATGGCCCAGGGTTCCGGCGAGTGTTGGGTGACGGAAAATGGAGGCGACTACTGGGTCGTCATTTCTCGAGCCATTGAATCAGCACGTTGCCTTTCAGCTTCGGCCTGATGAAATCTCAAGCGACAGTTTTCAATACAGACAAATTCCATAAACTTCCAGGCAACAATAATGGCTGCTGTTAATACGCATTTTGATCTTGCCGGTCTGCGGCCACGTCTGCATAAGGTGATGGATTTCGCTGCTCAACAGGTATTTAACCTGTCAACCAACCATCCTGACTTCTTCCCTATGTACACCAAACACGGGAAGTGGCATCACACAGGCGAGCTCTGGACAGACTGGTGCGCAGGTTTTCTGGGCGGCCAGATGTGGTTGCTGGAGGAATACACCGGCGAACTTCAATGGCGCGAACTGGCAGAGCATTACAGCCTTCTTGTCGAATATAAACAGCACGACAGGGATGTGCATGACCTTGGCTTCATTTTTCTGAACACCTACCGTCAGTGGTATAAACGTACTGGGGCAAAACGCCTGAACAATGTGCTGATCACCGCTGGCCGGACACTTTCGCTACGGTTCAATCAAAAAGGGCGTTATCTTCGTTCGTTCGTTGCCCCGGAAAGCCTCTTCATCGACATCATGATGAACGTGCCAATAATTTTCTATGCTGCAAAAGAAACCGGCGACGAAACATTATTCAGACTGGCGGATGAACATTGCCGTACCACTGAAAAGACTATCGTCCGTGCCGATGGTTCGACGGCACATGAAGGAATTTTTGATCTTGAAACCGGCAAGTTTTTGCGGCAGACGACCCATCAGGGCCTTTCCGGCGAATCGGCATGGACTCGTGGCCTTGCCTGGAGCCTTTATGGCTACACTCAGGTCTGGCAATTCACCAAAAATACCGATGATCTGGCCGTGGCACGTCGAAATGCTGATTGTTTCATTCGCCGGCTCAGCGATAACTGGCTGCCGCTTTGGGATTTTGATGCACCCGGCAGCGGTACGGCCGATACCCAGCCCGATTCCTCAGCCGGGGCCATTGCCGCCTCAGGACTGCTGACACTGGCCGATGAGATCGAAAGCCACGACCTTTCTGCCGCACTGAACTATCGTCGAACTGCTCTGAAAATGCTTGAAGCTTTAACTTCCGATTCGTTGATGGGCTGGTCCTCGCCCGGATGGGAAGGAATACTCAAACGTGGTGTTTATCACATCCATAAAAATCTGGGTGTTGACGAGTCGGTTATGTGGGGCGAATTTTTCTTTCTTGAAGCAGTGATGAAAGTTTTGCGGCTGCCCGAAACCATTCGCGAAATCTGAGACCTGAGGAGTCTGTTCCATCTGATAAATACCTGATGATTCGATTGCATACCCGGAATTGATCCGAATTGACGTTCCTGACACATCAGACGTTGATCTCAACCCGCAAGGAAATAGAAAAATGAGCAGGGACGAATCTGAAAATCAGGATTTTGAAGACATCACCCCCGACGTAGAAAGTGCTTCAGAAGCTGCAAGCAAGGCCACGCCTGTTGACGCCGAAACGCTCCGCCGAACGACTGACAAACTCATCATTCTGCCAGACGACCTCGACGAAGGCGAGCTTGAAGAAATTGAACTGCTGCACGAGCAACCGGAAACGCCTCGAACCATTTTGATCACCGGCGCATCGGGCAATATCGGCAGTAAATTGCGGGAAGCCTGGGAAGGCATTTACGACCTGATTCTGATCGACACCGAAGGCGACCCGGACGACCCGGACATCATCGAGGCTGACCTCTCCGTCTGGGATCAGGAGTGGGTCGATCTCTTTGCCGAGGTTGATACCGTCATTCACCTGGCCGGCAATCGCGATGAATTCGCCCAGTGGCACGACCTGGCCGACCCGAATATGGACGTTTTTTCCAATGTCCTGAATGCCGCCGTGCTGAATGAAGTGGAACGTTTCATCTTCGCCAGCTCGAACCATGTGATGGGCGGCTACCGGGAAATTGAGGACCTGCCGATCACCACCGACTTGCCGCCCCGCCCCGACAGCCCCTATGGCGGCACGAAATTAATGGGCGAGCGCATGGGCAAATCAGCGGCTGAAGCCTACGGTGTGGTCTTTCTTGCACTGCGTCTGGGTTGGGTTCAGGATGGACCGAATGCGCCACAATCGCTGCCGGATGAGTGGAGCCGCCAGATGTGGCTCTCAAATGAAGACATGATCCAGCTTTTTGAATGCTCGATCGAGGCCGATCTGGAAGATTGCCAGTTCCTGATTGTCAACGGCATGAGCAACAACAATGGCATGCGCTGGGACTTGACCAACGCCATGGAGTGGCTTGAATATCAACCTGAAGACGATGCCTATGCCGTAATCGATGACACAACGGATGTCGTCTGACGGGTAAATCGGTCGATAAATCCAGCCAGAAATGGTCGTTCAAACAGTGTCAATCATTTGAACTGTTGGAACGGCCATGACTGACTGTGCGAATGCATTATCCCAACAATCCTTGACGATTTAAATTCATTGCATAGTTTAGTTTCAGTAAGACTGATGACACTTATTGTTGGGAGAATCATTGATGCTTCGTATCGTATCGAGATGCCGTTTCACCTTGCTTTTTGCTGGTGCGATTTTTGCATCGGCCCTTGTAATAAAGGTTCATGCCGACCCGCCAGAACCCCGGGCCGCCAATGCTGATGCCCCTTTTGCTGAAGGCTGGCCAGATGCCACAAAGCCAGGCGTGATTGAAGTGAAAAAATACCCGGCCTATCGTTCGGCAGTGGCCTCAGCCAAAAATGCCTCGATGGGCTCTGACAATATTATGTTCTTCTCACTTTTCCGGCACATTACGCAGTCAAATGTTGAGATGACATCGCCTGTGGTGAATACCTATGAGCCGAAGATGATCAATAATCCCAAGGAGCTTGGTGAAGTCTCCATGGAGTTCCTTTACTCCTCAACCAACCAGGGCAAGGCCGGCAAGGGCGTTGGTGCAGTGAAGGTGGTCGATCATCCAGAGTCGAATTACGTTTGCCTGGGTGTTCAGGGTCGGATGGACGACAAACTTATGCTTGAGGGCGTTGCCAAACTTCGTGAATGGCTGAAAAATCAGAAAGAATGGGTGGAAGAAGGTTCACCGCGTCGGCTGGGCTATCATGGCCCGATGACACCCATGTCTCAACGGTTATGGGAAGTGCAGTTACCTGTGAAGAAGGTAAAAAATCCTTGATTTGAACCGTCGTCACGAGCCAGAAAGGCCAGGAAAGCTACCAGCTTCCTGGCCCTTTTTTTTGTCGTTTATTATTTCTGAGCGACGAATCAGCATAAGATTCCGGCCATATATCCACAGCCCCGTGCACTGGCCAATGATCAGAACCGGCTCATGTCGCCTGACACCGTATGCAAAAAGCATGACAGAGCCTACCATCGACATCCACCAGAATGAAACCGGCACAACACTTTTACCGGCCCGCTCGCTTGCCAGCCACTGCGTGAAAAACCTTGCTGAAAATACAGCCTGACCAGCCAGCCCGAGAATTAGCCATGAATCAAGGGATTGCGACCATGTATTCATCGCTGAAAATATTCTTTTGATAAGTTTTCTAAGCGTTGACCCGCCATAACTTTCGCTCCCACCTTACTGCGGTCATTCATTAGTTCATGGGCTGCGTCGAAACGCAATCGCTGGCCTTGATCAGCAAACTTTTCCGGTGGCAACTTGATCATTCGTCTGTTCAGCCACGCTACGCCGAGAAGATCAGCCACGACCCGTAAACCGCGGTTCCGCCAATTGTAATGCGACCTTCCGTTCGCGCGTGGTCGATGATTCACCGGCACCTGACTGAGCTTTGCCCCGCTTGCCACCAGCATTGGCCCCAGAAACCGGTGCCAGCCCTCAAATCGCGGCAAACGTAACATGGCCGTGGCTTTAATCAAGCGAGTGGAACAACCAGTGTCAATAATCGTCTGCCCCAGCACCCGGTTGCGTATGCAGTTGGCCGCCCTGCTGACCCAGCGAGTCCGGTAATTATCCTGCCTGTTTCGCCGCCAGCCCAGCACCGCCTGCACATGGCCATGCCGTGCCTCTTCCCAAAGCAGTGGAATATCGGCCGGGTCATTCTGGCCGTCAGCATCAAGCGTGGCAAGCCAATCGCCTTTAGCAAATGAAATCGCTGCAGACAGGGCCGTTGACTGCCCCGACTGACGCACCAGCGAAACGCAGCGAAATCGGTTGTCTATCGCTGCAAATCGCGAGACAACCGCCGCCGTTTCATCGCTCGAACCATCATCCACCACGACGATTTCAACCGTCGGGGCGTCCTTCCACCCGGCAATTACAGTCTGAATTTCCGGCAAAAGGCGTGCGAGCCCGAATGCCTCATCGTGCGCAGGAATCAGGATCGACAGCGATTTTTTTTGAGCAGCATCCTGCCGGTTCATTCTGGCCACACCCACTGACGATTATCTGCTAAATCTGTATTCTCAATATAAAGAAAATGCCGTTTGCGCCTATGCTGATTCACTGAATTCATTCACTTCCCGGCCAAGCTCTTGAAAGTGAATTTGTCGCGACAAACCCTGATGGTTAAAATTGACTACTATGACAAACTATAACACTCAAAATTCCATAAAATACGTTGTCAGTCGTCTGGTCAACCTTGTTCATGCCGGCGTCTTTGCCTCGCTGGTCTCAGCTGTGTGTGGTTATTTCGGATCATTAAACTTTTTTCTCGACCTCTTCAGCCACTTCCGGCTGATATACACCGTTGCCTTTGTTCTGGGCATAGTTCTGGCATTGATTCAAAAGAAAAAGCGGCTTGCTTTGGCATGGTCTATCGGCCTGCTGATCAACTCTGCCGCCATGGCACCACTTTTCTGGGGTGGCAATACAGGCCCATCGGTAGATGACATTCCCCTCCGCGTGATGACAATCAATGTACTGCGAAAAAATCAAGACAAACAGGCTGCTGTGCAGGCGGTGGTTAATGCAAGGCCCGATATTGTTGTCGGAATCGAAACTGACAAACCCTGGGCCGATGCCTTTGAAAAAGCCCTGAAAACCGATTATCCGCACTATAAAATCGCCGACCGGGCCGATAATTACGGCATTTTGATATTCAGTCGCCACCCAATTGAAAAAGTCGATGTTTTTGAAAGCCCCGTGGCCTATGTACCCACCATCCGCGCCACCATTCTGACCGAAAAATCGACCGTGGTGGTTTACGGAATCCACACTTTCCCGCCACTTTCAGATTTCAATGCCCTGAGCCTGAAAAACCAGCTTGGCGATGTGGCCAAACGCATCCGGGCCGAGACAGGGCCTGTTATCCTTATGGGCGACCTGAACAGCACCCCCTGGTCTTATTATTTCCGCACATTTCTGACGAATTCCGGCCTGATCGATTCCATGCGCGGCTTCGGCCCTCAAAGCAGTTGGCCTTCGAACCTGCCGAAAATCGGTATACCAATCGACCATATCCTGACAACGCCCGGCATTGCCACCACCCGGCGCACGGTGCTGGGCGATGTCGGTTCTGATCATCGCCCCGTGGTGGCTGATTTGCTGCTGCCCCGAACCGCAAAATAATATTCAGGGCCTGCATGCAATTTTTCCAGCAATCACACCTTCGCCAATGCACCGGCGTGTTTCTGAATCTTGCGCACGGCCTCAGCGATCTGATCCATATCTGATTTTGGCCCCAGCAGCATGTTCTGAGTCAGCCACACACCCTCGCTGCACAGGCGATCGTTGACCGGCCGATGGCTGTTGCGCTCATACCATTCGTTCAGGTGCTTTTCTCCATAGATCCGCAAAAAGCCCCGGTTAGATTTCACCACCTTCAGAAAATGCTCTTTATTCAAAGGCCCATAGCCGGTTGAAGCTGGGATGCCCTCAGCCACAAGGGCTTTAAGGAAGCCTTCGCGAGAAAGTCCACCAAAAGCCTCGGCGTTATAGCGGAACATATACAGGTGGTAGGCGTTGCGTGTGGTGCCTTCATACATCCTGGCAGGAGCAATGCCCGGAATCTGGCGAAGCAGGTCGCTTAGATAGGCCGCATTGGTTTCACGGGTCTGCGCCTGCCTGTCAAGCCGTTCCATCTGAGCCAGCAGAATGGCCGACTGAAATTCCGTCAGCCGCAGGTTGGCCCCGTTCCGGCCATACCCGCTGATGCCCGAACCTGGCCTGGCACGGCCATTGTTATGGAAGCTGCGGGCTTCTTCATAAAGGTCTTTGTTGTTTGTCAAAATAGCGCCGCCTTCGCCGGCATTCAGGTTTTTCGAGGCCTGAAAGCTGAAGCACCCCATGTCGCCAATCGAACTGACCGGCTTGCCACGCCACTCGGCCAGCGGTGACTGGCAGGCATCTTCAATCACCCGCAACTTCTTTTCTCTGGCAATTTTGCCAATCGCGTCCATATCAGCCACCGACCCGCCCAGATGTACGGGCATCAGCACCGCCGTTGCGGTTGTAATCAGGGGTTCAATCGATTTGGGATCAATCTGGAATGTCTCCAGATCGGTCTCTGAAAATACGGGCAGGGCATGGTGCATCAGAACGGCATTAACCGTGGCAGCGAAAGTGTAAGGCGGCACAATCACTTCATCACCGGGGCCGATGTCCATAGCGGCCAGGGCAGTAATCAGGGCACTGGTGCCGTTGGCGGTTGCCAGGCAGTGCGAAGCCTGCATGCGGCGGGCCCATTCGGCTTCAAATTTCGGCGTCACGGGGCCCGAGAGCCTGTTCCACAGTCCTGATTTGAGCACATCAGTGATCATCCGCACATCGTTTTCGCCTATGATTGGCCAGTGCGTCCAGCCTTTGCCTTTCGGCCGAACGGCCTTGCCGCCCAGTTGGGCGGGCAGGGCGTCTTCTGCAGTTACTTTTCGAATTGAAGCGAATGAACCCGCCGCTGCGGTTGTCGAAAGTATCGCTTTTGAAATCGTTCGTCGTGAAACTGATGGTTGCATTTTGCTTAGTCCTCAGATCGGGCTGAATGGAATGACTTCTGCTTTCCTTCCCTGAAGAATCGTAAAGTGGTCGATCAGTGTCAAGATCGTTAAAATCCAACTTTTTTTATTTCGGTCGATGGAAATGGTCATGAATTCAACCCGATATGCATGGATAGTAATCAGAGAATAATATTTTCCTGAATTGATCGATCATTCCCGAAAAAATACACATCGAGATTGAAATCTATTTATTGATTCCAATTTATAACGAAACTTGCAAAAAATGAATATTGAAATGCCACCTCAGTCTCAAACTAATTTCAACAGACAACAGAATTTAGCTGGTCAGATTAGCCGGCTACTTTTCAATAATATAAAAGAAGAAGCTCGTGATGACCTGCGAATGCTGGCCGAATGCTGGATGAAAATTGCCCTTTATGATTTCGAAATGCTGGGTCTTAATTGCGAGAAACCGGCTGATTTCGATTTCAGCCACGACCCTGGACAGCTTTCTCGCTGGCAAACTGGGCGCGAAATCATAGCGCGTCATAAAATCAACAAATATTCAAATTCGATGGATGCACTCTATGATGCCATCATGCTACAGCGAGTGATCATTCATTTTCTGGCCCCAGAAACACTCCAGCTCCGTGCCGAAAGCATCAGAGCCCGATTTCAGGCTCTCATCGGCAGCGAGCTGTTTGAACGATATTTTCCTGATTATCAGGTTGATGCAGTCATCTCTACAGATAATCTGCGTGCCGAGCTTGATTTCATCCTGGGTGAGACTATGTATGTTTATATGATCACACCTTTGCGTCCACTTTCCCGTGGCAGGCTTCTGGCTTATTGCCTGAGGCCTTTCATTCTCATCTCAGTCGCCATGATCATAACAAGTTGTGTTATGGCATATATTGAACAGCGATTTGACCAGTTTGCCACGCTGGCCATGATACCCGTTTTCGGGGCCATGGGTGCCATGATAAGCCTGCAGCACCGGGTAGAAAACCTACCCAACCGCGGCGATGCCGTTCGTAATATCATGGCTTTGGAAAGCGGCCGTGAAACACTCTGGACAACATCCATCGCCGGGGCCATTTTTGCCGTAATCCTCAATCTTATCTACGCCGGCAAAATTATCGAGGGCAATCTTTTTCCCTCCTTTCAATATCTTTTTGAAGCAAAATACAATCAGGCCTCAGGTAATATGCTGGCCGATATTTCCAAAATGCTCATCTGGGCTTTTGTTGCCGGCTTCGCCGAACGTCTTGTGCCCGACACCATTACCAGGCTGACACAGGTCCTGCGAAATGATCAGTTTGACCAGCAACAGCGTCGTAATTACTCCAGCAAATACGACGATCTCGAACTGCGACCAGCAAACCGAACCGACGCCAACGGTAATGGCTACCTGGTTGCTCTTAATAAATCCCCAGGCATGAACTATGTCGATCAATTCGACACAACCACCGAAAAATCGTCAGATTTGGAAACTGATGCAAGTGGATCCTGATTGATTTATAATTCCTGACAAACTCAAGCGGATCTCAAGAGAATCAGGAAATATCACGATGGCCCTTGCCAGCAAAAATCTAAAATCGGTGACAGGTTTTTCTATCAGGCTGATTCTTGGCCTGTCTCTGGTAATTTCGTCATTGCAATCTGCCGAACCTGTTCGTGTTATTTGCCTGGGCGATTCCATCACCAAAGGAGTTCGCCCAGGTGTGGCTTCAAGCCAGACTTTTGCTTTTATTCTTGAACAGAGGGCCAAGGCAGATGGATTATCGGTAGAAGTATTTAATGTCGGTATCGGTGGCGAACGTACCGATCAGGCTCTGGTAAGGTTAGAAAAAGATGTGCTCGCCAAAAAACCCGATGTTGTCACCATCATGTATGGTGCCAACGATAGTTATGTTGACACCGGTAAAACCGAACCTCGGCTAAGCGAAATACAATTTCGACAAAATCTGGTCAAAATTGTCGATCAATTGCAATCGCGGCAAATCAAAGTCATTTTAATGACGGAACCACGCTGGGGTATTGCCGCCAAGCCCAATGGTGTCGGCGAACATCCCAACCAGAGGATGGAGCCATTCATGCAGGCCACTCGCGATATTGCCGGCAAAAAATCTACTGTACTCGTTGATCATTATTCCATTTGGACTGAATTTGAGAAATCAGGTAAATCGATTGGTGAAATCACCACCGACCAGCTTCACCCCAACGCAGCCGGGCACAAGCTACTCGCCGATTCCATCTGGCCGCTCCTCAAACCATTATTATCAAAAAATAAAAGTTTATAATAATTTAAGAATGTAATAAAAAAATGAATTAATCATCCGACCCGGCTGGCAACTGATCATTGATCAACAAGTGCCATACCGGGCCAGAAGTTTTCAACTTGTTGTTGTCAATTCGCCTGAATAGGTTTTACAGGCGGCCCAGCTGTGGCCGGACCAGGATCATTGGGTGGCGGAGCCGGCGTATTAGCCGGTATTACCGGTGCTTTATTACCTCCACAGCCGGGAATGTAAACAATTCCCATCGCTGTGAAAAATAAAGCCATAAATCGATAAAGATTTGGTCGCATGACTGGAATTACTCCCTACTGTTAATTCTGGATTAATCTGGGCGTCAGTATGTATCAGCACTGATAACCTCTCCACCTGCCATGCTTCCAAGAGCCCGCCAGGTCGAGACATTCACCGAATCTTTCATGAATTTCACACTGCCATCACCAAAAAGGATGTTCACTCCACCAGGATGGCGACTGCGTGCGGCATTCCAGGCAACTGCTCCACCTGTACAGGGCGGCACATTAGGCGCTCTGCCAAAAGCACACCATGGACGACCCTGGGCATCACCCCCCATTTGGTCGGGAACTTTTGAATTCGGTGTGGTGTAGGTATGAAACATCGTACAGTTGTAATCATCATTAAAAATATCACCCCGGTGGTCATAAATGCCACCACCAGCGTTATATCCAATAATGACTTCGCCGATTAACATTGTGTTGCTGGTACCATCGGTAAAGTCTCTCAGGTTCGTAGCAACATTACCACGGAATGGTGAGGGCAGAAAGAAATTACCATTGGTCGTGCCCTGCTGAGCCAGAGGCCCGTTGTTATAAGGGTCTCCACCCGCTGCCCCACGACCTGTTTCATTCTGATAAAACCCGGTGTTGCCCCAGTTAGCAGCCATGCTGCCTTTGCCTCGGGGATAAGGAGTATCGGGTTCCTGCACGGAAGGCTGGTCACTGGGGCAGGTAAAAACAGCCATTGGCAGTCGAATCACCGTGGTGTTTGGTGGTTCATAAAATTGCCAGTTGAAATTAATTGCCGTGAAAACATTGCCCTGCTCGATGAAAGGCAAAACACTGAAGGCCCATGTTCGCCTCTGCCCACGCTGCGGAGTATAGGAATATCCGATTCCCATTCGTCCAATTGGAAATGTACCCTGAGAATCATGATAGTTGTGCAGGGCCAGTCCCATCTGCTTGAAATTATTGACGCACTGGGCTCTTCGGGCAGCTTCTCTGGCCGATTGTACTGCCGGTAGCAGTAATGAAATCAGCACCGCAATAATTGCAATTACAACCAGTAATTCGATGAGCGTAAAGCCCTTTCTTTCCGTATCAATACCTCTGGCATACCGCATTTTTCACCTCCGGTCAGATGAAATGATTGCCTTTAAGAATTTCAGATTTTTACATACCTGCCCAATCGCAAAGTTTATCAACCAACCAGTGATGCTGATGACAGCAAACCACTTGGTCAGGATTTATAAATTTTGATTGATTGGATAGGGGCTATGCAATCTGATGAAAGTTCATTAATCAAATAATTGAGACTTGGGCCATCTCAAACCGAAACATTTCAGGTGATCTGAGACCACCGGAAATGGGCAACGGTATAGTATTTGACATATGACTTCGATCAGATCATTAAATTTTCCCAAAAGTAACTGTTAAGTCAACAACAAATTGAAAGATTCATTGAATTAATGAAGGTATGACATCTAATCAATTTCTAAATACCGACCGGGATATTCGCTTGTTATACTATTCATTTTTGAGGGTACCG
Organism: Planctomycetaceae bacterium; assembly: GCA_040374745.1. Classification (GTDB taxonomy): domain Bacteria; phylum Planctomycetota; class Planctomycetia; order Isosphaerales; family Isosphaeraceae; genus QWQI01. Next base: position 8,584 of record JBEITT010000030.1, on the reverse strand, counting down.
AATATCAGAATCTGAAACCCTGAACGCAGCTTCATCATCGGCGAAATTGAAAAAGAGGCTTTGAAAAATGGATCTTGAATTAAAAGGCCACACAGCATTGATCACCGGGAGTGCCAGCGGCATCGGACTGGCCACAGCTGAAGCCTTTTGCCGAGAGGGTTGCTCTGTCATCCTCTGGGACTATTCCCCAAAGGTGGCTGAGGTTGCCCACGAGCTGGCTGAAAAATTCAATGTGACCGTTTTATCAAAAATTATTGACGTCACTGATGGGCAATCGGTCGCTTCAGCAGCGGAGGAGGCCTTTACCAACGAACCAGCAATCGAACACATCGTACACTGCGCTGCGATAGGTTCCGGTAAATTTGGCTTTCCATTCACCAACCTGAAACCGGCTGACTGGCCTAAATCACTTGAGGTTAACATCATGGGTATGGTTAATGTGGCTCATGCAATCACTCCTTATCTGCTAAGAAATCGAAGGGGCAGCTTTGTCTTTCTGGCATCGGTGGCCGGTCAGATCGGCTCACAGACAGACCCACCCTATTCCGCAGCCAAAGCGGCCAACATCAATTTCGCACAGTGCATGGCCAAAGACCTTGCTTCAAAAGACATTCGAGTTAATACTGTCTGCCCGGGCATGGTCAGAACTCCACTCAATCGATCAGTCTGGCAATCATGGTATGACCAGACTGCTGAGAAAGATCGCCTCACTTATGAAGAATGGACTGATCGTAAAATTAAAACCGTTGTACCACTGGGCCGCTGGCAGGCCCCTGAAGATGTCGCCGACATGATCGTCTTTTTATCTTCTCCGAGGGCTGCGCAGGTTACGGGCCAGACTATTAATGTTGATGGCGGATTCGTCATGCACTGGTAATCTTTAAGTATAAAAAAACCTCCGGCTTCTGCCGGAGGTTTTGAATTTTCATAATTTCAGCAATTCTCAGCCGCCTGGTCGCTCTTTGTAAAAGAATGGCCAGGGAAAAGTACCTGGCCCGGTGACCAGTGGGTCCAGATCATAAACCGGAACGTAGGCGCCCGATTGATAATAATATTTTACAGGGCGAAATGGTTCACGCAGGCCAGATACCCAACGTTGAAAACCAAGAGCAGGCGCCTTGTCAGGCGTGATGGTATCAATACCCGGGGCACCCCTGAAATAAGGCTTCATGGTGCGTGATGGAGCAGGCTCCCAGAACTTTCCATAGAGGCCTCCGTGCTTCCAGTCGTTGGGGCGGCGGCCATCAGGTCTGTCATCGTATTTTGTGCCGTAGAAATTATCGCGATACTGGTCGTGTGGCAAAGGTCGCTGAAACGGCTTCAACCTGGTAAACATTCCATTACGTTCGTGGATATCAACGACCCGCGGTAAGGGGTCCACCTGGGCATAAGCCAGAGAGGCAAACTGAATACTTCCGAAGAGCAACAGGCTCGTTCGCAGTAGTGTAAATCGGGATCGTCCAGACATTCGGACCTCCTGTCCAAACCGTTGAATCACATATTGATTCAGATTCATATGATCTTTTATCGTATTTTTATGACACCAGACCTGATAAAAAAGAGGATGCCACTGAGATTTTCAGTGGCATCCTCGAATTTTAAAACAGCTGAATGATCAGTTGTTTTCTTTTTCCTGAGCCGGGGCCGGGGCTGCCGGGGCAGCAACTCGGGCTGCAGGCTTAGGGGCTGGAACAGCTGGAGCAACACTGCGTGGGGCAGGTGGCGGAACAGGGGCTGTGCGAGGAGCGATGAAGTCAGCCGGAGCTGTGGCTTTATCGGTCGCAAAACCAGCTGTGCTTTGAGGCATCGAGCCATATCCAGGCTGCATCGCCTGATCAAGATAAGGTGGGAAGGCAAAGTAATCACGAGGCGAACGGACAGGATTTACATAAGGAACATAGCCCGGTGTCAAAGGTACTGGGCCCCCAGGACCAACGAACCACTTGACCTTCGGATGACCCATTCCCAACAATCCAGCCAGCTTTGAGCCAAGACCAGGATGACCTGCTCCGTTGCCCATGCCAGGGTAACCTGCTCCATTACCACAGCCCGGATCCGTGCAGCCAGGCGTCCCGCAACCATAGCCATTCTTTCCACCATGGCCGGCAAATAAGCCGTTACCACAACCAGGGCTGGTGCATCCCGGCGTTCCACAGCCCGAACCATTACCAGCACCCTTACCTCCGAAGAGACCCTTCAACAGGCCATTACAGGCAGGATCTCCACATCGTGAGCCACCGCATCCACCATTAGCACATGGGGATTGGGCTGAAGGCGACTGTGCTGAAGGAGAACCCTGGGGTGAAGCCTTGGCCAGGCCAGAACCACCATTGCCATGCAAGCCATTAAAAGTCGCATGACCGGCACCGTTATTACCAGCACCCTTATTACCATGCAGACCACTGAACAGTCCGTGGCCATTACCGCCAACGTTACCATTATTCATGATGACCGGCTGGCCACTGTGGCTTCCATGGCCTGAAAAAATGCCAGTTCCACCACATGATCCACAGGTTCCCATGCCACCCGTGTTGTTGGCAGCACCGCAGCCAGCACACTGACCAGTACCTCCGCAGTTAGAGCAGAGGTTGCTTATCGCATGTCCAGCCAAACCTTTAAGTCCGGCGACTTTGCCAGCTATATGGCCCAGCGTATCCTTGGTGTAATGACCACCAGGTACAGGGGGCGCATAATAAGGACCACCTGTATTTAAATCAATGGCATCAACCGTCTCAGGTATGATGTGATGCTTTTCACCGGCCTGAACAGTCAGACCAAATCCGATGGCAATTACCGCGGCAAGAGCCGTGAGACGCCTTAATCCGAAGATCATGGCAATATCCTTCTTTCCCTGACTTGCACTTTCCGGCATCGTCCTGATACCGCAAAAGCAAACATCCATGTCAGTCGGCTCCCTCCGCGTTATCCTCAACGCAACAGGGCAGTCAAATCCATTTGTTTCATCACAGGATTGTGCAGAAGATCATCAATTGCGACTTGCCGCCCAGTCATGGGCTCCGTCGATATACAATGACCCCACAATCCATATGGAATTGATCGGATAGCCAAACTAAAAAATTTGGTGAATTTTGCAAAAGCAGATAAAAATCAACTTTCAGGTAGTTTAGGCAAGATATAACAGGTGCTTATTTTTCATAATAGTTCGTATTCTCGTAAAGAATGCGCTTGATTTCAGCGATGGTGCGTGGATCATGCGTACAGAAGTGGTCCTGGCCATGAATTACAAGGCTGCTCACTGCATTATCAACATAACTGCTTGAATATGGCACGAGCAGGTCGGTTGTCGCTGGCAAAGGCAAAAGTGGCGTAGCATTGGCCTGAATATTATGCGAGACCACATCAGGCTCTTGCCGTAATTGATTTGTCGCTTCTAATAGCGGGCTCTCGGGGCTTTGGTTATCGATCGATGATGGCACACGGTTTTGATACCACGGCGAAAATGCCTCAACTCCGTTGCGACTCACTATCTCATCATAAAATTGCTGCAAAAGTCGGCGCCTTGGAATGATACGAGAGAGAGCCCTGGCCTCTATCTGGTCTGCCAGTCGGCTTCCTCTCATTGTGGCGGCCAGATATATTACCCTCTTGAATTCCGGAACGGGATTGAAAAAGATCGCCTCACTGGCTATCGCTCGAATCTCATCCGACATCGAAAGTTGATCCCATGGCCTTGTAAACAGCACTTTCTCATATTGATCATCAGAATGGCTCGTCAAAATCCGTGCGATAGGCCCACCCAGACTATGCCCCAGCACAACCGACTTATCCCACGACAGGTCCGTATGCCCAGGGTCGAAATAGTCGCGCATCTGCCGAAACGCCTTTCTTATCACACTACCATCCTGCAAAATTGTGTCGCCCGTGGTGTAATAAACGATCATTGGCTGATACTGCTTACGCAATACCGGGTCGGCATGCACACTGTTCACAATGTCTGCCATAATGCGAGGGCTGCAACCCATTCCATGAATTAAAACCAGCGGAATTCTACCGGTTCTATGTGGATGCACCAGCGTCACACCCTCCTCATTGGTAAGACTCGCCGGATCAAAAAGCCCCTTTCTTGCTTTGTTGCGATACCCGCTGTGCGAAAGCAGATGAATCACCGGAGTTGTCAGGTCTTTTGCCATCGGCCATTGGCTTTGGCCAAGCATGACATAATCTGTCTCCAGCGGATCGCGAAGCAGTATTCGAAGCGATTTACCAGCGTCATCTCCATACTGGCCAGCACTTTCGGCAACAGCCGTCACAGCAAATTTCCAGTGGGGTGGGTATAATTTTTCCGGATAATTGTTCTCCCGCTCCCTTGGGCCCCGATAAGCCAGCAAAGGCACTCCCACACCTTGTTCTCTTGATGGATTTCTCACCATAACAGTTGAAAAATCCTCGGGAAACCAAAGCTCATCAATTTCCAGATTTTCGATAAACCCATCTTCAGAATTAATTTGTACACCCAAATCAGCGAGTCTTTCCTGCGATTCTGTCGCCGATCGGCCATTCCCAAAACCAACTGCACGTAATAGCCCACGCAGTGCCCGGTTGTATAAATACTTAGATTCACAATTCTCAGAGCATTCGACAGAGCATCCGCTACCCGATTCTGCGACAGCAATGACACTGATTAACGCGTCGCGATAGTGCGAAGCTGCGTCCGGGTGATGAAACACCCTCGCAACTTGAGCCTCGTGCAATTTTTGTTTTGCTTGATCAAGAGAGTGACCAGCATTCGACTGGAATTTTTTCTCGACTGATCTGGCTTTGGCTGGAGCGAATGCCTGATTAAAAATTGCCCGGGGTTTAGGTGTTATTTTTGGTTCAAACAGACATCCTGTCAGACTTAATATCGCAAAACCCTTGATGACGGAAAGATATAAACTGGCTGCGGATAGTCGGGGTAATAGCGACCTCTCACCAGAAAACATTTGGAAGGACCCCATCCTGACTGAGCCATACAATCGACACTTAAAAACTTATCGTCAAAATCGTTTGAATCATTAACCATGTCCACATGCAAATTGGTAAATCATTGATGCCCTTTAGCTCAAATTCAGGTTTTCAGTTGCCATGTATCATCACGAAACAAGGCAGAAAATCATACTTTTTCATGGCGATTATCCGGCTGAAAGAGAATTCGACACCTGATACTCGATAAAAGCAGAAAATCCTTTGAAAAAGCAGATGCTTGACCACCGGCCAGAGACGATATAAGATTTAGTACCACTTCAGGAGAGATGGCTGAGTGGTCGAAAGCGACAGTTTGCTAAACTGTTGAACTGGGAAACTGGTTCCGCGGGTTCGAATCCCGCTCTCTCCGCTACATTTACTTTCTGCCTTATCCTCTCATTAATCTGATGAATAATTAATCACTGCTTTTTCGTTTCTGCCGAATCAGTCTTCTCCTCCTGTGGTGGTGGCCCGTTTGATGGCAAATTTACCCGTCCCAGAATGAGTTTCAATTCTGTATTTTTTCCAGGCTCGACATTTACCTCGGCCTGGGCCGATGTCTGATCGACCGACCTCGCGGTAAAAATTCCATAATTGCCAACCGGTACCGATTGAAACCTGAAAAAGCCCAGTGAATCTGTTTTAACTCGGGCAACTTCTGTTCGATTTTTATCCATTTTTCTTAAGACGACTGGCAAACCAGGTTGAGAACGATCTCCCAGGATTACAATGCCACTGACTGATCCAGGTTCAAGAAAATCAGCTGCAACAATCCGGATGGGATGTTGAACCAATACCGTTTCCCCGGCATTTGTCTTAGCCACAACCGAAATGACATTTTCACCTATCCATTGCGGTTTATCGGGTATTTGTAATTTCCCGGCGAAATAAACAAGACCCGTTTTGAACTGTGAGGATGTCTTAAATACCTCATCATTTCTTTCTACAGGTTTTAGAATAACAGGTTTTATTCCATCCACAGTTTTTCCATCTGTGATTGGGCCTGGAACTGCTGTTATTTCGGCAATTCCTGCAGGTGGAGGGACGGTAGCAAACCCAATATCAATGATACTGCCTGGCTTTATAAATTTAGGTAAATTGATAATTGAATTGTTCTGCGGTAATTGATCATCAAGAAAAAGATCTTTAACGCATTGTGCAATCTCTTTTCCATACTCATCAAGCATCCTGGCTCTGAGCCTGACCTTCCCAACGAGTCCAGCTGTCTGAAGATCATAATTCCAATCCCCATAATTCGTATTGACCAGCAGGGAGCCTGATTTCGCGTCAATCCCAACAGCTACAGCTGATCGACGACTGGTTGAGAATCGCTGAAGAACTCTATATTTTGAAGAATTAAACGGACCACCTGAAGAATCTGATGAAATCTCGAGAATAATTTGAGAATTGTCTGGTTCGTTTAATGGCTCAACAAAAACGGAAACCGCTTTTTTGGTCGTAGCAACAGCAGGCATATTCAATATTATCTCAGGCTGAACTACTGCAGAAGGATTGACAATCGCAGATGTATCTCGAGTCCATCGATTTTGATAGCAGTAAGCTCTTTTGTAATCGTCGATATCAACCCAGAAACGACTCACGAGTCCATTGTCAAAATACGGTGGAGAAATTGGCTGTGCAACTAGTATCAATGGTGATTCAGATTGAAATTCATAAATAGCATCGAGTTTACCACCAGCTTCCGATCCGGATTTGAGAATATTAACATTGCTGTCCAGTCGCAATGCGACCTGAGAAGGCTGACTATCTCGAAATGACGGATCGCCCTGAAGCGATAATGATAATTTCCGTGATCCTGCATCATAAATCGGAGTTGATATATTGAAGTATTCTCTTGGAGTGAAAAAAGAGAATTTACGCGTCTGGGAAACTATCGGAACTTTCTGATCAACAGTAAAATCAAAGATTTCAACAAGAAAATCATGGACCGTTGAAACTTGAGAGCCTGGCCACAAATCGGATTTTTTATCGATACTAACAGAATTTTCTTTTGCTGATGTTGAAATGACACCTTGCGTTTCAACAACCGGATTATTCAACTTGAAGTATTCCCTGCCATTAGGAGTTAAATTAATAATACCAGATTCAAAAACGATTTTCTCGTTATTATCTGATCTATTAAAGGTGAATACAACTTTATATTGCTTGTTATCAGGTGTTGAGTTCTGAATGGAAAGAACTTTTGACTGGACCTTATTGAAGGGCCTGAAACGTGGCTCAGGAAGTCCAGAAATATCTTCTTTGGATGAATGAAAATGGAGGACTGGTTTAATACTTTCCCAGTTGATAACCATCGGAACAAACATGTGCTGCTGACGACCGGATATGGAAATCACAAGAGGGGCTGTCTGGACAGGATTAAATAATGACCTCTCATGCTGAGATTTAATTGAATCAACGGAACTGCCAGAGAAAATAATATCCCGCTGGACCTTAATATTCACAAGATTGTCTGATAAATCGCTACTATTTATAACAACAGGCTCGAATTGAAACCCCATGAGCGTGCCTGGCTGATTGAGCAGAGAAACAGTTAAAGGTCCATTTTTTAGATCTTCCAGCAGAAAAGTTAATTCAAGATGCATCTTGGCTTTCCCGCGTTTCTCAAATTCAGAATCAATAATGACACCAGAGAATTCAATCTTGTTAACTGGATTTCCAAATACTGAATTTTCTGTAAAATCAAGAAACGAATCTGAAATCTTACGTTCCAGTGAATTTGTTGCAAAATCTGTTGCATAAAGATTTCTTAGCTCTATAATTTGATTATCGTATATTTTTGATCTGTTTTCTTTATTTGCTGATAAGGATGATAGACGATACATATTGAATGAGTTAAATTCGAAAAGCTGATCTAATAATTCGGAAAATCCAGGAAAAGACTTTATCGCTTCTGAATAACGTGAATAACGAAAATCTTTTGAAGACCAATCATTCCTTAGTTTTTCGTAATATGCAAATGCATTCGTGGTTGATTCCTGCATGGATTTATCCGAATTAGATGGTAGATTTTTCATGTTAATATCATTCTGAATAATACTAAGCAACATTGGAAAGTGAAATTCATTCAGATTGTTTTTGGAGCTTAGCGTAATATTATTAATATTATCGTTCAGATTACCAATCATAAGACTATTATCATCAATACGATTAAAATTCAGAGTTTCTGATTTTCTCTTGAGAAAGACCAGCATTGTATTCCAAAGAGCTTCAGCAGACATCGAATCAAAATATGGGAATCTTAGAATCGAGTAAAATCTTGTAATATGAACTTTTGAATCTGAATCTAGTTGATTAAATTCTTTAATAGAATTGATAATAGTCTGATCGTTAAACAGCGAAAAAAGAAGCGTTCTTTCGCTCTGCAAATGTTGTGAATTAAGTTCAATGGTTCGTATTTCATTAAACACATCATATTGATTACTCAAAGACAGACTCTCATTATTCATTTTTAGACCGGAATCAAGCATATTTTCAGTCTTCTGGTAAAATACATTTAAAGCATCAGCAAGTCGAACCATTCTTTTAATATAATCACCGATGATCATTTGTTTTTCAGGTTCAATATCAAGAAGTAGGGTGAGCCAGTTTATATCTT
>JBEITT010000164.1:0-6883 GCA_040374745.1 Planctomycetaceae bacterium | reverse complement strand
AGAATACAATGACGGCTATCCTCTTCAGCCACATGGCACTGCCCCTGTACTGAAAAAAACGTTTTATCGAAAGCTCTTGCCGGAAGATCGGCAATCCCTGCCTTGTCATGATGCAGGCCGATGACCGAATCTATCGGGGCCGTGTTCACAATCGGCCCTGATGTCGGGCTGCCCACCACCAGTGTGCGGGCCGTGATATTATTCAGCTCGGCCTGGGTCAGGCCAAAATTGCCGGCCGATCTCGTGCCCAGATCAATCGTCGTGCCACCGGTCAGGGCCAGAACCACTGTGCCGCCCATGGTGGCATTGATGGTGCCGCCCAATGTCATGTTCGGGGCCGTAAACTGCACTGTGCCGTTGCCGCTGATATTGCCCAGCGTCAGGCTACCGGCATTGGTAATGTTGATATTCGTGCCGCTGGCCGCGACACTGCCAAAATTGTTCGTGGCATTGGCCAGAATGATATTGCCGGCCGAGCCCGTGCCATAGGTAACGAAGTTGGCTGCGCCGGTGATATTCACACTGGTGCCGGCCACCTGCAAAATGCCGCCGGTGATGCTTGCAGAAAGCGAATTGGCGTTGACCGTGCCCAGCGTCAGGTCCTGCGTCAGGTCGGTAAAGTTCAGCACATTGCCGCTGTTGACGGTAATTCCCGCCAGCGAGCCGTCAAAAACCGTCATGTTCGACCCGCCGGTCACATAAAGCTCGTTGCCCAGCGTGGCAAAATTCAGCGAGAGATCGCCGCCATTCTGATAAAGCGAGCCCCCCAGCAGTGCCGTTGAATTGAGCACCGACAGATTATCCAGCTCAAGCGAGGCATTGGCATAAATCGCCCCGCCGGCCTGAAGGCCGCTGCCGTTGGCGCTGGTCAGGGTCATATCCGTGAGGATGCCGCGGGTATAAACATTAAACAGGCCCGTGGCCCCGCCGCCCGAAATCGTCAGGTCCGACTGCCCAAGCCCCGTGATCGTCAGCAGCCCGCTGTTCGCGTCGTTAATATTAATTGGCGAGAGCAGCAGAATTGTGCTGCCCGTCAGGCTCGGGTCAAAATAAATCGTGTTGTCGCTCACATCGGCGTTCGAATCATCCACCGCCTGGCGCAGCGAGCCACTGCCTGAATCATTGCTGTTCGTCACATAAATCGGCAGCGAGAGCTTGATCACCGTGATAAAGCCCGTGGCCGTGATATTGTTCGACTGAATCGTCAGAGTGCGGTTGGAATTGGAAAGCGTGCCGACGATCACTGTGTTGGTAATGATCGTCAGGTTCGTCGGCCATGTAAGATTCGTCGCCAGAGTCTGGGTGGCGCTTAAGCCACTGCCGATCGTCAGCATGTTGGCCGTAATCTGGTTCAGCTCGGCCTGCGTCAGGCCCAGGTTGGCCGAATCGTCGGGCCCGCCCAGACTCACGTTCGCACCCAGTGTCTGAATCGTCACCTGGCCCGCTGTGGTGGCGTTCACCGTGCTGGGGCCGGTGATATTCACGCTGTTTGCCGTCAGCGTGATCGGCGTGCCGGCGGAACTCACGTTCCCACTGCTCAAATTAATACCGATACCGCTGGTCAGGTTGCCAGGCGTGCTGCCCGTCAGGCACATCGTGGCGAAACTGCCCGCAGTGGTGATATTACTCGATATAACCGAGATCCCTGATGAGTTCGCACCCGTGGCATTGCTTGTGCCTCTCAGCACCATCGCACCGTTCACGGTGCTGGTGTTCGCGTTTGAAATCAGAAGGCCATTGGCAGAAGTCGTTCCGGCGGCAGCATTGCCGGTGATCGCCAGGCTGCCCGTGCCCGTGGTGAAGACCCTTGCACTGCTGGACAGAACAACCCCCCTGTTTGTGGTGCCGGTGGCAAGGCTGGTGCCGGTCAGCGTCAGCGATCCGCCCGCCGTGCTGACATTCGAACCTGCAAGGAAAATGCCACAGGCGCTATTCGTGCCGCAGGCGGCAGTGCCGGTGATCAAAACACTGCCGCTGCCCGTGGCCCTGATGTTCGGGCTGGATTGAATCACAATTCCGGCCGTGCCCGTTGTCGTGCCACAACCCGTTCCCGTGATGCTCAACTTTCCATTCACGGTCGAAATCGTCGCGACCATCCCAAAAATGCCGCACGCTGAACCAGCCGAACCATTACCACTGACACCCGTCAGGCTGATCAATCCATTGCCCCCGGTCTGCACCGCGGCCGAACTCACAAAAATGCCAAGTTCGCTTGAATTCAGCCCCCCCCGGCCGTCGATTGTGATATTGCCGCTGGTGCTGCTCACACTCACATTCGGGCCAATGATGCTCACACCGCGGAACGAGCCCGTTTGATAAACCCCGCCCCCATTGCCATAAAGCCGGATATCGCCGTTGGCGGTGGTCATGTTCCCTGTGACCGCAATATTCCGCCCAGTCAGCGAAACAACCGCCGAACCGGTGGCCGATACCGGCCCCGTCACACTGATGCAACTGACACTTGTATCACCCGTCACCGTCAGCCCGCCCGTTGTGCTGATGGCGCCCAGAATCAGGCTGCTGGTCTGGTTCACCGTAATCACGCCGCCGCTGGCCGCCAGCGTTGTCAGATTGTTTGTCAGGTTGCTCAGCGTAATCGCATTGCCCGTGGCCACCAGGTTGGCCGTGCCCGGCACCGTCAGGTTCGTGCCCGCGGCCTGCGTAATCGCCCCGCCGGTGGAATTCACCGTCAGGTTCGCCCCTGAAATCGTGCCCAGCAGCGTGGCATTGGCATTGAAAATCGTGACGTTCGTGCCGCAGGCTGCAATCGGTAAGGCGGCATAGAAATTGTTCGTGGCGTTATTCAGCGTAATATTGCCGGCCGTGCCCACGCCGCTGGTGGTAAAATTCGCTGAGGTCCTCACCGTCGCCGGGCCCGACTGTGTCACCGCTCCGCCCGCATTCACAGTCAGGTTCGTTGCCAGAATCCGGTCCAGAATCACCGCGCCTGAATCGACAATCGTCACATCGGTGCCATTGGCCGCCACCGTGCCGAAATTATTGGTGGCGTTGTTCATCGTGACGCCACTGCCCGGCGCCACAAAATTCGACATGCCCGTCACACTCAGGTTTCCGCCTGATTGTGTAATCGTGCCGCTTGATACAAATACCATATTGCCCGTGCGGCTGATCGCCGCCGTGTTCACAATCGGGCCGGTGGTGCTGCTGCCGATCGTCACAATGCAGGCCGTAATCTGGTTCAACTCGGCCTGAGAAATCCCCAGGTTTGCTGTCGTATCCGTGCCATTGCCCAGGTTCACGCCAATGCTGGTGCCCAGTGTGCGCACCGTCACATTGCCTGATGCCGTGGCTGTCACAGCCGCGCTGATCGTCATCGAATTGGCGGAAATATCAATCGCCCCGCCCGTGGTGCTGATCGTGCCCCCGCCGTGAAAGATCGCCGGATTAACCGTAATATTGCTATAAGGGGCCGTTATCGTGAGCGTCTTGCCCGTGCCGGTCGTCGAGATCGTGGCCGCATTGTAAAGGCCCGAGCCCGACCGCGTTCCGCCCGTGGCCGTGATCGTCACATTATTTGTGCTGGTAACCTGGGTGGAAGTGTCCACCACCACACCATGATTATTCACCCCGCTGCCCGGTCCGCCCGTGCCGGTTACATTCAAGGCCCCGCCGCCTGAAGTAATGCAGGCACTGCTGGCTAACCAAACGCCGTAAGCATTACGCGCACTGCCCGTGCCGCCGCCCTGGCCCACCACCGTGACCGACCCCGCCCCGCCCGAAGTGATCTTGTTGCCCGAACCCGTTACATAAACGCCATGATTATTGGCCCCGCTCGAATTGGCGCTGCCCGTCCCCGACACAATTACCGAACCACTCCCGCCGGAAGTGATACTGCCCGAGGGAATATAGACACCATTATTATTGGTGCCCGTGCCATTGCCGCCGCCATATCCGGTTACAGTCATGTTTCCAGAGCCACCGGATGTAACAACAGGATTGTTAATGATCACAACGCCTTGGTTGTAATCCGTATTTCCCGAATTGCCGCCACCATAGCCGGTGATCAGAACATCACCGCCTCCAGATGAAACGTTCGCAGAAGCACCACTGATAAAAACACCATAATTACCGTTTGTGGGAATGAGGCCGCCTGTTCCCGTCAGCGTCACGCTGCCCATACCGCCGGAAGTTATCTTTGAAAAGACTTCAAGCCCTGTATTATTACCTGCGGTTAACCCGCCAGCATAACCCGTCACCGTCACACTGCCCACACCGCCTGAAGTGATGCACGCCGATATGTCAACAATAACTCCCGTATTATTACTTTGGCTGCCCGCCGCCCGGCCCCCTCCCGTGCCCGTCACGCTCACCGGGCCATTGTTGGAAGTGATCAGCGCCGAAGTATTCACGTAAACCCCAAAATTATAGCTGACCGTACTGTTCATTCCGCCCGTGCCGTTGACATTCACTGCCCCACTGCCACCGGCGGTGATCATACTTCCTGAAGTATCAATACAAACCCCATAATTTTTGTAGCCTGTGGTGTTTCCTCCAAACCCCGTCACGTTCACATTACCGCCGGATGACGTGATATTGCCGCCACTGGTGATATATACCCCGCATGATACGAGCGACGAGCCGGCCGTGCCCGTCACGTTCACATTGCCATTGCCATTCGCACTGATCTTGCCGGAAATTAAATAGATACCAACGTTATCGCCAACTGAGGCCGAGCCGCCATAACCAATCACCGTCACATTGCCATTGCCGCCGGAAGTGATCAGTGCGGTGGCACTGTTAATCAGAATGCCCCGGTTATTCGAACCTGCCGTGGTGAAATTATTGCCATAACCCGTCAATAAGACATCGCCGCCCGCCGAGGTGATCGTGGGCGACGTGCCTTGCACTTTCACACCCGGGCCTTGACCACTTGCCGATTGATTGAACCGGGCAATGCCCGTGACCGAGACATTACCCATCCCACCGGCCCGAATCGTGCCGCTGTCAAGCACGACGCCTGATATAATTGCTGCCGAAGTTGACGTATTCCCCTGCCCCACAATTGTGAGATTACTGCCACCCGTGCTGATCGTGCCACACACCTGCACCACTGCACTGGAGCCCGTATAACTACCCACACCACCCAGGCCCCTTATATTTGTCGTGCCGGCCGAGCCACCTCGCATGGTCGTTCCCGTGGGCACAAAAACACCATAAATGTTAGTGCCCCCGCCGCCCATCACCCCTTCCACCGTCAGCACGCCCGTGCCGGTGATATTCACCTGCCCGCCTGAAGCCAGCGCCACTCCCGACCAGCCGGAAGCAAGCCCACGGCCAAAAAGCGATATATTGCCGTTGACAGAAGTAACACAGCTGCCCGAAATACAGACACCATCGCCCCCGCCCGTTTGATATACCCCGCCACCATTGCCATAAAGGGCAATATCGCCAGAATCGGTGGTTATATTGTTGGAGACAACGATGTTGCGGCTATTGAAAGTGATCGACCCCGAATTGTTCGCCGAAATCGGGCTTGTGACATTAATCACATTGGTCGAGGTGGTTAAAGAGAGACTGGCACCACCTGTAAACGAAACGGCATTTGCTACGGTAATAGTACCGGTGGTGCTATTGGTGAAATTAACTGAGAGATTATCAACAAAGTTGCCGGGAGAGTTCAGAAAACGCAGGCTTGAGCCGGAATTGGCAGCGTTATTGGTTATCTGAATGTTGGTCAGGTTCGCAATATCGCTTCCAATGATAAGCGAAGTCGATCCCGTGCCCGTGAGGCCGGTTGTATTTACACCGCTGAAATTCACACTCGAGGTAATGGTGTAATTGCCATTGTTGCTTGAAGATAGGATGGTGAACGACTCGTTATTGACAGTCGATTCAATCGCAAGAAGACCCGTACCACTGTTGTAAGTGAAAGTCGCCAGCAGTTGCCGCTCTTCCAGCAGGTCAAGCAGGGCATCTCTCATGAACTTCTTGCTACGCCGGATAGACCTGGCACGTTCAACTGCCTTGCGAGCAACCCGTGAACCAAAAAGCGAAGCGAAAAATGAGCGGGGAGACTTCATGATGCGATGACCTTGTTCAATCCCTGGTGCAAGTTGCAGCCGACCAACCCGCAACGGCATTGCCGGGCTCGGTCCGATGCAAAAAAGACTAGTGCTTAAAAACTAAACCAACTGAACTCTCCGTCATCTCTGACAGAATCTTTCAAAATTTTCAAAGTTTTATTAGAACCACGCGTAAGTGATTTATATCAGAAGAGATAAATAATTTTGCCCGGCCAACCGGCAAATTTCCACCGGTATGGTCGATCAGGTTAATATAAACCAAAAATCTACCGAAAAAAAGGTCTGGTGGGAATGAACGATGGATTTTCGCACACCCGAATAGTGGGACTGGATCAAGCACCCCAGCGAATGTGCCTGACACATCTTTTTCGTGTCATCATAGCCCCCAAAATATTTTTCTTATATGGCTTGACAGATTTCTCTTTTTTGCAATACTCCCGCATGTATCGGGCTGACACCGGCACGGAAAGGATTCGCCATGGCCGAGATCTTCGACCAGATCACCGACGAAATGCTTCAGAACCCACCGCCGAAGCATTCCCGAGCCGAGACCCTTGCCCTGCTCACCCAGATCTTTGCCCCGGTCGGACCGGCCGAAAACCTTTTGATCGAAGATCTTGCGACCGTTCGCACACAGATTCAGCAGGCCGACTCGCGCCGCGAATCGCTCTACATCATCCAGCATCGCGAAGCCGTCAAGCTCTTCGGCCTGCAGGAAGCCCGCGAATCAGCCGACCTCGAAACACTCTGGACCACCGACCCAGGCCATTTTCACCAACTGATGAGGCAGGACGTTCTCTTCCTGAATAAGCATGTCCGCCTTTGGCGTAGTCTGGTTT
>JBEITT010000177.1:0-5536 GCA_040374745.1 Planctomycetaceae bacterium | reverse complement strand
GTGGCGGCCTATAACTGGGTGGGCGATGTCAATGGCGATGGCAAGATCAACGCTCTTGACCTGAATATCGTCATCTTCCAGCGCGGCCGCCGCGTGAACTACACACGTAAGGTGACGTGATACTGAAATGTCATGGCGTATTGTGTAACAGCGATAAAAAGGCCTAAACACGCAGAGCGGCTTGGCTTGCTCTGACAGTGAACAGCCCTGATAATTCTGGAAATCAGATTTTTACGGGAAGATGGCCATCCTCTTTGTTGTATTACAAGGGATGGTCATCATGGAGAATTGTCAAATACTCCTGATTAACTTGATCAAGATCAGCTTTAAAATTGTTATTGATAGTTAAGCATCGATCAATCGGCTATCGCATCAATCGCTTAAAACTTTATGACCTTCAGTGAGCAAGCCCGGCTGGGTTTATCATCCGAAAGATCCCTGCGATTTTGTTTGGTTGACTCATTCCTGATCAGTCAACAAGTGCTGTTGATTATGGTCGTCTTTTTCTGGTTTCACGCGGATGTTAACAAATGCAAATCATATCCGGAACTGGGTGTCGTTATATCAAGATATTTAAATATCGGAGTTCTGAAACTGCCGATAGGCTTCAGTTTCCAGCATTTGCAGGAAGGTGAACATACTGGTTCTGGCGGGTTCAGTTAATATAACTTTTGTACTGATAGAATTTCTATCGAATTTCTTTTCTGAAAAATGACATGTTTCAGTGGTCTTAATGGCTGAAATGTTTGATTATAAATGACTTTACATATCTACTGATATGCCAAAGTATGTACGGTTTACCATGGCTTCTTGATAGCATCTCGATATGGAGTCGGGTAAATCATAAAGAAAAATGATTCATCAATGCTGGTTATAATAAATTGATATTTTCAAAATAATTCATCATAAATTACGTTAGTTTTCGTTCACCACTGAATGAAATTATGTTAATCACCAAGTCTGGGTTTCTCAGTAATTTACATGATTCGTTCCGGGCTGTTGCTGGGTATCTGTCGTAGACAGACAGGTTTTTGAGACAATTGAATTTATCGCTTTGTTAAACTAGTATGTCATTGTGAAGAGTGATTGAGTGCAGATCAACAAACCAGGGAACTACGGAATTAGATGATGAGTACTTACAGATGAAGTAGATGCAGGTCTCTTTAATGGCCTTGGCTGATTTGAATGAGAATACCGATGTTGCTTCGAAATGCGATAGCACAAGATTCGACTGAATCTTGAAATGCGAATTCGTCCACTGAGTTCATACCGCAGAGTTCCCACTACCATGAAAAAGTTTTCGCTTCGTCCTTTGTTCCTTAATCGTCGGCATGCCGAGAAGTCGATGAGAGCCCGGGCCCGCCGGTTTTATTCGGAGTTCGTTGATTCGGTGAATCTGCTGGAAAGTCGCCTGCTGCTTGCGGTTGTCACGATTTCATCTTCGGCCGATCTGGCTCCATATTTTGACAGTGCCAATAACACTTTTAATATCAGCCTTGGACAGGATTCATTAGAGATAGCCTCTAATACGTCACTTAATACCTTGTTAGTCAATAATCAGTCGAGCAGCATCATTATTTATGCCGACACCGTATCGATTGGATCAAATGTAAGCATTGTGACTGATGGTTACAGCAATTCGACGATGTCATTTGATTCTGGAAACATCAGCATAAATGGCAGAAATGTGACAATTGGTGACAATGTTTGCCTGAGTGCCAACGGGGCAAATGATTCGCTTGATGGTGACATTACACTTATTGCCGATAAACAGGTAAAAGCAACGTTGGGCTTTAATAATTATATGGAGATTGAGGATTTTATTGAAATTCTCGGAAATCAGTCGGCCACACTTGCTCTGGGGAACAATAGCCGAATTGTGGCCGGCAATGTGACGATGAAGGCTTTGAGCGGCGACCCACAGCTGGCACAAGCAGCCGTTTCGGTCAGCAAATTCGTTTACAATCTTTTAGCTGCAAGTTCTGGACATCCCAATTTTCTTGGACTACCGTTGTCAGTAGAATCATGGTCGCCCTATTCCGGAATTATAATAGGTGAAAGCTCCGGCGTTCAGGCGTCAAACAAACTTGACGTCAGTGCCGAGACTGATTGCAACGCGAGCGGTGAATCTTCGTGGTATGCTCTCAAGTCTATGCTTGGGTTTGCCATGGGTTTTTATTTCACTGATGCCCGTGCGAATATCAGCATTTCGCCTGGAGCAAACCTGCAGGCCACGGGCAATGTTTCCATTTCTTCGGATGTAACGAATTCAATTAATCTATTCTCGATGGCGGCGAAAAACGGAGGTATTTCGCCAACAAACCCGAATGCCATTGACCTTACATTTGGCGTTGGCAGATTACAGACGAATTCCGAGATTTATGTGCAAGCTGGTTCTTCAGTCACATCCAGCGACGGTTTGGTCAGTATTAATGCAACAGCTGCTGACACAAATAGAGTGACTACGCAGAGCCGGACATATCGAGACGGCCTGGCGACGGTGTCGATCGGAATGATGCTTACGGATGCCAATTGTCAGGTGATTATAGATGGTACTGTGAGTTCTGGCGCCGCGAAGCAGGTTAATCAATCGCCGGTGGCAGTTGTATTTGACCAGCTTCAGGCTGTAGATCTGGTAAACAACCAGATTAATTTTCCGGCAGGTGCGATGCCATTCACAACCGGGCAGGCCCTGATTTTTGGAACGGAGAACGGATCGACAATTCCCGGGCTGATACCGGGGCAGGTTTATTATGCGATTGTTAATGCAAACCAGCCTAACAGTGTGAAACTGGCAAGCACCCAGGAGAATGCGAAAAGTGGCATAAACATAGTTTTTCCGAGAGTCTACCCAACACTGACCATCGGTGAGCTGGTTCTACCAATCACTACAGTTGACAACATATATTCTAATGCAATTCTTTACACATTCAGCACGCTGCCCGATGGATCGGCTGTTTTGCCGGGTGGTAATGGCACAACGGTGAATTATACGCCTGCCGCTGGTCAATTTATCGGGATTAATGACGCGAACGGCACCCTGATCGGGCCGCTGCCTGCAGGCGATTACACGGTGAATCTCTTTCAGTGGCCGTCGGGTTCCACCGAATCAAGCCTTTATCCGCTGGCGATTCAACTGTTAAACAGCCAGGGCCAGGTGATGAACCTGAATCCGAACTCATATTTTTCAACAGCCGATGGCACAATTTATCAGGTTTCATTATTTAGTATGGATACATCGAGTGTCGATTTCAATTTCCAGGCTCCGCCCGACAATCCTTCAGGCCTGACACCGCTGCCCGTGCCAAACCAGCAGGTGAATCTGACAAATGGGCAACCGCTGGTTTATACATCGGGACTGGTTGCGCCGATTGGTAATCTGACAAACAATCAAACTTACTGGGCTGTGGTGAACCCCAATACACCTGGCGTGATTCAGCTTGCGGCATCGCCGGCACAGAGCCAGGCAGCCAACCCGGCAATTCAGAACGCACTGCCGCAACTTCAAACGGTGGCAAACCAGGCTTGTATCGAATCGAGTGTGGTCGATAGTTTTTCCAAGCCCGGGCAGTCGTCGACACTGACACTTAATTCCGGTAATATCTACACGCTTTCAAATAATGCATCGGGCGGCACATTTCAGTTAACACTCAATGGCCCTGATGGCAGTTCCACAACCACACCGCTGGCTTATAATATCAGCGCAGCCGATTTACAGGCGGAACTGAACACCATTCCCGGCATTGTGGCAAGTGTCAGCCCAATTGGCACGGTTGGTCAGCAATGGTCGATTGCGATTGTTTTTAACTTTGAAATAGGCAATTTTGAAAACAATAGTGACCTGATATTTGACATCAATCCAAATTTAGCCGATGGTACGGCTGTTGTATTCCTGGAGGCTCAAACCAAGCCGGTTCCGGGACTTGTCAATGGCCAGACTTATTATGCCTTCAACCAGATTAATTCCAATTATATTTCGCAGTTTCCGCAATTCATTCTGACGCTGAAAACCAGCAATAATTCTTCAGCACCAGATGTAAGCATTGATCTGCTGCAATCAATGACCGACTCCCTTGGCAATTCTTATGCGATAATGTATCAGGATGAAGGTGCCGGGCAGATTTCGCTGGAATTGCCGGTGGTTACGGCCCCGGCGATAGCCAACGGCACAGAGCTTACCGCCGGAACGGTCAACGCAAACTCGCTGTTGGCACCGGCCCTGGCTCTTTACACGGTGGCTTCCAGCGGAACCTTTACCATTTCGGTGAGTGAGACAAACGGCTCTGTTACAACAAAACTTACAACTGTACCAATTGCCTGGAATGCAGATGCTGGTGCTGTGCAGCTGGCACTCAATTCACTTGCGGGAATAAATGTACAGGTGGTTGGGAAGGGAATGCCGCTAAGCCCCTGGACGGTGATGGGGCTTGCCAGCACCTGGTCGGTCTCATGCGATAATACGAATCTGAAAGATAACGGTAAGCCAACGGGGGTTGTGCTTGATTATTTAGCGGAGAATATGCAGCAAGTCTGGCTGGCGGGAGCCACCGGCGGTACTTTTACCGTGACATTAAATTTTGGCGGAAACCAGCTTGTCACGAAACCTTTACCTTACAATGCAAATACGGCGACATTTACCCAGGCGATTAATGCCCGGGGGTTTCAGGCATCGGTTTTTGGCACGGGCACTGCTTCTGACCCCTGGCAATTTTTGGTTTTCTATAATACAATCCAAAATGGCGACGCGTTGATATTCAACGATACCTGGAACAGTGACAGCCTGGGGATGATCAACGGCCAGACGTATTATGCCGTGCCATCAGCCATGCAGTATTCTGCGGGTGAAATGATGATCAGCCTTTCGGCAAGCCAGGCCGGTGCTCTGGCATCGCCGCCCTTACTGCTGGAAATGCAAAGCAATCTGATTTTTCAGGGAAGCACGACAGGTGTCATGTCGGGGCCGGCAGCATTGTTAACAGTGCCTTCACCGGCGATGGGCGTGCAGATTGCTGCTGAACTGACATCGTGGGATTTCCTGACAAACAGAGGTGAAACAGGGCTTTATCCACCGGTTGGCGGTTTTCTCAGGGAACGCAGGGGCAAGGATCCCTTTGATATTTATGGTCTTCAGGAGACGAAGGAAGGACTTGAGTCGGACAGGAAAGTTCTAAGTGAACTGATGCGTGACGATTTCGCGAGCCTGGAAGAAAAAGAACCTGTCTGGAAGATGTTCAAAAACTCCATTGAAAAGACCAGAGATTATCTGAAAGAATTTGATTATAAGAGCCCGGATAGTTTTCTGGAAGCTGTTCTGGGGCTTTCAACGATGGCAATTAATAATAATTCGCAGGTGATTATTGGAAGTCAGGCGAAGATTAATTCGGGTAATACAGTTAGCCTGAAATCCGGTTTGGTAGAGCAGTTTCACGCACGGGCCGATTCAGGGGTGGCAAGGACGACGGAATCAGCTTCAAAGAAAGGGAATCTGGCGACATCGCTGGGGCTGGCGATGGCCCTGCTTGATAACACCTCGCAG
>JBEITT010000181.1:0-4899 GCA_040374745.1 Planctomycetaceae bacterium | reverse complement strand
TGTTGCTTGATGAGACGATCGTGAAGGCTTCGTCATTCTGGTCAGTCTCGATCGCCAGAAGGCCCGTACCACTGTTAAAGTTGAAAGTGGCCAGAAGCTGGCGTTCTTCCAGCAAGTCAAGCAGGGAATCTCTCAGAAATTTTTTGCCCAGCCGTCTGTTCTTGGCACGACGCTCAAAATTGGCTGAAATCCGGCCGGAAATGAGAGAGCGAAAAATGGTCAGGCGGCTTGGCATCAATTGAATCCCGTCAGGGGTTTGTCTTGTCTTTCAATGAATTCAACAAGGAGAATCCGTCGTATGATCGTCTTCAGGCAAGTGCAATATGATCTCTATCAAATCCAGGGCTGACTCTTCTACTCAGCTCAGCCTGAATCTGCCCAGCAATCTGTGATCAGCAATAAGTTCCCATGAATTAACTTGCCAGAATCACTTGTTCTGAAGTCCTTTTCCTGGCAAAAAACTCATAATTCCTGAGAGCCTTCTATCTTCATGCTCCTTTTGCGATTGACCATGCTCGCCTGCAAGATTTCATCTTTGGCAGGGCTGATAACGAACGGACGTTTTTTTTGAGTTTTACGTCTGAGTTATGAGAAGCTGTTTTAAAATACACAAGAACATTTCATTAAAGAATCTAAATCTTTAAATTTTCGTGCAATAAATTGTATTTACATATCGGCAAAATAGATAAGTCAATATCCAACCATTAGATAGGTGAACTGATCATGTTTCCCAAATTCATCATGAACCAGCTGATTAAGGCCAGTTAATGCGGCAAAATTTGTGCCTGGTCTTAACCTGATACAATTCAGAAATTTCGTGCCGGATTATCCCAGACGGAACAGGCTTGCCGAACCGCTGCGGCTGAAGCCCATGCCTTCATAAAGGCCCATGGCCGGTGTATTGGTAACGTCTGTCTGCACGCACAGCACATCGTAACTCAGTTCTATGGCACACTTGATTGACTCAGTCACAACCAGTCTCCCATAGCCCTGCCGCCTGTGGCCCGGTGCCACCTCCACACCAATCAGCCCAATGCGCGAAACAGATTCCCGACGCCCGTAAAGTGCCATCGGCCATAAAACCGACCTGGCCAGTGTGCGGGTGTCGTGCCGATCCCTGATCTCCACATTCATCGGGTGAAACGCCTCAAGGGCCAGTTCTGTCCAGTGGCAACCTAGAGAATCATCCTCAAGTATGGAAAGTCGCGATTCCCTCTTTAATACAATATTCTTCACATGCCGGGGCTCGGCCTTTGCCAGGTTATACTCAAAAAGCACGCTCCGGGCTGATTCCTTAAACCCATTTCTCACCAGCGCCGCTTGAAGTTCCGGCTGGCTGTCAAGCACGCCTGAAAACTCACTGCCTCCATAAAGCCCCCAATAAAACGGGTTCAGCGGGAAACGCCCGCCGGCATAGATAACACCAGCTCCCTCTTTCCTCAAATAGTTAATGCCCGCCTGAATTAACGAATCTTCCATTTCCGGGTCGGCAGGTGCACACACCACGGCAATCGTGCCCATCGACCTGTCAAGTCTGCGACAGAACGAAGCTGGGTCTGCCGGGCCAAAACCACTGTGCACAAAACCCGCTATCGCCCGTGTCTCCTCATCAATGGCCACCTGCAATCCTGCTGCATCAAAATAGGGCCGCGAAAGATTAAACAGCTCAAATTCGCCATTTGTCACAGGGCTGCCCACATTGGGGCCCGTCATCAACCGGTTCCAGGCCGAAACAATGCCTGCAACGTCATTGTTTCGATAAGGCCTGATGGTAAACACATTAAGTCTCGGCGTGGGCGGTGTCGTATTCGCTCAATACATTGTCCGGTCGGCCTGCTGCAGCCAATCAGCCAGGTTCTTTCAGGGCACTTCCACAAATAGAGAGTCGCCCTCGACCTTCACAGGATAAACCTCCTGCTTCACCCGGCTGCCCAGCGGTGTTTTGCCGCTCACCACGTCAAATTGCCAGCCGTGCCAGGGGCATGTCACGCACGTGCCTTCCAGTGGCCCTTCCGCCAGCGGCCCACCCTGGTGCGGACAAATGCCGTCTATTGCATGATACTCACTGCCCACCTGAAACACGGCAATGACCCGGCCCTGATGCTCTATCTCTCGGGCTTTGGTCGGGCTGACTTCCGCCACACCCGCAACTTTTATCCACTGTGCCATCAATCAAATTCCCTGCTCATTTTCTTCTGATCATCTCCGAATCACTCATACACTAACTATATCAATCCGGCAAATTTTTCCCAAGGTGAACTCAAGGCCCTGTCTGAAAAGCTCTCGCCCGTTTACCCGGTTTCCCTTTCCAAATCCACGTTTCTATTCGACACCCGAACTTGCTTTTCCAAATCCCAATCTTTCCGATCACATCATTTTATCTACAAATTTCCTGTGAGATTCATACCGGGAAACCATGCACATGCACAAAGCTGATTCAACCTTTGATCTCGTCGTCGTCGGTGGCGGCATCGGCGGCCTGGCCCTGGCCGCACTGGCTCAGCGTAAAGGCCTGAAAACCGCCCTCTGCGAAAGCCACACCCATCTCGGCGGTTGTGCCGGCTATTTTCAGCGGGGCAACTACACGTTTGACTGCGGCGCCACCGCCCTGATGGGCATGAACCACGGCGAACCTGTCCGCGGCCTGCTTGACCGCGTCGGGCTTGACTTCCATGCCCTGCCAACGCATGAATATCGCATGTGCCTGGCAGGTGAAGAACTCGTCATGACCTCCAGCACCCCCGACTGGGAATCTACCATCCGCCGCCACTTCCCCGACCTCGGAGAAAACGCCGTCCGCTTCTGGCGAATTCAGGAATCAATCGGCCAGACCATGTTCGCCGCCGCCAGCGGTCTGCCGCGTCTGCCAATCCGCACACCCCTCGACATCCTCCATAATCTTCGCATCCTTGGCATCGGCGGCTCACTCGCGGCCTCCTCCTCGCTCGTCACAGTCATGCACATGCTGCGCCTTCTCGGCCTGCACCGCTCGCCCCGATTCGTTGCCCTCGTTGCCATGCTTTTGCAGGATACAGCCCAGGCCGGCCCTGAAACCGTCCCCCTCGCCAATGCCTCCGCCTGCCTCCAGGCCTACCGCTTCGGCCTTTCCCGGCCCATCGGCGGCATGAAATCATTTGCTGAAGGTCTGGGTGAAGCCTTTGCCGGCTGGGGCGGCGATCTGCACACGGCAACTATCGTTGATTCTGTCCGAAAAAAACCTGATGCCACTTTCACCGTCAAAACCCGCCGTGGTCAGGTCATTCACACCCGACAGGTTGCTTTCAACCTCCCGCTTGATCTCGCCGCTAATCTGCTTGGCCCCGATTTATCGCCAGATGCTACTCACAATCGCCGCGAAAAACGCAGCCGGGCCCGCTGGAGTGCCTTCACTGCATATGCTGCAATCGATGCCTCTTTCCTCGCCCACCACAGGGCCCTTTTTCACCACGTTCTGCACGACCCGCATCTGCCAATCCACGACGGCAATAATGTTCTGATTTCACTCTCACCACCCGGCGACGAAGCCTATGCCCCGGCCGGCATCCGCACCGCCACCCTCAGCACCCACGTTAACCCCGACGACTGGCATGGGCTCACGGCCGATCAGTATCAGGCCCGTAAGGCCGACTACGCCTCTCGAATGAAGGCAGCCCTTGAGCGTGCCTTCCCCGGTGTTGATCAGGCCATCCGGCATATTGAATTTGCCTCGCCACGTTCCTTCGCCCGCTACACACGTCGAACACTTGGCCGCGTTGGTGGCCCGCCTGTCAGCCGCCGATCTGCCAATCTCATGGCCGTCGACCCGGGTGCTCTGGGTCGCAACCTCTGGCTGGTGGGCGACTCGGTTTTCCCCGGCCAGGGCACCATGGCCGTTGTCATGTGTGCCATGCGTGTACTTGAAAGAATGACAGGCGAATTTTGGTATAGTGATTCAATCATTCGTGAAAATCGTCCTGTCCCACGTGCCGAGCCAGTCCATGCAGCCCCTTGATGTTCTTGTTGTCGCCCCTCACCCCGACGATGCCGAACTTGGCATGGCCGGAACCATCCTCTCCCTGGTCGCCGAAGGCCGCCGCGTCGGTATCCTGGAACTCACTTCCGGCGAACCCACTCCGCTCGGCTCGGTGGAAATTCGCCGCAATGAAACCTCCGTCGCCACAAAGCTCCTCGGCATTGCATGGCGAGGCAACCTCAATCTGCCCAACCGGAGCCTCGAACCAACACTTGATAATCGTCGTCGGTTGGCTGAATCATTCCGCCAACTTCAGCCCTCGCTCATCTTCGCCCCTTACTGGGAAGATGCTCACCCCGATCACACCTCGGCAACCAAACTGGTTGAGGACGCTCGTTTCTGGTCGAAACTTTCAAAATCAGACATGGCCGGCCAACCGTTTCACCCGGCACGTATCCTCTACTATTTCAGCGTGCATCTGCGAATCGTCGAACGACCCAGCATCCTCCTTGACATTTCCAGATTCACCAACCTTAAACGCGAAGTGCTCGAAGCCTATCAAAGTCAGCTTGTAGCCAATCAACCCCCCGGTCATCCAGGTGTGATCGACCGCGTGCTTGATCGTAATCGATACTGGGGTATCATGGCCGGCGTCCTGTCGGCCGAACCCTTTGCCAGCCGCGAACCCGTTGGCCTGACTTCCCTGCGAGACCTGACTCATTAATCAATTTCACCGGTCATCATTGCCACACTGCCTGACCGCTGAACTATTGAACTGAATTTAACTGAGATTAAATCGATCGCACCATTCACACTGGAATTCATCATCAACAGGCAGAGTTATCATCTCAAAATGCAATGCCATTTCACCACTGATATAACCACCTCCATTTATAAGTTTTAAAAAATAAAGAAGTCACTCATTTGTATTTTCAATAACCCTTCTC
>JBEITT010000117.1:0-15059 GCA_040374745.1 Planctomycetaceae bacterium | reverse complement strand
GGGCTGGCAGCACCAACTCAGCCCACCGCCTGAGTTCAGGGTTTAGCTGCTGATTACGGTTTGAATTAAGTAAACCGTATAAACCGAATTCAGATTGAAATTCCATGCCTGAACACTTGTATTCCGAGTGATTTTCTGATATTCTTCCCTATTCTGACGTATAAAACGACTCACGGCAGTGGGCATTGCCGGTTGAGTTGTTTTGTTTTGGGCGACAGCATCGGAAATGTTTGACGATCTCAGCAAACGTCTTGGTTCAGCACTTGGCCGCTTCCGGCCTCGTGGTCTGTTGACCGAAGCCAATATCCAGGAAGGGCTTCGGGACGTTCGCACTGCACTGCTTGAGGCCGACGTCAGTCTGAGCGTTGTGCAGAAACTGATGGACCGGATCGGTGACCAGGCCGTTGGGTCTGAATTGATCAGGAGCGTACGGCCCGAACAGCAGGTTGTGAAAATTGTTCACGACGAACTGCTGGCGATCATGGGCTCGGCCGACTCAGAAATTCGATTTGAGAAAAGTGGCCCGACCATCATCATGATGTGCGGCCTTCAGGGTTCCGGCAAAACCACAACGGTTGGCAAGCTGGCAAAAATGCTGGTTGAACGGCACAACCGTCGCCCTATCCTGGTGGCTGCCGACCTTCAGCGACCAGCTGCCATTGAACAGCTGAAAGTGCTTGGTCAGCAGGTGGGCGTGCCTGTTCACGCTGAGGATGGTGCCGCCGACCCTGTGAGGGTCTGCCAGAACAGCCTGGTGGCCGCCAACCGTCTTGATCGCGACACGATCATTCTTGATACCGCCGGTCGTCTGCACATTGACGATGACCTGATGGATCAGCTGCGTCAGGTTGAAAAACGCGTTAAACCGCATATCGTGTTTTTCGTATGCGACGCGATGACCGGTCAGGATGCGGTGAATTCTGCAGATGCGTTTAACAAGGCACTCGATTTAAACGGTGTGATTCTGACGAAGCTCGACGGCGATGCCCGCGGGGGCGCAGCACTTTCGATTCGTCATGTGACGGGCGTGCCGATCAAGTTTGTTGGCAAGGGAGAGAAGCTCGACAAGCTGGAAGCCTTTGACCCGGCACGGGTTGTGAGCCAGATGCTGGGCATGGGTGACATTGTCAGCCTGGTGGAAGAGGCCCAGCGACACATTTCGGAAGAGGAAGCCCAGCGCCAGCAGGACCGCATGGCCAAGGGCAAGTTTGATCTGAACGACTTCCGGAATCAGATCATTCAGATGAAAAAGATGGGGCCTGTCAAAGACTTGCTTGGCAAGATTCCGGGAATGGGCCAGATGGCCGGCCAGCTTGACGGAATGGATGCCGACAAGGAAGTGCGGCGAATTCAGGGTATTATTGATTCGATGACGCCCAGGGAGCGATCAAATCCCGGGCTGATAGATATTTCGCGACGCCGGCGGATCGCAACCGGAGCGGGTGTGGAACCCTCGGATATTTCCAGCCTGATCAAACAGTTTGAGGGCATGGCGGCACTGATCAAGCAGATGTCGCAGATGTCTCTGATGGATCGAGTTCGTGCGTTGACCGGCATGGGCAAGGCCGGGATGATGAATCCTGCGGCACTTCTGGGCGGTGCTAAGGGCACGACTGGCAAGCGGCTAAGCCCGAAGGAAAAAGAGAAGCTTCGTAAGGAGCGGGAAAAAGCCGAGCGTAAAAAACGCCGGGAAATGAAGGAAAATCAAGGTGGTGCGTCGGCCCCCTGAGGGGTCAAGCCGGCGGCTCTTTGTGCCGATGAATTTATGCCTGGGGCATGAATGAAGTTGGCGGTTGGTGAATCAGGTCCATCGGGTGCTCCCTGAAGCGGGGAACGAAGCGGCCTGAAGTTTTTTGCTGGAAAGAGACTCAGCATGGTACGGATTCGGATGAAAGCGATGGGTCGGTTGCACCGGCCGTTTTATCGGATTTGCGTGATGGATGCCAAGACACCTCGCGATGGTCGCATCATTGAAGAACTTGGCCATTATGACCCCCTGGTTCGCGACGCCGAAGCCCGCGAAGTGCTGAACAAGGAACGGGCTGCCTACTGGCTCTCGTGTGGCGCACAGCCGACCGAGAAAGTGGCCGTGATTCTGAAGCGGCACGGCGTGACTAACCCGGCCGCGAAAAAGGCCTGACATTCACACCATGGCGTGCGTTAGTCGCCAGGTGGATGGACCGAATGCCCGCAGGAATTGGCATGTCAAACGATACCAATCCTGAATTGCATCAGCCCTGCCCCCTGCGATTTGACGTGCTGACCCTGTTTCCGGGTCTTTTTGACGGTTTCCTGTCTGAATCAATCCTCGGCAGGGCCATCGAAAGGAACTTGGTTGATGTAAGGCTTTGGGACCTGCGCCGCTGGGCGGTCAACAGGTTCGGCCAGGTGGACGACCGGCCCTACGGCGGTGGTCCAGGCATGCTGATCATGGCTCCACCGGTGGTGGAGGCTGTTGCAGCAATTCAGGCCGACGACCCGACACCTGCTCATGTGGTGCTTCTGGCACCAGCCGGCACGAGGTTTCATCAATCAAAATCACGGGAATTGCTGAATAAACGGCGAATTCTGTTGATCTGTGGTCGATATGAAGGTTTCGACCAGCGTGTTATCGACATACTTCAGCCGGAACTGGTTTCAATTGGCGACTATGTACTTTCAGGTGGAGAGGTTCCCGCCATGGTTGTGATTGACAGCGTCATGCGGCTTGTGCCTGGTGTCCTGGGCGATGAATCAAGCACCGCTGACGAATCATTTCACGACGAGCGGGATCTGCTGGAATACCCTCACTACACTCGCCCCCGCGAATATTGCGGCCTGGGCGTTCCTGAAGTGCTGCTCTGCGGTAATCATGCCCAGATCGCCCGCTGGCGGGAAAGCCAGCGAAAAGAACGTAAAGACTGACAAGATTCACAATACCAAGTGCCGGATCAAAATCAGCCGGCCAAAGTTAATGACGGAGTAACAATCTCATGCAAAATGCACTGATGGCAAAGGTTGAGCAGGCAAACCTGCGAGAAACCGTTCCGAATTTTGAGGTCGGCGATACGGTTGATGTTCACGTGCGAATTCTGGAAGGCGATAAGGAACGCATCCAGATCTTCAACGGCGTGGTCATCGGCCGCAGCGGCTCGGGCACCCGGGAAATGTTCACGGTACGTCGTATCGTTGCCGGCGAAGGTGTCGAGCGAAAGTTCCCCCTGCACAGCCCGCGAATTGCCGACATTACCGTCAAGCGTTCAGGCCGTGTGCGCCGCGCCAAGCTCAACTACCTGCGAAACCGCACAGGCAAGGCCGTTCGCCTTCGCGAACGCTTCCCGACCGGCAAGGTCAAGGCCGATCTGGCCGCAGCCAAAGCCGAACGCAAGACAGCCAAACGTGCCCGGAAAGCCGAGAAAGCCGAATAAGCCGGCTTTCGGCAGGGCAATTAATCAAGTCAGGGGTGGGCCAGCATGGCCCACCTTTGTCGTTTGACTTTTATCCGAACCAACCGTCATTCGGCTGCCTCAGGTCGAATTTTAGGCACGCTGGTTTGAGATGACAGCCTATCATCAATATAATTCATTAGGTACTGAAGATTCTTCACCACCAGCGTGAAGGATTTCATTTTCTGAACCGGGATGACCACCACGGATGTTCACCGACCCCCCACGTCTTGTTGAGCGAATCGCCCGCCGGTTCGACGAAACGCACATTTTTGACACCTTCAATCTAATTCGCCCGGGCCTGCCCTCTGTGGGCACTCTGGCAGGCCTGCTGGCACACCCGGGCCTTGCGGCAGAGATGAAGTCGGTCGGTATGCCCGATGAGGCAGCGGCATCTGCGAAATCGCCCGATGACCATATCAAAGCCACCCTGCCCTATCTGCAGAAAGTGCAAAATACTTCAACAGGCTGGCGATTCTTCCGTATTCTCAACGATCTCTTCGATTTTACTGAAAAAAGCCTGACCGAATCGAACTGGCAGGCACTCGCCGCAACCATCGCCAGTCGAACTTCCCAGCCCGGCTGGGCAGCTGAGGTTCTTGGCGAACGAGCCCACATACAGGCTCTGGCCATGCCCCTGAGCCATGTTGACGCCGCAGATGCCGGGCTTGGCATCAATGTGCACTATTTTCTTGATGCAACCATTCTGTTGGCGAAACCACAAACCCACGGTAAAAAACGCGGGAATGAAGGAGCATATACAGAATCGCTGGCCCAAACGCTCGGCGGATCGTTCCGCGACCATTCCCAACTGGTGAAAAAAATCGGTGCGTGGCTTGCCACCGCCTATTCTGACAAGACCCGTTTTACGACGATAAGACTTCCCATGAAGTTTGCGTTCCGGGCACCTGATGAAGATGCGGTTAATCAACTGCTTGACCGCGTTGCCGGCGATATTTCTCTCACCGCTGAAGAGACCGATCAGATCATTCATGCAGTGGCTTGGGCTCTGCTGGTCTGGCACCACGAAAATCGCAGGTCTGTGCAGATAATCTCAACAGGCCATTCGCCATTTCAGCCATCAACCTGCCCTGCGGCTATTGCTAAATTCTTTGCGAATTTTCCAGGCACGCAGTTCGTTATCATGCCGGGAATCAGTGAAATGTCGTCACGATTCTGCGAGATTGCGGCACGCTCGCCCAACATTGCAGTGGCCGGATTCGGATCGGGTGGTTTTGTGACCGACCTGATCGCCCGCGAACTGTCCTCGCGGTTTCAATCCGTGCCTGCCTGTAAACTGGTTGCATGCCAGTCTCACGCAGGCAGTGTTGAATGGACTTATGGCAATCTGCAGATACTTCGGCGCGGGTTATCCCGGTCGCTGGCCACACTGGTTGAAGATGACTATATCCATGAGAACGAAGTCCCGGCCATACTCAACCAGATTCTGAATATTTCACCACGCTCGCTCTGCCAGTTAGGTTGAGCAGATCAGTATATCTCAAAGCAAACGTCCGGAAGACGGAGCCCTGCGGATAAAAAAATGCCTGAACAACTTCAGATAGTTCACTACCCGCATCCCGTCCTTCGCACTCCAAGCAAGCCTCTTGAGCGGATCGACGACAATTTCAAAGCCACCATTCGTGGCATGTTCGAGTTGATGTATGCTGCCCGTGGTATTGGTCTGGCTGCAAATCAGGTCGGGCTGCCATTCCGGTTCTTCATTCTGAACCTGACAGCCGACCCTGAACAGTCTGAAAACGAACAGGTTTATATTAATCCTGAAATTGTCAAACGTCATTCCACCAGCGAATACGAAGAGGGTTGCCTCAGCCTGCCTGCCCTTTATGCCGAGGTGCGTCGGCCGAAACGAATACGAGTCAGGTTCTTCAACCTGATGGGAGAGCTTGTAGAACTTGATGCCGAAGGCCTGCATGCCAGGGCGATTCAACACGAGATCGATCATCTCGATGGCAAACTTTTTATTGACTATCTCGGAATGCTCACCCGGGCTACCCTGGCCAAACAGATCAAGCAGTTCGAAACC
Source organism: Planctomycetaceae bacterium (assembly GCA_040374745.1). Classification (GTDB taxonomy): domain Bacteria; phylum Planctomycetota; class Planctomycetia; order Isosphaerales; family Isosphaeraceae; genus QWQI01. Next base: position 9,587 of record JBEITT010000117.1, on the reverse strand, counting down.
AGTTTTGAAGAAGCTCAAAAAGCAGGAGAACTGGCGGCAACTACCGCATTACAAGCCGAAATTGATGCCCTCAAATCTGCTCCCGGCGTGCCTGCCCCGGTATTGCCCCCGAAGTTGCCTGTTGCGACTGAAAGGCCTTCAGGCGCAAGACAGGCCGACGCCTGATCCTTGATAAATGATTGACTCACCTTCTCCCCTTCCTGATGCCCGACAGGCCCGCCTTGTTTTTCTGGGCACCAAAGATTTTGCCCTGCCATCATTTGAATATCTCTTTGATCAGCATTTTCAGCTGCTTGCTCTCATCACTCAGCCCGACAGGCCCCAGGGTCGCAGGCAGGAAATTATCCCGGCCCGCATACGACTTGCTGCTGAGAAACGAGGTCTCCCCGTACATCAGCCCGAAGACCTGAACGCACCCGAAGGCACTGCCCTGCTGCAATCGCTCAAGCCTGACCTGCTGGTGACAGTAGCTTACGGCCAGATTCTCAAGCCTGCAACACTTGCTTCAGCCACCTTTGGCGGAGTCAATCTGCATGGATCCCTGCTACCTAAGTTTCGAGGTGCCGCCCCAGTAGCCCGTGCCATGCAATCAGGCGATGCCGAAACCGGGGTAACTGTCATACAAATGTCTTCACAGGTTGATGCCGGTGGCATTCTGGGGATGCTTTCGACTGCGATTAAACCCGACGAAACCGCAGCCAGCCTTGAAGCCCGTCTGGGCGAACTGGGTGCCCCACTGCTGGCCCGGGCTTTGACAGATTTTATCGAAGGACGAACCAGACCCGAGCATCAGGATAAATCACTGGCAACACGGGCCCCGAAGCTGACCAAAGAAGAATCTTTCGTGAATTGGTCTTTGTCTGCTGCTCTGGTTGACCGGTTTATCCGTGCGATGAATCCATGGCCACTGGCCCGGTCTCGATTTATACCGGCTGACGGACGCCAGGGAGTTAATGTGCTTTTTCACGTGTCAGAAGTTGCAGATATGAATCTCTCGCAATATCCTGAAGCTGGTGTGGTCGTTCAGGCCGACAAGTCGGGAATTGCTGTTTCGTGTGGCGATGGCCAGGCCGTTTTGTTAAAAACAATTCAGACAGAAGGGCGAAAACCGCTTCCGGCTATTGAATGGGCACGAGGCAGCCGCGTAATTACCGGAGACAGGTTCGATTCGTCAAACCAAACAGGAGAATAAAAGATGCGCCGACAATTCATTTTTACACTTGCCATGACAATTCTTTGCGGGCTGATTCAAACAGCAACAGCACAGGATGCTAAACCAACTCACACCACAGACGACCTGAAAACGGTTAAATCAGCTGTTGAATCAGGCAAGGCAGTTTTGCTTGATGTTCGCGAGCAGTCCGAGTGGGATAATGGCCACCTGAAGGACGCCAAATTCCTGCCCATGAGTGAACTGACCAAAACCATGGGCGAATCGTTTCTGAAACTGGGGATCGACAAGAAAAAAGTTGTTTATGCCCACTGCGGTGCCGGTGCCCGGGCCCTGCGTGCCGCTGCCATGCTGAAAGAAAAGGGCTACGATGTCCGTGCCCTGAAACCCGGCTTCTCTGACCTGCTTGATGCCGGCTTTGCAGAAGCAAAATAACTGCTCATGCTTGACCAATTAATGCAACTCAAAACGGCGGGATCTTTCCCGCCGTTTTTTTGTCCGAAATATCCGTAAAACATCAATGAAATAATGATGTATTTTTGATGAAGCCTTTGCCCGAACTGCTTCCGCAAGAATCATCTAAGATCCGTATTTACATTAATTTACAATTTCATATCCGTTCTTTGTTCAGCCTGATTTAAAACATCCGACACAGAAGCATCTGCTTGACACATCAGCCTGCAGCCAACAGAATTACAAGGGTGATTCGAATCAACAAATACACATGTGTTGATTCGATGTAGAAATCAAGAAGATTCTATGAAGGAACTGACATGTTGAATCGTCGCCGGGGTTTCACCCTGATTGAGTTATTGGTAGTCATAGCGATTATTGCGGTGCTGATCAGCCTGCTTTTGCCTGCGGTTCAGTCAGCACGCGAGGCGGCCCGACGTTCTCAGTGCGTCAACAATCTCAAGCAGATGGGTCTGGCATTTCACAATTATGAAAGTGCCAACAGTGCCTTCCCGATGCAGACGATTCTGGTTCCGGCCCCGACAGGTGCCCCTGGTACTTGGCTTTTTGAATCATCCTGGAGTGCTTTTGCCCGCAGTGCCCCTTTTATTGAACAGAATGCATTTTACGCTTCTATCAATTTTAATCTGACTTACAGTGCGGCCCCTAATACGACAGTTGCCAACATGCCGCTGGCCTTTCTGAACTGCCCCAGCGACCCTGGTTCGAAGCGTGATGACGCCTCACTTGGCGGCACTGGCTATGCCACTACGAGCTATGGTGTCAGCAGTGGCGACTGGTATGTGCACAGCACTATCTGGGGAGCTACAAACAGCGTAGGCCCGATGAACAGGTCGCTGTTCGGCCCCAATTATTCGCGAACCATTTCGATGGTGACAGATGGCCTGAGCAATACGATCATGGCATCTGAAGGGCTCATAGGTCATGCCCAGTTCCGGAGTTGCATGTCAGCCAACTCATCGCCGAATGCAGCGGGTGTCGCATTCAGTCCGACCAATGTACCTGCCCCTGGCAGCGTATCTGAGCAGGCACTCGCTTCGCTTGTCGCCTCATGCGGCACAGCTTCCGGCAAGGTGAAGGCCGGTGGGCCACTGGGCCATACCCGCTGGACCAACGGCGGTGTGTATTATTCAGGCTTCACTACTGCGATGACCCCAAACCATAATGTGAAGGCAGTGAGCCGGGCAACTGGCTTTTCAAATGCCGGACAGAGAGTGCGGGTTGACTGGGATTCCGTTGACGAAAACGATGGCGGACCGACTTACATGTCGCTGGCCGCAACCAGCAATCACCCGGGCGGTGTCAATGTGCTCTTCGCTGACGGCAGCGTCAAGTTCATCAAAAACACGGTGAATCCCGGCACTTGGCGAGCCCTTGGCACCATGGCCGGAGGCGAAGTGGTATCTGCCGACTCCTATTGATCAGGCCAGTTGGTCATTCAATTTCTTTACCCGAGGCTCCGGCCATGTTCGGAGCCTCTTTCTTTCAGGCCAACCGGAAGATGCCCATCAAATCAAGGCTTGTTGCATTAATCCCCTGTGTTTTTCTGGGATTCAGCGGTTGCGGGTCAGCTCCGCCGGCCGCAATAAGTAATCAGACTACTATACCAGTAAAAGGGGTCGTCACCATTAAAGGCAGGCCCGTGGCGCAGGGGTCTATCAGCTTCGAGCCCGAAAATGGCGGTCGCGAAGCGAACGGTAATATTGAAAATGGCACGTTCGTGCTTTCAACATTCCAAAATGAAGATGGTGCCGTGGCGGGTCTGCACCGCGTGGCTGTCAAAGGTGCGGCCGGCGGTAAAAAAGACCCGATTCCTGTGAAGTTTCACAATTATTCAAGCTCGGGAATTACTATCGAGGTAAAGCCCGACCAGACTGATTATAAAATCGACTTGAAATAACAATCAGGCTGAATGCTGAGACTCACGCAGGCCTTCTTCAGTGAAATGCTCGGTGTGCACGCGACCACTTCCGCTGCGCACCTTGATTTTTACCAGCATGCGTCGGCGAATCTGACGAAAAGGCATGGCCACCGCCCGGTGCACACGAATCCACCACGGCCTTTTTATTCCTTCATCGCTGCCTGAAGGCGATGATTTCAGCCTTAACTTTTCCAGGTGATAATCGTCGCTTTTCTGCAGAATCGGAAGCAGTAACCAGGTTGTCGGCAGCATTTGCAGAAGTTTTGACGGCACGAAGCTGATCTGAAAATCAATCAGATAAGGCTGGCCATCGTCGCCTACAAGCACATTTTCTCTCTTGTGCAGGTCAACGTAAGCCATCCTGCGATTGTGCATTACTTTAAGCAATGACTGCAGTGTCGGGAAAAACGATTCGGGCACTGCCTCACGATGACCCAGCGGGTGCCCCTCAATAAAAACTCTCGCAATGGCATTCGGTTGTCTGTGGCCATCAGCCACCACTTCCTTCAGCAAAACAGGCACATGCCCTGTGTCCTGCAACTTCAGCAGGGCTGTTGATTCATTGCGGGCCAGAAATCGACCAAGCCAGCGCATTGGTATCGGCCCGATCGACTGAACCCGATTGAATTTGCAGATGGTCTTCCGGCCATCTTCCGCCTGATAAAGCGCAGTTGCAGCCCAGGAATCGTGCTTGAAGACTCGCAGAAGACGGTATTTTTGACCGTCAACCCATACTTCCACCGAAGGCTCGCTATGGCCCAGCGCCCGGAATATGGCGGGCCTGGGCCTGACAACTGGCCGACTGTGCCCTGGATCTGACTTCAAGTCGTTTGCGGCTTTCGACATCCGTGCCATTCCTGAGAGAGTTTTATTCGTCAAAGTCGGCGGCAACATGCCAGCCCGCCTCAATGAGCCCAGCTTCAACTGAAATCTTTACAGCTGAATGTGTTGAATCTTTCAGAAATTATGCACGCACGGGTAAATTTGGTCAAAGCCAGTTTCACTCGGAAAATTCAAATTTTCCAGCTTGTCAGTTTTTGGACTTCCACATGACACCCTGATCCGGATGATCCGTAAAGACGCCATCAGCATCGGCTTCAGTAAAAATCAGGTCGAACATCCGGCTGACATCCGTGACCTTTCCCATCGGCACGTCAGCCCGAACAGTGTAGGGGTGCACCACAAGCCCTGCCCCATGAGCCAGCCTGACAAAGTCGGTCTTTTTCCAATGGCCGTTGGCATCTTCTTCAACGACTAAAGAATAGGCGGGGCCCACACCATCAGCCACCCGGGCAATCAGTGCCATGGTCTCCTGGTGAAAGGGCACCTTTTCTTCTCCGTCAAGCCGGGTCGACTTACCGCCCACAAGATAAACCAACCGGCCCTGATAACCCAGTGCCCTGATCTCTTTGAGTTCGTTCCACTCAAAACATTGCATAATACAATTATCAGATTTACTTCTATATCCATACTGGGCAAGTATTTTGATTACAATCGCCGAAATATCGGCCCCTTCTGCACGGTGAAAAGAAGGCGACTTGATTTCAGGATAAATACCGATATTTTTGCCACGGCTCTTGTTAAGCCCTGATATAAGCTGCAACTCTTCTTCAAGAGTGGGGATACGAAACTGGCCCAACGTGATAGGAAAACGCTTGGGATAGGCCTGTTCGCCAGTTTTCAAATTCCTTCGTTCATGAATGTTAAGCTGTTTAATCTCAGCCAGCGTGAAGTCAATCGCATAATACTTTCCATCGGTCCTGCAACGCCCTGGGTATTTGATCGCAACATCTGTCATCGGCTCAAGTTCAATATCGTGCATTACCACGGGCACGTGGTCTTTGGTCAGCACCAGATCCTGCTCAATGAAGTCAGCCCCGAAGGCGTGCGACATGGCAACACCTTCCAGCGTGTGTTCAGGCACATAACCGCTGGATCCACGATGGGCGACGATAACTTTTTCAGCCGCTGAAGCCATGCTTGAAATCTCCATTGAACTCATAGTCAAAATCATTATCGGTGCAATGCTTGCGGCAACTTTCAGAAGTAGCATGGGGAACTCCGGATAGAGAGGTTGTCGACCAGGTCCTGGACAATTTCATTTTCATTGAAACCAATCCATGAGAAAAATGCAGAAATGATTTATGAAAATCAGATAAAATATTTCTGATAATGATTCACCGCTGAGCTTTTCCAAAGAACCAACAGGAACCGGGAAACGTGCCTGACATCTGGTCACAAGCCCTTGGCAAGTATAAGTGTTACAGTGGCAAGGTTCGCGAGATGTATGAAATCTCGGGCAAGGCATTGCTGCTGGTAGCCACCGATCGTATCTCGGCTTATGACTGGATTTTACCAACACTGATCCCTGACAAGGGCCGGGTCCTGACAAGTCTTTCTGATTTCTGGTTCGCCCGACTTGAAACACCTCACCATCTGATCTCTTCAAACATAGACAGCATCGCCGAATATATTCCAGAAGTTGCTTCAAGCCCTAAACTTAAAGAATCACTGGCTGGCCGGTGTATGCTTGTAAGGCGGGTCAGAATCGTTCCATTTGAGTGTGTGGTTCGCGGATATCTTTCCGGCAGTGGCTGGCGTGAATACAAATCAGCACAAAGTGTTTGTGGTATTAATCTTCCAGCAGGTCTGAAAGAGAGCGACCGTCTACCAGAGCCAATCTTCACTCCAGCCACGAAAGCCGTGGAAGGACACGACGAAAATGTCTCGTTTGAACGCATGGTGGCCGATATTGGCCATGACCTTTCCACTCGTTTAAAGCATTTGAGCATCAATGTTTACAGCAAGGCTGCCGACTGGGCCCGTGAAAATGGACTTATCCTGGCAGACACAAAATTTGAGTGGGGAATCGATCCTGACACCGGCGAGATCATTCTGGCCGATGAAGTGCTGACACCTGATAGCTCACGCTACTGGGATGCCTCGCTTTACCAGCCGGGCGGCACGCAACCTTCATTTGATAAACAGTTTGTGCGAGACTGGCTGGATGAGTCGGGGTGGGATCATGCCAGCACTCCACCCAGGTTGCCTGACGACATCGTGCGCCACACAAGAGCAAAATATGTCGAGGCTTATGAACGAATTACCCGTCAGCAATTCCCCTGGGCCGAACCCTGCTGAAAATGAATCGTTCAGGCCATGATGCCCGGGATTATGGTATATTCAAATAACAAATTGATCGCACAACAAATTCGCGTTCCATTAACTGAAGGCGTTGGAAGAGATGAGTTTAAGGTACTTGACGGCGGGTGAAAGCCATGGCGCGGCACTCACGGCCATTCTCGACGGCTTCCCCTCCGGCATGAAAATCAATTTCGACGCCATTAACAGCGAACTGAAGCGACGCCAGGGTGGGTATGGCCGGGGCAAACGTCAGCAAATCGAGACCGACCTCATCGCCATTGATTCCGGCATTTATCGCGGCGAAACTACCGGTGCCCCACTCACTCTCAGGCTGATCAACAAAGATGCCAAGCTCGAAAAACTGGCCGAGCCCGAAGCACCTCGCGGCGGCCACATTGACCTGGCCGGTTCATTGTCCTATGAAACCGGTATACGCCAGGTGCTTGAACGTGCCAGTGCCCGCGAAACGGCAATCCGCGTAGCCGTGGGTGCCATGGCCAGTCAGCTTTTACGCCACCTGGGCATTGAAGTAATTGGCTATGTGATTGAACTGGGTGGCTGCCAGGCCCACCCCCTTTCGCTTGACCGCATAACCCGTGATTCCAGTAAGGTTTACACATTAAACCCAGGTGCCGATCCCGCCATTATTGCGGCAATCGACCACGCCCGCTCCACCGGCGACACGCTGGGCGGAGTGCTGGAAACGATTGTGACCGGATGCCCGATGGGCCTGGGCTCTCACACGCAATATGACCGCAAGCTGGACGCCAGGCTTGCCGCTGCCGTGATGAGCATTCAGGCAGTGAAGGCTGTAGAATTCGGCTTGGGTACCGAAGTAGCCCGTCGGCCCGGCTCGCAGGTTATGGACCCGATACGATACGAGGCTGAACATCAGGCTGACGACCGCCGGTTTGGCTTCCGCAGGCCGACAAATAATGCCGGTGGCATTGAGGGCGGCACATCCAACGGCGAGCCGATTGTGATCAGGGCCTATAAAAAGCCGATCAGCACGCTGGCGGCCCGTGGGCCGAGCATAAAAATGGCATCGCTCAGCGAATCGCCGGCGAGTTACGAGCGGTCTGATGTTTGTGCGGTACCGGCGGCCAGCGTGATTATGGAAAATGTTGTCGCTTTTGAGATAGTCGCTGCAATCATCGACAAATTCGGCACGGGCAGCCTGGGGTCCCTGAAAGAGACGATTGAGACCATGCATCAGCGCACCATGCGCCACCTGCAAAGCTGGCCACCGGCGGCAAATCAGGCGGCCAATACAAAGGTCGAATCGCAGCCGGGCCGACCATCTGTTCTGGAACAGGCCCGGCAGGTTTAATGTCTTGAAAACACCGCGGGGTATGGCCAGTGTCGCTGATTTCAATCGAACTGCTTTATTTTGCCTCGATTCGCGACCTCACAGGCGTGGCCTCGGAACAATTTGAAATCCCAGAAGGCAATACACTTGAGCAAACTGGCGGGTTGCTTGCCCGGAAATATACGGGGCTTGCACAGAAACTGCCTCATGCCCGATGGGCGGTGAATGAAGAGTTTGTCGATTGTCAGACAAGACTTCAAAACGGCGACCGCGTGGCAATCATCATGCCAGTCAGTGGCGGTAGTGGCGAGCCAGGCATTGCCCTGCCCGAACTGCTTATTGTCGAACTGACCCACGATCTGATTAATCACGCACGGCTGGTCGAACGAATAACGTCACCACGGTGTGGTGCCATATGCCTCTTTCTCGGCACAGTTCGAGAATTTACTCGCGATCGACAAACTGTAGATCTGGTCTATGAAGCCTATCCGGCCATGGCTGAAAAAGAACTTGAGAAAATCCTGAACGAAGCAGCCGCCCGCTGGCCGATCCCCAGGCTGGGTGTCGTTCATCGCCTGGGACGGGTGCCTTTGGCTGAGGCGAGTATCGCTTTGGCTGTGGCCACTCCTCACCGGCAGGCCAGCTTCGATTCCTGTGCATGGATGATGGATGAAATCAAAAAACGTGTTCCGGTCTGGAAACAGGAACACTGGGCCGACGGCTCAACCGAGTGGGTGCACCCCGGCATTGAGAGCTAAAAAAACGGCCCAGTTGCTTCAGCCAAACGCTCCTCTCCTGCTATTCAACATCTTAACCGGCAACGACCGCTTGACTCGACGGTCCATTTTTTCCTACCGGATTATCTCACCCGGCTTTGTCGAAAGATAGAAAAACCGCTGAATCAACTTGCCTGGCTTTAATATCAAATTCGGGACTCCAGAGTTTGGCACCCACGATTCACGAATTTGAAGGCATAATCTTTACAATTAATACGATACAACCATCTTAAATTTTTCATAAACCGGTCGAATAATTTCAAATGATTGTTCGTCATTATTTGTGGTATAGGAATCTTGTCTCCTGAGCCCGCAACATACAACAGGGCTCTCTTCAGTTTGCAAATCTCTACACGATCTTCTAAAAGGACAACCAATGGTATCCTCTAAGAGAGTCCTGATCGTATTTGCTGCTGGCCTGGTCTTCGGCACCAATTCTACTATCAATGCCGAACCGCAAGCAAAAGATACGAGAACGAATCAGGCTGTAAAAGGACAGCAGCTTGACCCTTACACAAACATTAGTCTTTTTGACGCGCTGAAATCTGGTGAAGTGCTGGCCCGCGCCGAAGGAACTGGCGACGGCCGCATGAAACTCACCATGAAGAATAACTCCAAACGCAAGCTCCGCGTGATCCTGCCCCCGGGCCTGATCGCCTCCGGCGCCTCGGGCCAGTTTGGTGGCATGGGCGGCGGCATGGGTGGTATGGGCGGCATGGGCGGTGGTATGGGCGGTATGGGCGGTGGAATGGGCGGCATGGGCGGTGGAATGGGCGGCATGGGCGGTGGCAT